>JBJMIG010000076.1:0-25955 GCA_045806965.1 Labedaea sp. | reverse complement strand
GCCGACCGGCCGGGCCGCCGTCGGTCGTACCTCGGGCGGCTGGTCCGCCGGCGGCGCGGCCGGCTGCGGCGGCACCGGGGGCGGCAGCGCGGGCGCCGGCTTGGCTGGGATGGCCGCCGGCTTCACCGGGGTGGCTCGGGGCTTGGCCGGCGCTGCCGGTCGCCCGGTCCGGGCCGACGCCTTCTTGCGCGGCGGGCGGGTCCTGGTCAGCTCGGACGGTGAGAAGGACAACACGTCTTTCGAGCCG
Source organism: Labedaea sp. (assembly GCA_045806965.1). GTDB lineage: Bacteria > Actinomycetota > Actinomycetes > Mycobacteriales > Pseudonocardiaceae > DASYTH01. The sequence continues at coordinate 25,708 of JBJMIG010000076.1, read as the reverse complement.
GTCGGCCGCACCTGGACGAAGTCGCCCTCGGCGGTATCGGCGAACGCGACCACCTTGGCCGAGCCGCCGGCCGGCACCCCGACCGCCGCCGACGTGAACCAGACCATCGGCGGGCGGCCGGCGGCGAGCTCAGCGCGCAGCACCGTCAGGTCCTCGTCGGACAGCGATACCAGCTGCGCCATGTGTTCCTCCAGGCCCGGGGGTCGATCAACCGCGATGAGGCGTAGTTTGCCGTGGTGCCCTGACAAGACCAAGGGGTTCGCCATGAGCGAGCTTGCGAGCGAATCAAGAACACCGTGTCTGCACGGCATCACCGAGCTTGCGAGTTGATGCCGTGAGCGCGCGATTGCAGTGGTGGCGAAGCTGTTACGACGGCGTGCTGCACGCGTTCCCCGTGGTTGCGGACGCTCCGCTGCTGCACCGGCACTACCGCGCGTCCTGCGCCCACACGGCGCCACCCGACCTGGGGTCGGACGGGCAGGACGGTCCGCGCTGCGCGCTCTGCCTGCTGATCACCGGTGAGGCCGGCTGACCGGGTCTTCCGCCACGACCGTCAATATGTCACCGTTGTGGCGCACAGATGGTGGGAAACACACGGGAGTCGTGATGCGTCGATACCTGGTCCTGCTGCTACCCCTGGTGATGCTCGCGGCCGTCCTTGGCGTGCCTGGCGCGGCGGCCGCCGTCCCGGACTCCATCCGGGTGCTGACCTTCAACATGCACACCGGCATCGGCGAGGACGGCCGGCTCGACCTGACCCGCACCGCCGCGACCATCCGGGACAGCGGCGCCGACGTGGTCGGACTCCAGGAGGTCGACGTGCACTGGGCGGCCCGCAGCGAGTTCCGCGACCAGGCCGCCGACCTGGCCGCGCTGCTCGGCATGCGGGCGTTCTTCGCGCCGATCTACGACCTGCCGCCGGACACCGAAGGCGCGCCGCGCAGGCAGTACGGCGTCGCGGTGCTCAGCCGGCTGCCGTTGCTCGCCACCGAGAACCACCAGATCACCCGACTGTCCACTCAGGACCCCAATCCGGTGCCGGCGCCCGCGCCCGGGTTCGCCGAGGCCGTCGTGCTGGCCAGGGGCGGCCCGGTGCACGTGTACGTGACGCACCTGGACTTCCGTCCGGACCCGGCGGTGCGGGCCAGGCAGGTGGCCGACACCGTGCGCATCCTCGACGAGGACCGGCGCGGCGCCCGGCAGGTACTGCTCGGTGATCTCAACGCCACCCCGGACGCACCGGAGCTGGCCCCGCTGCTGCACCGGCTCGGCGACGGCTGGGCCGGGACCGGACCCGGACTCACCTATCCGGCCGCCGCCCCGGTGAAGCGCATCGACTTCGTGGCCGTGTCCGCGAACCTACGGGTGCGGGCGGCCACGGTGCTCGACTCGGCGGCGTCCGACCACCGTCCGGTGCTGGCCGCGCTGACCTCGCGGCGGCCTCACTCCTGACCGCGGACCCGGTACTCACAGCCGTACTCGACGGCGTACTGCAGGTCGTAGTGGTGCACGATCTTCGGGCCGTCGTTGAGGTGTACGTGGGTGACGGTGTCCAGCGGCTCCTCCCGGGCGGCTTCGAGCTGGTCGACCCGCCCGTCGAGCGGGCCGCCCACGTACCGCACCACGTAAGGCTGCGCCATGCCGGCCCTCCTCTCTCGTCCGGCCAACCCGATGGTTCCCCTCGGGTTGGCGGAAATCAACCGGACGTGAGCACTTCTCTACCCCTCGTCGGGCTGCGCCCGGATCCTCGACGTGTGTACCGTCCGGCCGGTGAACGAGGACTGGGAGCGCCGGGTGGCGCACGCGTGGGCGAGCATCGACGAGCACAGCGAGGCCGACTTTCTTGCCCTGATCGACAACCTGGCCGGTGAGCTACCGGAACGCGATGCCATTGCCGACTTCGAGCGGGCCTGCTCGTTCGACTCGACCGGCCACCCCGACCGTGCGGCACCGCTCTACCGGCGGGCGCTGGAGACCGGGCTGACCGGCGAGCGCCGGCGCCGCGCGGTGATCCAGCTGGCCAGCTCGCTGCGCAACCTCGGCCAAGCGCCGGAAAGTGTCCGGCTGCTCACCGCCGAACGGGCAGCCGGCTCGGACAACCTGGACGACGCGGTCGCGGCCATGCTCGCCCTGGCCCTCACCGATGTCGGCCGGGAGCGCGAGGCGGTCTCGGTCGCGGTCGCCGCGCTGGCCCCGCACCTGCCCCGATACCAGCGGTCCATGGCGAACTACGCGCGGCTGCTGGTCGAGCCCGACACGGACTAAACACGCGCGCGAGCCGGCTGGGCGGCTCGGTACCGTGGTCGGGTGAAAATGGACCTGAGCCCCGCGCGGGGCACGCGTGATCTGCTGCCGGCCATTGTCGCCGTGCGCGACCAGGTACAGGCGCGGATCACCGAGGTCTACCAACGCTTCGGCTACCAGCGGATCGAGACTCCCGCGCTGGAGAACATCGAGCGGTTGCAGACCGGGCAGGGCGGCGACAACGAGAAGCTGATCTTCCGAGTGCTGCGCCGCGGGCTGGACGAGCGGGTACCGGCCGAAACCGCGGTGTCCGACCTGGTCGATCTGGGACTGCGCTACGACCTCACCGTGCCGCTGGCCCGGTTCTACGGGCAGAACCGGGCCGCGCTGCCGGAGCCGCTCCGGTCTTTCCAGATCGGACCGGTGTGGCGCGCGGAGCGCCCGCAGAAGGGCCGCTACCGGCAGTTCTACCAGTGCGACATCGACATGATCGGCGAGCCGGGCGTGCTGGCCGAGGTCGAGCTGATCGAGGCCACCACGGAGGCGCTGGCGGCGGCGGGCCTGTCCGGGACGACCGTGCGGGTGTCCGACCGCCGGTTCCTCGCCGCCCTCGCCGCCCGCGCCGGCCTGCCGGAACCGGCCTGGGGCGGGCTGTTCATCACGCTGGACAAGCTGGACAAGATCGGCTGGGACGGGGTGCGTGCGGAGCTGTCCACCCGGGGGCTCACCGGCGGGCAGATCGAGCAGCTCGCCGAGACCATCACCGCTCTGCACGGGGTCGGCGAGGGGAAGCTGGCCGACACGCTCGCCGGCGTGCTGCCCGACCTGGCCGACGACGTACTCAGCGAGCTGCGCGCGACCGCGGGCGCGCTCGGCGAGCTGGCTGAGCAGCGCGACCTCAAGTGGGAGTTCGATCCCACCCTGGTGCGCGGGATGGGCTACTACACCGGGCAGATCTTTGAGATCACCCACCCGGCGTCGGCCGGCTCGGTGGCCGGCGGCGGGCGCTACGACGAACTGATCGGCCGGTCGCTCGGCACCGACGTGCCGGCCTGCGGCTTCTCCATCGGGTTCGAGCGGATCGTCGACCTGGTCGGCGGCGTCGGCGAGCGGGACGCGGTCGCGGTGCTCTACGAAGCGGACGTGCCGCCGGGTGCGGCGCTCGCGGTGGCCCGCCGGCTCCGCGCGGACGGCCGGGTGGTCGCCCCGGTCGGCCGGCGCGGCAAGTTCGGCGCGCAGCTCGGCCGGCTGGAGGAGTGGGGTTTCGGCTCGTTCGTGCACCTGCGCGCGGACACCTCGGCCGAGCTCGAGGAGCGCCGCCTGGGTGGTAAGTAGCCGGCCACCGGTTACCGTGGTGACATGGCGGCAACCGGTACGTCGGAACCCTTCGACGAGCGCCCGCGCCGCCCCGCCCCGGCCGACCGGTTCGACGAGGATCTGATCGGACTCGACCCGAACGACCCGGAGGCACGGGCCTTCGCCGAGCACCTGGACCGGGTCGAGCGGGTCCATCCCGGCTACACCGTCGAGGGCTACCTGTCCGACATGGGCGAGTTCGCCGACGGCGCCAACCGGCTCGGCGGCCACTACCGGCTGATGGCGACCATCCTGGCCATGCTGATCCTGCTCGGCGTCGCGGTCGCCGCCTGGGACGCGATCGTCTACCTGTTCACGGTCCTGCTTGGCTGACGACGGCGCTACGGTGGAATCATGAAACCGGAAGCCGGAAGCACGCCGAAGGTGGTCAAGACCGATCAGGAGTGGCGCGAGCAGCTGTCCCCCGCCGAGTACCGCGTGTTGCGCGAGGCCGGCACCGAGGCCCCATGGACCGGCGAGTACACCGACACCAAGACCACCGGCGTGTACGACTGCCGGGCCTGCGGCGTCGAACTGTTCCGCAGCGACACCAAGTTCGACTCGCACTGCGGCTGGCCGTCGTTCTTCTCCCCGCTCGCCGGCGACCGGGTCATCCTCCGCGAGGACCGCGCCATGGGCATGGTTCGGGTCGAGGTGTTGTGCGCCAACTGCCACAGCCACCTCGGCCACGTCTTCGAGGGCGAGGGCTACCCGACCCCGACCGACCAGCGTTACTGCATCAACTCCGTCTCCCTGAAGCTGGTCCCCGCGGACCAGGACCGCGAGACGTGAGAACCAGGCGCGAGGACTAACGCTGTACATGTAGTAACATGGCAAACATGGCTACGACAGCCGGACGCGAGCATCGCCCCACGACGGTGGGCATGCGTGAGCTGTCTCAGCGGACCGCACGCGTGCTGGCGTTGGTGCGAGCCGGGGAGACCGTGGAGATCACCGACCGGGGTAGGACCATTGCCCGGATCGTGCCAGCGGTCGATGATCGCTATGAGCAACTGGTCGCCGCGGGCGTCATTCGACCCGCCACCCGGCCGTTCGACCTGGGGCGCCTGCCTGAACCCGTGGCCAATCCCACGGACCGCGACTCCGGGGAGTGGTTGGACGAACTGCGCGGCGCACGCTGAATGCCGATTCGGATCTACCTCGACACCTCCGCCGCGGCAAAGCTGTTCATCGCCGAACGGGAGACCCCCGACCTACGGCAATGGCTGACCAGACAACCAGAACCGCGGCTCCTGTCCTCCGCGCTGCTCGGGGTGGAACTGATCCGGCTCCTGACCCTGGTGTGCCCGGCCGTGGTCCCGGCCGCGGAGCAGTTCCTGGCCAACGACGTCGACATCGTCGAGATCACACCTCCGGTTCTCGCGGACGCGACCTCGGTGCCACCAGCCCGCCTGCGCACCCTTGACGCGATCCATCTCGCTACCGCGTTGGATCTTGGCGAGAGCGTGGATGTGGTGCTCACCTACGACAAGCTCCTCGCGGAGGCGGCACGCGCCGCCGGTCTCACGGTCGCGTTGCCAGGAGCCGCCCACTGACCGCCACGACTCACACCGCGGGCCGGCTGGCTAGGGTTGGGTTGTGGGGATCAACGGTGGGGCTGAGGTCGGGTTCGGCCGGGTGGTCGATGTGTTCCGCGACAATCTGGACTCCGGTGGCGATGCCGGCGCCGGCGTGACGCTCTACGTCGACGGGCGTCCGATGGTCGACATCTGGGGCGGTGTGGCCGACGTCCGGACCGGGCGGCCGTGGACCGAGGACACCGCGGCGGTGGTCTTCTCCTGTACCAAGGGAATTCTCGCGGTCTGCGCCTATCTGCTCGTGCAGCGGGGAGAACTGGACCTGGACGCGCCGGTCGGCCGCTACTGGCCGGAGTTCGCCGCGAACGGCAAGGCGGACATTCCGGTGCGGTGGTTACTCAGCCACCGCGCCGGGTTGGTGGCGCTGGACCGCGACTTCACGCTGGACGAGGTGCTGGCCTGGCAGCCGGTCATCGCCGCGATCGAGGCCCAGGCGCCACTCTGGGAGCCGGGAACCGCGCACTGCTATCACGGGATGACCTACGGGTGGCTGGTGGGCGAGGTGATCCGACGCATCACCGGCGAGTTGCCCGGCGTGTTCTTCCGGAACACCCTCGGGGAGCCGCTGGGCCTGCGCACCTGGATCGGCCTGCCGGCCGAGCAGCGCGATGCGGTGGCCTGGCTGGAACCCGCGCCGGACTCCGGTGAGCCGGCGCAGCCTGAACACCCGGTCATCGATCGCGCGTTCACCATGGGCGGGGCGTTCGGCTTCCCGGTGGCCGACGGCGAGGTCACGTTCAACAACCCCGCCATCCAAGCCGCCGGGATACCCGGCGCGGCCGGCGTCAGCTCCGCACGCGGGCTCGCGCGGCTCTACGCGGGTTGCGTGTCCGCCATCGACGGCCCGGCCCTGCTGACCCCGGCCTCGATCGGCGACGCCATCGTGGTGCGGTCTTCCGGGCAGGAGCTCTTCGGCCGGGACGACAGCGGCGCCCGCTGGGGAACCGGCTTCATGCTCGACTCCCCACCCTGGCGCCCCATGCTCAGCGACCGCAGCTTCGGCCACGACGGTGCCGGCGGTCAGCTCGCCTTCGCCGACGACACCTTCAAAGTCGGCTTCGCCTACGTCAACAACCGCATGGGCGGGCCGTCGGACGAGCGCGCCAACCGCCTCACCGCGGCCGTCCGGTCCTGCCTCACCAACTAGCGGTTCAGCCGAGGTGATCTTGGGGTGCGGCGACGGGGGCGTCGGTTCGGATCCTCATCCAGCCGCCAACGCGGCGGGCCGCCGCGAGGCTCGCCCAGGAGGTCAGGTCGATCAGTGCGCGGTCGTCCGGCTGGTCCGCGCGGAAGCGGTCGATCACCGGCTGGTCGATCTGGTAGGACGCGAGGGCGGTGAGCAGGGCCAGGCGGGCGGCCGCACGCCGGTTGGCGGGCAGCGCGGCGGCCGCGTCCTCGACCCAGGCACGGCTCGGGCCGATCGGCCGGCCGTCCCAGCGCGACAGGTGCTCCAGCACCAGTTCGCGCACCTCGGCCGGAACCGAACGGCCGCCGGCCTGCTCGACCGCGGCGCTGCCCCGCGCGAACGCCTCGGCGATCACCGTGTTTCCCGTTGCCCAGCGCAGATCCTCGGGCAGTTGCGCCTCCGGCAGCAGGTCGAGCGAGACACCCGGCCGCGGACCACGGTCCTCGGCCGACGTGATCAGCCAGACCAGCACCCGGCGCACCACGCCGAGCGCGGCGGCCGGTGCGTGCGGCGGCAGCGGCAGTTCGCCGAGGAAGATGTTCACCATCCGGTTGAGGTACTGCAGGATCACCGCCGTGCCGACCAGTTCGGGGGCCTGCTCGAGCGGGAACGGCACCGGGTGTCCGGCTCCGGTGTGGTTGGTCGCGTTCACCCTGGCCCAGTCGGCCGCCGCGCGCGCCGCCGGGTCCGGAATCACCCCGTCCCGGTAGCCGACCAGGTCGCCAAGCATGGACGAGTGCATCGTGACGCAGAACGGACAGTTGTTGCCCTCGGAGACCGCGGTGGAGACCGCCTCCTTGTGCGCCCGAGGCGCCGCCCCGGGCACCAGCAGCGTCTCCCGCAGCATCAGCCAACTGGCGGCCAGCACGTCGGGTGCGGGCGCGTGCAGCGCGATCGGTGGCGCGAGCACCCCGAAGTCCCGCTCGATCTCCCGGTAGACCCGGGCCACGCCGCCGTCTGCCCTGCCGAAAGGCACCGCGCGCACGTGCCGCACCTGGGCGGTGGAGAGCCCGCGCAGCACGGTCGCCACCAGTGTCGTTCCTCGCATCGAATCGGCTCCTCAGGCACTCGGCGATCAGGAACGCGAACCCCGGCCGACGCCGCCCGACCTGGCCTGAGGCTGTCGACGAAAGGCCCGCCAAGACTGATCGTCCCGATCGGCTGCCGCACCGACCACCTTCTGCGTGCCCTGCGGGCGCGGACCGGCCGGCGTCGGGCCGGTTGTCGGGCCGGTTGTCGTCGTGGCGTCAGGCCGTTGTCGAGACCTCGTTCGTGCTCGGCGACGCGCCGACGGCGTTGCTCGCGATCACGTAGTAGAAATACGAAGTTCCACTGTGGACAGTGGTGTCGGTGAAGGTGGTCGCGGTGCCCGCGGTGCTCGCCATGGGAGTGACGGCTTCGCCGTCGGACTTGGTGCCGCGGAAGACGCTGTAGGAGGTCGGGTTGCCGCTGGCGCTGCCGGTCCACGAGAGGGTTACCGACGAAGCACCGGGTGTCGCCCGGAGCCCGGTCGGGCCACTTGGCACCGACGCGTTCGCCGGGGTCACCGTCATTTGGTCCACCCGGGCCAAACCGTGATCAGTGACGGCGAACTGGGCCACGGAGTTGACACCCGCGTTCAGCCGCACCTGAAGGGCGGAATGCTGGTAGGTCTCGAAACCGCCGGTGATCAGGAACCGCTGGGTGCGGGTGACGACCGTGCCGTTGACCCGCAGGCCCATGCGCCGGTTGGTGATGCCGGGAAAGAGACCCGACTCGAACGCATATCGAAAATCAATCGTGTACAGGCCGCTCGTCGGCACGACAACATTGTTGAACGTCATGGCGCCCTCGGTCGAATAGGCCATGTCGACGACGGTCTTTCCTGGGGAGAGCGCACCCGAGGAGCCAAGAGTCTGAGGAAACCAGCCGGTCAGCGTCTGGAACCAGTCGAATCCCGACAGCAGGGCATCCTTGCCGTAAAAGACTTTTCCGTTGCCGACCGGCACGCCCGCCACATTGCCGCCGGTGCCGACCGGCGGCGGAGTCTTCGAGGCCTCCTCCGCTGACCGCGCGGACTCGACTCCCGCGCTCACCGCGGTGACCTGATAGAAGTAGATGGGCGTGGCGCTCAGGTGCGTGTCGGTGAAACTGGTGCCCACGGCCGACGCGATCGGCGTGCTGCTCTCGCCGCCGGATGTGGTGCCCCGATAGATCTTGTAACCGGTGGCACCGGCGCTCGCGGTCCAGGAGAGCGCGATCGAGGAGTCACGCCCGGCCGCCAACTCCAGTTGAGCCGGCGCGGCAGGTGATGCGGCCGGCGCTGCGGCGACAGTCGAGGCCGCGGCGAGCAGAACACCGAACGCGGCGAGTGCGGGGCGAATTGCCATGTTGATCGAACTCCCATGGTTGGCCCGGGCGCGATGATCCAGAATTGGATCTGCGTGAGAGCGCTCTCCCACCCCGCTACAGAGTCGCCGGCAGGAATCGTGGTGTCAACACCCGCGCTGACGGCCGGGCCGACCGGTGCTCATCCAGCGCAAGGTCACCTTCCTTCGCTTCAGCTGTACCCGGCCATCACCGTGGTGGCAGTCGGCCGGCCGCACGTCGCCCGAGCGAGGAACGCCGAGCGCGGAGATACAGCGGAATGTCACCTTGCGCGTATAGAACCGCATGAAGGTGACCTTGCGCTCTACCGGCCGAACGGGCTGCGCAGCCGGACGAGCCGGCCGCAAGCCGCCCGAGCGAGCAGCGCCGAGCGCGGAAGTTACAGCGGAATGTCACCTTGCGCTGTTCCCCGCATGGCGCGTCGGCTTTCGGCCGACCGCCGCATGAATGATCGACAGGCCCGGGCTGTGGTCGACGGCATCGTCGGGCCGCCACTGCCCCGTCCAGACGATGCCGGGTTCGACCAACTCCGTGCCGGCCATGAGTTCGGCGACCTGCTCGCGGGTGCGGCCAAGGCCCGGCGAGTTGCTGCTGTCGTACAACCGCTTGCTCTCCGCCGCTTTCGGCGAGGACAGCGAGCCAGTCGCGGCGTGGGAGAGCACGAGGTAGCTGCCGGGCGCCACGCTCCGCAGGTACTGCGCGATCGCCTCGTGCGGGCCGGCCGAGTCCGGGATGAAGTGCAGCACGCACAGCATCAGCACGGCCACCGGCTCATCGAGGTTGAGCAGCCGCCGCGCCTGCGGCGATCCGAGCACGAACTCCGGCTCAAGCAGGTCGGCCAGCACCACGTCGACGTTGTCGTTGTCATCGAGCATGAGTTCGCTGGTCGCCACCGCGACCGGTTCCTTGTCGACGTAGACCACGCGCGCATCCGGGGCGTCGCGCTGCGCGACCTCGTGCACGTTGCCGACCGTCGGAATGCCGGAGCCGAGGTCCAGAAACTGGCGGATGCCGTTGGCGACGCAGAAGCGGACCGCCCGGCGCAGGAACGCGCGGTTGTGCCGGGCGGCGACCTCCAGCTCGGGGACGGCGGCCATGAGCTGGTCACCCAACTCGCGATCGCGCGGGAAGTTGCACCCGCCGCCGAGCAGGTAGTCATACACCCGGGCGACGTTGGGGCGATCCAGGTCGATGCCCTTCGAAGCCCAGTCCAGCGAGTCGGTTCGCACGATGCCCACCATACGACTTCGGCAACTCTTGACCAGCTCTGCTGGTCCGGGTTGGAGCACGGTCCGGCCGGCGTGCCGGCCGGACCGCCAATGACGCGGGGTCAGCCCAGCGCGAGCGCCTGAACCCGGCTGAGGTCCCCGTTGAACCGGTCCTGGTCACCGGGGAAGGTGCCCGAGTCGGCGTACTGCCAGATGGTTTGGAAGCCCCAGTTGAACGGCAGGGCGCCAACCGCGGACGCGTACCGGGCCACGAAAAGCGGGTTGGTACTGGAGAAGTCCCCGCGGTTGCCGGTGCACTCGGTCCACCAGCTGGTCGCGGTGTAGATCACCGGCCAGCGGGAGGTCTTGGCGTGGTACTCGTTGCTGAACGCCCGAATCCACGACACCATCGCGGCCTGGCTCACTCCGTAGCAGTCGCCGCCCTGGCTTGCGGTGCCCCACTCGATGTCAAGCACGCCGGGCAGGGTCAGCCCGTCGCGGGACCAGCCGCCGCCGTGCGCGGCGAAGTAGTCGGCCTGGGCCGCACCGCCCGAGGTGTCCGGCCGGGCGTAGTGGTAGGCGCCCCGGACGATCCCCTGGTTGTAGGCGTCGAGATAGTTGCCGCTGAAGTTCGGGTCCCGATAGGTGAGGCCCTCGGTCGCCTTGATGTAGGCGAACTTCGCACCCTTGGCCTTGACCGTCGCCCAGTTGATGGTGCCCTGCCAGTGACTCACGTCCAGCCCGGGGGTTTGCACCGCGTCCGGCATCTGGCCGGCCGGCGCCGTTCCGTCGTGCGCGCGGATGCTCGCCCCCATGACGTGGTCCGGTTCCTCGGCCCCGGCCGGGGAGAGCGTGCCGAACAGCAGGGAGCCGGCCGCGATTCCCACGCAGGCAAGAGGTTTCCACTTCGACAACATGCCGACCTTCCGTGTGCCCTCGTTGTGTGATCATCTGCCGGAGGACAGTGTGCTGAATTGATCACCAGATGTCACTACTTCCGGTGAAGTTCCCACAGCCCCCAAGGGATCCACATCACCGGCCGGCCGCGGCCCATCGTTCAGCGAGCATTGCGATGTGCGAGGTCAGGGTTTGCGGCCGACGGCTCCATAGAGCAGCGAGTTGACCTGCGGGTTCGCCGAGGCGTCGCCGGGGCCCTGCGGACGCCATTCGTTCACGCGGACCAGCCCCGGCTCCACGAGATCAAATCCATGGCACAGCCGGATGATCTGCTCGTGCGTCCGGAGGTACGCCGGGAAACGGCTGCCCCGGTAGGCCGCGACCACCTCGGCCAACCCTGGCGGGTCGCCGTCCCCGGTGGCGTGGGCGATCACCAGGTAGCTGCCCGGTGCCAGCCGGTCCCGGTAACCGGCCACGACATCAGCCGGTCGCAAGCGATCCGGGAGGAAGTGCAGCATCGGTGCGATCAATCCGATGGGTTGCTCCGGGTGAAGCAGCCGCCGCGCCGGTTCGGCGTTGAAGACGCCGCTGACGTCACGCACGTCGGCCTGGAGCGCCGCGGCCCAACCCCGGTCCTTGAGCAGTCGCTCGCTATAGGCGACCGCCACCGGATCGGGGTCCACGTAAACCACGCGACAATTGCGGATCTGCTCGACTATTTCGTGCACCATGCCGACATTGGGCAGACCGGAGCCGATGTCAAGGAATTGGCGGATTCCGGCGTCGGCCATGTACAGCACGGCCCGACGCAGGAAGGACTGGTTGATCCTGGCAACGTCCTCAATGCCCGGGAAAATCTGCGTTATCTTGGTGGCCAGGTCGCGATCGACCGCGAAGTTTAGGCCGCCGCCGAGCCAGTAGTTGTGCATGCGGGCTGGGTGGGCGACAGTCAGATCGATCGGAGGCAGTTCCCAGTTGGGGTCTCCGGTCATGTGCTCGAGCGCCCTTCCGCCATTCCGGTCAGCACTAGCGCGGCCGAGTCTAAGCCTCGCGGATAGGGCAACCAGCACTGTTTACTACACGATCGTTCCCAGATATCAGACTGTGACCGTTCGGTTACCCGCTACCGGTCGTTCCGCCGGAGTTCCACGTCATGGAACGCCGGGTGGAACGCCTCAAGGTTGACGCCGGCGGGAGTGTCGGCGGCGGCTGGATTCGCGGTGGCGCCGCACCGGGCGCGTGATCAAGGAGGCGACAGTGTCGAGGGGCACTCGGATCAATCATCACGATTCCGAGCGGGGTGCATTGAGGGCGGTCATGACGATGCGGGCCACGTGCGGACCGCTTCGGTCACGAGACCTGTGACCGCCGTCACGTATCGCGCATCGTCGACGAGAACAAGTTAATACCTTTCCAGCTTCGAGTTGAGTCGTTCTGACCGCACGCCATCCGGGGAGCGTGCACGAGCGCCGGCGCACCGCACATGCGCCGGCGCTCGCTTCTGGTCACCACCCGACCGCGTTTCGTGATTCCAATAGCGACGCTTACAGAACGAGCCAGCTCCGCGAAAAGCAATCCGGGTACGCGGTGAACCGTTTAGCGCCACCGGGCGTGATCAACCGCGAAGGCAGGGCCGGAACCCGCAGCGGTGCGGTTCGGCTGGCGCGCGATGGGAGCCGACGCGCCGGCGGCCATACCCGAGGGACCGGACCGAAATCCGGCTGTGAGGGGCGGGGTGGATTGTGCCGGAGTGTGTAAGTGATGTCGTAATGGCGCACGCGGTGGAGACCGCCGAGATCGGGACGCTGCTCGAGAACGGGGCGCGCGCGCTCATCGCCGACGGGGACCTGCTGGCCAGCCGCGCCCAGTTCGAGACGGCCTTCCGGGAGGCCGAGCGGACCGGTGACGCGGTCGCGATCGCCGTCGCCGCCCTGGGACTCGGCGGCCTCTGGGTGCACGAGCACCGCACGGTGGCGGCGTCCACCCAGATGCAGGCGCGGCTGCGGCACGCGCTGTCCCTGGTCGACCCGAACACCTCGGTCGCGCTGCAACTGCGGGTCCGGCTGGCCGGCGAGACCGACTACCGGGCCGGCACGCATGCCGCCATCCTGGCCGCACTGGACGAGGCAAGGGCCGCCGAGGACCCGATGGCCACGGCCGAGGCACTAAGCCTGGCGCACCATTGCCTGCTCGGTCCCGACCACGGCGTCCGGCGTCGCTCGCTCGCCGCCGAGCTGATCGAGGGGAGCTTTCGCACCGCGCGCCGCAGCGACCTGCTGATGGGCCTGCTCTGGCAGACCGTCGACCTGTTCCTCGACGCCGACCCGCAGGCCGAGCGCAGGCTCGGCGAGCTGCGCGGCATGTTGGCCGACGCGGACCACCTCGCGGTCGGCTTCGTGGTCAGCGCCATCGAGGTGATGCTCGCGGTCCGGGCCGGCCGTTTCGACCAGGCCGAGGCCATGGCCATGGCGTGTGCCGAGCGCGGGGCGGCGGCCGGCGACATCGACGCGGTCGGTTGGCACGGCGCACATCTGTTCGCGGTCCGGTGGTTCCAGGGCCGGGTGGCCGAGTTGCTGCCGATGCTCGACGAGCTGGTGCACTCGCCGACCCTGAGCGTGGTCGACAACTCCTACTTCGCCGCGCTCGCGGTGGCCGCAGCGCAGGCCGGGGACCGGCTCACCGCCACCGGAATGCTGGCCCGGCTGTGCGGACACGACCTGGCCGAGCTGCCCAGATCGAGCACCTGGCTGGTCACCATGAGCGGCATCGTCGAGGCCGCGAACCTGCTGGACGACGCGGAAACCGCGGCCAAGGCCTACCGGCTGCTCCGCCCGTACGCCCACCTCGTGGTGATGGCGAGCCTCGGTGTGGCCTGCTTCGGCTCGACGCACCACATCCTCGGGGTGGCCGCGCTGACCACCGGTGACCTGGACCGGGCGGTGAACCACCTGCGCGAGGCGATCAAGGCGAACCTGGCCATGACGCACTGGCCCGCGGTGCTGGCCTCTCGGCTGCGCTACGCCGAGGCGCTCGCCCGCCGCGCCGGCCCGCAGGACGCCGCCATGGCCCGCGCCGCCATGGCGGCCGCCGCCGAGCAGGCCGCCGCGCTCGGCATCGCCCTGCCGGACGACCGACTGCCCGAGCCGGCGCGCCGGCCCATCGCCTGCGCCCGGCAGGGCCAGCAGTGGCGGATCGACTGGGCCGGCCGGACCGCACTGGTCGGGCACGGCGTCGGCATGCTGCATCTCGCGGTGCTGCTCGCCAACCCGGACGCCGAGGTGCACGCCACGGCGCTGGTCGCCGGGGTGGGCGCGATCGCCGGCGAGACGGCCGGGCAGCCGCTGCTCGACGACGCCGCCATCGCGGGCTACCGCCGCCGGCTGACCCGGCTGGACGCCGACATCGACCGGCTGGAGTCGTCGGGGCGGCGGGGCGAGGCCGAGCGGGCCAGGACCGAACGGGACTGGCTGGTGGCCGAGCTGACCGGCGCCGCCGGGATCGGCGGGCGGGTGCGTCAGTTCCCGGACGAGGGTGAGCGGGCCCGGATCGCCGTCGGCAAGGCGATTCGCCGCACCCTGGCGCACATTCGGGACGCGGACCCGGTGATCGGCGAGCATCTGCGCGACTGCGTGCACACCGGCATCCGCTGCTGCTACCGCCCAGCCGGCTGACGGCGCCGCGACCGCGGGCGGCCGATCCGGGCACATTTTCGGCTGCGCGAAGGAATCGGTGCGACATACACTCCGGCCATGGCCGAGCCGGCCGACCTGTCCGTCCCCGATCTGGTGATGTACGGGATCGTCGTGGTGTTTCCGGTGGCCGTGTTGTGGGCGGCGCTCACCGTTCCCCGCCTGGTCACCGGAATTGTTCGACGCCTGCGTGGGCCGGAGGTGTTCGCGCACGGGCCACCGATCGAGCAGCTCGCCGCCGACCTGCGCCGGGTGCACCTGGCACTGCGGAACCTGACGCCCGGCGCGCCGATCCTGCGCTGGCGGGCCACCCGGCACGCCTACGACACACTGTTGACGCAGGCCTGCGCGGCGGTGAACGTGCGGCATCGGCTCGACGAGCTCGGCGAGGGCTTCGAACGGGACATGGAGCGGCTGCGGATCGAGGAGGCACTGCGGGCCGCCGGCCTGGCGATCCCGTAGTCGGCTGCCGCGTGGTAGACAACCCGCTCGGGCGGACGGGCGGACGGTGGCATGGGCGACACGATGCGGATGGGTGAGTACCTGCTCGCGGTGCAGGGTTTGGCGATGATCCGCACCTGCCTGACCGAGCCGGCGCAGGCGCGGCCGAGGGTGGCCGAGATCCGGCGCATCCTCGACGAGTTGGACGACTCGCCGGAGATCCCGCTGACCGGCTACGACGTGCCGGAGGGATACACCCGCTGGGCCGACCGCTACGACGGGCCGAATCCGGCGATCGCCCGGGAGCAGCCGATCGTGCACGGCATCCTGGCCGGGCTGGCGCCGGGCCGGGCGCTGGACGCGGCGTGCGGCACCGGGCGACACGCCGCCCGGCTGGTTGAGCTCGGCCATCAGGTGGTCGGCGTGGACGCCACCCCGGCCATGCTCGCGCTGGCCAGGCGGAAGGTGCCCGGCGCGGACTTCCGCCGGGGGCAACTGGAAACGCTTCCGGTCCAGGACGACAGCGTCGACCTGGTCACCTGTGCACTCGCCCTGACCCACGTGGCCGAACTGGGCCCGGTGATGGCCGAGTTCGCGCGGGTGCTGCGTCCGGGCGGTCAGGCGGTGCTCTCCGACATCCATCCGATGGCCACCACGACCGGTGCCATCGCCGCGTTTCCCGGCCGTGACCTGTCCCGCGGCGTGCCGTACGTGCACAGCATCGTTCATCAGGTCAGCGACTACCTCACCGCGTTCCGGGCCGCCGGGCTGTCGGTTGTGGACTGCCTGGAGCCGCCGACGGACGAGAGCACCGTCACGGCCACGCCGAGCTACGCCGAGTTCCCGCAGGCGGCCAGGCAAGCCTTCCTCGGGTTGCCCTTTCTGCTGATCTGGCGGCTGGCCCGGACGTAGCCGGACCGTCGCCCGCGCCGGCGGCCGGTAGCGTCGGGACCGTGACGAGTGCGGAACTACTGACCGAAGCTTTCGACCGGGTTCGGGACACGGTCCACCGGGTGGTCGACGGCCTCACCGCCGAACAACTCGCCGTCCGGCTCGGCGAGGAGGCCAACTCGATCGCCTGGCTGGTCTGGCATCTCACCCGGATCCAGGACGACCACATCGCCGAGGTCGCCGGCCTCCCCCAGGTGTGGCTGGAGCAGGGCTTCGTTGAGCGGTTCGGCCTGCCGCTCGACCCGACCGCCACCGGCTACCGGCACACCAGTGCCGAGGTGGCCAAGGTCCGGGTGGCCACGGGCGAGTTGCTGACCGCCTACCACGACGCGGTCTGTCAGCAGACCGTCGACTACGTCGGCACGCTGGTCGACGCCGACCTGCCCCGCGTGGTGGACAGGAGCTGGGATCCGCCGGTCACCCTCGCGGTTCGGCTGATCAGCGTGATCTCCGACGGCCTCCAGCACGCCGGGCAGGCCGCGTTCGTCCGGGGCCTGCTCCGGTAGCGGGGCGGCCGCCGCCACGGCAGCGGCCGCCACCGACCCGGCGGTCAGACCCGGCTGTCAGACCCAGCTGTCAGACGTTGATCACGGCGAACACGGCGCCCTGGTCGTCGGCCAGGACGGCGATCCGGCCCTGCGGGGAGTCGAACGCCTCCTTGACCACCTTGCCGCCGAGTTCCTTGGCCTTCGCCACGATCGCGTCGGTGTCCGACACGGCGAAGTAGGTGGTCCAGGCGGGGTGCGCGTCGTCGGTCGGGGCCTTGCCGATCCCGGCGACCGGAGCGCCGTTGAGGTTGATGATGGCGTAGGAGAACTCGTCGCCCATGTCGCCGAACTCGTAGCCGTAGACATCGGCGTAGAACTTCTTGTTGGCCTCCCAGTCCTGGGTCATGTTCTCGTTCCAGGTGACCGAACCCGGCTCGTTGGCCAGCCGCATGCCGGTGTGCTGGCCGGATTCCCAGACCCCGAACGCCGCTCCGGCCGGGTCGAGCGCAATGATCATCTTGCCGAACGGGCCCACCTCCATCACGTCGGCCAGGATCTGGCCGCCGGCACCCTTGATCTTGGTCGCGGTCCGCGCGACGTCGTCACTTGCCAGATAGGTCGTCCAGACCGGCGGCTGGCCCGGCTGCTGGTTCGGCCCGACCCCGGCCACGTCCCGGCCGTCCTTCGTGAAGTTCCCGTGGCCGCCGAATTCGGGATCCGGGGCGATATCGACCTGCCAACCGAACAGCGCGCCGTAATAGGCCGTTGCCTTCTCCACGCTGTCCACGCTGAGGTCCACCCAGCACGGGGTGCCGGGAACCCACGCGGTGTCTCGAGTGACCATGACGGTCCGCCTCCAATGCAAACAAGACTGTGATGTTCCAAGGATCTTCGAGCACCGGGCAGGCTAGACCCCACCCCCGACAACGCCGAGACCCCAGGCGCGACCCGTCTCGTTACGGCAGGTTGGCCACCAACTCGGCCGGCGCCACCCGGGTGCCGGTGTAGAACGGCACCTCCTCGCGGACGTGCCGGCGGGCGTCGCTGGCCCGCAGGTGCCGCATCAGGTCCACGATCCGGTGCAGCTCATCGGCCTCGAAGGCGAGGATCCACTCGTAGTCGCCGAGCGCGAACGAGGCCACCGTGTTGGCCCGCACATCGGGGAAGTCGCGCCCCTGTACCCCGTGCTGGGCAAGCATTCGGCGCCGCTCCTCGTCGGGCAGCAGGTACCACTCGTAGGAGCGCACGAACGGATACACGCAGCAGAACCGGCGCGCCTCCTCACCGGCCAGGAACGCCGGGATGTGGCTCTTGTTGAACTCCGCCTCGCGGTGCAGCGCGACCTGGCTCCACACCGGCGTCGAGACCCGGCCGACCGCGGTGCGCCGCAGCGCGGTGTACGCGGCCTGTAGCTGCTCGATCTCCTCGGCGTGCCACCAGACCATGAAGTCCGCGTCGGCGCGCAGCCCGGCGAGGTCGTACACCCCCCTGACGACGACGCCCTTGTCCGCGAGCGAGTCGAGGAACTCGCTCGCCTCGGTCGCGGCCGCGCCGCGCTCGTCCGGCAGCCGGCCCGGCTCGACCCGGTACACCGACCACATCGTGTACCGGATGCCGGCGTTGAGCTCGGCGAAGTTCGTGCGCGCCATGCGCCCATGGTAGGCACAGCGCATGCACAACATGTCCAGGGAGGAATGGCTCGAGTTCGTCCGCCACACGACTCGGACCGGGAAGCTCGGGATCACCCGCGCCGGGGGCGCGCCGCACGTCACGCCGGTCTGGTTCCTGATCGACGAGACCCCGGACGGCGACGAGGTCGTGTTCACCACGAACGAGGTCGGGGTCAAGGCCAAGGCGCTGCGCCGGGATCCGCGGTTCGCGATCTGCGTCGACGACCAGACCCCGCCCTACTCCTTCGTGCTGATCGAGGCGGAGGCAACCCTGTCCGAGGACCTGGACGCGATGCTGGTCTGGGCCACCCGGCTGGGCACCCGGTACATGGGCCCGGAGGCCGGCGAGGCGTTCGGCCGGCGCAACGCGGTGGCGGGCGAACTGCTCGTGCGCGGCCGGATCCGGCGGGTCACGGCGCAGGCGGAGGTGTCCGACTGAGCTCCGCGGCGAGCTTGGCGGCGGCCCGGTCCGCGGTGCCGATGCAGGCCGGAACGCCCACGCCGTGCAGCACCGCGCCGGCCACGGCGAGCCCCGGCACGCCGGCCACCGCGCGCTCGATCCGGTCGACCAGGTCCAGGTGACCGACGCCGTACTGCGGCAGCCCGCCACCCCATCGGGTGACCGCGGTGTCCACCGGCACGGCGTCGATTCCGGTCAGCTCGGCCAGGTCGGCGCGTACCAGCCGGACCAGTTCCTCATCGGTGGCGCGCAGCGCGTCCGGCTCGCCGTGCCGGCCGACCGAGCCGCGCACCAGGACCGGCTCCGCCGCGCCGAGGTGGTCCCACTTGCGCGCGGAGAAGGTGAACGCCTTGGCCGCGAACGGGGTGCCGTCCGCGTGCCGCTCCCCGACGCCGATCAGCACGCCGGAGCTGTCCGGCAGCCGGGTGCCCGGCGGCAGGGCCAGACCGACCACGGCCATCGAGGCCAGCTCGACCGCCGCGAAGTCCGCCGCCGCGGCCGGCAGCACGTCGTCGAGCAGCCGACGGGCGGCCGGCGCCGGCACCGCGAGCAGCACCGCGTCCACCTCGAGCACCGCGTCCGGCCCGGCGTGCCCGGCGGCCGCCGCGCCAAGTGCCAGCCGCCACCCGTGCTCGCGTCTGGTCAACGACCGCACCGGGTTTCCGAGCCGAACGTCCACGTCGGACGCATCGACCAGGGCGCGTACCAGCAGACCGAGGCCGCCGCGCAGGGTGCCGAACAGGGGCACCGCCTCGGTGTACTCCGCGGCCGGCAGCGCGGCGGCTGCCGCGGCGGTCACCGAGCCGGCCCCGCGGTCCAGCGCCGCGGCCAGTGCGGGCAGCACCGCGCGCAGACCGAGCCCGTCCACCCCGCCGGCATAGACGCCGCCGAGCAGCGGATCAACCAGCCGGTCCACCAACTCCGCACCGAACCGGCCGCGCAGCAGCGCGCCCAACCCGACGTCGGCACCGGCCAACTCGACCGGGGGCAGCTCCGGCTCCGCTTCGACCGCCCGCAACCCGTTGTCCGACAGCAGGTCCCGCACGGACTCCGGGCCGGCCGGCACGCCCATCACGGTGCGGCCCGGCATCCGCCGCAGCACCCCGCCGGCCCGCACGGTGGACCGGGCGCCACTCGGGTGTACCAGGTCGCCGGCCAGCCCCAGCTCGGTGAGCAGCGCGACCGCCTCGGGGCGCCGGTTCAGGAACGCCTCGGCACCCAGGTCGTAGCGCACCCCGGCCAGCTCGACCGTGCGCAGCTTGCCGCCGAGGGTCGCGGACTGCTCGATCACCGTGATGCGGGCGCCCGGCCCGAGCAGCCGGCGCAGCCGGTACGCGGCGGCCAGACCGGACACCCCGCCGCCGACCACCGCCACCGTGCTCGCGGCAGTCTTCGACGGTTCGCTCGCAAGCTCACTCACGCTCGCACGCTCACGGTTCGATGCTGTGTACGAGCTCGACCACGCGGGTGATCACCTCCGGATCGGTGTCCGGCAGCACGCCGTGCCCGAGGTTGAAGATGTGCCCGCCCGCGGCGCGTCCCTCGGCCACGATCCGGCGCACCTCCCGCTGCACCACCGCGAAGTCGGCGAGCAGCACGGCCGGGTCGAGGTTGCCCTGCACCACCGGGGCCGGGCCGCCGGGCACGGCGGCGACCAGCCGGCGGGCCGCCTCGTCCAGCGGCAGCCGCCAGTCCACGCCGACCACGTCCGCACCGGCCTGCCGCATCGCGCCGAGCAGCTCCGCGGTGCCGACGCCGAAGTGGATCCGGGTCACGCCGGCGTCCGCCAGGCCGGACAACACCTTCGCGGAGTGTGGCAACACCAGCTCGCGATAGTCCCGTTCGGACAGCGCACCGGCCCAGGAGTCGAACATCTGCACCGCGTCGACTCCGGCGGCCACCTGCACCCGCAGGAAGGTCAGGGTGATCTCGGCCAGCGCGTCCAGCAGCGCGTGCCAGGTGCGCGGCTCGGAGTGCATCAGCGCCTTGGTGCGCTCGTGGTGCCGGCTCGGCCCGCCCTCGATCAGGTAGGACGCCAGCGTGAACGGTGCGCCGGCGAAGCCGATCAGCGGGGTGTCGCCGAGCTCGCCGAGTAGCAGCCCGATCGCCTCGGTCACCGGCGCCACCGCGTCCGGCTCAAGGACCGGCAGGGCGGTCACGTCGGCGAGCGTGCGCACCGGGTCGGCCACCACCGGGCCGGTGCCCGGCACGATGTCCAGGTCCACCCCGGCCGCGTAGAGCGGCACCACGATGTCGCTGAACAGGATCGCCGCGTCCACCCCGTGCCGGCGCACCGGCTGGAGGGTGATCTCGCAGACCAGGTCCGAATCGAAACAGGCGCGCAGCATCGAGGAGTTGGCCCGCAGCTTGCGGTACTCCGGCAGCGACCGGCCGGCCTGGCGCATGAACCAGACCGGCAGCCGGGCCGGGGTCCGTCCGGCGGCGGCGGCCAGCAGCGGGGCGGTGGACAGGTCGCGCCGGGCGGTCACGGCGTCGGAATTGGTCAGGGGAGTCATCTTGCCGTCATCGTGCCATGACCGACCGGGCACCGACCGTGGCACAACATCATCGCGAGCCACGGCGCGCCGTACTCGCTCGCCGACTCGGGTGGTTTTACTGTTACGAGTCGTGACCGAAACGTCGGCAGCCCCCGAGCTCTTCACGCAGGCGGTCGCGGCGCTGCGCTCCGTGCGGCCGCGGCCCGAACTGCGGCTGGAGGAGGTTCGTGCGCCGCAGCGGCTGGCGCCGTGGGCGTGCGCGTTCACCGCCGAGGTGGATGGGCCGGCGGACACGCTGGCCACCGGCCGGCTGGTGCTCCTGCACGACCCGGAGCCGGTCGAGGCCTGGGACGGGGTGCTGCGCCTGGTCGCCTACGTGCGAGCCGAGCTGGACGCGGAGCTGGCCGTCGATCCGCTGCTGCCCGAGGTCGCCTGGTCCTGGCTGACCGACGCGCTGGCCACCTCCGGTGCGGCACACACCGCGCTCGGCGGCACGGTCACCGACACCTCCTCGGCCCGGTTCGGCGACATCACCGGTCCGGCTCGGACCGACGATCTCGAACTGCGCGCGTCCTGGACCCCGCTCGACGCGGAGCTGACCCCGCACGGCGACGCGTTCTGCGAGCTCATGGCCAGCGTGGTCGGGTTGCCTCCGGTCGGCATCGCCCTGTTCGGCCAGCGCCGCAGCGGCTGACCTGTCCTCCCACATCCCATACAGCGCAAGGGTGACCTTCCGCTCTACCTCCCCGCTCGACGCTCCTCGCCCGGCCGGCTCGCCGCCGGCCGGCTCGCCACCACGGTGCTGGCCGGATACAGCTAGAAGCGCGGCAATGTCACCTTGCGCGCTGTACAGGCCGGTCGCTACGGGTGTGCCCGCGCCTTGGCCTCGCGGGCGGAGTGGGTGCACACCTCGCCGACGTCGACCGTCTGGCCCCGGTCGGCGAACACGTCGGCCAGCCCGACCAGCCGCCCGCGGCGGTCCGAGCAGGTCAGCGTGTAGGCCTCCTTCGGTCCGTAGACGATCGGGTCCGGCGAGCCGAAGTTGACCTTGAGGTCGCGCCAGTCGTCCACCGCCGCCGGGTCCGCCTGGGCGAAGTTGACCAGCACCGCGGTGTAGTCGCCGGCCGGCGGGTCAAGCAGCACGGCCCGCTCCGCGGTGGTGCCGCCGCTGGCCGAGGAGGCCACCTGCTTGCCGGACGAGTCGAGGATGTACAGATCCCAGTCGGTGTCCGGGGTGTTCCAGGCGACCGAGATCTCCATCCGGCCGTTGTCCACCGCGGGCATGCCGGACACGTGGAACGGGATCCGGTCCCCGCTGGTGTCCATCGGGTAGTCGGTGTTGACCGGCGGCACCCCGGCCGGGTTGGCCAGGCCGGTGATCGGGGCCTGCGGCGGCCCGCCGGCCGGCCGGCCGTACTGCCCGGCGATGTACGGCCGGGTGGACGGGTTGATCGCCCAGCTGAACCGGCCCCCGGTGGCGGCAAGGTCGGAGGTCAGCGTCTCGGGCACGAAGATCGGCGGACCCACCGTGCCGTCCGGTTGGATCACCGGCGAGGTCGGCGTCTGGAAGGTCTTGCGCAGCTGGAGTTGGTAGCCGCGCGGTGCCGAGCCGATCAGCGTGGCGTGCGCGGCCGGGTTCGCGGCGTCGGCCAGCATGTCCAGGAACGCCTGCCGGTTGCCGCCGTGCCCGGCGCCGGCGGCCGGGGCCAGTCCGGCGTATTCGGCCACCACGCCGGTCGCGTAGTCCGGATGGAACGCCCCCGGCCCGACCTCGAAGGTGAACGCCCACCCGCCGGTGGCCCAGTAGGACCAGTCCTCGGTGGTGCCGGTGGTGTCGTAGAGCTGCCAGCCCGCCTCGCTGGTGTAACCGTTGCGGGAGGCCATCTTGTCGCCGAGCGCCCGGTAGGCCGGCTCGTCGAGCGGGCGCGGCCGGTCGGCCAGGCCCGGCACCCGCAGTACCAGGTTGGAGAAGGTGTGCAGGGTGATCAGGTTGGTCACCTGCCGGGTGGCCACCAGCGCGCGGATGTTCTGGATCTCCGGCTCGATGAACGGCGCCGCGCCCCGGAACGTGTCGCTCTGCCACGCGGTGGAGGCGCCCCCGCCACCCCAGAAGCCGGCGTAGTTGCGGTTCAGGTCGGTGCCCCGGCTGCGTCCGCCCGGGTTGGCCATGCAGACACCGGTGCGCAGGTTCGGCGGCGAGTCGTCCGCCCGGCAGTTCTTCCGCTTCATCTCGTAGTCGAACCGGCTGAAGTCGCCCTTCGGCTCGGCCTCCCGAGAGATGGAGAACCCGTCGACGTTGACGATCGGCACCACGATGTTGCGGGTCTTGCCCACCAGGCCACGGATCTGCGCGTCGTGCTGATAGCCGTTGACCAGCTCGTAGGCCCATTCGATGGCATGCTCGCCGGCCGGCCATTCCCGGGCGTGGTGCACGCCCATGGTCAGGTTGACCGCCTTGCCGTCGGCCGTGTTGGCCACGTCCGTGGCGATCTCGACGCCGACCACGTCGCGGCCCTCGAGCGAGGCATTGGGCAGAGTGAACGCCCGGACCAGGTTCGGGTTGCGCCGGGCCAGCTCCTTGAGCTCGTAGTTGTAGTCGTACAGGTGCCGGTAGCTGGTCCGTCCGGAGGGCAGCGCCGAGGCGGCCGTGCTGGCCGCGTAGCGCCGGTCGGTCTCCGCGTTGGCCCGCGAGGTGGCGGACAGGTCGGCGTCCACGACGGTGTAGCGCAGCCCGGTCGCGGCCAGGGTCTGCCGGTCGGCGTCGCCGGCCAGCACCACCTGGATGCTGGTCGCGTCGGCCTTCTCGGTGACGTCGAGGCCGAGTGCCTGCAGCCGGTCCTTGTCCTGCCGGCGCGGCGTCTCCACCTTGACCAGCTCGGCCCGCTGGGTGGCCGGCGCGGCCGAGGCGGCACCGGAGGGCGTGCCGTCCGGTGTGAGCGCCAGGAAGTCCACGCCGAGGGTCACCGTGCGGGCGGCACCGGCGTAGCGGCAGGCCTGCACGACGAGCTGCTGGCCCTTGCGCACGAAGCTTTCCGCCAGTTCCCGGCCGCGCAACGCCGCCGAGGCCGCGACCACCCGGCCGGTGGCCTTGTCGAACACGGCGAGGTCCCAGTCGCCCTCCTGGCCGCCGTCCGGCCGCAGCCGGGCCTGCACCAGGCCGTCCACCGTGGACGTGACCTCCCTGCGGTCGGCGCCCGGCGCGCCGGGCGGCAACGGGGCTGCCGCACAGGCGCGAGGCACCGCCCGGCTGGCGCGCAGGACGTTGTCGACCGCGCTCGCGGTTGCCGAGGTCAGACCGATGACAACGCCTCCGGTGAGGCCGAGTGCCAGAGCCAGGCGCACCACCCGGGCCCGCGTGGATTTTCCGGGGAATGTCCCAGTGGGTTTCACTGACACGAGAACTCCTCCCGCCAGTCCACCTCACCGAGCGTGAGGTGTCAGCCACTCGACGCTAGCCGGGCCGGTCGTGACGGAAGTCGTTACCTTTTGCCAGTTAGGACCGGTACCCGGTGGCCACGTCGGCCGCCGCGCGCAGCACCCGCAACACGTTGTGACCAGCCAGCTTGGCCAGGTCTGCCGGGCTCCAGGCGCGGTCGAGCAGCGCCTCGAACAGCACCGGGTAGGTACTGACGTCCTCGAGGCCGACGGGCACGGCGGCCACGCCGTCGTAGTCCCCGCCGATGCCGATGTGCTCGACGCCGGCCACCTCCCTCGCGTGCTCGAGATGCGCCACCACGTCGGCGACCCGCGCCTCGGTGTTGGGCGAGACGAACTTCGGCACGAACGTCACCATGCACACTCCGCCGTTGCCGGCCAGCCGCTCGAGCACGTCGTCCGGGACGTTGCGCGGATGGTCGTGCACGGCCCGGCACGAGGAATGGCTGAAGATCACCGGAGCGGCGGTGGCGTCCAGCGCGTCGCGCATGGTGCTCGGCGCCACGTGGGAGAGGTCGACCAACATGCCGAGCCGGTTCATCTCGGCCACCACCGCGCGGCCGAACCCGGTCAACCCGCCGGCCACGGGTTCGTCGGTGGCCGAGTCGGCCCACGGCACGTTCTTGTTGTGCGTCAGTGTGAGGTATCGCACACCCAAGCGGTGCAGCGTGCGTAGCACGCCGAGCGACTCCGCAATACAATGCCCGCCCTCGGCGCCGAGCAACGAGGCCACCCGGCCCGCCGCGATCGCCGCCTCCACCTCGTCCGCCGTGCCGGCCAGCCGCAGGTGCTCCGGATAGGCGGCGACCAGTGCGTGCACGAGCTCGATCTGCTCCAACACGGCTGTCACCGCGGTGTGCCCGGTCAGCTCGCACGGCACGTAGACGGACCAGAACTGGCCGCCGACCCCACCCCGGCGCAGCCGTGCGAGGTCGGTGTGCAGCTCGGGTTGCGGTTGCCTGAGGTCGATCCCGGCGAGCACGTCGCGGGCGTCCGGACCGAACCGGCTGCGCAGCGCCCAGGGCAGGTCGTTGTGCCCGTCGATCACCGGATTGCCCGCCAACAGTGCAGATGCACGGTCGTTCCGCGTCTCGTCCACTAGCCCAGACCTCGTTTCATCGGGTGCCAAGGTCCTGCCGTTACGTAACCGATGCCGGTTCGCCCAAACGTGTGACATGAACCCGGCCGGGTGACAACTCGATCGGATATATCACGATTTG
>JBJMIG010000075.1:0-8782 GCA_045806965.1 Labedaea sp. | reverse complement strand
TGACGGACCCGGTCGACCCCGCTGCCGGCCAGACGCGGTGATCGCCGACAAGGCCTACTCCCACCCCAGCACCCGTCAGGCCATGCGCGCCCGCCGGATCCAGTTCGTCAGTCCGGAACGGACCGACCAGATCGCCCGCCGCACCGCCCAAGGCTCCCACGGCGGGCGACCACCCGCCTTCGACGCCGACCTCTACAAGCAACGCAACGTCGTCGAACGCTGCTTCAACCGGCTCAAACAATTCCGCAGCCTGGCCACCCGCTACGCCAAACGCGCCGCCTACTACCAGGCCGAACTCACCATCGCCGCCATCATCCTCTGGCTCCGATGAATTACAGGACACCGCCTAGACGGACGTTGGCTCATGATCGACATGGACGGTGTTGGCGCCGAGGGATTCGGTGGCGGTGATCTCTGTTCCGAAGTTCCGGAGAAGTTCACATTCGGTGGGGCCGGTGTCGAGGAGCCGGACCGAACGGATGTCGAGGTCTGCCAGGATGTGATGGATCCAGCCGCACATTCGGATGCCGGTCGGCGGGTCGTCCGGCCTGGTGGCACAGGCCGGACTCGGGTGGTAAACGGAACGCGCCGGGCGAGGACGTTCTGGTGGCCGGCGCGCGTACAGCACGACTCCACGACCGGTGCTGACGATTCGGGACAGTGCGGCGTCAAGGGCCTCGCGGCAAGTACACGACGTGGCGGCGAACAGATCGCCGGCCACGCATTCCTGATGCGGGTACACCAAGACGTCCGCGCCACCCGCGACCTCCCCCGTCATCAGAACAAGCACTTCGGTGCGGTCACCATCCAGCGTGGACCAATAGCAGATCCCGCCGAAAATCCCGTGGCTGGTGGGCAGGCGGACGTTGCCGGTATGCGCCAGATGGGACTCGTGCCGTAGGCGATGAAGGATCAGATCGGCGATCGACACGATCACGAGCTGGTGGCGCCGGGCGAACCGGATCAATCCCGGCAATCGCATCATGGAGCCGTCGTCGTTGACCAATTCGCAGATCGCACCGGCCGGCGGGAGACCGGCGAGCCGCGCGATGTCCACCGCGGCCTCGGTGTGGCCGGGGCGGCTGAGCACGCCGCCGGGCACGGCGCGGAGCGGGAAGATGTGACCGGGGCGGTGCAGGTCGGCCCGTGTGCTGGTGGCGCCGGCCAGGACCCGCAGGGTCCGCGCCCGGTCCGCGGCCGAGATGCCCGTGGTACAACCGTCATGGGCATCGACCGACACTGTGTAGGCGGTCGCCTTGGGATCCTCGTTGATGACGGTCATCGGCGAAATCCGGAGCCGGTCCAGGTCAGCCGCCACCATCGGAGCGCAGATCACGCCACTACCGTGGCGAACCATGAACCCGACCGTGGCGGGGGTGACATGGCACGCGGCGATGACGAGGTCGCCCTCGTTCTCCCGGTCCTCGTCGTCGACGACGATGATCGCCCGGCCCGCGGCGAACTCGGTCACGGCCATGTCGATCGAATCCAGCGTCCGTTCCGGGCCGTCGCGTCGGGTTGAGGTGGTCAACATCGACGTGCACCGACATGCAGAATCGTCCTCCGGAATTGCGCCACCTCGCCCAGACGAGCCAGACGTTGGTGCACTTGGCCGTCATCCACCAGGCCCGGCAGCTCAGCAAGAGCCCGCCGGATCCGTCGCAGACACGTCGGACCCGGCCAGACAGGCTGGTAGGAAACCGGATCCGCCGCGCAATCCGACGCGACGCGAGGTAATATTCGTCCATAGCCGCCGGCCTGATTGTACAACTGGGGAATTTCCCCAGTTGACACATCCACACCGACGCTGTGATCACAAACCTGATCAGGCACGGCCGTTCACCGACACTCTCAACAAATCGTATCCGATGATCGAGTTCACACGGCAGAACTGTGGAATCGATGCGGGCCAGCCTATGGCGGCGTCCTGATCTCGTCAACCGGTACTGGACGGAGTCGAGCTTTTGTATATAGTCGCTTGCGACACGGGGTCGGAAGAGTGCATCCCGAGGTGTGACTTATGAGTACCCGATCAGATGCCGACAACCGCAGCCCGACCAGACCAACCATCTCCACCAATTCCTTCCGCTGCGCAAGGACGGCGATCGCCACACGAGCCTGGGTGAACGAATGACTGAACTCTCGTCGTGTTCGACCACCCTCACCGCCAACTGCTCCTTATCCATTGCCGCGATCACATCGTGCGCGAGCTTGCTCCGGGCTCGTACCTCGTCGATGAGGCTGTCGACCTGCTCGGCAAATCGGGACGCTCCTGAAACGACTACGAGGAAACCAACGAGTTCGAAAGGCGATCGGCCGCGGCAGCGTTAGGCGGGACCATCGCCGTCGAGACGAGCGCCCTGTACCTTGTCGCCGGCCCGCTCAACTGGTCCGTCACCACAGCCAATTCAGTGGTGTCCCGCTGCCCGATCTTGCCGAGCGCGACACCCGCCGCAGCCGGGCCATGGCACAAGGAGATTCTCCGAGCTCACGACACCACCCCGGCCACCACCATCAGCCTGTGCACCGCCGTGCACACGGCCGCCTAAACCTGCCCGGGTCGTACCGACCATCAACCTCAAGCCCTCTAGAAAGACACCGACCCACGACGCGGCGTGCCTGGCTGGGCACCCATAGCTCACGCCATCGAACGTCAGATCCGGCCGGGAGCCAGCAATTCCGCCCAAATATCCGACTGGCGAAGGGTGGGTATCTCAACGGTGCAATATTCATTTTCAGCCGAGCAGGAAGGTGATTTATTTCTGGCCTTTGCAGGTGAAAGTCAGTCTTCTTACCGTTGCGGCTGCCTCCGCGTAGCGCATCGGTGCTGCGGACGACCTGCCCTTCCTCGGCTCGGCGCGGCGGTCCGCCCGGGCGGGATCGACAGCGCGTTTCGTCGATGGTGACGTCCGCGCCTTGCCGTTCGACGATTCCACAGTGGACCTGGTGTGCTGCGAGCTGGTGTTCCAGCATCTCGACGACCCCGACCGGGTGGCGGCGGAAATCGCCCGGATGCTGCGACCGGGCGGCCGGGTCATGGTCAGCGACTGGTCAACCATGACCCGGCCCGGCGAGGCGGCCACCGTCGATGCCGTGCGCCGGTTCTGGCTCGGTCGATTCCCCCGCCCCGATCCGGCCAGCGCCTCCGCGGTCAACTCACCGCCGCGGGACTGGTGGTGGACCAGACGTGGCCGTCGGACGGGCCCAAGGACACGAGCGGCGTCGAAAGCCTGATAGACCGGCTCATCAACGTCGAGGGTCTGCTCCCCGACGATCAGCGCGACCGCCTCTTGGCCGACCTCCGTGCCGGGTGGACCGCGGCGAATTTCACTTCTCGTCACCATGTTCGTCGTGCTGGCCCACGAGCGTGGTCAGTGAGGCCCGCTCTGGCCGGCTGTTCCGTCGGTCGGGTGGTTCGCCTCCGGCGGGTACCGCGCTTCGATTTGACCCGCGAGGTCGAGCCAGACCCGGGCACAGCCGCGCGCGGCCGCGGCCACATGTGCTGCACAGTGCGGCGGTATCCCGCCGATCAGCCAGGCCCGCCGGCGCGATACGACGGTGGAAGCGACCAGCAGGCGCAGCAGCACGTGGCCGGGTGCGCTCAGCCGAAGAGAAGGATCTCCCATCAAAGTAGGCAGGATCGTGTCGGGTGGACCGCGGCCGCGCAGCCCAGCGCCCGAACCACCGTGCGGCACCGGCGGCGCCGGACCGTCGCCGGGGCGCAACCCAGCTCGCACATCCCGCACCGTCGCCGGTGCTACTCCCGCCACTCTGGCGATCTCGCGCAACGAGGCATCCGGCAGCCGCACCAACAGTTCGCCGACCTCCCGGCGCCGTTGGTCACCATCGACCGGCCGGATCCGACCGTCGAGACCGACCCGACCGGACAACTGGGCGAATTCCCCAGTTGACCGCCTTCGGATCGCTCCCACCGTCTTGTGCGACAAACCGGTGACCGACGCGATGGCCCGGTCCGACCACTGTCCATGTGAGCCGAGGATCCGGGTCGCGGCACCCCGCCGGTCACCCAACGACAGCGGCAGGCCCCGCCGTTGCACATTCATCCGAACCGCCAGCACGAACGCGTCCGCGGCCGCACCGTCGAAGAACCGCACCGCGATCTCGTCATCACCGCGCAACATCGCAGCCCGCACCCGATGCATCCCGTCAACCACCCGCATCGTCGCCCGATGCACCACGATCGGCGGGAAATCACCCGACATCACCAGCGCCCGCACATGCGCCGCATCCTCCCCGCCCAGCCGAGGCGAATCAGCGGGACACAAGTCCCGGACGAAAACCCGAACCGGGTCCGACCGCTTGTCGACCTGTTTCCCACACGGCAGCGCCACCGCTGATGTGCCGTCGCCACGCACCCGAACCTCCCGAACTTCCAACCAGGTCCCACCACTGTCACCCCGCAAGCCGCCCGACGCAAGCTCGTGTACTGCCACGCGGAGGGTCTGTCTCGTGATTGGTGTTTCTGGCCAGTTTGGTTAGTAGGTTTCAGCTCCCGGCCAGCGGTCACTGAAGGTGATGGCGAAGGCGTTGACGACGGGTTTCCAGCGCGTCGTCCATCGGGTGCGTCCTGTGCCGGTGGGGTCCAGGCCGCGGGTCACAAGGTACAGACATTTCATCGCGGCCTGCTCGGTGGGGAAATGACCGCGGGCGCGGATCGCCCGGCGGTAGCGGGCGTTGAGTGATCCAGATGGCGTTGGTGGAGCAGATCATCTGCCGGATCTCGAGGTCGTAGTCGAGGAACGGGGTGAATTCGATCCAGGCGTTGCGCCACAGTCGAATCATCACTGCGTATTTCTTTCCCCATTTCTCCTCGAGCTCCCCGAGGGCGACCAGGGCGGCGTCGGGGTTGGGCGCGGTGTAGATTGGTTTGATATCTCGTTTCACCGCATCCCAGTCCTTGCGGGAGGCCAGTCGGAACGTGTTCCGGATGAGGTGGATCACGCAGGTTTGCACGATGGTGTGTGGCCACACGTTCGCCACGACCTCCGGCAGCCCTTTGAGCCCGTCGCAGACGAGGAAGAACACCTCGCGGACGCCGCGGTTCTTCAGGTCGATCAGCACGCTCATCCAGCTGTTCTGGGGTGCTTGCCAAGTGTCTGTTTTCTGTTTGGGGTGTGACCGTCTGACCCATGTGGCTGCACGGATTGGTGATCTTTGTGTGGCCTGGCGGGTGGGCGCTTGCTCATGTAGACGCACTCGGTGGTGCTGGCTGTTGTGCGCGCTCGCATAGCGGTCAGGGGCCGGGCGTCATGCTGGATACGCAGTCCGGTGTGGCTGGCTGCTGATACTTGACGACGTCGGTCCGGTCCCTGCCACCGTGACCTTCCGGATAAGCCGGAAGGAGTCTGTTTCCCCGGGCCTGGCGATATGGTGGTGGGTAGGGTCGGTTACATCATGCTGGTCACCTTCGTGGTGGCTATGACGGCTTGGCGAGTGCCGGCTACGGACGCCGCCTATTGTGTTGGGTTGGAAGGCTTCTGGGATCGGACGAGGGCGAACGCTAGCCGGTGGGCGCGGCCACGATGGGTTTCTTGCCGGCGTCAGGGCGTTGTTTGTAAGCGACGAAGTCTGGGTGGTGCAGGACCAGTCCGGTGCCCAACGCGAGCATCGCCTGCCGCAGTTCCACTGAACCCATCTTGCTGATGTGCACGCCGGTGGCGCGGCAGCCGGCGGACTCGTAGCTGGTCGGAGCGAGCCCGGAGTAGCGATAGGCGGTGCGGTTTCTAACGAACGTCGCGAATTGGTGGTGATATGTCTTGTCGGAGTAATTGGTTGATGACGAGGTGGGGTGTTTGGTCGTTCAAGCATAGCCTGGGTCGGTTGTTGAGTTCGGTAGCCACTTGGTGGAGGTGTTCGGCGGTGTGGATGCTGAGGTCGCTGCCTTTGGGGAAGTATTGGCAGGAGGCCGTTGGTGTTTTCGTTGGTGCCGCGTTGCCAGGTGAGTGTGGGTTGGCGAAGTATATTTTCAGGCCGGTGGCGGTTTCGGTGCGTTCGTGGTGGAACATCTCGTTGCCTTGGTCCCAGGTCAGCGACCGCCGCAGCTGTGTCGGCAGCGATGTGAACGTGGTGATCAGCGCATCGTCTACGGTGGTAGCGGAGTGGTCGCCGGGTAGGTGGACCAGAGGAGGGGAGGGTGAACCGGGTCTTGCGTTCGACCAGTGTCGCGATAGCGGAGCACTGCCCGGCGCCCATGATCAGGTCTCCTTCGCAGTGACCTGTCTGGCGTCGTGTCTGAACGTGCGCCGGCGGGCGGTGATCGGCCGTATGCGGGTGGACTGCTTCAACGCTCCATCTCGTGACCGACGAGCTTGTCAAGTTGTCTGTTTGCGCCGTGAGGCGCTGTTGGTTCGAGTGGAGGTGAGAGACCTTCGCCGTCGTCTTGTCGCAGCAGGGCGGCTGGAGCTGAGGGCAGCCTGATCCGGGTGGTGCCGGGGAGGGTGGGAGCAGCCCTGACAAAGCCGGGACGTGTCAGTACTGCCAGATGGTGCGGGTCCGGTGAGCGTGGCGGAGAGGAGTACGTGAGGAACCGGCGTTGTTACGTCCTTCAATTTTGACACCGGCTCGAATCTGGCGGATGTGGGCCGGGCGCGGCGCGTCCCGCTGTTTACCGATGCGGCGGGAACTCTCGGCAGGTTTTCATTTGCTGTGTCGGGAGGCCACGGGGAAGGTCTGCGGCGTACCCGTTGGCGAGGCTGCTGGGACACAGTCGGGCTCCTCCTTCGCTGAGCGAATCACAGTGAACACGGGAACCATCCGGTCGCGGTTCCCGGACGCTGGCGTCCAGTTGGTGGTCCGGGATAGGCGCATCGACCGCTGAACGGGTCGGGTGGGGCGGAGCCGCCGTAGTACTCCGAGCCGGGGAAAGCCTGTGCACATGGGGAAGGGCGGCAGCGGTTTATCGAGGAGATGGGGAGCTGTAATGCCGGAAGACGCGCCGCTGAACGGTGGCGCTCCCGACCTGGTCGAGGGACCGTGGTCGCGGGTATCGGGAATGCAGGCCAAGCTTCACCGTTGGGCGGTGACCGATTCTGGCCGCCGGTTCGACGATCTGTTCAACTTCGTGTATGACCCGGCGACGCTGATCGTGGCGTTCGAGCGGGTGGCGGGCAACCTGGGGGCTCGGACTGCCGGAGTCGACGGCCTGACGGTCGCCGACGTCGAGCAGCGGGTCGGGGTCTCAGGGTTCTTGGATGGCTTGCGCACCCAGGTGAAGACGGGTGTGTTTCGGCCGTTGCCGGTGCGGGAACGCAAGATCCCCAAACCGGGCGGATCAGGGAAGCTGCGGAAGTTGGGGATTCCGACCGTGGCAGACCGGGTCGTCCAAGCTGCGTTGAAGCTGGTGCTGGAACCAATCTTCGAGGCCGACTTTGAGCCGGTCTCTTACGGGTTCCGGCCGAAGCGGCGGGCTCAGGACGCGGTCGCCGAGATCCAGTTCTTCGGCACCCGTGGGTATCAGTGGGTGCTGGATGCGGATATCGAGGCGTGTTTTGACTCCATCTCACATTCCGCGCTGATGAATCGGGTGCGGATGCGGGTGAAGGACAAACGTGTGCTGGCGCTGGTGAAGGCGTTCCTCAAGGCCGGAGTCTTGACCGAGTTCGGTGACATCCAGGATACGCACACCGGCACGCCGCAAGGGGGCATCCTGTCGCCGTTGTTGGCCAACATCGCCTTGTCGGTGCTCGATGAGCATCTGATGGGGCCGTGGAAGCCGGGCGGGTCGATGTCCACCGACGGCCGACGCGCGGGCCGACGCGCGAAAGGGTTGCCGACGTGGCGGCTGGTCCGCTACTGCGATGACTTCGTCGTCGTGGTGAACGGAACCCAGGCTGACACCATGGCACTGCGCGAAGAGATCGCCCACGTCTTGACGCCACTGGGATTGCGGCTCTCACCAGCCAAGACCCGTGTGGTGTCGATGGGCGACGGGTTCGACTTCTTGGGGTTTCACATCCAGTGGCGCCGCAAGAAGGGCACGGACAAGTGGTATGTCTACACCTTCATCGCCCGTCGGCCGATCCGATCGGTCAAGGCGAAGATCCGTGCCCTGACCCGCAGGACGTCGCAACAGGATCTCGGGTACGTGCTGACCGGGCTGAACATGGTCATGCACGGGTGGGCCAACTACTTCAAGCACGCCGTGGCGAAGAACGTGTTCGCCATGCTGGACAACTTTGCCTGGTGGCGGATCATCCGCATGCTGCAAGTACGGCACCACTGGAATTGGAAAGATGTCCGCCGCCGGTTCACCACCCCTACCGGGCGGTGGCTGCCGATCACGGCGGGCGAGATCGAACTGCGGCGTATCGCAGCGATCCCGGTCACCCGGTACCGCTGGCGCGGCGGCAAGATCCCCAACCCCTGGATCCTCATCCCACCTGACGGCAGAGACCGTGGAGAGCCCGTTGCGTTGAGAGGCGCACGGCGGGTTCGGCGAGCGGCCCGCAGAAACGGACCAGCGGTAACGCTGAAACCGCGCTGCGGGCCGACTCAGCGTAAGTTGATCTAGAAGTGTGTTAGCCGAGGTAGGGGTTGAGGCGTTCGGGGTAGTGCAGTGCGAGGGCGCCGAGGGCTTGTTTCCAGCCTTGGACGATGGCGCTTTCGACGAGTCGGGCGGGTGCTCTGCGTTGGCCGGGTGGGAGGCCTTTCTCTTTGGCTCGTTGTCGGGCGCGTTTGTCTTCGATGTCGCGGATGGCTAGCCAGAGCAGTTTGATGACGGCGTCGTCGGTGGGGAAGTGTCCACGGTTCTTGATGATCTTGC
>JBJMIG010000074.1:0-29796 GCA_045806965.1 Labedaea sp. | reverse complement strand
GCCACAGGACGGTGGTCGGCATGCGCCCTCGGTTCCCCGTCGGGTCGGTGTTCAGTGCGTGGAGGGCTCCGTCTCGATCTCGCGCCGGTCGTCCGACCAGAGCGTGTGGAAGACGCCGTCCCGGTCGACGCGCCGGTAGGTGTGCGCGCCGAAGTCGTCCCGCAGCGCCTGGATCAGCGCGGCCGGCGACCGGCGGCGCCGCAGCCCGTCGAAGTAGGCCAGGGACGAGGAGAAGGCCGGCGTGGCCACCCCGGCGGTGGCGGCCGCCGCGACCACGCGGCGCCAGCTGTCCGCGCTGCGCGACACCGCGTCGGCGAAGTACGGCGCCACCAGCAGGGTGGGCAGGTCTGCGTTCTCGGCGTAGGCCTCGACGATGCGGTTCAGGAACCGGGCCCGGATGATGCATCCGCCCCGCCACAGCTTGGCCATCGCCCCCCGGTCGACGCCCCAGCCGTACTCGTCGCTACCGGCCTGGATGTGGTCGAAGCCCTGGGCGTAGGCCACCACCTTGGACGCGTACAGGGCGGCCCGGACGTCCTCGATGAACGCGTCCCGCTCACCCTTGGCCCAGCCGTCCTTGACCCCCGCGCCGAAGGTCTGCGCGG
This sequence comes from Labedaea sp., assembly GCA_045806965.1. Classification (GTDB taxonomy): domain Bacteria; phylum Actinomycetota; class Actinomycetes; order Mycobacteriales; family Pseudonocardiaceae; genus DASYTH01. The sequence continues at coordinate 29,191 of JBJMIG010000074.1, read as the reverse complement.
CGGCCGCGCGCTGGCCGGCATGCCCGGACAGCGAGCGGGCGAAGGTCGCCTCGGCGATGCCGGTGATCGGGACCCCGAGCTCCAGGGCGTTCTGCACGGTCCAGCGACCGGTGCCCTTCTGCTCGGCCTGGTCCAGCACCACGTCGTCGAACGGGGTGCCGGTGGCGGCGTCGGTGTGCGCCAACACCTTCGCGGTGATCTCGATCAGGAACGACTCGAGGTCGCCGCTGTTCCACTCGGCGAAGATCGCGGCCAGCTCGCCCGCTTCGGCCTTCAACCCGTCCCGCAGCAGGTGGTACGCCTCCGCGATGAGCTGCATGTCCGCGTACTCGATGCCGTTGTGCACCATCTTGACGAAGTGCCCGGCGCCGTCCGGTCCGACGTGCGTGCAGCACGGCGTGCCGTCCACCTGTGCGGCGATCTGCTCGAACATCGGGCCGAGCGACTCGTAGGACTCGGCCGAGCCGCCCGGCATGATGCTCGGGCCGAGCAGCGCGCCCTCCTCGCCGCCGGAGACCCCGGCGCCGACGAAGTGCAGCCCGCGCTCGCGCAGGTCGGCTTCGCGCCGCCGGGTGTCGGCGAAGTGCGCGTTGCCGCAGTCGATCAGGATGTCGCCGGGGTCGAGCAGCGGGGCCAGCTCCTCGATCACCGCGTCGGTCGGCGCACCGGCCTTCACCATGATCACCACGCGACGCGGCCGCTCGAGCGCCGCGACGAACTCGGCGGCCGTCTCGGTCGGCACGAACGTGCCCTCGTCGCCGTGTTCGGTGACCAGCGAGGTGGTCTTGGCCATGGTGCGGTTGTGCAGCGCGACCGGATAGCCGTGCCGGGCGAGGTTGCGAGCCAGGTTGCGGCCCATGACCGCGAGACCGGTGACGCCGATCTGTGCCTGAGATGCCATCTGGATCCTCCCGTAGACGCTGCTCGCCGCAACCGTATTGCACGGCTGGACGGCCGGGCCGGTCGCGGGCAGCATGGGAACCCGGCGACCGGGGCGTCGCAGCGGCGAGCGCGGGGGTGGTCGTGGACGATCCCATCGGACCGGTTGATCCGGCGCTGACGCCGCGTTTCGCCGGCCCGGACACCTTCGCCCGGTTGCCCCGGCTCGACGACGTCGGCTCGGCGGCGGTCGCGTTGCTCGGGGTGCCGTTCGACAGCGGCGTCACCTATCGGCCCGGGGCCCGGTTCGGGCCGGCCGCGATCCGGGCCGGCGCCAAGCTGCTCCGGCCCTACCATCCGGAGTTGGGCGTGTATCCGTGGCTGACCCACCAGGTGGCCGACGCGGGCGACGCCGGGGTCAGTCCGTTCGACCTGCCCCTCGCGGTGAGCCAGATCGAGGCCGCGGCCCGGGCCACCCTCGGCCGGGCCGGGCGGCTGGTCACCCTCGGCGGCGACCACACCGTGGCGCTGCCCGTGTTGCGGGCCATGCACGAGCGGCACGGCCCGGTCGCGCTGGTGCACTTCGACGCCCACCCCGATACCTGGGACAGCGCGCTCGGCGCGCGGTTCACCCACGCCACCCCGTTTCGCCGCGCGGCGGAGGAGGGTCTGCTCGCGCCGGACGCCGCGATGCACATCGGACTGCGCGGCTCGGTGTACTCGCCGGGTGATCTGGTCGCCGACCGGGCGCTGGGCTTCGCCGCGATCAGCACCGCCGAGGTGGCTCGGTTCGGTGTGGACCAGACCATCGACCGGGCCAGGGAGCGGGTCGGCGAGCTGCCGGTCTACGTCAGCGTGGACATCGACGTGCTCGATCCGGCGCACGCGCCCGGGACCGGCACTCCGGAGCCGGGCGGCCTGACCACCCGCGAGCTCCAGCTGATCCTGCGCGGGCTGGACGGGCTGAACCTGATCGGTGCGGACGTGGTCGAGGTGGCGCCGCCGTACGACCATGCCGAGCTCACCGCGCTGGCCGCGGCCAACCTGATCTACGAGTTCCTCGGCCTGTTCGCCCGGCAGGCCGGCTGATCGGCCTTGGCCGGATGTCTCGGTGCGGCTGCGGGCATGTGTGTCGGCAGATGGGCTGATCAAATCCGTATCTACCAAGAAGTGATCCAGGAAGACATGGACGAACAAGCGCCGCCCCGGGTGATCCGTCGGGCATCGTGCCGAGACTCCGGCGCGGTTCGCCGGTGGCGTGGAGCTCGACGTGCGACTCTGCGGCCGCCTGCGAGACCGGATGCTGCCATCATCACGTTCATGGCGTTCCTGCAGCTCACCGCGATCATCGTCGAGGACTACGACGAGGCGATCGACTTCTTCGCCCGGGCATTGGGATTCGAGCTGGCCGAGGACTCACCAGCCCGCACCAACGACGGTCGCCCCAAGCGCTGGGTGGTCGTCCGCCCGCCGGGCGCCGAGACCGGCATCCTCCTCGCCCGCGCCGACGGCGAACACCAGATCGCCGCGATCGGCAACCAGCACGCCGGCCGGGTCGGCTTCTTCCTCCGTGTCGATGACTTCGACGCCAGCTACCAGCGCATGCAGGCCGCCGGCGTCGAGTTCCTCACCGAGCCCCGAACCGAGCCCTACGGCCGGGTCGTCGTCTTCCGCGACGTCGCCGGCAACCGCTGGGACCTCCTCGGCCGCGCCTCTACCTGACTCCGTTGTGAGGGACCTTGTCGAGCTGGCGGAATTGATCACCACGGGCTGGGGTGAGCCGATCACCGGCTGTTGACTCGCGGCCCGGCGCGTGTCACGCTGCTGGGGCCGGGTTCTGGGAGCGCTCCCAGAACCCGGTGCCCGGGTGCGGATTCGTTGCCCTGGTGGGGATTCGGAGGGATCAAGGATGACTCCACGACTTCGCTGGGTCGCGCTCGGCACCGCCGCGCTGCTCACCACCGGCGGCCTCACCGCCGGCAGCGTCACCTCGGCCTCGGCCGGCGCCGCCGACGTCACCGTCACCGTGAACACCAGGGCGGGCCTCGCCAGCGTGCCGGACACCGCGCTCGGCATCAACCACGCGGTCTGGGACAGCCAGCTAGGCACGAACGCGGTCGCCGACCTGCTCGGCGGAGCGGGTGTGCGGATGATGCGCTATCCGGGCGGCTCCTACGGCGACATCTACCACTGGGCGGACAACACCGCGCCCGGCGGCTTCGTCGCGCCCAACACCGACTTCGACACGTTCATGGGCGGCGTGCGGCGGGCCGGCGCGCAGCCGATCATCATCGCCAACTACGGCACCGGAACGCCGCAGGAAGCCGCCGACTGGGTCCGCTATGCCAACGTCACCAAGGGATACGGCGCGCGGTACTGGGAGATCGGCAACGAGCTGTACGGCAACGGCCACTACGGCGCCAACTGGGAAGCGGACAACCACGCGGACAAGAGCCCCACCGGCTACGCCAACGGTGTGGTCGCCTACGCCGACGCGATGAAGGCCGTCGACCCGACCGTCAAGATCGGCGCGGTGCTGACCACGCCGGCCAACTGGCCGGACGGCGTCGTTGCCGGCGGCGACCCCGCCACCTGGAACCAGACCGTGCTGTCCATCGCCGGTCCGCACATCGACTTCGTTGTGCTGCACTGGTATCCGGGCGGCTCGACCGCACAGGAGACGTTCGCCAAGCCGAACCAGACCGGCGACATGATCTACCTGGTGCGCCAGCAGCTCGCCAGGTTCGCCGGGGCGGCCGCGGACCGGATCGGCATCGCGCTCACCGAGATGAACACCTCGGTCGGCCGCAACACCCAGCCGGGCGCGCTGTTCGCCGCCGACTCCTACGCCACCCTGCTGGAGAACGGCGTGTTCACCGTGGACTGGTGGAACACGCACAACGGCATCGGCACGGTGTCCACTGTGGCCGGTCAGACCGACTACGACGACTTCGGCGTGCTGTCCAGCGGAAGCTGCCTGGGCGACGGCCAGTGCGAGCCGGCGGTGAACACCCCGTTCGCGTCCTACCACGCGCTGTCCATGCTCGGCCTGTTCGCCCACCCGGGCGACCAACTGGTCAAGGCCGGCGCGGACCAGGACGTGGTCGCCGCGCACGCGGCCCGCCGCCCCAACGGCGACCTGGCGGTGCTGCTGGTCAACCGGGACCAGGACAACGCGCACACGGTCGCGCTGAACTATGCCGGGTTCAGCCCGGCCACCGCCGCGCCGGCCGTGCACACCTTCACCAACGGCGCGAGCGCGATCACCAGCACGCAGACCGGCACGGCCGGCAGCCAGACGCTGCCGCCGTACTCGCTGACCACGCTCGTGCTGCATCCGGCCAACGCGACCACGGGCGCACCCGGTGCGCCTGGCGCGCCGGCCGCGAGCGCGGTGACCGACCGCACCGCGACCATCTCCTGGACACCGGCCGCCGCGGGCGCGCACCCGATCGCCAAGTACGAGGTCTACCGCCACCTCGGCACCACGAGCGAACAGTGGGGGGAGACCCCGGGCACCTCGTTCACGGTGCGGAACCTCAACCCGGGCAGTCGCTACACGGTCAACGTGCTGGCTCGGGACAGCGCCGGCAACGTGTCCTGGTCCTCGCCGCCACTCACGCTCACCACCGGTGCCCCGGCGCAGAGCAACTGCGCGGTGCGGCTGACCGACGCGAGCAACTGGGGCAGCGGGTTCGTGGCCAGCCTGGATCTGACCAACACCGGCACCAACCCGGTCACCGGCTGGACACTCACCTTCAGCTGGCCGACCGCACTGCAGCAGATGGCCGGCGGCTGGAACGGCACCTGGAACCAGACCGGAACCAGGGTCACCGTCACCAACGCCGACTTCAACGCCATGCTCGGCCCGGGGGCCAGTGCCAACATCGGGTTCGTCGGCAACTACAGCGGCCCCAACGTCCTGCCGACGGCGTTCACCCTCAACGGGTCCCTCTGCTCCACCGGTTAGCCGCACGCTCGCCGATCGGCCGCGGTGAAGCGCGGTGCGGGCGGGAGGCGTTACCAGCCGGGCGGGGTCTGGCCCGGTTCCAGGGGTACCCGCAAGGACTTGAGCACGCCGGCGATCATGGCGTAGTTGCCGACCAGCATGCAGAGCTCGATCAACTGCTGCTCGTCGAAGCGCTCGGCGAGCGCCGCCCAGGTCGGGTCGTCCAGGTCGCGGCGCCGGGTCAGCTGATCCGCCGCGCTGATCAACAGAGCGAGACTCTGGTCGGCGGACTCGGGTTCCTCGGTGCCGAGCGCGGCGATGACCTCGTCGGACAGGCCGGCGGCGCGGCCGATCGCGATGTGCTGCACCCATTCGTATTCGGCGCGGCAACGGTAGGCGGTGCGCAGGATCAGGATCTCCCGCACATCGTCCGGCAGGTTCGAGCGGCGCAGCAGGCGGCCGGCGAACCGGCCGAACACCTCGAACAGCTTGGGGTGCCGGACCAGCGTGGTGAAGATGTTCAGCTCGCCGCCGGTCGCCTCGACCAGCTTCTGCTGCGTCTCGTCGCGGTCCGCGGCGGCCAGTGGCGCGATCCGTGGTGCCTCGTTCATGTGTCCTTCCCCTGCTCGGTCCCGTCGGGGCTCAACCCGGCCGCGACCCCTTCGGTGAACATGGCGGGCACGGGAGGGTAGGCGGGCGTGCCCGCGGCGGTTCCGGCGTCGACCGGGAACACCACGCCGGTGACCCAGCGGGCCTCGTCGCTGAGCAGGAACCGGACCGCGTGCCCGACGTCCCAACCGGTTCCCTCGGTACCGAGCAGCGAACGCCGTCGCCGCCGGTCCCGGACCTCCGCGGTCATCCCGGCCGAAACCATTGGGGTGTAAACCATTCCCGGTGCGACGCAATTTACCCGGACGCCCTCGCGGCCGTGCTGTGCGGCCATCGCCCTGGTCAGCCCGATCACCGCCGCCTTCGAGGTCGGGTAGAGCAGGCTGGGGATCCCGCCGCGCAGTCCGGCAACCGAGGAGATGTTCACGATCGAGCCATGGCCGGCGGCGATCATGTGCGGCAGGCAGTACTTGGCGGTCAGCATCATCGACTTGACGTTGACCCGCATGCCGAGGTCCCAGCCGTCCGGGTCGACGTCGATCGCGTCGCCCGGCGGCCCGCCGATGCCGACGTTGTTCACCAAACCGTAGATGCCGCCGCAGTTCTCCACCACGGCGGCGATCGCCGCCGCACACGAGCCGGGGTCGGCCACATCGGCCTCGACCACCAGCGCGGTGTTTCCCTCCGTCGCGATCAGGTCGGCGGTGGTCTGCGCCCAGTCCCGTTCCCGGTCGAGCAGCGCCACCCGGGCGCCCGCCCGAGCCAGCAGGATCGCCGCCGCCCGCCCGTTGCCGATGCCGCTACCGCGTGAACCGGCGCCGGACACCACAACCACCCGACCGCCGAACTGCGCCGCCATCGCCACCTCCGAACCGAATCACATTCTGTCGGCTCTTCTCTTGCACCCGCAAGCCTGCCAGAGTGGGAAACCGGCGGGCTTCACTGCCGGGAAGGAGTCACCGATGTCTCCCAGAACGACGCTCCGGCTGGGTGCCACCGCGATCGCGTTGGCGGCGGCGTTGAGCGGTGCGACGACGGCCAGCGCCCACCCGGACCGTGCGCCGGTGGTGGCCACCGCGGGCGGCCTGGTTCGCGGCGTCGCGACTGGCGCCAACGACCACTTCCTCGGCATCCCCTACGCGGCACCCCCGGTCGGCGCGCTGCGCTGGCAGCCACCGGCACCCGAGGCCCGCTGGTCCGGGATCCGGGACGCCGGCGCGTTCGCGCCGCACTGCGCACAGCCGGGCGGACCGTTCGGCGTGGCGAGCACCGACGAGGACTGCCTCTATCTCAACGTCTTCACCCCGCCAGGAGACGCCAACCGGCTGCACCGCCACCCGGTGCTGCTCTGGATCCATGGCGGCGCGCTGGTCGCCGGGGCCAGCGACAGCTACGACCCGACCGACTTGGTGCGCAACGGGGTCGTCGTGGTGACCATCAACTACCGGTTGGGCGCGCTGGGTTTCCTCGCCCATCCGGCGCTGGTGGACGCGGCGGGCGGGCCATCCGGCAACTACGGGTTGATGGACCAACAAGCCGCCCTGCGCTGGGTGGCGCGCAACATCGGCCGGTTCGGCGGCAACGAGCACGACGTGACGATCTTCGGTGAGTCGGCCGGTGGGCTGAGCGTGTTGTCCCAACTCGTCTCTCCCGCCGCGCGCGGCCTGTTCGACCGGGCCATCGTCGAGAGCGGCGCTTATGCGCTTACCCAGGCTTCCCTGGACACCGCGAAGACGGCCGGACAGGCGTTCGCCACCGCGGCGGGCTGCGCCGGCCAGAGCGCGGTCTGCCTGCGCGCGCTTCCGGTGCAGACCATCCTGGCCCGCGAGAACACGGCCGGCTACCAGCCGAACATCGACGGGCGGGTGCTCCCGGGGTCGATCGGCCCGGCGCTGGCCGCCGGCCAGTTCGCCCGGGTGCCGGTGATCAACGGATCCAACCACGACGAGTGGCGCCTTTTCGTCGCCCGCAACGAAATCCGTGGCCTGCCGGTGACGGCGGCCAACTACCAGGCCATGATCGCCTCGACGTTGGGGGTGCCCGGCGCGGCCGCGGCCGGTATCGCCGCCGTGTACCCGGTCGCCGCCTATCCGAGTCCGGCGCTCGCGCTCGGCGCGGTCGGCACGGACGCGATCTTCGCCTGCCCCGCGTTGACCGTGAACACGTCGGTCTCGAAGTTCGTGCCGACGTTCGGCTACGAGTTCAACGACGAGAACGCGCCGCAACGGTTGCTGCCACCGGTGAGCTTCCCGTACGGCGCCGCGCACGCGTCGGAGATCCAATACCTGTTCCCTACCGCGGACAGCCGGCTGGACACCGACCAGCGGCGCCTCGGCGCCACGATGCGCCGGTACTGGACCAGCTTCGGCCTACTCGGCGCGCCGCTGGCGCCCGGAACGCCGTTCTGGCCGCGGTTCGACGCAACCCACCAGCGGCTGCAGTCCTTCGTGCCACCGCGACCGGAGGTGGAGACGGACTTCGCGGCGGACCACAAGTGCGCGTTCTGGAGCTCTCAGTCCGGCGGGTAGAGCCGGGCGGCGAGTTCGAGGATCTCCTCGATGAACCGGTAGGCGGCGGCCCGGGACGGCTGGACCGCCACCTCCCGGCCGGCCTCGGTGGCGACCGTGGTCAGCACCAGCACCAGGGTGTCGCTCAGTGGCCGGGCGTGCTCGCTGAGCAGTGCTGAGTTGGTGCTGATCCAGCGGCGGAACCGGCGCCGGGTAAGCAGTTCGAAGCCGGGCGGACCGCCGCCGGAGAGGAACAGCTGAGCCAGCTCCCGCTCCTCCCAGCAGCCCTCCAGATAGGCCCGGGTGGCCGTGATGAACAGGGTCAGCGCGTCGTCCTCGCCGGTGGCCAGGGCCGCGCGGAACGCCTTGGCCGCGCGGTGCGCCTGGCGGGTCTGGTAGTCGTCGTACAGCGCGATGTAGAGGTCCGACTTGCCGCCGAAGTGGTGATACAGCGCGCCGACGCTTGACCCGGCGCGGTCCACGATGTCCGCCACGTTGGCCGCCGAGTAGCCGGCCGTGACGAACACCTCGCGGGCGGCGGCGAGCAGCAGCTCACGGGCGCCCTTCGCCCGCACCTTCCTGGTCGCCGTCACGTCGCACAGTCTGCCCCATCACCGAACGCGGTTCTGCCGGGCGGGGGAGTTTGGCTGACCCCGTCCCGGGTACTCCCCGCGGAAACCCTGCGGAGGTGTGTGGCATGAGTGCGATCACCCTCGACCAGGTGGGTGTGCGCCGGGCGCGGCGGCGAGCCGTCGCGGCCAGCACGGTCGGCACATCCATCGAGTGGTACGACTTCTTCCTCTACGGCACGGCGGCCGCGCTGATCTTTCCCAAGGTGTTCTTCCCGAGCAGCGAGCCGTTTGTCGGCGTTCTCGCCTCGTTCACCACGCAGTTCGTCGGCTTCGCCGCGCGGCCGATCGGCGCGGCGATCTTCGGCCATTTCGGCGACCGGATCGGTCGCAAGGCAACGCTGGTGACCACGCTGCTGCTGATGGGGGTCGCCACGTTCCTGATCGGCTGCCTGCCCGGTTACTCGTCGATCGGTGTGCTGGCCCCGATCCTGCTGGTGGTGCTCCGAATCGCGCAGGGCCTCGGGGTCGGCGGCGAGTGGGGCGGCTCGGTGCTGCTGTCCATGGAATGGGGCACGCGGCAGCGACGCGGGTTGATGGCCAGCATGCCACAACTCGGTGTGCCGATCGGGCTGCTGCTGTCCACCGGTGTGTTCAAGCTGTTCAGCGCGATCTCCGGGGACGGGTTGGGGTCCTGGGGTTGGCGGGTGCCGTTCCTGCTCAGCATCGTGCTGGTGGGGATCGGGTTATACGTCCGGCTGCGGGTGCTGGAGTCGCCCGAGTTCGTCGCGGTGCGCAGCGCCGCGACCGTGGTGCGGCTGCCGGTCTGGGAGGCGATCCGGCGATACCCGAGGCAGATCCTCTGCGCCGCGTTCGTCCGGATGTCCGAACAGGCGCCGTTCTACCTGTTCATCACGTTTGTGCTCACCTACGGGACGAAGAAGCTGGGGTTGAGCCAGAACAGCCTGCTCAGCTACACCATGGTCGCGGCCGCGGTCGGCCTGGTCGTCGTGCCGCTGTTCGGGGCCCTCTCCGATCGGCTCGGACGCAAAGTCGTGTACGGCACCGGAATCGTGCTCACCGGCGCGTTCGCCTTCCCGTACTTCGGGCTGCTGAACACCAAGGTGACCGGGCTGGTGCTGATCGCGATCGTGCTCTCGCTGGTCGTGCACGGCATGCAGTACGGCCCGCAGGCCGCGCTGATCGCGGAGAGCTTCGAGGGCAAGGTGCGCTACTCCGGCGCCGGCATCGGCTACCACCTGGCCTCGGTGATCGCCGGCGGGCCGGCGCCGCTGATCGCCACCGCGATCCTCGCGCACACGGGCTCGAGCACCTGGATCAGCCTCTACATCGTCGGCTGCGCGGTGGTATCGCTGGTCGCGCTGGTGCTGATGCCGCGCCCGCACGTCGAGCCCGGCACCGAGGCCGACACCGAGGAGCAGGTTGTCACCACCAGGTAGCCGCGCGCCGCGCGAGTCGTCCCGCGCGGCGCGCCGGGCGTTTCACCAGGCCTGACCGGCGGTCTGCTTGGTGGTGACGTTGAGCCGGTTGAACAGGTTGGTCACCGCGATCACCGCGAAGAGGCGCTTGTCGGGCTCCCCGGCAGAAATGTGACGAGTCGAGGGAAGTCACTCGGTGCCGGCCCGGGAGAGCCGCCGGTCCAGCCAGACCCGGTCGCGCAGCTCGATGCCGTCGATGAGGATGCCCGGCGGGTAGCCGGTGGCCTCGCTGAAGGCGTCCCGTTCGATGGACCGCATCCGGAAGCCTTGGCGCTGGTAGAACCGTAGCGCGCCAATGCCGGCTGCGGCGGTGGCCACGATCAGCGTCCTCGCCGACTCCGCGGTGACCAGGTCGACGGCGGCCCGAACCAGTCGGCCGCCGATGCCGTGACCCTGGTATTTCGCGCGCACCGCCATGTTCTTGATCTCGACCTCGCCCAGCCGTCCGGTGGGCACCAGTTGCAGGTGACCGACTACGTCCCCATCCAGCAGCGCAACGAGGACCCGCCCGGCGGCGAAGTAGGAGTCCAGCTCCGATGTGGAGTCCTCGGCCAGCTCGAACAGCGGCCGCAGGTCCTCCCGCGGGCCGGGGTATAGCTCCACTCGCAGACTCATCACATCCGCCGTCTCGCACATCGCTCGCACATGACCGCATGGTCGCAGTGCGCCGGCTGCCCGGCCACCGAACTGCTGCGCACGCTGGAAGATCGGGTTGGCCCGGTGCCGGTCCTAGCATCGGACGCAGGGCGACTGCGGGCCGGAGGGAACAGCATGGCGAACAAGGGTGGGGCGGCGCGGCCGTTGGACGTGCCGGTGGCCTACGCCGCGGTCATCCTGGCCGGCCGGGCGGCCAAGGTCACCTGGGTGCTGCTCGAGACCGGCGTACGGGTTGGCGCCGCATGGGTGTCGACCCGGCCGAAGAGCCGCCGGGAGTTGTTCGCCAGCAAGCTGGTCGGCATCGCGCTGCGGCAGATTCACCAGCTGGGCGCCACGTTCATCAAGTTCGCCCAACTGCTGTCGACCAGGGTGGACGTGCTGCCGCCGGAGCTGTGCGCGGAGCTTTCCCAACTGCACGACGACGTTGCGGCGATCAGGCCGGCGACCGCACGCCGGCTGGCCGGCAAGCGACTCGGCGGAGCCGGTCTCGACGCGCTGTTCGCGACCTTCGACGCGGTCGCGGTGGCCAGCGGCAGCATCGCCTGTGTCTACCAGGCGACGCTGCACGACGGCACGGTGGTTGCGGTGAAGCTGCGCCGGCCGGGGGTGGACAAGGTGCTCGGCGCGGACCTGACGCTGATGCGCGGGGTCGCGCGGATCATGGCCAAGCTGCCCGCGTTCCGCAGCCTGCCGGTGCGCGAGATGATCGACCAGCTCGGTGGGGCCATCGTCGCGCAGCTCGATCTCGGCAAGGAGGCCTGGGCGCTCGGCGCGCTGGCGGAGAACCTGAGTGAGCTCAACGGGATCGTGGTGCCGGCCGCGCGTACCGACCTGACCGGCCCGGAGCAGACCAAGGCCGGCATCCTGATCATGGAGTTCATCCCGGACCTGGTCCGGCGCAACCCGGCCGAGTTCGCGGAGGAGGCCAGGAAGCTGGTCATCGCCCGCAGCCTGGACTCGGTGTACAAGATGCTGTTCCTGGATGGGTTGGTACACAACGACCTGCACCCGGGCAACCTCTACTTCCTGCCGGACGGACGCATCGTGATGGTGGACGCGGGTTTCGTCACGCAGCTCAGCGAGAAGGCCAGGAAGGATTTTCTGGCGTTCTTCTACGCCATGGCGCTCGGCGACGAGGCGCGGTGCTCGGCCATCCTGATCGACACCGGCACCATCCCGGACGATTTCGACCGGGCCGGGTTCGACCATGAGGTCGGCGCGCTGGTCCGGGCGAGCAGCGGGGCCCGCACCAAGGACTTCAACCTGCTGGAGTTCGCCAGCACGCTGTTCGACATCCAGCGCCGCTACCGGCTCTACGCCGATCCGGAGTTCGTGTTCCCGATCCTGTCCCTGCTCGTGCTCGAGGGCGCGATCAAGGAGTTCGCCCCGGACACCGACTTCCAGTCGCACGCCCTGCCCTACGTGCTGCGGGCCCTGCCGGATCTCCAGGCGGACGCGGCCTGACCCGCGCGGAATCCGAGCTCAGCGCTGATCGTCACCGGGATCGCCGGCCGGCGCGGGCTGGCCGGGGGGTTCCGGGTCCCGGTCGTCGTCGAGCGCGGGACGCTCGCGTTCGTCGGCGAGGATCCGCTCGACGGTGTGCGCCGCCCGGTCCAGCCGCCAGCCCACGAACAACGCGAGCACCAGGACGAGCGCGGCGCCCCCGATCCACAGCGCGGTCATGCCGGGCACACGGACCGCGGGCACAAACGGTTCAGCGGGAAGCACCACCGCCCGCGCGGTTACAGCGCAAGGTGACATTCCGCTGTGAGAGACGCGCGGTTACAGCGGAAGGTGACATTCCGCGGCTAGAAACGAATGAAGGTGACATTGCGCTGTATGGCTGAAGCGCGGGCCGAGCGGCCGTCTATCGCGCGCCGGGACAATCGTGGCGTGTACCTCCTTGTGGATCTGTCCGGACCGGTCGCGCGGGTGAGCCTCGACGATGCCGGCAACATGCGGGAGTTCTCCGTGGTGGTGGTCGGCGGCGGGGTGCCCGACGGGCGGGTGGCCGGGGCGCTCGCCGGGCTCGGCACGATCGACGGCGAGCACGCCTGGCTGGACGGCGCCGCGGTCAAGCGGCTGGCCGGCGCCGGGGTGGGGGAGAGCTGGCCGGCCGAGTTCGACCGGATGACCGAGTTCGCCAGGTCCAAGGGCTGGACCGACGCCCATGGCCGGCTGCGCGCGCACCTGAAGTCGAGGTAGGGTCGCACACGACGGAGGAGGTGCGCTCATGTCCTCCTCCCTACACGCCCGCTCCGATCTGGTCGACCGGCTCCGCGCCGCCGGCTGCGTGTCCGCCGAGGACGAGGCGGAACTGCTCCTCACCGCCGTCCGCGACGCCACCGAGCTGGCCGCGCTCACCGACCGCAGGGTCGCCGGCGAACCACTCGAGCACATCCTCGGCTGGGTCGAGTTCTGCGGCCTGCGGGTCACCGTTCGCCCGGGTGTGTTCGTGCCGCGCCGGCGCACCGAGCTGCTGGTCCGCCAGGCCGCGGCCGTGCTCCGCCCCGGTGCCGTCGTGGTCGATCTCTGCTGCGGCTGCGGCGCGGTTGGCGCCGCGCTTTCCGGCGCGGTTACCGGTCCGGGCGCCGGCCTCGACGTGTACGCGGCCGACCTCGATCCGGTCGCCGTGTCCTGCGCCGAAGCCAACCTCGCCTCGGTCGGCGGGCAGGTCTACCGGGGCGACCTCTACCGGGCGCTGCCCGACACCCTGCGCGGCCGGATCGACGTACTGACCGCCAACGCGCCGTACGTGCCAACCGGTTCGATCGCGTTCCTGCCGCCCGAGGCCCGCGAGCACGAGCCACGGGTCGCGCTCGACGGGGGTCCGGACGGCCTAGCCGTGCTCCGCCGGGTGATCACCGAGGCACCCCGGTGGCTCGCGCCCGGCGGCCATCTCCTGTTCGAGACCGGCGCGGGCCAGGCCGTGCGGGCCGCCGCCGAGGTGGCCGCGTCCGGACTCGTCTCCCGGGTGGTGAGCGACGAGGAACTGGGCGCGACCGTGATCATCGGAACCAGCCCCGCCCCGCGAGTCTCGCGCTCAGGCAACTGAGTTACGCGCTCAGGCAACTGAGTTGCGCGCTCAGGCAACGCCGACACAGCCCCCGGCGCCGCTGTGTCGGGAGCCGCCGGATCGGGAGCCGCTGTGTCGGAGCTGACGTCGCCCGCTGGAAGCTGGCGCTAGGGTCTCGCCATGCGACCGGGTGTCACCCTGCTCACCGCGGCCCTGCTGGCCGGACCGCTGGCCGGACTGCTGGCCGGCTGCGGTACGTCTACGGCCGGTACCGCGTTCGGTCCGTCGGTGGCGGTGCCGGTGGCGGCGACGTCGTCGTCCGGACGGCCGGCCGCGTCCCCGGCACCCACCTCGGCGCCGGCAACGTCAAGCCAGCCGGCCAAGCAGCCGGCTCCGGTTGCGCCGATGGGCAACCCGGCGGGGCGGGCCGTGGTGCCGGCTGAGGCCGCCGCGGTCGACACCGCCCGTCCGACCAGGGTGATCGGCGACGGCAGCGCGGCGAGCTGCACCTCGGCGGCGGTGGTCGCCGCGGTCGCGGCCGGCGGGGTGATCACCTTCTCGTGCGGGCCCGAGCCGGTGACGATCTCGCTGGCGGCCACGGCGAAGGTGCGCAACAGCTCGGCCAAGGTGGTGCTGGACGGCGGCGGACGGGTCACCCTCAGCGGCGCCGGCAAACGCCGAATCCTCTACCAGAACACCTGCGACCAGGCGCAGGGCATCACCACCGCGCACTGCCAGGACCAGGACACCCCGCAGCTGGTCCTCCAGAACCTGACCTTCGCCGACGGCAACTCCGCCGGTGAGACCGCGGAAGGGGGCGGCGGTGGCGCGGTGTTCGTCCGTGGCGGCCGGGTGAAGGTGGTCAACTCCCGGTTCGTGCGCAACCGCTGCGACCCAACGGGACCCGACCTCGGCGGCGCCGCGCTCCGAGTGCTCAGCCAGTCCAAGGGCCAGCCGGTCTACGTCGTGAGCAGCACCTTCGGCGGCGCCGCCGGGCAGGTGGCAGCTGCGCCAACGGCGGCGCCCTGTCCAGCATCGGCGTGTCCTGGGTGGTGCTCAACAGCGTGCTCAGCGACAACTCCGCGATCGGCAGGGGCGCCACCCCGGCCCGGGCGGGCACCCCGGGCGGCGGCAGCGGCGGCGCGATCTACACCGACGGCAACAGGTTCACCGTGCGGCTCGCCGGCACGATCGTCGAACGCAACCACGCCGTCGAGGGCGGCGGCGCGGTGTTCTTCGTCAGCAACGACCGCACCGGGACGATGAGCATCGACGGCTCGACGCTGCGGGCCAATCCGAGCGACGGCTTCGAGACCCAGGGCTTCCGGGGCATCTTCTTCCTCGGCGCCGGCAGCCCGACGGTGACCGGTTCGACGCTGCGGTGACCCGGGTTCAGGGTTGGAACGCCCGCACCACGGCGGCCATGTCGGCCTCGGCATGCCCGGACTCGGCCGCCGCGCGGTAAAGCTCCTGGAGCGCGCCCATCAGCGTGTCATCCACCTTGGCCTCGTCCATGGCCGTCCGGATCAGCGTGGCGTCCTTCACCGCGCCGTCCATCCCGAACGACGGCGGGAACTCTCCGGCGATCATGGCCTTGCCCTTGAGCTGGGTGTAACCGCAATCGAGCGGACCGCCGGAGATCAGCTCCAGGAACTGCCGGGGATCCAGCCCGAGCCCGCCGGCCAGCGCGACGGCCTGAGCGGTGGCCGCATTGACCGAGAGCACCCAGGAGTTCGCGACCAGCTTGAGCCGGTGCCCGTCGCCGGGCCGCTCGCCAACCCACACGGTGCGTGCGCCGATCGCGTCGAACACCGGGGCCACCGCGTCGCGCACCCGCTCTGGTCCGCTGGCCAGCACGGTGAGCTCACCGTTCTCGGCCGGTTGCCGGGTGCCAAGCACCGGCGCGTCGACGAACTCCACCCCGTGCCCCCCGGCCAACTCGGCCAGCGACGCGGTGCCGTCCAGGCCGACCGTGCTGGTCTGCGCCCACACCGCGCCCGATCGCATCGCCGGCAGCGCCTCGGCCATCACCTCTCGCACCGAGGCCGCGTCGAACAGCATGGTGACCACGATGTCCGCTTCGGCGACCGCCACCGTGACGCTCTCGGCCACCGCAATGCCCGAGCCGGCCAGCGCGCGGGCCCGGGCCCCGGTCCGGTTCCACACCGTCACGGCCAGTCCGGCGCGGCCAGGCTGCGGGCCATGCCCGAACCCATCAACCCGGTGCCGAGCACCGTCACCGCCGGATCTCCTGCCACCACGACCTCCCATCGCTGCGGTCGTTCCTGCCGCCGCCTCCAACGTACCCAGCCCCGATCGGCTCAACCGGGCCACCCAATACGGTTAGGCCGCACCGTTGGAGAAACGGATGTGGACCCGGCGTCGAACGGATCCCCGAACAGCTCTCGTCCTGGGGTGGATATGCGAAAAGGTGATGGGGCAATGGAAGCCAACGGGCCGGAGCGGGCCGGACCGAGGCATCGAGGCGGGATGGCCGGCGCGACGGTACTCACCATTGCGCTGAGCACGGTTCTGCTGAGCGCGGGCGCGGGCACCGCACCGGCCGAGGCCTCCTCCGGCGCGTTTCTCCGCCTGGCGCACCTTTCCCCGGACACCCCGGCGGTCGACGTGACGGTGACCCCGCTGCGCGATCCGAAGTCGGCGACCACGATCAACGGCGTCGGGTACGGCGACGTGTCCGGGTACTCGCGGATCGACCCCGGTGGCTACACCATCGCCATGCGTCCGGCCGGCGCGGCTCCGACGACCAAACCGGTGATCTCGGCGACGCTCGATGCCGCCGCCGGCCGCGCCTACACGGTCGCCGGCCTCGGCCACTTCGCCGACCTGGCGTTGCGGGTGTTGGAGGACGAGATCGGCCTGCCGCCGTCCGGCCAGGCCAGGATGCGGGTGGTCAACGCGGCACCGCTGGCCGGGGACCTGACCATCCGGCGGGAGGGCACCGCGGTGATCGAGCACACCGACTTCGGCCAGGCCAGCAGCTATGTGCTGCTCCCGGCCGGGCCGACAACGCTGAACCTGGCGCCGCGGCGGGCCGCGGACACCAGCCTGCCGGTCACCCTGGACGCCGGTGGCGTGTACAGCGTGCTGGTGCTGGAACGAAACGGCACCCTGTCCGCGACGGTGCGGCAGGACGCCAAGGGCGCGCGGGTGGTGCCGGCCGGCGGGGTGGCGACCGGGGCCGGGGGGACGGCGTCCTCCTGGCCCGCCTGGGATCCGCGGCGCACCGCGCTGATCATCGCCGTGGTCGCGGCCATCCTGGCCGGCGCGGTGCTCACCCTCGGGCGCCGAAACGCCGCCCCGGAGGCGGCCGGTGTCGCCCCGCCGCCGGCCGCGCCGAGCTGGGCCAACCCAACGGCCGATCCGATCCAGGACCCGGTGAGCGTGGCCAGACCGGTGCGGCTGCGAATTCCGGCGATCGGGGTGGACAGCCCCGTCGTCGACATCGGTGTCGACGCGGCGGGCGTGCTCGTCCCGCCGGTCGCCGCGGACCGGGTCGGCTGGTTCACCGCCGGTCCGGCGCCCGGCGACACGGGTCCGGCGCTGCTCGCCGCGCACGTCGACTCGCGCACCGGGCCCGGGGTGTTCTTCCGGCTGGCCGACCTCAGGGCCGGCGACCGGGTGGCCGTCGAGCGCGCCGATGGCAGCACCGCCGGGTTCGCCGTGGTCTCCACGAAGCGGGTGGCCAAGACGGCGTTTCCCACCGAGCTGGTCTACGCGCCGCTGCCGGTGCCGCTGCTCCGGCTGATCACCTGTGGCGGCGAGTTCGACCGCACCGCGCGCAGCTACCTGGACAACGTCATCGTCGAGGCGAGCCCGGTCTAGTCCTCGGGCAGGCCGCCGGCGACCAGCCGCGCGGCGATCACGTTGCGCTGGATCTCGTTGGTGCCCTCACCGAGGATCATCAGCGGGGCGTCGCGGAAGTAGCGCTCCAGGTCGAACTCGGTGGAGTAGCCGTAACCGCCGTGTACCCGCATGGCGTTCAGGGTGATCTCCATCGCGGCCTCCGAGGCGAACAGCTTGGCCATGCCGGCTTCCAGGTCGCACCGCCCCCCGGAGTCGTACCGCTCGGCGGCGAGCAGCACCAGTTGCCGGGCCGCGGTGTACCTGGTCGCCATGTCGGCGAGCAGGTTGCCGACCGCCTGGTGCCGCCAGATCGGCCGGCCGAACGACTCCCGCGCGGTGGCGTAGGCCAACGCGGCGTCCAGTGCCGCCCTGGCCACCCCGACCGCACGCGCCGCCACCTGGATCCGGCCGATCTCAAGGCCGGTCATCATCTGGGCGAACCCGGCGCCGTCGATCCCACCGAGCAGTGCCGTCGCGGGCGTCCGATAGTCCACAAAGGACAGCTCGCAGCTTTCCACGCCCTTGTAGCCGAGCTTGGGCAGGTCCTTCGACACGGTCAGGCCGGGTCCGTGCTCGACCAGCAGCACGCTGACCCCGGTGTGCCGCGGGGTCGCGCTCGGATCGGTCTTGCACAGCAAGGCGATCAGCCCGGCCCGGCGTGCGTTGGTGATCCAGGTCTTGGTCCCGTTGACCAGGTAGCCGTCCCCGTCCCGGCTGGCCGTGGTGGTGATCGCCTGAAGGTCCGAGCCGCCGCCCGGCTCGGTCAGCGCCATCGCGGCCCGGATCTCCCCGGTGGCCATCCTTGGCAGGTAGTGCCGCTTCTGCTCCTCGGTGCCGAACCGGAGCAGCATGCTGGCCACCACGGTGTGCCCGCCCATGGCGCCGGCCAGGCTCATCCAGCCGCGGGCCAGTTGCTCGGTGACCGCGACGAAGCACGGGGTGGACACCGCCGCCTCCCCGTAGGGCGCCGGGATCGCCAGGCCGAACACGCCCAGCCGCTTCATCTGCTCGATGAGCGCCTCGGGATAGGTGTCGGCGTGTTCGAGGTCCCTGGCGACGGGTCGCACCTCGCGGTCGACGAACGCGCGCACGGTCTCGACGATGCTCCGCTCCTCCTGGCTCAGCGTCATGTCCAAGGCCTACCACGCGAGGTGGCGGCCGGCGGGAATGTCGCGCATCGTCATGGTGTTCACCGAGATGAGAAGTTGTATGTGCAACTAGTTGGAGGCGGGCATGCCGGCGATCACAGCGGACACGTTGACGTTGCCTCGGGTCGAGGCTGCCGAGCAACTGGTCCAGCGGCGGGTGAATTCGGTGACCACGGCGCCGAGTGGGCTGGAGGGGGAGGGGTTCCCGGTCCGGCGGGCGTTCTACGGGGTGTCCCTGGCCGACCTCGACCCGTTCGTGCACATGGACCAGATGGGCGAGGTGGACTACGCGCCGGGCGAGCCGAAAGGCACCCCCTGGCACCCGCACCGCGGGTTCGAGACGGTCACCTACATCGTCGACGGGATCTTCGAGCACCAGGACTCGCACGGCGGCGGCGGGGTGATCAGTGACGGCGACACCCAGTGGATGACCGCAGGCAGCGGAATCCTGCACATCGAGAAGCCGCCGGAGCACCTGGTGATGTCCGGCGGGTTGTTCCACGGCATCCAGCTCTGGGTGAACCTGCCGAGGGCCAACAAGTTCAACCCGCCGAAGTACCAGGACATCCGGGGCAAGGAGGCCACCCTGCTGTCCTCATCGGACGGTGGCGCACTGCTTCGGGTGATCGCCGGCGAGTTGGCGGAGCACGCCGGTCCCGGTGCCACGTTCACCCCGATCACCCTGGTACACGCCACGATCAGTCCGGGTGCGCGGCTGACCATGCCGTGGAACGAGAACTTCAACGCACTGGGCTACGTGCTCGCCGGCCGGGGCAGCGCCGGCACCGAGGCGCGCCCGGTCCACAAGGGACAGCTCGCCGTGTTCGGGCCGGGCGGCGCGCTCACCATGACCGCCGCGCCGACCCAGCCGGCCGCCGAGCCCAGCCTCGAGGTGCTGTTCCTCGGCGGGCAACCGATCCGCGAGCCGGTCGCGGCCTACGGGCCGTTCGTGATGAACACCGAGGCCGAGGTCATGCAGGCGATGGAGGACTACCGGGCCGGCAAGCTCGGGGTCATCCCCGCGGCCCGGCTGCCGCACACCGACGAGCAGGGCTGACGGCGGCCCGGTGGCCGGCTGTGGGCGCAGCAGGTCGTCCAGCATGGCGGCGCCGGGCGGGCCCATCCGGGTATAGGCAGTCGCCCGGCCGATATGGGCAGCCGTCACCGACGCGGTCCGGTGGTGCGGTCCCGTAGACATACCGCATGACGGTGAACGCCACGCTGCGGGGAGGTGCTGGGCGGTGAGGATCCTGTTCAGCAGCTGGCCGGCGCTTGGCCACCTGTTTCCGATGCTGCCGCTGGCCAGGGCGGCGCGCCTGGCGGGGCACCAGGTCGTGATCGCCACCGGGGCTCAGCTGGCCGGGGTGGTCGAACGGGAGGGGTTCACCCACTGGCCGGTTGGCCCCTCCCGGTTCGAGGCCGCGGCTCGGTACCGCGCCGAGCACCCCGCGGATCCGGCCGGCGCCACGGCCGACCTCACCCACCTGTTCCTGCCGAGCGCCGCGCCGAGGGCGGCGGACCTGGTTCCGCGCGCCCACGGCTGGCGGCCCGACCTCGTGGTGCACGACGTGACGGAGCCGGCCGGCGCGATCGCGGCGGCCCGCACCGGCGCGCGGCATGTGGTGCACGGCAACGGGCTGTTCGCGCCGGGCGTCTGGCCGAGGTTCGCCGGCCCGCTCGCCGCGCTGTTCGACCGGTGGCAGGTGCCATGGCTCGCCGAGAGCATGCTGGACGCCACCTACCTGGACCTGGTGCCGCCGAGCCTGCAACCGGGCGGACCGGCCGACTTCCGCCGGGTCCAACCGCTGCGTCCGACCGCGGGGCCGACCCGCTCCGGCTCGGCCGCGCCGCTCGAGCTCGCCGGCCTGCCGCACCAGGACACCGTGTACCTGACCCTCGGCACGATCTTCAACCAGGCGCCGGAGGTGTTCGAAGCGGCCCTGCTCGGCGCCGGGCTGACCAACGCGGAGATCGCCGAGCGGCTGGTGTTGTCCGTGCGCACCGTGGACCACCACGTCTCGTCCATCCTCGGCAAGCTCGGCGTGTCCTCCCGGCGCGAGGCCGGCGAGGTGGCCCGCACCCTCGCCAACGCCACCACCTAAGCCAACCCAACCCGCGAGTCTCGCGCTCAGGCAAGCGAGTCTCGCGCTCAGGCAACTGAGTTACGCGCTCAGTGCACCGCACCCGCCGCGCGCAGGGAGTCGAGGGGTTCGGCCCAGCAGCCGGGGACGAGGTGGTGCGGGCGCTGCATGGCCAGCCAGTGCCAGACCGCGGCCTCGGCGGCGGTTGCCGGACGAACCCAGCCCGCGACCGCCGGTGCGATGAGCGCCGGCACACCGCCGGTCGTCTCGTGTGGACGATCGCCGAGCCCGGCGAGCCAGAGCATCAACCGGATCGCGGGAAACGGGACGATGCGCAGGGTCGCCCGGCGGCTGCGGGCGAGGTAGCCCGAAGCCGGCAGGAGGTCGGAGCCGGCCGGCCGGCGCGCCCGGATCAGCGCGAGCTCCAGAAAGGTGATCTCGTCGAGGTAGCGGTCCTCCGGCGCGGCCGAGGCGGCGAAGCGCAGGAACGCGGCCGCGTCCGTGGACGCGTAGGAGGTGGAGCCGGGGTTCGCCGCGAGGTAGGCGTCCACCACGAGGTCGGACCGCTCGCCGAGGCGTACCACGGTGAGCGGCGCCAACGAACGGATCCGGAACAGTCGCCACTGCCGGTACAGCGCCAGCGTGATCGGCCAGCCCGCGCGGCCGGCGGGCGTGCCGGTTTCGGGTAGCGCCGGCCGGTCCCCGACCAGCAGCCGGCCGCCGACCTCGGCCTGCCAGTCGGCGAGTGCGGTCACCGGGCCTCCCAGAACTCGCGGGCCCGCTCCACCTGGGCCCGGATGCCTTGCGCGCCAAGGCCTTCGGCGTAGAGATCGAGCACCTCGACGGTGATCCCGGCGAGCGCGGGCGCTCGGTCGAGCACCCGGCGCAGCAGCTCCCAGACCGGCCCTGGCACCTCGGCGCTGTGCGAGTCCAGCAGCAGCCCGTCGCGCTCCTCGCCGCCGGCCAGGTGCACCTCGACCACCCGGTGCAACGGCATCCGGTTCAGCAGGTCGATCGGGTCCAGCCGGTGGTTGACGCAGTTGGTCCACAGGTTGAACAGGTCGAGTAGCAGCCAGCAGTCGCTGCGCTCGGTCAGCGCGGTGAGAAACGTGGCCTCGTCCCAGCCCGGGTCGGCCGGCAGATCCGGCAGGTAGTTGGCGGAGTTCTCCAGCAGGAACGGCCGGCCGTACCGGTTGATCACCGCGTTCGCCCTGGCACCGACCAGTTCGGCGCACTCGGCGGTGAACGGCAGCGGCAGCGGCAGTCCAAGCGGGATGATCGTGCCGTCCGCGGCCACCGTGGACAGGAAGTTCAGGTGCTCGCTGTGCCACGGCACGTCGCGCAGCGCGAGGAACGCGTCGAGCGCGTCGAGCGCGTGCTCGTTCCAACCGTGCGCGGAGCCGATGGACAGCTCGAGGCCGTGCAGCACCACCGGCCGGCTGCCGACCAGGTCGAGAGCCCGCCGGGCGGCGCCCTGGTCCAGCCTCGCCCGGCCCGGCTCGGTCGCGGTGCCGAATTCCTCGGTGCCGAATTCCTCGGTGACGAACACCTCGGGACTCAGCTCCACGTAGTCCACAATGGACAGCAGCGCTTCGGTCAGGTCCGGCCGGCTGGGCAGGTAGGACACGCCCACCCCGACTTTCGCCGGGGGGCGCAGTGCGGTCGAGGTGGGCATCCGGCCTAACCGATCGAGATGTCGCGTACCGCGGGCAGCTGGCGCAGTTCCTTGGCCGACGGGAGCACAAGCTCCGGGTCGATCGCGTCGATGGTGAAGCTCAGCCGGCCGCACGGGGCGCAGCCGGAGTTCTTGTACAGCCGGGCGACCAGGTCTTGCAGGACGTCCAACTCGACGTCCGGGGCAAGCGTCAACTTGATCCTGGCCACCGGGTCGAACCGGTCGAACCGGCCCGCTTCGAGATTCTCGCTCATCGCCACTCCTTGTCTACCGGGGTGTTCGCTGACAAGAGTCGTCACCCGGATGGCGTGATACACCGAG
Organism: Labedaea sp.; assembly: GCA_045806965.1. GTDB lineage: Bacteria > Actinomycetota > Actinomycetes > Mycobacteriales > Pseudonocardiaceae > DASYTH01. The sequence continues at coordinate 6,414 of JBJMIG010000074.1, read as the reverse complement.
GTCGCAGAACTGCCCGATCGGGTCGATCCAGCTGCCACGATGAACGCCATGTTCTCCGTTGAGCCGGACGACCGGACGTTGCACGGGTACTTTTCGGCCGAGCGCGAGCCGGTGTTGACCGTGGATCCCGGCGATCTGGTCCGGTTCCGCACCCTCGACGCCTGGTGGTCGGCGGGGCCATTCGAGGGCGGGGACTTCTCGTCCCGGCCTCGGGTGCCGCAGTACCGGCCGGATGATGGGCACGCACTGGTCGGTCCGGTCGCGGTGCGCGGCGCCCGCCCGGGGCTGACGCTCGAGGTGCGGATCCTGGCCGTGTGCCCGGCGAACTGGGGGACCACCGTGGCCGGCGGGCGGCCGAGCGCGGTCAACGAGCGCTACGGCATCACCGCGGACGGCACCGTGTTGACCTGGGAGCTGGACACCGAGGCCGGAACCGGACGCGACCAGTACGGCCACACCGTGGCGTTGCGCCCGTTCATGGGGGTGCTCGGCATGCCGCCGGCCGAGCCGGGGCGGCACTCCACCGTCCCGCCCCGGGTGCACGGCGGCAACCTGGACTGCCGGGAGCTGGTCGCGGGCAGCACGCTGTACCTGCCGATCCCGGTCGACGGCGCGTTGTTCTCGGTCGGCGACGGGCATGCCGCGCAGGGTGACGGCGAGGTGGGTGGCACCGCGATCGAGTGCCCGATGGACCGGGTGGAGCTGGCCTTCGGGCTGCGTTCGGACCTGCCGGTCAGCACGCCGGTGGCGCGGACCCCGGCCGGTTGGCTCACCATCGGCCTCGGCGCCACCGTGGACGAGGCGACCTTCGCCGCGTTGGACGCCATGTTCGCCCTGCTCCAGCGGCTGCACGGGGTGCGCCGCCCGGAGGCGGTGGCGCTGGCCAGCGTGGCGGTGCACCTGCGGGTCACCCAGATCGTGAACCAGACGGTCGGCGTGCACGCCCTGCTGCCGACCGGTGCGATCCGCTGACCCGCGCCGGGCCCTCAGAGCCAGTCGTGGCGCTTGAAGGTGCGGTAGAGGGCGACGGAGAGGATCACGATGAGAGCCGTGGACGTCCAGACACCCCAGGTCTGCTCGAAGCCGGGGTAGGGCAGGTTCTGGCCGTAGAAGCCGGTGACCGCGGTCGGCACGGCGATGATCGCGGCCCAGCTGGTGACCTTCTTCATGATCGTGTTCAGCCGGTTGCTCTGCACGCTGAGCTGTGTCTCGCGGATGCTCGAGATCAGCTCGCGGAGCGTCTCGGTCCACTCGGTCGCGCGCAGCACGTGGTCGTAGACGTCTTGGTAGTACGGCATCATCTCGTCGTTAACCAGGTCGTGCTCGCGCACCATCAGTGAGTTGACCACCTCACGCATGGGCAGCACGACGTGGCGCAGCTTGAGCAGGCTTCGGCGCAGCCGCAACAACCCGCGCTGCGTGGTGTGCCGGTCGACGTGGTCGTCGAAAACCGCCTCCTCAAGCGCCTCGATCCGGTCGTCGAGTGCCTGGGCCGCGTCGAAATGCCCGTCGACGACGTGGTCGAGCAGGCCGTGCAGCAGGAAGGGAACCCCGGCCTTGGCCAGCCCGCTTGCCGCGTCCCACCGGCGCACCACCGGTGCCATGTCGAACTGGTCGTTCTTGCGCACGGTCACCAGGGCCCGTTCGGTGATGAACGCGGCCAGCTCGGTGGTGGCCAGCGTGCCCGTCTTCGCCGGCATCCGGACCGCGTAGGCGACCAGGAACAGGTGCGTGTCGTAGTGGTCGAGCTTGGGACGCTGGTGGTCCTCGAGTACGGCGTCCTCGATGGCGAGCCGGTGCAGCCCGAGCTCGTCCCGGATGTCGGCCACGTCCTCCTCGGTCGGCGCGCACAGGTCGACCCAGATCGTCGCGGCGGAGTCTCGCAGGTGCTCGGACACCTCGCTCACCGGGAAGTCCTCCGCGACCAGAACGCCGTCGCGGTAGAGCCGGGTGCTGGCCACGGGCTGACGCTACCGCGCCGTTCCCGTTGGTGGTCAGTGCGCGTGACTGATCAGCCCGTGTCGCAACGCGATCATCAGTGCCTGTGAGCGGTTGGAGGCGCCCAACTTGTCGTAGAGCCGGGCGACGTAGGTCTTCGCGGTGGACTGGCTGACGAACATCGTGCGCGCCACCGCGGGGATGGACAGGCTCTCCTGCAACAGATCCAGCACCTCGCGCTCCCGTGGGCTGAGCGCGAACCTGGTCTCGGTGCGTTGCCGCCTGGACAGCGCGTCGCCGAGGCCGGCCGCGGTGAACGAGCGGGCCGCCACTGCCGCGTGCCGAATGGCCCCGAGCAACTCGCCGAGCGGGGCCCGTTTGTCCACGAATGCCGACGCGCCGTGGTCGAGCGCGCGGAACAGCACGTCGTCCTCGCCGTGCGTGGCGAGGACGACGATGCCGAGGTTGGCGTCCCGGTCGCGAAGCTCTCGAGCCAGTCGCAGTGCGTCACCACCCGGTAGGGCGGAGTCAAGGACCACGACATTCGGCCCGACAGTGGTCACGCAGCGTCGCAACTCGTCCGCGGTCGTCGCCTCGCCCACGATCTCCATGTCGGTATGCGGTTCGACCAGTCCGAACAGGCCAAGGCGGGCGATCGGGTGGCAATCCGCCACGACCAGTCGAATCGACAATGTTAAGCCCTTCGGGGGGTCGCACTAGTCCGATCGAGTCGGTACTGGACTGTTCAATGACGATGTCGATTACCAGACGTGACTGGTTACCGGTCCGGACCGTGACGACCGTCATTGAGACTGTCATCGAGGTCCTGTGGCCCCCCGAGAACAGGCCGAAAGACCCTGCCCCGCGCGAATCGTGTCGGCCGGTCGCCCGACAGCCGTCGGCCACCCGCCCAACAATGCTGACCGGTCGACCGCTGTTCCCGACCTCTCCTCGCTCCGCACTCTCTTCTCACACCGGGACGGTCATGTCCCGGTGCGTACCGACGAGGAGGTGGCACGTGGTGGTCCCACCTCGGTTCGTCCGATCCGGCCGGATCGTGACCGTGTTCGCCACGAAGGGCGGCTGCGGCCGAACGGCGCTCGCCGTGAACCTGGCGGTGGCGCTGAGCCGAGGCGGTTCGCGCCGGGTCTGCCTGGTGGACCTGGACCTGGCGTTCGGCGACGTGGGCACCTCGCTGCGCCTGGAGGCGGCCCGGTCGCTGGTGGACGTCGTGCCGCACAGCGGTGTGGTCGACCATGTCGCCATCCGCGCGGCGCTGACCCCCTACGCGCCCGGCCTGGACTGCATGCTGGCCCCGCAGGGACCGGGGGAGCCGGGGCACGTGTCGGCGGGGCTGGTCAGCGAGGTGCTGGTCGAGCTGCCTCGCTGGTATGACTACGTGGTCATCGACACCCCGGCCCGGTTTTCCTCGCACGTGCTCGCCGCGCTCGACTCGGCCCATCACCACGTGCTGCTGACCACGCCGGAGCGGCCCGCGCTGAAGAACCTCCGGCTGACCCTGGACATCCTGGATCTCCTTGGTTACGAGCAGGAGTCCCGCTCGATCGTGTTCAACCGGTGCGACTCCGGCGTCGGGCTGTCCGCCGCCGAGGTCGAGGCGGTCGTGAAGAGCCCGATCGCGGCGCACCTCCCGTCCAGTCGGGACGTGCCGACATCGATCAACCTCGGCCAGCCGCTCGCCTCCGCCCAGCCCGACCACCCGTTCAGCGTGGCCATCCGGCGGTTCGCCGAAACTCACCTGGTCGACGCCACCGGGTGAGGTCGTCATCCAGGTAGAACCGGGCGACCGGGGTCCGCGACGAACATCGCGAGCAGTGCCCCGGCCAGCATGAACGGCCCGAAGGGGAGCGCGGTCTTGCGGTCGCCGCGCCGGCTGACCAGCACGACCACCCCGGCCACGGCGCCGAGCAGGAAGCCGGCGAACGCGCCGACCACGAGCGCGGCCCAGGAGAGGTAGCCGAGCATCAGGCCGATCAGGCCGGACAGCTTCACGTCGCCCCAGCCCATGCCGGCCGGGTGGACCACGGCGAGCAGGAAGTACAGCCCGAACAGTGCCACCGCGCCGATCCCGGCGCGGGTCATCGCCGGCCAGTCGCCGACGGCGAGGGTGGCGCCGAGGAGCAGCACCACGAGCACCGGGTAGGACGGCAGCACCAGCGCGTTGGGCAGCCGGCGGCATCCGGCGTCGATCACCGCGAGGGCCAGGCCGACCGCGGCGAACCAGAGGTACGCGGGCAGCGCCGCGAGCCGGTCGAGCCCGGCCAGCCATCCGGTCACCGCGCCGAAGAGGACGGCGGTGCCCAGTTCCACCAACGGGTATCGCATGCTGATCGGCGACTCGCGCCTCGGCACCCGGTGGACGACGACGTTGAGAAACGATCCGACGGCCAGGCCCAGGGCCGTGACCAGCACCAACAGCGCGAGCACCGGTGGATCGTCCCGGCGAAGGGCGCGGCTGGCAAATCGAGCCGGTCACAGCGCGCTCGTTGGGGCCCGCCAAAGAGCGAGGTGGTCCTCGTCCGGCCCGGCGAGCACGAAGATCGTGTCGCCGGTCTGCGCGGTTGCCGTGACGGTGCCGGTCGGGCCGGACGCGGCGCGCACCGTCCAGCCGCCGCCGCCATCCGCGCGCGCGATCTTGACCTGGCCGGAGTCGGCGAGGATCTGGGTGAGCCGGCCGTCCGGCTGGACCGGTGCAGCCAGGCGGTCCTTGTCACCGACCGGAACCGGCGGCACGCCAGGCATCCGTGTCCAGCTCTCGCCGTCCAGCCGCCAGAGGGCCAACTTCCCGTCCACGCGCCCGGCCACGGCGCAGCTCGCGGCCCAGCAGCGTAGCGCCATGCCGGCCCCGGTCCGACCAGGCTCCGGCAGCGCGGTGACCGTCCACGTGCCGCCGAGCGAGGTCGACCGCCACACCACCGGCGGCTGCCGGCTCGGCCCGCCGGAGTTGAGCTGCCAACCGGTGATCAGCGGGCCCTGGCCGAGCGCGGTCGCCGCGATCGGGAAGCTGAGTGAGTCCGGCCGGCTCTCCAGTGGCGTGCCGGCCGAGCTCTGCCGGTTCCAGCTGTCACCCGAGTGCGTCCACACGGCCGCGTCCAGTCCGGTTTTGTCGCTCTGCCGGGTTCCGACCAGCACCGGCCCCGACCCGGTGAGCACCGCGTCGATCAGGTCCCCGGCGCCGTTGCCGCCAAACGTGTTGAACGTCTGCTCCTGCTCGGAGAGCCCCGATGCCGACCCGGTCCAGGCGCTCCACCGCACGTTTCCGTGTGCCCCGCCCCGAGCCCCACCGATCGCCACGATCTGCTGTCCGTCCGAGGCGATCGAGTACCACCGGGCCAGCTTCCCGTAGGGCGTGGCCGCGCGCAGGGCTAACTCGGTGGTGGTGCCGTCCGCTCCGCGCCGCAGCACCCCGGGCACCAGTGCCTGACCTTCCCGCCGCAACCCGATCAGCAGCGCGTCCCCCGAGACCGCTAGCGCCACCGGCTCGGAACCGGCAGGAAGCTCCACTTTGGTGAAGCCCACCGCGCCCGGTCCGGCGTCGCCGCTGCTCCCACACCCGACAACCCCCAGCAGGAGCAACGCCAACGCCAGCAGTGATCGCATACGCATGCCCGCCAGTATCCATACCTGTCCACGGTAGGGGCGGGGCGTTCAGTGCCGGAGCACGTTGCGCATGGGTTTCTGTTGGGGGTCCACCCATTTTGGTGGTGTGAAGTAGGGGATGCCGCGTGTGAGGTCGATGGTCCATGGGGTGTTGTGCAGTGTTCGGTGGTGTCGGCGGCACAGCAGAACCAGGTTAGCCACATCAGTAGGACCCCCATCCACCCAGTGATGGATGTGGTGTGCGTCTGTCCAGCGGGCGGGTAGGTGACATCCGGGAAACGCGCAGCCTCGATCCCGCGCGACGAGGGCGGTGCGTTGTGGGGTGGTGACGAGTCGGTGTTCGCGTCCCATGTCCAATGGTGCCCCGTCGGTGTTGAGGACGATGGGGATGAGGTCGGCGTCGCAGGCCAGCTTCCGGATGGCGTGGGCGTTGAGGGCGCTGCCACAGTCCAGGGTGGCGTTCCCGACTCCTTTTACCAGCGTGGTGTGGTCGAGGATGACGTTGAGGTGGGGTTTGATCCCGCCGTGCACCGGTGCATCCCCTGCGGTCACAGCGAGGTGTACCACGGCAGCGAACGCATCCCCCTGCCGCTGCTCGGCGGATCGCGGGTCCGGTACCCCCTGCGCCGGGGGAGCCGGTTTGGCCAGGGGCCCGAACAACGCCACAAGTTCTTCGGCCGTCTCCGAGTCGCCTTCCCCGGAATACTTGATTCTTCCGCTAGGCGACAGTCTGTACCGGAAGGTGTTGTGGGGTTCGGCGTCGTGGTCGTGCGGGTGGGGGTCGGTGCCGTCCTGGTTGATCCGGTTGAGCAGCACTCGCCCGTGATCGCGTACGACTGCGGGGGAGTGGGTGCG
>JBJMIG010000073.1:0-46738 GCA_045806965.1 Labedaea sp. | reverse complement strand
TGGGCACTGTGTCTGAGCGACATCAACGAGCTTGCGAGTTGATGTCGTGAGCGAGCTTGCGAGCGAACCATGGGCACTGTGTCTGAGCGACATCAACGAGCTTGCGAGTTGATGTCGTGAGCGAGCTTGCGAGCGAACCATGGGCACTGTGTCTGAGCGACATCAACGAGCTTGCGAGTTGATGTCGTGAGCGAGCTTGTCAGCGAACCGTGGGCACGGTCGTGAGCCGGACCACGCAGCCGTGGCCGCCGGTGCCCACGGACCCGCCCGAGCGGCACCCGGACGCGCCCGAGCCCGGCACCGTGCTCGGGCCGCACTACGCCCACTGCTTCGGCTGCGGCGACGAACAGGAACAGGGCCTGCACCTGGTCACCACGGCCGGCGCGGGGCACACCGTGCTGGCCACCTTCGCGGTCACGCAGGCGCACCAGGGCGCCCCCGGCCTGGCCCACGGGGGCCTGCTGGCCTGCGCGTTCGACGAGGCGCTCGGTGCCGCGATCGGTTACCTGATGCGCCGGCCCGCGGTGACCGGCAGCCTGTCCACCGACTTCCTGCGCCCGGTGCCGGTCGGCTCCACGCTGCACATCACCAGCCGGCTCGACGGGGTGGCCGGACGCAAGATCTACGCCAGCGCGGACGGGCGCCTCGGCCAGCCGGACGGTCCGGTGGCGGTGCGGGCCAGGGCGCTGTTCGTGCTGGTCGACCTCAGCCACTTCACCCGGCACGGGCGGGCCGCGGACCTGGCCGCGGCGGCCGCGGAGCTCGGTCCGGCCCGCGAACGCCGCTACGACATCAACCCGTAGGGGGCCGGGATGCTGTTCATCGCGCTGCTCGGCGTGCTGGTTGTGCTGCTGCACCTCTACCTCTGGCGGCGGTTGGTCCGGGATCCGCTGCGGCCGGGGCGAGCCCGCCGGATCTGCGGCTTCGTGCTGGCCGGCCTGGCCGTGCTGACCTTCGGCGCGCTGGTCGGCTCGCGGTTGGTCGGGCCGGCGATGGCCCGGTGGTTCGCCTGGCCCGGTTTCCTCTGGTTGGCGCTGCTGGTGTATCTGTTCCTGTTCCTGGCGCTGCTGGAGTTGCCGCGGCTGGCACTGCGCGGCTGGGCCCGCCGCGGGCCGCTGGTCGCGTCGGCGACCACGGAACCGGCGTTGGCGCAAGCAACGGAACCGGCCGGTACCGGCGCCGCCGGCCCGGCCGCGGCCGGCACCTCCCGGCGGCTGTTCCTGGCCAGGGCGTCCGCGGTGGTGGCCGGGGTCGGCTCGGCCGGCGTAGTCAGCGCGGGCCTGGTCTCGGCACTCGGCCCGCCGGACCTGATCCGGCTCAGCGTGCCGCTGCGCCGGTTGGACCCCGGTCTGGCCGGCTTCCGCATCGCCGTGGTGTCCGACATCCACGTCGGCGCCCTGCTCGGCCGGAAGCACACCGAGCGGATCGTCGCAATGATCAACGAGACCGAACCGGACCTGATCGCGATCGTCGGCGATCTGGTGGACGGCTCGGTGGACGCGCTCGGCCACGCCGTCGAGCCGTTGCGGGACCTCGTCGCGCCGCACGGCAGCTTCTTCGTCACCGGCAACCACGAGTACTACTCCGGTTACGCGCCATGGCTGGCCGAACTGGACCGGCTGGGCATACAGGTGCTGCGCAACGAGCGGACCGCGATCACCCGGGGGACCGCGGCGTTCGACCTGGCCGGGATCAACGACGTCAACGGCAAGTCCTATGCGGACAGTCCGGACCTTGAGCGGGCGCTCGCGGGACGGGACACCAGCCGGCCGGTGGTACTGCTGGCCCACCAACCGGTGCAGGTGAACGACGCCGCCGCCGGCGGCGTCGACCTGCAACTGTCCGGGCACACCCACGGCGGACAGCTCTACCCGTTCCACTACGTGGTGCGGCTCGCCCAGCCCTCGGTCGCCGGTCTGTCCAAAGTAGACAATACCTGGCTGTACGTCAGCCGGGGAACGGGGTTCTGGGGACCGCCGGTCCGGGTGGGCGCGCCGCCCGACATCACCCTGATCGAGCTCAGGTGAGCGTGCGCGGGCGAATCGAGTTCGCCTTGTCCACAAACTCGTGGCGTTGCTCCGCGGTGGCGGCCAGCCGGGCGAGCGCGCGGTAGCAGCGCTCAAGCCCGAACCGGAGCTCCCGCTCGGACATCGCGCAGCCGAGCACCTGCCGGCCATCGGTGCCGCCCGCGGCACCCGGACGGCCCGCCCGGACCCAGCCGTAGGCGGCCTCGAGCACCTCTGCGGTGAGCTGGGTACGCCGCTCCGCGTCCAGGGCCAGCCGCTCCAGCCGGCGGGCGGCGTCGTGCAGGTCGTGCTCACCGACGCCGGCCACCTGGGTCGGCCGGGTCTTGATCTTGATCGCGGCCACCTGCGCGGCGACGTGATGGCTCGAGGTGTCCGGCACCGACTCGAGCACCTCGATCGCCCCGGCCCGCGCGGTCTGCGCGAGGTACACCCGGGCCAGGCCGAACGCGGCGCTGACGAAGCTGCGGTCGGTGCGCCAGACCAGCTCGTAGAGCCGGGCCGCGGCGAAGTAGTCCCCGGCGTACTCGGCGCTCACCGCGAGCGCCAGCTTGGGCGCGACCTCACCGGGAACCGCGTCGTAGACCTGGTCGAACGCGGCCCGCGCACCGGCCGGATCGCGCCTGGCCAAGGCGATCAGCCCGCGGTACCAGTCCGGCCGCCACTCCGACGGGTGCGTGACCAGCGACCGCGCCGACTCCAGCACACCCGAGGCGGCCCGCAGGTCGCCGAGGTCGAGGTAGGCCTTGACCAGCCGCAATCGCACCTCGATGGAGTCCCGGGGCGCCGCACTGAGCGCCCGCACCTGCTCGGCGGGCTCGGTGGCGGTGATGCTGGCCAGCATGCTCGCCGCGTGGTCGTCGGAGTCCACCAGCGGCAGCGGCAGCACGGTGGCCACCTCGAGCGGGTCCGGCACCGGCAGCGACCGCCCACTGTCCTTCGCGCCTTCGGCGACCACCAGGCCGGCGCCGAACGTCCTGGTCTCCAGCGCGAACACGGTGGAGACGCCGGGCCGCGGCCGCCCGGTGCCCAGGGCCATCACCTCACGCAGCACCCCGGTCAGCTGGTCGGTCATCTCCTCGGCGGATCCGAAGCGACGCCCCGGATCCTCGTGCACGGCGCGCTTGAGCAGCCGGTAGTACGACCCGAACAGCGCGAACAGCGGCTCCGTGTCCGGCCCGGGCAGGCCGTACCGGTGCCGGGTGGTGTAGCCGGAGAACTCGATCGAAAGCACGGCGAGCGTGCGACCCACCGTGTAGATGTCCGAAGCCACCGAGGCGCCCTCGGTGGCCAGTTCCGGCGCGCTGTAGCCCAGGGTGAAGAACAGCGGGCTCTCGTAGTCGTCGGTCCGGCGCACCGCCCCGAGATCGATCAGCTTGAGCTGTTCACCGGATTGGATCACGTTGTCCGGCTTGAGATCGCAGTAGAGCATGTCGACGCTGTGCAGGTAGCCGATGGCCGGCAGGATCTCCAGCCCGTAGGCGATCACCTGGCCGATCGGCAGCGGCTCGGCCCGGCCGGACTCCCGGTGGTGCTCAAGGGCGAGTTGGCGTAACGACTGCCCGCCAACGTATTCCATCACGATGTAGCCCACGCTGGTGCCGGTCTTGGGGTCCGGGTGCTGTACGAAGTTGTAGATCCGCACCACGTTCGGGTGCTCCACCTCGGCCAGGAACCGCCGTTCGGCCACCGCGGACGCCATCGAGGTGGCGTCCTCGGTGTCGATCATGCCCTTGAGCACCACCCAGCGGCCGCTGACGTTGTGGTCCTTGGCCAGGTAGATCCAGCCGAGGCCGCCGTAGGCGATGCTGCCGAGCACCTCGTACTGCCCGCCGACCAGGTCGCCGCGGTGCAGCCGGGGCCGGAAGTTGAAGGAGGTGCCGCACTTGCCGCACTCCCCTTCGGCCTCGCCCGGCTCGCCGTCCGTCCCCCTGCCGACCTCGGCGCCGCAGTTGTTGCAGAACCGCTTGTTCTCCGCCACGACCGGATCGGTCAGCACCGCGGACGCCGGGTCCTTCACCGCGACGACCGGCACCTCGACCAGACCCGCGCCGAGCCGGCCGCGGCCGGTGGTGCGGGACTGGGTGCGCCGGCTGGTGCCGGTGGCCGCGCCGGTGCCGGGACCGGTGCCCGGACCACTGATCGGGTCGCTGACCGGGCCGCTGCCGGAATCCGGACCGGGGTCGGCGGCCGGCGGCTCGGCCGCCGCCGGTTTCGGCGGCTCGATACTCAGGGTCGGCGGGGTCTCGGCGAGCACGCTGGTCGGCTGCGGCTCGTCCGCGGTGAGCAGCCGGGCGAGGCGCGCCCCCTGGTCCGGCGCGGCGTTCGGGCCGCGCGGCGTCCAGGCCTGGGCGGTGGGCGGCGGCCAGGGCAGTGGCGGATGCGCGGCCGGCGCGGACCGCGGTGCGACCGGCGGACCGGGTTGCGGCGGGGTGACCGGGCGGACCACCTCGGTGCGCGGTTCCTGGCTCCGCGCCGGGGGATCCGGCTTGCGGTGCGCGCCCCGGCCGCCGACCGCCGACTCGTCCGAGCCGGTCAGCACGTCCGGCGGGCGGAACCAGCCGGTGCCCTCCTCGGCACCGCCCGCGGTGCGCAGGGCCAGTTGCTCGGCGGCCACCGCGGCCTGCCGGCGCAACTCCTCGGCGTGCGGCGAGGCGTCCACCGCGATGCCGCACACCCGGCAGTTGCCGCCGACGACCTCCCCGTCGCAACCCGGCCGAGGGCACCTGGTCATCGCCGGTTCACCTCAGTCCCGGTACTCGGCCGGCGGCGGAGAGGCGCTCTCACCGGTTCGGCTGCCGACCCACTTGTCGTAGCTCTTCGCCCAGGAACCGTCCCGGATGGACTTCTCAAGCACCGCGTTGACGAACCGGGCCAGGTCTTCTTTCCCCTGCGGAATACCGATTCCATACGGCTCGTCGGTCAACGCGGCGCCGGAGAGCTTCACGTTCGGATCCTGAGCGGCCAGACCGGAGAGGATCACGTCGTCCGTCGAGACCGCGTCGACCTGGTGCTGCTGAAGCATGACGAGGCAGTCCGACCAGGTGTTGGTGGCCACCCTGGTCGCGTTCGGCGCCCGCTGGGCGAGGTTGCTGATGGACGTGCTGCCCTGCTGCGCGCAGACCCGCTTGCCGGCCAGCCTCTCCAAGCTGTCGATGTCGGAGGACCGGTCCACCAGCAACCGCTGGTGCGCGACGTAGTAGATCCGCGAGAAATCGATCTTGGACCACCGGTCGCAGTTGGCGGTGAAGGTGCGCACCACGACGTCCACGTCGCCGTTCTGGAGTGCCGGAATCCGCTGGGCCGAGGTGAGCACCTTGAACTGGACCTTGGTGGGATCACCGAAGATCGCCGCGGCGATCTCGTGCACCCGGTCGATGTCGAAACCCTCGAGTTGGTTCGTGCTGGGGTTGCGGAACCCGAACAGGAACGTGTTCTGGTCGACGCCGGCCTTCAGCAGGCCGTTCTGCTTGATCCGGTCCATCGTGCTGCCGGCCGGCAGTTGACCGGGTGCGGGCAGCGCACCGGGGCGGAAGCTGGCCCGGCCGTCCGCCGGGCACTGCGGCACCGGCGCGCCCGAGGTCGCCGTCGCGGTCGGGTTCTGCACCACGCCGACCGGAAGCGGGGCCTCGGGGCTGACCGGGGCCGGGTCCACCGGCGTGCCCGTGGCACCACACGCGGCGAGCAGCGCCGTGACCGCTGCCACCCGGGCTACTGCCGCGAACCGCTTCGTCATCGGTACTCCCGCAGTCGTTGGGCGATGCCAAGGGTGATCGCGGCCGCGGCGAGCAGGGCGAGCACCGCGATGCCTGGCACCAGGCCGGTCAGTGCGTTACGCGCGCCGAGCGTCTGGTTGACGAACTCCTGCCGGCCCTCGTTGAGCGCCTTGAGCAGGTTGTCGTCCAGTTTCGCGAACGCCGCGGCCGCACTGTTCGGCGCGTCTTCCTTGATGGTCGCGTTGACGGCGTCGTCATAGCGGCCCTGGCCGTCGCTTTCCCGGATCTTCTGATGTGCGGCCAGGTAGGCGTTCGTGTTGTCGATCGCGGCCTGGACCTCGTCGGCCACCTGCTGGTTGGGCGCCAGGTTCTTCGCCTGCACCAGAAGGTTCGCGTCGGTGGCGCCGGAGACCTGCTTGCTCAGCTCCGCGAACTCCTGCTCGTACTGCGGGGCGTCGCCCCTGGCCACCAGCGTGAGGGTCTCGTCGGCGCGCAGCTTCAGCGTCGCGATCCGGGCCCGGACCAGGACCTCGACCTGGTCGGAACCGTTGCGCTGGCCGTCGGCCACGCCGGAGGACTCGACCAGCAGCGCCACGGTGCCCCAGACCAGGCCGAGCAGCACCGCCGCGGTGGCCGCGAACAGGCCGACGTTGATCAGCCGATTGGTCTTGCGGGTCAGGTACAACTGGGTCGCGATCAGGGCGGCGAGCAGCAGCACGGTCAGCGCGACCGTGGTCCACGGAAACGAGCGGGCGTCGGCCTGCTCGGCCCGCAGCCGCTCGAAGTCGATCTGATAGAGCGCCTGGGCGGCCGGCAGGATCTTGGAACGCATCAGCCCGGACGCCTCGCGCAGATACGCCGCTCCGGCCGGGAAGCCCTGCCGGTTGTTCGCCCTTGCGGTCTCCACCAGCGCCGCGTACACCGGCAGTTGCTGGTTGAGCTGCTGCACCTGGGCCTGCGCCTCGGGCACGCCGCCGACGTCCGAGGACGCCGTGGCCAGCGCGGCGCCGGCCTGCGCGATGTCGCGCTGGTAGCGCTGCCGTAGGGCGTCCGGCTCGATCCCGCCGGCCAGGAAGGCGCTCGCCGCGGTGGCGTCCGCGTCGGAGAGCGAGCGGTAGACCTGCTGGGCCGCGGCCGCCAGCGGCTCCCGGTGCTCGATGAGGTTGTCGATCGCGGTCTGCTTCTGCCGCAGCGCCACCGCCCCGACCAGGCCGGTGAGCAGGGTGAGCAGCACCAGGCCGACGGCGATCACGGTCAGTCGTCCGGGGGTGGTGCCCGCCGAACGGGTGACCTGGCGGACCGCCGAGATGGGGCTGCCGAGCACCCTGCGTGCCGCCACGCCAGAGGGTGCCTCTCGCGGCGCTGTCGTCACCACTGCTGCCTCCATGGCAGGTCCCGTCAACCTGGCGAGGTGGCCCGCTGCGCCGCATTCCCCCGACGGTCGCCGGCCTGCGATCGCAGACTCGTACCGCACGAACTTAGTGCAGCCGGACCAACGGTGGCCACTAACGACCGCATCCGAGTAACAGCGTCACATCACGCTCCGTCACAGACACGTACCGTCAGCACGCCGGTCAGACACACCCGTCTTACAAACCCCGAACAACGAACCGGCCGGGTCTTCACCTTGGCCGGCCACTGTGGTGCTCGCCGATCCGGCACCGAACGTTAGGGAGGAACCCCATGCGCATCGCTCCAGCGGCGCTCACCGCGGCCACGCTGATCGCGATCTCCGTGGCCGGCGCCGCGCCGGCCGCCGCCCAGCCCTCGTCCAACCCGCCGCAGTCCGGCTCGGTGACCGTCACGCTCAGCCCGGAGCAGGTCACGTTCCTGTGCGAGAAGCGGCTGCCGAAGGTGGAGAGCCGGACCACCAAGCTGATCGCGCGGATCAACGGCGGCGTGGACGTGAAAGGCTCGACCGCGGCGCTGCGGGAGCGGGCCAAGAAGGAGCGCGACGCCGGCCACGAGGCCAGCGCCAAGGCGCTCGAGGAGCGGGCCGACCGCAGGGCCGGCAAGATCGACCAACTGAACAAGATCAAGAGTTGGGCCGCGGACTTCCGGGCGAAGTATTGCGGCGGCACCAAGTGAGCCGGGCCCGGCTGGCGGCCCTGCTGCTGACCCCGCTTGTGCTGCTCGGCGCCGCCGCCTGCCGCGACGACCGGAGCGCGAAGCCACCGCTGACCGAGCGGCCGGGCGCCTCGGTCGAGCACCAGCTCGACGACCTGGAGTCCGCCCTGAACGACATCGAGTCCCAGGTGAACGACGGTTAGCCCGCGATGCCCGGCTCGGCGGCGGACGGCTTCACGTCACGACGGCGGCGCACGCGATGACGGCTAGGGTCCGTGCGGTGGAGTCCAAGGGGCTGGTGCTGGTCGTCGAGGACGACCGGGCCATCGCCGACCTCGTGTGCCTCTACCTGCGCCGGGAGGGGTTCGGCACGCAGGTCGAGGCCAACGGCCGGGATGCGCTGGACGCGGTGCGCCGGCTGCGCCCGGTCGCCGTCGTACTGGACATCGGACTGCCCGGAGCGGACGGCATCGAGGTCTGCCGGACCATGCGGGCCGAGGACGACTGGACTCCGGTGCTGTTCGTCACCGCCCGGGACGACGAGGTGGACCGGGTGCTCGGCCTTGAGCTCGGCGCCGACGACTACCTGACCAAGCCGTTCAGCCCGCGCGAGCTGGTCGCCCGGGTGCGTACCGTCCTGCGCCGGGCCGGGGGCGACCCGAGCGGTGGCGAGGTGCTCACCGTGGGCCGCGCCAGGGTCGATGTCCGGCAGCGCCGGGTGTGGACGGATGGCACCGAGGTCGCGCTCACCTCGACCGAGTTCGAGCTGCTCGCGCACCTGATGCGCCGGCCGGGGCAGGTGTTCGAACGGGCCCAACTGCTCAGCGCGGTGTGGGGCTACTCGGCGGCGGCCGGCACCCGCACGGTGGACGTGCACATCGCTCAGCTGCGGGCCAAGCTCGGTGCGGCCAGCCCGATCAGGACCGTGCGCGGTGTCGGCTACGCGGCGGACCGAGCCCAATGAGCCAAGCACGCACCAGCCTCGCGGTCCGGATGACCGCGATCTGCCTCGTGGTCGCGGGCACGATGGCCGTGGTGGCCGGGTTGATCTCCACCCGGCTGGTGTTCAGCACCGCGGACGACCTGACCCAGCAGACCATCTCCGACCAGGCCGACGTGATCGCCGGCGAGCTGGCCGATTCGAGGCTCGGCATCCGGCGGGCCGTGGAGATCCTGCGCGCCCAGGGCATCTCGGTGGTGCAGCGCCGGCCGAACGGAAACCTGTTGAGTGCCGACCAGG
This sequence comes from Labedaea sp., assembly GCA_045806965.1. Classification (GTDB taxonomy): domain Bacteria; phylum Actinomycetota; class Actinomycetes; order Mycobacteriales; family Pseudonocardiaceae; genus DASYTH01. The sequence goes on along the minus strand of JBJMIG010000073.1, from coordinate 37,691 downwards.
CCGCGGTACGGGCGGCGCGGCAGGCCGGCATGGACCGAGTCAGCCCGGACAACCCGATCCACCGCACCGTGGAGATCGACGGTGACAACCTGGTCGTGGAGATCCGGTCGGTCGACGAGCAGAACGCGTTCGCCCTGGTGCGCAAGACCGCCGTGGCCCGGGGCACCGGACGGCAGCTCATCGGCAACATCGTGCTGGCGCTGGGCGTCGGGCTCCTGGTCGCGCTCGCCGCCGGGATCCTCCTGGCGCGGCGGCTGTCCCGGCCGCTGCGGCGCACCGCGTCGGTGGCGGCGAGCATGAGCCACGGCCGCCGCGACCTGCGCGCGCCCGAGGACGGGCCGGCCGAGGTTGCCGAGGTGGCGCAGTCGGTCAACGAGCTCGCGGATGCCCTGCACCGCAGCGAGTCCCGGCAGCGTGAGTTCCTGCTCTCGGTGTCCCACGAGCTGCGCACGCCGCTGACCGCGGTGCTGGGCTTCGCCGAGTCGCTGACCGACGGGGTGGTGACCGGCGCCGACGTGCCCGGCGTGGCCAGGGTCATCGGCCAGGAGGCGAAACGGCTGGACCGGTTGGTTTCCGACCTGCTGGACCTGGCCCGACTGGGCGCCGCGGACTTCCGGCTGGACCTGACCGATGTCGATCTGACCGCGCTGGCCGGCGCGGCGGCCGAGGTGTGGCGCGCCCGCTGCGCGGCGCAGGGCGTCATCTTCCGGCTGGAGCTGCCGATGGACCCGGTGCCCGCGCGAACCGACCCGCGCCGGCTGCGCCAGGTGATCGACGGGCTGGCCGAGAACGCGCTGCGGATGACCCCGGCCGGCGCGCCGGTGGTGCTCTCGCTGACCCCTCGGTCGGGCCATGCCACGCTCCAGGTGCGCGACGGCGGCCCTGGACTGTCCGAAGAGGACTACCGGGCCGCGTTCGACCGGGGGGTGCTGCACGCCAGATACGAGAGCACCCGCCCGGTCGGCGTCGGCATCGGCCTTGCCCTGGTACACGGTCTGGTAACCCGAATGGGCGGCGGCATCCAGGCGGGACCGGCACCGGAGGGCGGGGCGAGCTTCACGGTCAGCCTGCCCACGCTGCCCGGTCCGGCCGGGCCGGCCCGGCCGGGTTCCGGTCAGGCGGCGAGCTGGCCGTCGTCGTAGGTCAGCCGGCGGATCATGGCCACCACGACCGAACCGGGCGGCATGCTCCTGGCGGGCGCAGGCCGCTCAACCCAGCGCCCACCCGGAGCTTCGCAACCGTCGGCATGCAACGGAAGTTCGATGTATGAGCCGCGCGGAACCAGGCGCACCCGGACCGCGGCGAGGTCATGCGCCACATCCGGCCGGAGCACGCCGACCGGCTTGGTCAGGAACGTCCACCAGCCACCACCCTGATCGGCCACAATGGGCCCACATAACATCGCGATACCGAGTTCCTGTCGAACCCGGGCGCCGAGCCGGGCCGGCATCCGGATCGCGCCGATCGTGCCACCGATCGCCAGCACCAGGTCCCGCCGGCCGACCTGCACCGAAACCGGCCACCCCAACAACTCCTCATACTGCGCCCGCGCGTCGGCCAGATCCCGCAACCACACCGGCGCCGGCCGGGACGTCAACGTTGCCATGTTCTTCCGCCTAACCCCAAGTCCTGGCAGGAAGTCGCCGAGGGGGTCGGCGCCACGTCCTGGGGTCTCGACGAACCTCAGGGCGAGCCGCCGATCGGCCCGTACTCTCCCCGTCCGGAGTCCGATGAGCGTCAACCCTTCGGTACGCTCTCGCGTACCGCCCCATTAGAAAACCGACCAGCCGGTATGTCAATACCGACTGGCCGGTTTTGTGAGCGGACCCCAGAACGACGGGCTACCGCAGGCTTGCGGCGGGCTCGCAGGCCCGGCAACGGCGCAGCACCGGCCAGCCGCCGGGCAGGCTCGCCCACATCGGCCACGCCACGCCGGCCGACATGGTCCACGCGCAGGTCCAGCAGATCCGCTGGCCAACCGGGCGACGCGCGCGCTTCATCAACATGGTGTGCTCCCCTTTTCGATCAGTTGTCACCCAGGACATGGTGGGCGTCGTTGAGTTCCCGAACCGTGTTCGCCGCCACCCCCGCCGCGCCGCACGTCCAGCGACTCCGACCAGGGGGACACAGACACCGTGTCCACTGACCCGGCCAGGAACTGGCGGCGAAGCTGCCGGGGAACACCATCCTTCGGTTTCGCCGGGAACACACGATGCAAAGGTGGGTCGGCGGACTCGAGGATCATTCGAGACCCACTCCAGCCTGGGTCGATCAGGCTTGCGGTAGCTGGCAAGCGGGTCGCCCAGGCTCGAACAAGGCCCGGAGGGCGTGGTGTTCGTCTTCGACGGCGGCACGCGAGACCGAGATCGTGGGCATGGTGGCTTCGCCGTCCGACCTCCACCCGTGCCGGCGTGGACACGGACTCGGGCGGGACGTGCGAGTGAGCGGCGCGGGAGGAGGGACAGCGGCCGGCCGCGCCGGCCCCGCTCAGGCGCTGGCCGGCAGCCGCCTCGGGGTGGACTGGCGGGCGAAGTCGACCACCTGGCCGACCATGATCTCCAAGCGGCGCATGACCTGACCGTCGGCCAGCACCCCTTTGTCCACTATGGACGGACGCAGCGCGCTGACGGTGACCGCCATGGGCGTGACCCAGCCGCGCAGCGACATGATGTTGGTGCGCAGGTCTGCGACCGCCGTGGCGGCGCCGTGCTCACTCCAGCCGACCGCCACCGCGCCGACCGCCCGGCCGTCCAGGTAGGCCGGCGTGTCCGTGGCGAGGTTCTCCGCGTGGTCCAGCGCGTTCTTCAGCAGGCCGGACATGCCGCCGTGGTAGGTGGGTGTGGCGATGATGACGCCGTCCGCCTCGCGCAGCACGGAAAGCAGCCGGTTGGCCGGCGTCGGCGCCGCCCGGTCCGGCACGGCGTCGGGCAGGTACGGCGGCAGCACCAGCTGCGGTGCGCTGAGCAGCGTGGGGTGCGCGCCGAGCCGCTCGGCGAGGCCGGCGCAGGCCCGCAACACCTGCAGGCTCACCGAACCGTCCCGCAGCGATCCGCCGAGCAGCGCGATCCGCACTCCGCTCACCCCGCCGCGGCGGCCGGGGCGGCGCGGCCGATCGCACCCAGCGCCAGCATCTTCACCAGCAGCGGCCGTTGCAGCTTGCCGCTCGGCGTCTTCGGCACCGTGCCGGGCGCGACGATGATCACTTCGTTCGGCCGCACTCCGGCCAGTTCGCTGACCGCCTGCTCCACCCCGGCGCGCAGCGCGTCCGCCGCGCCCGCGTCGCCGAACTGATTGGTCTCCACCACGAGCACCAGGTGTTCGGTGCCACGTTCGGCGTCCTGCAGGCCGACCGCGGCGACTCCGCCGCCGCGCACCCCTGGCACCGTGCCGGCCGCGATCTCGAACGGCTGCGGCTGGTAGTTGCGCCCGGCGATGATGATCAGATCCTTCTCCCGGCCGGTGACGAACAGCTCGCCGTCCATTATGAAGCCGAGGTCGCCGGTGTTGAGCCAGCCGTCCCGCAGATCCTCCTCGGTGCGCTCGGGCAGCCCGTAGTAGCCGGACATCATCGAGTCGCTGGCCACCAGGACCCTCCCGGCCCACCCATCCGGCAGGTCAAAACCCTCGGTGTCCACCACCCGGATCTTCACCCCCGGCACCTCGCGACCGGAGGAGACGTACTCGTGCGCGTCCCACTCACTGTCCGCCGCGACCGCCCGGCCGTGCTCGAGCATCTCGCCGCGAGAGAGCGCCTCGATCCTGGGCAGCGTGCCCTCCGGGGCGAACGTCGCGGCCAGGCCGAGCTCGGCCATGCCGTAGCAGGGCCGCATCGCCTCCGGCCGGAACCCGTACCGGGCAAGCGCACGCTGAAACGCCCGCACCGTCGACGCGTCCACCACCTCGGCGCCGTTGAACGCCGTGCGCCACGAACGCAGATCCAGTCCGTCGAGATCCATCTTGGCCGCCCGGGAGGCGACCAGCCGGTAGGCGAAGTTGGGCGCCGGCGAGATTGTGGCCCGGTAGCGGTGAATCAGCCGCAGCCACAGCTCCGGTTGCATGGCGAAGGACAGCGGCGGAACCAGCACCGAGCTCAGGTCCAGCAGGAACGGGGTGAGCGTGCCACCGACCATGCCCATGTCGTGGTGCAACGGCAGCCAGCTGAGCATCACGTCGCCGACCCGGAACGGGCCGCCCTGTCCGATCGAGCCCGCCGCGGCAAGCAACCCGCGGTGGCTGAGCACCACACCCTTGGCCGCGGACGTGGTGCCGGAGCTGAACTGGATCAGCGTCGGCTCCTCGGGGTCGGTGTCCAGCACCGGTTCCGCGACGTAACCGCCGTCCGGATACGGCGGGCAGAGCACGGTGATCCCACTGTCGCGGAACAACTCCTCGGCCGCCGGGCGCAGTTCCGCGGCGCAGACCAGCGCGGCCGGCTCGGCCGCGGCGACGATGTGCCGCACCCGGTCCAGCCAGAGCTTCTTGCGCCCGGCGGTGAGCGGCGGCTCGACGAGGGTGGGCACCGCGCCGATCAGTGCCGCGCCGAACAACGTGGCGAGCAGGACCGCCGAGGTGTCCAGACACACGCAGATCCGGTCACCCCGGCGGACGCCGGCCCCGGAAAGCGCCGCCCCGGCCACGTTGGCCCGCCAGTACAGATCGCCGACCGTCAGCCGGTCGTCCCCGGGCCGCTCCTCGGGCAGGTGGTAGGCGACCGCGAACGGCTCCCGGCGCGCCCGGTCCACCAGCGCGCCGGCCAGGTTGGCGGCCGTGGTCAGCGGGGCCGCCGGCAGGAGCGCGCCTCCCGGCCGCCAGCCCACCCGGTCGGGGTGAACCTCATCTCTGGGGGTACTCATGACGTCTCCAGCCTGGCGGGGTGCGATCCGGGTTACGGCAGAACGAAGGGGAAGCCGTGCTTCTCCAGTTCCTGGGCGGACTCGGTGACCGCGGTGTACACCTCGTCGATGTCGGCGTCGCTGTGCGCGTCGCCGGTGTAGAACATGGGCATGCTGAACGTGTAGACGCCGCGCTTGCGCAGCAGCAGGGTGGTCAGCGCCGAGCCGAGCGCGTTCACCGCGCCGGCGAACTCGCGGGAATCGGCGTAGGAGTCCTTCTCCACGTAGCCGAACGTGCCGCAGAACTCGCCGAAACCGAGCAGCCGCAACGGAATGCTGGTCTCCACGCGGAACTCGGCCAGCCGGGACTGCAGGCTGTCCACCTTGGCCCTGGTCCGCGCGTAGAACGACTCGCCCTCGTCGCGCAGCTTGCGCAGCGCGGCGTAGGACGCGGCCAGCGCGAGGTGGTTGCCGGAGTGGGTGTTCTGCACGAACGTCTTCTGGCCGATGTCGGCGAGCGCGAGGCCGGTGGTCTGCATCCCGTCGATCAGCTCGGCCCGGCCGGCCACCACCGACAGGCCGATGCCAAGACCGGAAACGACCTTGCCATAACAGATCAGGTCGGTCGGGATGTTGAACCGGGCCGCCGCCCCGGCCGCGCCGAACCGGAACCCGGTGAGCACCTCGTCCAGCACGAACGGCACGCCGAGCGCCCTGCACTTGTGCGCCACCTCGAGAATGCGCGGCACGTTGTGCTCGGTGAACGGCAGCGACTGGCTGGCCACCTCGCCGAGCACGCAGGCCAACTCGTGGCGGTGCCGCTCGATCAGCGCGAGCGCGGCCGCGGTGTCGTTCGGCAGCACCAGGACATCGTCGGACACCGCGCCTTTGAAGCCGACCTCGGGGGTGACGCCGCGCTCGCCGATCTCCGGGAACGGTCGCATCAGGGGGTGGCCGTGCACCAGGAACGAGGTGTTGTGCGCGGCGATGTCGTGCACGCCGTGCCAGCACCCCTCGAACTTGGCCACCAGCCGCCGCCCGGTGTGTGCCCTGGCCAGCCGGATCGCCGCGTTGGTCGCATCCGTGCCGGAGTTGAGAAAGGCGAACTTCTCGTTGTGCGGCACCAGGTCCCGCAGCACCTCGACCAGTCGCAGCTCGATCGGGTTGAGGTAGCCGTTGCCGCTGTTGACCACCCCGAGCTGCGACTTGACGAACTCGACCACCTCGGGCGGGTTGTGCCCGAACAGCGACTGGCCGCCGAAACCGAGGTGCACGTCGAGGTAGCTGTTGCCGTCGATGTCGACCAGCCGGCTACCGGAGGCCTCAACCACGGCGAGCGGGAACTGCGGTGCGTGGAACGGCATGAACACGTGACCGCCGGCCGAGATCTGACGCATCTGCTCGGTGAGCGCCATCGAACCGTGCTGCCGCTCGGCCAGCTCGATCAACAGATCGATCACCCACTGCTGGGTGAACAGGTCGGCGATCAGCTCGTCGAAACTCGACTTCTGGCTAGTGGTCATGAGTCCATTCCGTTCTGGGTAGTCGTCCGGGCCAGGGGAGAACGAACGGGAGTCCGTGTGTGTCCAGCTCGAGTGCCGAGCCGATCACGGCGCCGAGTAGCTCGTCCACACAGGACCGGCAAGGTGCGTTCGGCTGGACGGCCCTGGTCATGTTGTGCACTCCGTTGCTGAGAAAGGGATCAGAAGCGAATCAGCGCCGATTCCATGGTCAGGCCCGGTCCAAAGGCCATGATCACGCCGTATTCCCCCGAGGACGGACGCACATCGTTGCGGATGTGGTCGAGAATGAGCAGCACCGTCGGCGAGGAGCAGTTGCCCCAGGAGCCGAGGATGTCCAGCGACGGCTGGGTCGCCCCGGCCGGTAGGTTCAGCCGGTCGCCCACGAACTCGATGATCTTCGGCCCGCCCGGGTGAATGCCCCAGTGCGCGACGTCCTCGACGCGCAGGCCGTGCGGGTCGAGCAGCCGGCGCACGAACGGTTCGATGGTCTCGGAGAGGTAGAGCGGAACGTAGGGCGACAGCGTCATCCGGAAGGCGTCGTCCATCACCTTCCAGGTCATCGCCTCGGAGGTCTCCGGGTGCGTCTCGGTGTGCGTGCCGAGCACAACCGGGCCGTCCACATTGGACAGGTCGGCCGGGTCGACGGCCTCGAGCAGCATGGTGGCCGCCGCGTCGCCGAACAGCCCGGTCACCACGACCTGCTCCTTGGTCGCCTCGGGTCGCAGGTGCACCGAGCAGACCTCGGCACAGGTCACCATGACCAGCTCGTCCGGCCGGGCGGCCAGCGCGTCCAGGCCGAGCTTGAGCCCGTTGAACGCGGCGTAGCAGCCCATGTGCCCGACGAACGTCCGGCGCAGGTCCCGGCGTAGGTCGAACTCCTTGGCCAGCAACATGTCCGGCGTGGGGCCGGCGTAACCGGTGCAGCTGACGAACACGTAGCTGCCGACGTCGGCCGGGTTCACCTCGGTCAGCACCTTCCCGACCGACTCCCGGCCCATGGCCAGCGCGTTCTTCTCCCAGGCGGCGATGCGGCTGTGCATGCCAGGCCAGCCGTCGCCGTAGTACTCCTGCGGTGGCCAGGCCAAGCGGCGCTGCCGGACCTGGGTGCCCATGAACAGCTTCTCCGCATCCGGGACGTCCGCGTAGAGGTCGCGGTAGAAGCTGTCGTACAGCTCGCGCTGGGAGATCGGTTCGGCGGCGGCGGCTGGTTGCAGCGCCACGATCCGAGCCGGAACGGTGGTCATCTCGCCTCCACGTAACGGGTCTCGACCGCGTCCCGGATCGCGGCGAGGAAGCCCTCGGTGACCTTGTCGCTCTCGCGCTTGGCGAACGGCTCGATCAGCATCACCACGACCCGGTTCACGTCGACCGACGCCTCCGCCCGGGTGTCGATCTCCAGGCTCAGCTCGCCCGCGCCGGGCCCGTCGCTGATCCGGAACGTGCCCCAGGACTTGAAGTTGTGCTCGCCGTGCGGTTCCCAGCTGATCGCGTCCGGGTCGGCGGTGTGGAACCGGGACTCGTAGTCCGGGGTGAACGTGACGACGCCGGTGGACACCTTCGCCAGCCGGTAGTGATACAGCCTGTCGCCGATCGCCTCAAGCTCCTCGACCCCCGGCATCAACCTGCCGCAGGCGACCACGTCGACCAGCAGCGCGTGCAACTGCTCCCGCTCGGCGCGAATGGTGATGCTTCGCTTGCTGGCAGACCTGATCCAGACCATCTTCTCGACCTTTCCTTTACGTCGGTCTCTTGACGGCGTGTCCGATGTAGCTGACCGCCGAGGAGCGGGTGAGCCGAAACGCGCCGAGACGCTTGCCGCGCAGCAGGGCGGCGGCCAGCCGGTGCGGCGCCGCGGCCGGGGCGAGTCCGCGCACGCCGCCGAGTTGCAAGCCGTGCTCGGCGAACACCGCGCGCAGCTCGGTGGGACGGATGAACATCCGCCAGTTGTGCGTACCGGGGTAGATGATCTTGAACAGTCGCTCGGAGACGAGAATGGCCACCAGGTAGCTGCGCAGCGTGCGGTTGATCGTGTCGAACACCACGACCCCGTTCGGCTGCAGCACCCTGGCGATCTCGGCCACCGCGGCGGGCAGGTCGTGCAGGTGCTCGAGCACGTCGGAGATCACAACCACGTCCACGGTCCCGTCGCCGGCCGGCAGGTCGTAGGCCGAGCCGACCCGGTAGTCCACGGTCACGCCCGCGGCCGCGGCGTGCCGCTGGGCCACCGTGACCGACTCCGCGGAGAGGTCGATCCCGGTCACCCGGTAGCCGCGCCGGCCGAGCGCCTCGGACACCAGCCCGCCGCCGCAACCGACGTCCAGCACCGAGATCTCGCCCGGCTCGCGACGATGAACGGCCCGCGCGGTGACGTCGAAATAGGACACTCGGGTCGGGTTCATGTCGTGCAGCGCCCGCAGCGGACCGTGCTCGTCGTCCCACCACGAGTCGCCGACCTCGTGGTAGTACTCGTTGTCGATCTCGACCGCGGCCGGGTCGAGCGCGATCAGGTGCCGATCGTTGCCAGCCATCACAACCACCTCGGAGTCTCGTTCGGGTCGATGCCGAGCACCGTCTTGCCGATCCGCTCACGCGCCAGGTCGGCGTCGAACGGTGGCGCGGAAGCCTTGAGGTCGAGCCAGATCTGCCCGATTCGCACGGCCGCCTCGTGATCCCCCCTGCCGATCAACTGGTACGCGGCGGAAACCAGCGCCTCGATCTCGGTGCCGATCTGGAACCTCGGCACCGGACCGGGTCCGGCGGCCACCGACCGGGTCAGCAGCGCGGCCAGGGTGGCAACGGAGGCACGCATCCTGGCCACGGCGAACTGGGTGCCTGGCAGCAGGGCGGCGGCCGTGCCGGTCGCGGTCCGCACGGCCAGCTCGTAGGCGCGCTCGCCGAGGCCGAGCAGCACCGCGGCGGTGTAGTCGTCGGTCCACTCCGGCTCCGCCTCGGCCAGTTCGGCGGCCATCGCGAACGCGGTCGGGCCGCAGCCGCCGGCCAGGATCCGGAGCAGCTCGACGCGCTCGGCCGGGCCAGAGGTCCCGATGCCCGCAGCGTGTAGGTCGGCCAGGTTGTGCGGGACGGTGTCCTCGGTGACGCCGGCCAGGCTCCGCTTGTCGAAGAGCGCGGCCAGCTCGGCGGCCGGTGCGAGACGCTCGGCGGGCATCGCTTGCGGCGCGCTCATCCGACCCACCTCGGTTCGGCGAAAATCGGTACGTCGAGGGCCTGCTTGCCGGCCCACTCGAGGACGACGTCGGTGGCCGGCGGAACCAGCAGACCAGCTACCACGTCCCGGTACATCCGCTGCAACGGGTCCGAAGAGGACAGTCCAGAGCCCCCCTGCACCCGCATGCCGAGCGTGACCACCTCCTGGGCGAGCGTGGTGACGCTGGTCTTCATCAGGCTCATGTCGATGTAGTGCCGGAGCGGGTCGGGCGTCTCGTGGTCGGCGTGGATCGCGGCCTCGAGGTGCGCCTCGGCGGCGGCCAGCTTCGCGGCCATCTCGGCCACTCGGAACTGGATGCCGGGCAGGTGCGCGTTGGGCTTGCCGATCACGCTGATCACCCGTTGCCGCTGGGTGCGCGCGACGTGCTCGAGGGCGCCGCGGGCGATACCGGCGAAACAGGAGGCGAAGCTGCACCAGGCCCAGTGCACGCCGCTCATGAACAGCAGCGGCAGCGTGCCAAGCTCACCGACCATCCACTTCTCCGCGATCAACAGGTCTTCCAGCGCGAGCGAGTGGCTGCCGGTGGCCCGCATGCCCGCGGCGTCCCACTCCGCGGTGACCCGGATCCCGTTGTCCGGCTTGGGAATGAGGAACGCCATCGGTTGCGGCAGGTCGCGGTCGTCTGGGGTCGCAGCGGAGAGGAACAGGTGCGTGGCGCCCGGGTACCCGGTGAAGAAACCCTTGCGCCCGTTGAGCACGTAGCCGCCGTCGACCGGTTCGGCCGTGGTCGTCGGATGCCACCAGTTGCCGCCGACGCCCGGCTCGCTGAACCCGCCGGAGATCACCGCGCCGTTCAACACCGCCGCACAGGCCCACTCCGCGCTTGCACCGCCCAGCCGCGCGATCATGGCGAGGCCGTGCACGTGCATGTTGACCGCGAACGCGGTGGACCCGCACGCGGCGGCCAGGATCCGCTGTGCCTGGCACAGTTCCGCCAGCGTCGCGCCCGGACCGCCGTACTCCGCGGGCACGGTCATCGCGGTGTAGCCGCTGGACACCAGTTCAGCCAGGTTCTCGTGGGGGAAGCTCGACTCGACGTCGTGTCGCGCGGCCCGCTCGGCGAACCCGGGGGCGAGATCCCTTGCCAGCGCGACGTAGTCGGTCCGGCGCTCAGGCATGCCGGGCCTCCGCCAGCATCACGGCCATCGAGCCGACGCTGTCCACCTGGGTCTGCACCGCGCTCACCAGCCAGGCCTTCAGGTCGAAGGACGGGTAGGTGTCGCGGACCCGGCCGGCCAGCGTGACCAGGTCGAGCGAGTCGAACCCGAGGTCCTCGGTGAGCGAGGAGGCCGCCCCGATGTCGGCCGGGCGCAGGGTCGGCTTCACCGCGACGAGGTGGGCCGCGAGCTCGCGGACCTGCTCGTCGGCTACGAACACGCCATCGCTCATGTCGAATCTCCCGTTCGGCCGCGCCAACAGGAGCAGGCTCTGTCGGAGCTGTCGTAAACCGCTTGAGAGATGCTCGTTGCCGCCCTGGGCAGGGCGGAACCTGGCGTGCCGGGAGAACCTGTCCGCACTCGTCGCCAATCCGCGACAAACCAACCGATCTGCTCCGCCGGTTCTTGAGTGGATCGCGACGGACGCCTACGCCGGGCGGACGGCTCCGACAAACTGGTACAAACCCCGCACCTGCTGGCGGATGTCAACCAGCCCGGCGCCGGTGAGGACGTCGGTCAGCTCGGTGCGGCCGAACGCGCGCAGCCCGAGCGGTGCGTTCACCATCCGGTCCAGCACGCGAGGCAGCACGCCAGCCGGACGGTACGGCGCGGAGAGCGCGATCCGGCCACCAGGCGCGAGCAGCCTGATCATCTCGTGGACCGCGCGGAACGGCTCGGGGACGAGGTGCAGGGCGAGAAAGCAGCCGACCGCGTCGAACGTGCCGCCCGCGAACGGCAGGTCGCGCGCGTCGCCGCGGACGTAACCGACCCATTCGTCACCGGTCTGCTCGACCGCCCTGGCCAGCATCGTCGCCGACTCGTCGACGCCGACCACCAGCCCGTCCGGACCGGCGGCAGCGGCGAACGACCGGGTGAAGTTCCCCGGTCCACAGGCCAGATCCAGCACTGTTTGTCCACTCTGGACATTCAGCAGCTCGGCGGCCAGCCGCAGCTCGGCCGCCTGGCCGGCGCCGCCAACCAGCCGCACGACCGGGCGCCACCAGCGCTCGTAGATCAGCGGCAGGACCGCGCTGCGCATGGCGGCCAGTGCCACGGTGCGCTGCTTCGGCGGCGCTTCGCCGAGCAGATCCAGGTAACCCTGCGGGCAGTCACGGGATCCGTCCAGATCGTCCAGTTGACTGTGCACAGTGGACGAGATCCGGGACCGGTCGACCAGTTCGGCCACCCTGGCCAGCGCCGCCGTCGTTCCCACGGCCGTCAATGCTACGCCTTGACGTTGACCGACATCAGGCCGAGGTAGCCGGCGCCCTCCGCGCGCAGGGTCAGCACCAGCGACTGGTCGAAGATGGGGTCGTCCTTGTTGAACCGGTCTCGTCCCGGGTGGCCGGCGTAGGGCTGCTGCCCGGACACCCGCTCGGTGACCGCCTCGTCGAAGTACAGCTGGCTGGTCAACAGCGTCCGGTTGTCCAGGTGCACCTTGACGTGGACGTGCACGGTGCGGCCCCGGTACCACCCGGGGTAAACGGTCTGGAACTGCACGATCCCGTCCGCGTTCGTGACCTGCGCGCCGCGCAGGTACTTCTTGTCGTCGGAGTGCCCGCCGGAGCCGCCACGCGAGGCGCTCTCGAACCCCGAGTACACCCCGGCCGCGTCGCAGTGCCAGACGTCCACCACCGCGTTGGCCATGGGCGCGCAGCTCGCATCCCCCACGCGCAGGGCGAGCCGCAGCGGCACCCCGGCCCGGTCCTCTCTGATGTCACCGCGGATCGAATCCACGTCGAAGTAGTACGGCCCCTCGGTCTCGGCCGGGGTCAGCGCGCAGCTCGCCGCGCCGGGAAACAGCTCGGCCAACCCCGATGCGCCGGTTTGCGGCGCCACCGTCGCCGACCCGCCACCCGTGGTGGGGACCGTCGCGCTGGTGGTCGGCTCCGCCGTCCCACTGCACGCCGCGACCACGGCGCCGAGTCCGACCGTTCCGAACACCCGCCGCCGGCTGACCATTCTGTCCATACCCGCACCCTCCTCCCCGACCCTGTGGCTCCGCTGACCCCAAGCTGTGTGTGAGCTGTCGGGTGCGCGGCGTGCGGCGCACTAGGCTCCAGACCATGTTGCCGCTGGACGGAATGCTCGTGGTGAGCGTCGAGCAGGCGGTCGCCGCCCCGCTGGCCACCCGGCAGCTTGCCGACCTCGGCGCCCGGGTGGTCAAGATCGAGCGGCCGGACGGCGGCGACTTCGCGCGCGGGTACGACCACTCGGTGCACGGCCTCGCCTCACACTTCGTCTGGCTGAACCGGTCGAAGGAGTCGCTCGCGGTCGACCTGAAGTCCAGCGCCGGAAAGAAGATCATCGAGGCGCTGCTCGCACGGGCGGACGTGTTCGTGCAGAACCTGGCGCCGGGCGCGGCGAAGCGGCACGGGCTGGACGCCACCGGTCTGGTCGCCCGGCGGCCGCGACTGGTGGCCGTTGACCTATCCGGATACGGCGCGACCGGGCCGTTTCGCGACCGGCGGGCGTACGACCTGCTGGTGCAGAGCGAGACCGGGCTGGTGTCGGTCACCGGCAGTCCGGACGAGCCGGCGAAGGCGGGCATCCCGGTCGCCGACATCGCCGCCGGCATGTATGTCTTCTCCGGTGTGCTCGCCGCGCTGCTGCGGCGGGAGCGCACCGGGGTGGGCGCGGCGCTGGACGTCAGCATGTTCGACAGTGTGATCGAGTGGATGGGGCACCAGGTGCAGCATTCGCTGCACACCGGGAAGCAGCCGCCGAGGATGGGTGTCTCGCACCCGGCCATCGCGCCGTACAACCGCTACCCCACCGCGGACGGCCTGGAGATCATGCTCGGCATTCAGAACGACCGGGAGTGGCGCCGGCTGGCCGTTGACCTGCTCGGCGATCCGGCACTCGGCACGGATCCGGCCTACGCCACCAATGTCGCCCGCACCGCCAACCGGGACCGGGTGGACGAGCTGGTGGCCGCCGCCACCAAGCAGCTGACCGCGGTCGACCTGATCGCGCGGCTGGACGCGGCCGGCATCGCCAACGCCCGACTCAACGAGCTGCCCGAGGTGCTCGAGCACCCACAGCTGACCGCCAGGAACCGGTGGCACGACGTGGGCTCCCCGGCCGGCCCGCTGGCCACCCTGCTGCCCCCGGTCGTGTTTCCGGGCGAGCCGCCCCGGCTGGCCGCCGTCCCCGGCCTCGGCCAACACACCGACCAGGTGCTCACCGAGCTCGGCTACCCCGGCGCGGAGATCGCCGCGTTGCGCTCCAGCGGCGTCGTCAAGTGAGTCAGCCCGGACGACCGCTCGCGGCGCCGTTCACCGTCGGCTTCGACCTGGACATGACGCTGATCGACCCACGGCAGGGCATGGTGGCGGCGATGGACACGCTGGCCGTCGAGACCAGGCTGCCGCTGGACGGCGAGTACTTCGCGAACAACCTGGGGCCGCCGCTCGACCAGGTGCTCCGCGACTTCGGCGCGCCAGAGACCCGGATCGCCGCGCTGGTCGGCCGGTTCCGGGAGATCTACCCGGAGCTGGTCATCCCGGCCACGGTCGCGCTGCCGGGCGCGGGCGCCGCGCTGGACGCGGTGCGCGCACTCGGCGGCCGCACCCTCGTGGTCACCGCGAAGCACCAGCCGAACGCGGCCCGGCACCTGACCGCGCTCGGTTGGCGGGTGGACGTCCTGGCCGGCAACCTCTGGTCCACCGGGAAGGCCACGGCGCTGCGGGCGAACGGGGCGGTGGCCTACGTCGGGGACCATGCCACCGACATGGTGGGTGCGCTGGCGGCCGGCGCGCTGCCGGTCGGAGTCACCACGGGCCCGTGCGACGCCGGGACGCTGGTCTCGGCCGGCGCGGCGGTGGTGCTCGACACGCTCGTCGGATTCCCGGGCTGGCTGCGCGATCAACTAGCCTCCTGAGGAGTGCGCGACCTGACCTCGCTGCCCAAGGCACACCTCCATGTGCACCTGGAGAGCACGATCCGGTGGTCGACGCTGCGCGAGTTGGCCGTCGCGGGCGGTGTCCCGGTGCCGGACGAGCCGGTGACCCCGTTGGGGTTCCGGGGTTTCCGCGAGTTCGCTGACTACAACACCCTGATCAGGGAGAGCCTGCGGCGGCCGGCCGACTTCTCGAGGGTGGCCAGGGAGTTCTGCGCCGACCAGGCCGCCGACGGCGTGCGCTACGCCGAGGTGACGTTCACCGCGGCCGCGCACGGCGAGCGGCTCGGCGATCCGTCGATGCCACTCGAGGCGGTGTTGGCCGGGCTCGCCGACGGCCAGGCCGCGCACGGCATCGAGTGCCGGGTGCTGCTCGACCACTCGCGCCGCCGCCCGGTCTCCCGGGCCTGGCTCACCCTGCGCCTGGCCGTCGCGCACGCCGCGGCCGGCGTGGTCGGCATCGGCCTTGCCGGTGACGAGAGCTACCCGGCCGCGCCGTTCGCCGAGGTGTTCGCGGCTGCCAGGGAGGCCGGTCTGCACCTGGTCCACCACGCGGGCGAAACCGCCGGACCGCCGAGCATCCGCGAGGCGATCGACATCGGCCTGGCCGAACGGCTCGGGCACGGCATCCGGGTGCTCGACGACCCGGAACTGCTCGCCGAGGTGCGGGACCGGGCGATCCCGCTCGAGGTGTGCCCGAGCTCCAACGTCACCCTCGGACTGGCCGCCTCGCTGCGTGCGCATCCGTTCCCGGCGCTGCACCTGGCCGGTCTGACCCTCACCCTGAGCACCGACATTCCCAACCTCACCAACACTTCCCTCACCGCGGAGTTCCGCCGCCTGCGCGACACGTTCGGCTATCACGACGCCGCGCTTGCCGCGCTCAACCATGCCGCGATCACCGCGTCGTTCGCGCCGGCGGCGACCAAGACCGCCCTGCGCAACGCGACCGACGCCTGGCTCGAACCACCGGGCACCGCGCTCCACCACCCCGAACGGTGATCGCGACGCAAGCCCGCTCCCACCGCAGTGTCGGTCGGGGTGGCGGGTTCCCGCCAATTCGCCGCCATATTGTCTAGACCAATTGACGAGGTCACCCCTGGTCAGGCACGTTCTACTTGCCGTCCGTCCACCCTGCAAGGAGGGCAAGATGAAGGTTCGACACATCTTGGCGTTGTCGACCGCCGTGCTGGTCGCCGCCGCCCTGGTGGTCGTCGCCCTGCTGCCCGCGCAACCCGCGAGCGCACACGGCACCATGTCCGACCCACCCAGCCGGGTCTACGTCTGCAAACAGCAGAACCCGGAGAACCCGACCAACGACGCGTGCCGGGCGGCCATCGCGCTCGGTGGCACCCAGCCGTTCTACGACTGGAACGAGGTCAGCCAGCTCACCGCCGCCGGCCGGCACCGGGAGATCATCCCGGACGGAAAGTTGTGCAGCGGAGGCCGGGACAAGTACCGCGGCCTCGACCTGGCCCGGACGGACTGGCCGGCCAAGCGGATCTCCGCCGGCCCGCTGACGATCACGTACCACGCCACCGCGCCGCACGCGAACAGCAACGTCGAGTTCTACATCACCCGCCAGGGCTGGGCCCCCACCATGCCGTTGAACTGGTCGGATCTGGTGCCGCTGCAGACGTTCGTCAACCAGAACCCCACCACGTTCACCAACTGGACGCTCCAGATCCCGCAGCGCACCGGCCGGCACATCATCTACACCATCTGGCAGCGGGTGGTCGGCAGCGACGAGGCCTTCTACTCCTGCGCGGATGTCGACTTCGCCGGGGGCGGCACTCCGCCGACCACAACGCCGCCGGCCACAACGACCCCGCCGGCCACCACACCCCCGGCCACGACCGTGCCGCCGACGACAACGACTGCGCCGCCGAGCGGAACCTGGGCGGCCGGCACCAACTACCCGGCCGGCGCCCGGGTCACCTACAACGGCCTGAGCTACCAGTGCCGCCAGGCACACACCGCGATTCTCGGCTGGGAACCGCCGAACGCCCAGGCGTTGTGGCAGCAGGTGTAGCGACAGCTTCGGTCGGGCCGCACCGCACCGACTCGGTGCGGTCCGACCGTTCCCATCGGAGTACGCATGATCCGTCTTGGCTGCCTGATCCTCGCCGGCGTTGTTGCGCTGGTGGGTTGTTCGTCGCCGGCGCACCCTGCCTCGTCCGCGCCGGCGACGAACGACAACCCGGCCGGCTTCAACGCTGGCGACGTGATGTTCCTCCAGATGATGGTGCCGCACCTCGAGCAGGGCCGGGCCATCGCCGGACTGGCGGCAACCAGGGGCACCAGTGCGGATGTCCGCACCCTCGCCGCGGCGATCGACACCACCCAGGCCGACGAGGTGCGGACGATGTCCGGCTGGCTGCGCACCTGGCACCAACCCGCGAGCGCCACCGCGAACGCCCACGCCGAGCACGGCGGCATGCCCAACACCACGGAGAGCGAGATCGCCACCCTTGGCCGGATCTCCGGTGCAGAGTTCGATCGCCGGTTCCTGAACGTGATGATCGCCCACCAGGACGACGCCATCCAACTCGCCAGAATGGAGTCAGCCACCGGTACGAACCCGCCGGCCACGGCCCTGGCCCGACGCATCGAAACCTCACGGGCCGCGCAGATCGAGCAGATGCTCGGCTTCCTCGGCCAGCACTGAGGGGGAGTCCGGAAGGATTCGAGAGTCTGCCGCACCGGGTCCGACCGGCCCGGCAAGCGGCGGCTTGCCGGGCCGACCGACGCGACTCCCTGGCAACCTGGGATTCAGCGGCCGTGGGAGTGAGCGGTGCGCAGGGTCACGAGTGCACCGGCGATGCCTGGTGCGGGTGCCGCACTCACCAAGTCTTGGCGGTCGCCACCAGTGCCGCGAAGAAGCCACGGGAGGCGACCAGCGCGGGGCCGTTGGGGTCACGGGAGTTGCGCACCGCGACCTGCTCGTCCGGCAGCCGGGCGAACTCGACACAGTTCCCGACCCGGCCGCTGTAACTGCTCTTCCGCCAGGGCGACGAATCGGCCACGGCGCCCACCAACCTCGCGGACATGCCGTTGCGAATCGGAATCACGTTGCCTACCTTCCCGAATCGGCACGGAGTGCAGGTGCACGTGCATCTGAACGTGCGGGCAACGGTAGCACCTTGCATCGGAAAATGCACGTGCAGTTAACTCACAGCTCCGCGCGTTCCTTGTCCAGCACCGCCCTTGACCGCTCGGGCGTCTCCGCGTCCACGGTCAACCGGTCGAAGATCCGGCCGTACAGCTCGATCTCCTCGAGCCGGTCGAGGTAGAGCGCCCCACCCAGATGTTCGATGTAGACCACGTCCGGCAGTTCCGGCTCCCCGAACCGGAGCACGCTGAACGCACCCTCGGCCGCGTGCCCGCTGACCGCGTACGGCACCACCTGGAGTGTGATGTTCGGCTGCCGGGTCAGTTCGAGCAGGTGTTCGAGCTGGCGGCGCAGCACCTGGCGCCCACCGATGGGCCGGTGCAACACCGACTCGTCGATCACCGCCCAGAACTTCGGCGCACCCGGGCGGTGCAGCACCTTCTGCCGTTGCAGGCGAAACGCCACCCAGCGATCAATGTCCGAACCGGACTGTTCTGGCTGGTCGGGTCCGGCGACCGCCCGCGCGTACTCCTCGGTCTGTAACAGACCGGGCACGAACTGGAGCTCGTAGGCCTGGATCCGGGAGGCCGACTCCTCGAGTCCGACGTAGTCCTGGAACCAGGTCGGCATCAGGTCCGAGTAGCGGTGCCACCAGCCGCGCTCGTTGGACTGCGCGATCATGGACAGCACGGCCCGGCGATCGGTCTCCTCGGTGACGCCGTACATGGTGAGCAGGTCCTGTACGTCCCGCTCCTTGAACCCGACCCGGCCGAGCTCGAGTCGGCTGATCTTCGACTCCGAGCCGCGAATGGCGTAGCCCGCGTCGGCCCTGGATATCCCGGCCGCCTCGCGTAACCGGCGCAGCTGGGCGCCGAGGATGATCCGGCGCGCGGTGGGTCCACCGGCGACTTGGTCGCGCCGCGTGACGTCGCCGGAGGGGCTTGTCGTGGTCACACCGTTCCTCCTCCCAGGCATTCACCTCGTGACAGACCGTACCCGCGCCGGCAATGGGGTCAAGCGTCCTGAACCCATTCCCAATCCCCGCACGCGGTTCTAAACTCCTGCACGCGCGTATGCGCACCGTCCAAGCTTGACAACTGTCTGTGAGGCCTGATGCCAAGTACTGCTCCATCCGAGGTCGCACCGGCCTACATCGACACCACCAAGGCAAGTATCGCCAGGGTGTACGACGCGTTTCTGAATGGCAAGGACAACTACGAAATCGATCGCACCGTGGTTCGCCAGGTGCGCCAGGTTGCCCCCGAGGCGAGCCAGATGGCTTGGGACAACAGGGAGTTCCTGATCCGGGTGACTCGGTTCATCGCCAGTCAGACCGGCATCACCCAGTACCTCGACTGCGGCTCGGGCCTGCCGACGGCGGAGAACACCCACCAGGTGGCACAACGCATCCAGCCCGAATCCCGGGTCGTCTACATCGACAACGACCCGGTGGTGCTCGCCCACGGCCGCGCGCTGCTCGAGGAGAACGACCAGACGCATTTCGTCTCGGCGGACATCTTCAAACCCGACGAGATCATGGGCAACGAACTGGTTCGCAAGTACCTCGACTTCTCCGAACCGATCGCACTGTTCCAGATGGGCACGATCCACCACTACGCCGGCGAGACCAGCCCCGCCGACATCATGCGCGCCTACGTGGACGCACTGCCGTCCGGTTCCTACGTGGCGCTCAGCCATTTCGTCGACCCGGGGACGCCAGAGCTGAGCCCGCTGGCCAGGCGGCTGACCGAGGTGTTCGTGCACAGCCCGATGGGTACCGGCGTATTCCGCTCCCGCGATGAGGTCGAGGCCATGTTCCCGGGCCTCGAGATGATCGAACCCGGGCTCACGCTGTGCGTGGACTGGTGGCCGGACGGCCCGCGGATCAAGCCGCTCGACCCGGTGCAGAACTGCATCGCCGGCGGCGTCGGCCGCAAGCCCTGACCGGCGCGCCTGCGCGGGTGCCCGCCGCCCGCGCAGGTATTGTGCTTGGCGGGGAGGGGTTCCGGGCGCGCGGGCGAATGGTCTGGCCCACTGCGCACCCGGCCCCGCGCGGTGGGCGAGGGGGGAGGGTTCGGGGGTGCGGGGCGAGGAGTTCGAGGCCGGCCAGCGAGCCCGTGAGTGGTTCCATTCGATGACCGTGCTCCCGGGGGCGTGGACCATCCTGCGGGTGGACGGGCGCGCCTTCTCGCGGTTCACCCACGAGCGCTTCGAGGAGCCGTTCGATCCGCGGTTCTCCCAGCTCATGATCGACACCGCCGAGTCGGTGCTCGCCGAGTTCAACGGCCGCTACGCCTACACCGAAAGCGACGAGATTTCGGTGCTGCTCGACCCGTCGTTCCAACAGTTCGGCCGCAACGTGGAGAAGCTGGTGTCGGTCTCGGCCGGGCTGGCGTCCGCGACCTTCACCCATGCCGCCGGGGTGCCCGCACATTTCGACAGTCGCGTGTGGATAGGTGCCGGCACCGCGGATGTGGTCGACTACTTCTCCTGGCGCCAGGCCGACGCCAGCCGGTGCGCGCTGAATGGTTGGTGCTACTGGACTCTGCGCCGCAACGGGCACACCCGGCAGGAGGCGACCGAGGCATTGCAGGGGTCGACCACGGCCACCAAGAACGAACTGCTGTTCAGCCACGGCATCACCTTCAACGACCTGCCCGGCTGGCAGCGCCGGGGCGTCGGGCTCTGGTGGCAGCGGCTCGAACGCCCGGGCTACGACCCGGTCCGGCGCACCACGGTCACCGCCGTGCGCCGGCAGATCCACGTGGAACGCGAACTGCCCACCAAGGCGGGGTACCGCGAACTGATCGCCCGGCTCGCCGAAGGGCCGTGACCGGCTTCCCGGCCGGGGCCGAGGTGACCCTGGCCGAGCTCGAGGACGATCCGCACCCGGTGCTGGCCAGGCTGCGGGCCACCGAACCGGTTTCCTGGCTGCCGGTCCTGGACGGCTGGCTGGTCACCAGGCACGACCTGGCGCTGCGGGTGATGCGTGATCCGGCCACGTTCACGGTGGCCGACCCACGGTTCTCCACGGCGCGGGTCGTCGGGCCGAGCATGCTGTCGCTCGACGGCGCGGCACACGCCCGGCACCGGGAACCGTTCGCGACGCCGTTTCGGCCCGCCGAGGTGCGCGACCGGTTCGCCGGGTTCGTTGCGGCGCGGGCGAACCGGCTGATCGCGGCGTTCGCACCGGCTGGCGGGGTCGAGCTGCGCGCCGGGTACGCCGGCCCGCTCGCGGTCGCCGTCGTTGCCGAGGCGCTCGGTCTGTCCGATGTGGACCCGGATACCGTGCTTTCCTGGTACGCCGCCATCTCCGGCGCCGTGTCCGAGGTGACCGCGGGGCGGCCGGCCGGCCCGGCCGGTGCGGCCGCGTTCGGTCTGCTGCGGGCCACGGTGGAGCGCACGATCGCGGAGCGCCGGACGCCATCGGTGCTGCTGGCCGCGGCCGGCCGGCTCGACCTCGAGGAGGTGGTGTCCAACGCGGCCGTGCTGATGTTCGGCGGCATCGACACCACCGAGGGCATGATCGTCAACGCCGTGCTGCACCTGCTTCGCCACCCCGGGTTGCTTGCCGAGGTCCGCGCGGATCCGGAGCTGCTGGGAAACGTCGTCGAGGAATCGGTGCGGGTCGAACCGGCGGCCGCGGTGATCGACCGGTATGCCACCAAGGACATCGAGCTCGGCGGCGCCCCGGTCCGGCGCGGCGATCTGGTGACCGTGTCGATCGCCGGCGCCAACCGCGATCCGACGGTGTTCACCGACCCGGACCGGTTCGCCCCACACCGGCCGGGGCTACGGGCGAACCTCGCCTTCGCGCAGGGTCCGCACTTCTGTCTGGGCGCGCAGCTGGCCAGGACGGAGACCGTCGTCGCGGTGCGCCGGCTGCTCGACGCACTGCCCGCGTTGCGTCTGGACGACGCCCGCCCGAGCCGGCCGCGGGGCCTGGTGTTCCGCAAGCCGCCGGTGCTGCACGTCCGATGGTGAGCGAACGCGGGCCGACCGGCTCAGCGTGCCTGGGGCAGCTTCTTCGAACCGCGCCGCGCGGCGGGCGCGGACGGCGGCGGCACCACCGGCCCGATGTCCCCGTCCGGCGCCTCGTCCAGGTCGACGATCACCGGCGCGTGGTCGCTCGGCCCGGTGCCCTTGCGGGCGTGCCGGTCCACCCAGGCCGCGCGGACCCGGTCCGCCACCGGGGCGCCGGCCAGCACCAGGTCGATCCGCATGCCGAGATCCTGGTGGAACATGCCGGCGCGGTAGTCCCAGTAGGTGAAGACCCGCTCCCTCGGCCACCGGTCCCGGACCACGTCGCGCAACCCGAGCGCCAGGAGGTCGGCCAGCGCCGCCCGTTCCGGGCCGGTGACGTGGGTCTGCCCGACGTAGGCCTCCGGATCGAACACGTCCGCGTCGGTCGGCGCGATGTTCACGTCCCCGCAGACGATCGCGGCCGCGGGGCCGGCCTCGACCACCGCGCGCAGAGCCGCGAGCCAGGCCAGCTTGTAGTGGTAGTGGTCGGATCCCGGCACCCGGCCGTTCGGCACGTACAGCGAGTGCACCCGCACACCGCCGCAGGTCGCCGCCACCGCACGCGCCTCGGGGTGCGGGAACCCGGGAGCGCCGGCCACCCCGGTCACCACGTCGTCCAGCCCCACCCGGGACAGGATCGCCACGCCGTTCCACTGCACCTCGCCGTGCACGGCGACGGCGTAGCCGCGTTCGTCGAGCGCGGCGCCGAGCAGTTCGAGGAACGCCTCGTCGGCCAGCTTGGTCTCCTGCAGGCACACGACGTCCGGCTGGCGCTGGTCCAGCCACGGCAACAAACGCGGCACCCGTTGCTTCACCGAGTTCACGTTCCAGGTCGCTATCCGCACCCACCCAACGTTAGCGACGCCCCCCGACAGCCCGGCCGTCAGGCACGGCGAGCGCCCTGGCCACCGTGGCGCCCGGGACGCGCACACGCTCGGCGAGCTGCCGCGGCCAGCTGTCCACCTCGGGCAACTGGGTCACGCCGAGCTCGACGAAAAGGTCGGCAACGGTGTGCAGCCGGTGCGGGACGTTCTGCGCCGGCCGGGCCACGACGTAGGGCCGGACCGCGTCTCCGGCCACCCCGCTGACGCCGTCTGGCAAGGGCCCGGGCGGGTACCAGACGTCGTCGTGCCCATAGGTCAGCCAGGAAGCCCGGCTGCGGCGCGAAGACCATGGGCTGCGACCAGTCGATCGAGGCGCCGACGCGGACCGGCGCGCCGAGTGCGGGCCCCCGGGCGGGCTGCCGCCGCGACCACACCCCCGGCCGCGTCAACCGCGTAGCGGATGGCTGTCCGGTTGTCGCGGGCGGCGAAGATCGGGGATGGACCCGCCAGTCCGAGGCGTACACCGTGACCACGGCGCCGAACCCGGAAACCTCGGGCCAAGCGGAAACCTCCATCAGGTGCCCGTTCGGCGCGTCCACCGCGAAGACGCTGGCATTTCCGGCGCATTCGCCGTCCGCCGATGCCGGCGAAACGAGACCGGCAACGCCGAATATCGCGAGCATGGCCGGTAGCAAAGACCGAAGCACCGACGGATCACGACGCAACAATCTACGCTTCGCGGCTTCCCGGCCAGCCGCCGAGCCGACCTGAACCGGCCATTGGCCTGATCCGGCGGGCTCGCGAGGTTTCACACTGAATAACGAAGAACCCGGGCACGCCGTCTCGGCCGCCCCGGCCAACTCCGCCGTCCCGGCCGCCCGCTCAGTGCCGACAAGACCACCCCGCGCCGGGTGCGAACAGCCGGCAAGGGTCTGTGACCATATCTGGCAGTTGTTCCCCGGCCGTACTCACCGGCTGGATCATTTACTAATCATGCGGCGGGGCCCGCACGCCTGCGCGTGCGGGCCCCGCCGTAGTTGTTATCCACATTGTGTCACCATCGCTTGATATGTGGTGAATCGTCAACGATGACGCTTGGGCGATGGTGTCCGGCCGAACCGCCGGCTCAGTTTTCCGGGCTGCGCCGCCCGCCGGGAATTGCCGGGTACACGGTCGGGTTTTCCCATTGACAGGTGATGGGATTCCAGAGAGCCGCGACGGGACCGGCAAGGACCGGATTGAGCAGGCGTTGGGCGAGATCGTTTGCTTCTTCGAAGGTTGGCGCCTGACCGGGCACGTCATTGGCCCAGCGGGTGTATCCGGCCTGCCACGCCTCGATGTCGGGCACGGTGAACCGGGACGGCAGGGCCAGACCGCGGTGCGCGGCGCCGGTGACCAGCGCCGGCCGGAGCGTCGCCCCTGAGATGGACTGGCTGCGGGCGATGATGGCGATATCGACCAGGTCCTTCACCCGGCTGCTGACCAGTACCGTTCCGTCCGCCCGGCTGTGTGGCTCAATGATCGCGCAGACCTTGTCGGCTACGTGATCTGCCAGGGGGAAGACCCGATAAGACGGCCGGACCAGTCCGGCGATGGCGATCGGGGTCAGCGGCCGCGCGGCGTCCGGCTGCCCGCTCATCGCCGTGCCGACAAGAATGTCGACATGAAAGGCCGCGTATCGGGCGCCCAGATAGGTTTCGAGGTGCACCCGGTGTGCTTTGGCCTCCTCGTTGAGCGTTTTGGTACAGGTGGCCTCGAAGCGGAAATGGTCGCCGAGGTCACGGTCGACCGCCTCGAGGAATGCCTCAACCGCTCGGTCGGAACTGGCGCCCTGGTCGTAGTAGAGATCGATGTCCTTGCTGTGTCGAGCCATGCCCTCAAGCCGGGCTAACAGGGCGCCGGCGCCCTTGAGCACCCAGCGCCCGGAATTGGCACCGTCAAAACAGCGGGCAAGTACCCGATCGTAAGCAAACTGTCGTTGTAACTCGTCGATGCTGAGCCGTGGGTCGGCCTTCACCAGCGCGGTGAACCGATCCTTGAGTGCCGTACGGAATGCACGCGGCGTCGCGTACGGGATTGACACTCAGTCCTCCCGTCGTGTTGTCCCGAGTAGCCGGGCGCCGAACTCTCGCCCACCGGTGGCGCCGTATGCCGCCGCATAAGGCGTCGCCAGCGCCCCCAACTGTGCCTCGTTAAGCACGTCTCCGCGAATCGAGTCCTGACAGATCCTGGCGAGCGCCGATTCATCCTCACCCTCGGCGAGCAAATCGACGATCACGCGGGGAGCGGTGCAGACCGGTAGCCCGGCGACGACATGCCAGTCAGCGCGCGAAAATCGCCGAGCGGAACGCAGCCGCAGGTCGTTCCGGCGTGGCTGCCGGCGCCGCGTCACGTAGAACTCGTGCGCCGGCGTCAAGAGATCACCCAGTCGCATGGCGGCCGCGGCCGACCGGTGACTCGCGATGGCGTCCGGGTCGCGCAGGCGGCGCCAGGCGGGCACGCCGCCGCCGAGTTGCAACCAGGCGGCCCGCAACGGGTCGAGCTCGGGATCGGGCGGACTGCCGGTGAGCCGGTAGACCCGGGCCGCGCCGTCGATCCTTTCGAGCGCGCCGTCGCTGACCAGGCGGCTCAGGTCGACCCGGGTGACGCCGAGCAACCGAGCCTGGGCCGCGGTCACCATCCCCCACTGCTCGGGGGTGACCGCACTCAGTGCCGCCAGCGCTCTGCCTCGTGACATGCTCCAATAGTATCGATGATGATACGTTTGGAGCAGCCCAGCGGTCGACGTCGGCGATCAGGCGCGTCCCGGGCCCGCAAGATCAACGACATGACCGGCCGGGACGACCCCACCTCAGGCCACCGCGCCGCTGGTCGGACGACGGGTGCGGATCACGTTGGTCGGCCGTCCACAACGCTCGGTAGTCTGTCGGCCGGGCCGTTAGCTCAATCGGCAGAGCTGCTGACTTTTAATCAGTAGGTTCCGGGTTCGAGCCCCGGGCGGCCCACCAAGGCCAGCTCAGCGGGGCACTCGATCGGCCCAGACGCGATCCGCGGACGGTTTACGGACATGATCCACACCGGGCCGACGCCCGGCGGGCGATGGTCGTCGGCTTCGCGATCGGCGCGGTGATCTTCCTGGCGCTGCTCGCTGGCCTCCTCGACCATCCCCCGGGCGCGCCGATGGACTCCGGCACACCCGCCACCGTCACCACGCTCGGCGGCCCTCGATGAGCCGCCAAGGCGGCCAGCGCCGCCTCTGGCTCACCGGGCGGGCCACGATGAGCGACGCACTGCGAGCCGCCGTGCAAAGCCGACTGGACGGCATCGTCACTGCCGCGGTGTACGCCCACGGTGCCCTGTCAACGCTCGCCAGCTGGTGCCGACGTAACAGGCGAGCAACGGGTAGCGACTCACCCACGTCTTGAGACATGCCGCGATCAAACCCATCACCGGGGGCTCATATGCAGCGCTCCACGTCGGTCCGATCCGCACTGGCCGGCCTCAGTCTGGCGGCAGCGATCGCCGCGGCCGGTTGCGGAACATCCAGCCCTCCTCCTCCTCCTCCGCCGCCTGCCGCCGCGGCGACGGCCACCGTGTCGCCGTCGACCAATCCCAATCAGATCGAATGCTCGAATGTCGAGCGCGCCTATAACGCCTGGAGGTGGACGCCGTCGTCGAGCCTCGACTTCACCGAATTCAACGTTCGCCGCTTGATGGAGAGCGGTGACGATTTCCGCAAGGCCGTTGCCGGCTACAAGGACAAGCCGGCGTTGGCGTTGGCGTTGGCCATCTCCCAGTACAACTACGACATGTCATTGGTAAATGCGAGCTACGCGGCGTCCGGCAATGCGAGTTCTGGCATGACGAAACGAGTGGTCGACGGCGTTGGCAAGATCGACGGGAGCTACACCTCGTTCAGGTTCGAGAACTGCCGGTAAGGCTGCCCAACGGGAGCGGCCCTCCGGTTGGAACCGGAGGGCCGCTAACCCGCACACGTTTGATCAGCTGACCCGGCCGTCCTTCACCGCGGCGAGCAACTGGATCAGGTCGACGCGCAGCATGCCGCCGGCCGGGTTCTTGCTGTCCCGCACAGCGCCGATGCTGGCCAGCTCGACACAAGTGTCCTGGCCGCTGCTGCGGCTCGACTTCCGCCACCTGGTGGCGGCGTCGGGTACCGTCATTATGTCTCCATTCCCTTGAGCAGTTCCGCGATGACCTCGGATGTCCGGTCCGGGGTCATCGCCGTGCTGGTGATCCACTCGACCGCAGCCTGAAACCTGCGGACGTCTCGCTCCTCCCAGAGGGTGGCGCTCGCACTGTGGTGCTCGAGGTGCACCGTCGATGTCGCGGCGGGGTAGTCGAGCAGGATGAACGGTCCGGCGAGCATCGGCGTGTAGCCAGCCCGCGTGCTGGGGACCAGTTGGATCGTCACATTCGGCAGCTCGGCCATCCGGATCAGGTGGCGCATCTGCTCCGCCATGACCGGAGGTGGCGCGATGTGGCGTGCCAACACCTCCTCGTCGATGAGCGCGTGGAACTCGGCCGGGTTGTCGCGGGTCAGGACATCCCGACGGCCCATGCGCAGCGCGATCCTCGTTTCGGCTTCCGGCTGCCCGACGAAGATCGATCGGGCGTACCCGCTCGTTTGCAATAGGCCGGGGATAAGAAGCGGCGCGACATCGGTGATGCGGCGGGCCGCCTGCTCCTGCTGGATCAACTCGGCGAGCTGGACCCCGATCGTCGCCGGGCCGGCAACCAGCCGTCCCGGCCCCTCGGCCTCGCGCCGCATCCCGAGGAGGCGCTCGCGCTCATCGTCGGACACATTCAGCGCGTCCAGCACCCGCTCCAGCTCCTCGAGCGGGATCAGCCGGTGACCGTTCTCCCACATGCTGATCTTCGAGTTCGCGTGACCCACGCGCTTCTCGAACTCTCGGAGGCTCAGGCCGGCCTCGTTGCGGTGACGACGCAGTTCAGCGCCCAACTCACGGGCGGTCGCCGGCCTGCTAACACTCATGTGAGCAAGCCTAACGGCTCCAGACCGGTTCGATCGGTACCCCCGATCGGAGGATTGCTAACGTGCTCACATCGGCGCACCATGCTCACGTTAGCAGCGCTCAATCCGGCTAGAGGATCACCGATGCCCAGGTGGACGGTAGTGCACGGAGGCCAGACGCTCGTTCTCGAGTCCACGTCCGACGGCCGTTTCCAACTCGGCACCACCAACGGTGATCCATGGGTTACGGACGCACAGGGGTTGCGCGAACTTCGCAGACGACTTGGCACGGCGATTGGCGAGGCTCAGGTCGGCGATAGCCCGCAGGCGCACGATGCCGAGACCAGGGGCTCACATGAAGGTGAGGACCATGGCTGACGGCCTCGAGGTAGACGCGTTCGACGCGTTCGACCGCCCGATCAAGGTGCGCGTGTATCCCTCCGATGACGCGCCCGGCTCCGTTGTGGTGCTCGCACCCACGCCGGCCTTCCGCATCAAGGTCTCGCCGCGCGCCCAGCTGGATGACTTCAAGGATGCGCTGGATGTCGTCGCCCGCGTGGCCTGGGAGCGCGGGCGGTCATCGTGACGGTCCGGGCCGGTTTTTTCGGGAGCGGCACATGATCCTCCCCGATCTCGATCAGTCCGCCAAGGTAGTCGGCGCGCTCGGCGCGCTAGCCGTGATCGCGGCGATCTGGCCGGTGTGCTGGCTGCTTGACTGGTTGGAGCGTTGGCGCGTCACCCGGTCCCACCGTTGGCACTTCTGGTCTGCCGGGCTGCGGCGGCGAAACCTTGGTTCCTTGTCCCAGCCAAGGCGCGGCCCGGCACCTGGCTCGGCGGTCCCGCCTGAGCGCGACGCAGGCGGGACCGCCGAGCCGTGAACCCCGCCGACCAGCGCCTGGTGGCCGCTCTCGTCCTGTTGCGGGATCGGCTCTCGGGTGTGGTCGAGGAGGTGCTGGCCGGGGAGATCGGTCACGCGGACCGCGTGGAGTTGGCCAGGGCGCTGCGCAGCATCGCGCAGGACCTGGCACCGATCCGCGTGGTGCCGGGGTCTATCGAGCCGCCAGATACCTCCGAACGAGCACGTTGACCAGTTGGGTGTTCTCGCGATCCGCGGTGACGTCCATGACCGGTGGCCGCTGTCCGGACTGGCGGTCCCCGAACCGCAGGTCCGGAAACGTGGCCTTGCCGGTGGCCCAGTCGGACACGATCCGCAGTAGCTCGCTGCTGCCGAGCGCGGCCTCGGCGTCCTCCCGGTACAGGTAGCAACCGCTCGCGCCGGCACCGGTGACCGTGCTGCGCAGCTGGTAGGCCATGGCCAGCACGCTACCCCGGACATGCCGAAACGCCCCACCTCCCGGGGTCGGGAGGTGGGGCGTTTGCGGGGCTGCCGGGCGCCGGGCCGAGCTGCTACTCCTCGGTGTCGATGGTGAGCAGCGAGCGCGGGGTGTGCTTGGTGAGCCAGCCCACGGCGAAGGTCACCAACCCGGAGACGACCGTGACGACCACGGTGGTCACGGTGACCGCGAGACCGGAGGGCACCTGGCCGCCGTGGAACACGTAGATCGAGAGCAGCGACAGGACACCGGCGGCGGCGGCCGAGGCCACCGCGCTGGTCTTCACCTTGGCCTCCACCACCGGCCCGGCCGGGATGGCGTCGAGCTGGCGGCGGGTGGGTTCGAGGGGGTTGGTCATCAGGTGGTGCTCCCTTCGGGTTGTCCGGCGCGGGCGAACGCCGCCCGCACCGCATCGCTGACGTCGGCTTCGGTGGCCGGTGCCCAGCCGCGGGCAGCGAACTCGGCGGCCAGCGCCGGTGCCAGCGTGGCGGCCAGGGCGGCGACGTCGACGCCGGCGGCGGGGGGCGCCTTGAGCTCGGCGAGGTCGGCCAGGACCTCGCGCAGTTCGGCGCGGGTGGACATCACGTGGCCGTACTGGCTGTCGTTGTCCGGCCCGGGGCGGCCGTCGAGCGAGTAGGACGCCGCGGCTTCCCGGTGCAGCACCTCGAGGATCGAGCGTGCCTTGATGGTGCCGCCGGTGGCCAGGTTGTTCAGTAGGGCCTCCCAGACGGCGTTGGCGATCTCCTGGGCGGTGGGCGTGGCCATGTCGTCGTCCTCCCATGGGGCGATGATGTCGTTGATGTCGCAGGTGGTTCCGTTCACGACGACGGGGCCGTCGTTGCGCTGCCAGATGTTGACCCACTTCTGGTCCTCGGTGGACGGCTTGGAGCCGCAGCGCCAGTGCCAGCCGGCAGTGCCGGCGGTGTGCACAGCGCGGGAGGTCTCCACGAAGCCGTAGAACCCCGCGCGCCACAGGCCGACGACGCTGGCGAACCCGGCTGAGTAGCGCACGGCGTCGGAGATCTGTGCGGCCGAGCTGGCGTGCGCGTCGGCGGCGCAGGCGATCCGTACGCGGGAGCGGTCCACCGACGGTGGGGCGGTGGCGTCGATGTCGGCCAGCGCGATCCGGGCCCGTGCGGCGCCGAGGGCGTAGTCGTCGAGCCCTTCCCAGGCGTCGTTGACGCCGAGCTCGGCGACCAGGAGGACGAGCACGCCGTGGTCGAGGTAGTCCTGCCACTCGGCGTGGGAGATCTGCTTGCCTTCGGCGCCGAGGCCGATGTAGCGGATCACCACCCTGTAGTTGGCCGCGACGATCGCCGCGGCGCCGGGCGGCCGCCCGGAGAAGTCGAGTGCCTGCACGGTGATCACCGCCCGATCGGGAGTAGTGGCGTGGTCTGAGGGGGCACGGCGGTGCAGGTGTAGGTCGGAGCGGTGTCGGGCGAGCCCTGGTCGCGGGTGCAGGACTGGGTCCGCTCGGCGGTGTCGGTCCATGTCCAGCCGGCTGGTGGCTTGCCGTTAGAACCGTCCGTGCCGGCGGGACCGGGTTCGCCGGCGGGCCCGGCGGGGCCGGCCGGTCCGGCTTCCCCGGCCGTTCCTTGCGGGCCGGCGGCGCCTGCCTGTCCGTCCCCACCGGGCGGGCCTGTAGGGCCGGGTGAACCGGCCGGTCCTCCCGGGCCGGCCAGGCCCGGGTCACCGCGTGGGCCTTCCGGGCCGGGCGCGCCCGCGGGCCCGGGTAGCTGCTGCACGTCGTGTGCCTGCCGGCAGGCGTCACCCAGCTCGGCCGCGGCCGGGCCGCCCTTGGCGCACGCCTCCGCCACCTGATCGGCCAGCGACTTCGCCGTCTGCTCGGCCACACTGGCCCGGGTCGTCGTGACCAACTGGGCGAACACGAGGTAGCCCGATGTCGCCAACGCCAGCACGGCGAGCACCATCGCCGCCCACACAGCCTTACTTGGCACCTGGTTTCCCTCCCTGTCTGCGGGCCGTCGCCGCGGCGTCTTCGGCTTTCCATCGCGCTTCGCGCTCGGTGTCCACCTGTTGGGTCAGTGAGTCGACCCGCTTGCGCAGCTCGGTGATGTCGGCGCGCAACTCGGTGAGCTCGTCGTCGTGTGCTTTGTTGACGCGGGTGAGCTCGGCCAGATGCCGGCCCTCGGCGCCGAGCCACAGCCGGGTGACGACGCCGATAATGACCAGCAGGATCGTGGCGCCACCGATGGTCGGGATCGAACCGCCGACTTCCAATGCGTCCACTGAGACCAGCGCATCCACCGCCACCTCCCGTCAGGTTTGTCGCAGGTAGACCGCGTTGGGTTGGGCGGCGACCCGGTCGGTGCCGGTGCCGGTGGCCGAGAGGGTGAGTTGCACCGCGACGTTGCTGAAGCCGAGCAGGTTGGACACGTCGAATGGGCCCCGGGCGGTGGGGCCGTAGGTGGTTTGGCTGAAGGAGTCGAGGGTGACGCCGTTGACCTTGAAGGTGTAGGTCGGATTGCCGGACACCCCGGTGACCCGGCCGAACACCCCGTCGTACTGGATCTTGGGGTGGGAGACCTTGCCGATGCGGCCCTCCCACACCGCGGCGCCGCTGCACGCTGACACCGGGACTGTGAGGTCGGTGCCGAGCGTGTCCAGGAAGGCGTTGGGATAGGCCTTGGCGTAGATGGGCACCGGGATCCACGGCTCGGCCAGGCCGGCACCGGATATCCCGTCGTCGGAGGCGACGAGCCGGCCTGAGCGGTCGTGCAGCGCCCACACCTGCTGCCCGGTGCCCAGGTAGAAGGTGCGCAGGACGAGCTGCCCGTTTTCGCGGCGCAGCTCGAAGATCTGCCGGCCCTGACTGTCCGGCCCGGCGTAGAGGATCGTGTGGCCGTTGTCGTCGACCAGTTTGATCGATCCATCGTCGACGATCTTCAGGCCGCCCCGACCGATGGTGGTGGCTTCGGCCGCCCGTGCGGCGCGCAGTTGCTCGATGGCCTGCTCGAGGTCGCGGATCTTGGCGGTGATCCAGTCCCGGTCGGGTGGGATCTGGTCGCTGGGTAGCACCACGTCAGATCACCTCGTCGCCGATGGCCAGGATGATCGGGGAGACCGTGCCCTGCACTGGGTTGAGCTGCCAGCCCACCGCCCGGGCCACGCCGAGCAGGCCGTCGGGGTGGCCGTGGCCGGCCAGGTTGTAGCCGATGTCGTCGCCCATCGCCCAGTCGCGGCCGAGCAGGGGGTAGATGTCGGCGCGGGCGGTGATGGTGATCGACCGGGCGCCGTTCGCCTTGAGCTGCAACGCGCTCTGGGCGTGCGCGTCGAGCACCGTGGTGTCGGTGATGCTGGTTGACGGCGTCCACCGGTACTCCCAGCGGGGCATGCCGCCGGCGATGAGCGCTTCGGCCCGGGCCGGGCTGGACTGCGGACGGGAGTCGCCCTGCCCGGAGCTGACGGCGACGATGTGGTTGGCGCCCTTGCCGGCGGAGTAGTCCCGCACCACGCGGTACTGGGTGGACCCAGTACCGGCCGAGTCGAACACCGCGGAGGACTGGGCGTCGAACACGGCGTTGGGGATGGCCGCGCCGACCCCGATGCGTTTGCGGACCCGCGCGGTCTTGCGCACGGCTGTTTGGGTGCTGTCGGTCCAGTCGAGCGCGATCGTCCATTCCGGCCCGTTCATCACGCCCATCAGTTCGCGCAGCGCGGAGTAGACCGTCTTGTCGTCCCGGTCGGCGTAGGTGCGGTCGCGCAGTGTGCCCGTGGCGGGTGCGTCAATGACCAGGCCGATTCCCTCGACGTTGGCGTCGGCGAGCAGGCCGGCGGCGATGACCGAGGCCTCGTCCTGACCGGTCCAGGTGTGGTCGCCGACGTAGCGGCGGTCGAGGTAGCCCTCCAGCGACACGCAGGCCAGCTCGGCGGTGGCCGCGGTGCCGCGGTCGTTGACCAGGACCGCGCCCGCCCAGATCGGTGTGCCGGCCAGCACCGCCACGATCATGGCGTCCGCCTCCTGGGTGGCCGACTGCCAGTCCCGGGGTGCGGCGCCGGTCCCGCCGAGTGGGATCGGCAGCGAAAACTGCGCGGAGGTCGCGGTCGCGAGCGTCGCGGTGAGCGACCCGGACTTCGGGGTGAGGTCCGGCAGTTCCTCTATGATCTTGCCGCTGACCAGGTCGCAGCCCAGCCACGTCAAATCCAGTGCCACGAGGCTATTCCCAGCCGTACAAGGTGAACTCGCTGCCGGCTTTGAAGTTGCCGGTGTCGGGGAACAGGTCGATGCGGTTGTAGGGGCCGGCCACGAAGAACAGGCCGCCGCCCTTGCCGGCGACCGCTGTCGCCGCGCTGCTCCAGGTGTGGGATTCGTACACCCAGTTCAGTCCGGGTCGGCTGCCGCCCGCGTCCCAGCCGGTGAAGCGCACCTCGCCGCCGCCGTAGATGTTGTTGCCGTCGCTGGCGGCGGTCATGTGGCCGACCGTGGAGAAGGTGCTCGTGTCCTCGGTGAAGTTCGCCGGGGTGGTGCCGGTGACGGCACCCACGCTGGAGCGGTAGCCGGTGGTGGAGTTGTTGTTGATGCGCATCCGGACGTCGCAGATCGTGGCCGCTTTGGAACCTCGGGCAGTCCAGTTCACAACAACACGCCGCAATGTGGTGGGGATGTTGGAGAAGGTGACGCTGGCGGTGTCGGCACCGAGGGTCTGGTTGTCGCGGTACCTGCCGTGGAACACCCACGCCGACCCGGTGTAGCGGGTGAGCAGGGTTGAGTCGGTGAGCAGCACCAACTGCCCGGTGACCGGGTTGGTGACACCGCTGGCACCGTCGCGGTCGGCGGCCGAGGTGCAGATCGGCACGCCCTGAACGCGCCATGCGGTGCCGTCGTGGACCTCCAACCATCTCGGGCTGCGGTCCATCCGCTCGATGACCAGCCCGTCGTAGCCGGTGATCAGGCCACGTTGGGTGATGTCCCGAACCGGGATCACACCGCCGTTGGCTACCGCGAACGGGAAGTTGAGCGTGACCGACGGACTCCCGCCACCCGAAGCGGGAACGTCGATGGTCGCCAGCCGGAACGCGCCCGCGGGCACGGCCGGCTCCGCCGGTGAGCCCGCGGCGGTCCCGGTGATGTACTCGGCCTGCGCCTTGCGCAACCCCGACGAGTCCTCGTCGTGGTCATACACCCGCAGAACAGTGATGTCCTTGCGTGGCAGGCTGGCGTGCGCCGCGGTCAACGTGAACGTGTCATCCGAGGGCAGGCACACCCAGTACGGGCCCTGCGGCGTGGTCAGGGCCGGGTCAACACACGCCACCCCGGCGCGCACCGTGATCGTGGCCCCCGCAATCGAGGTTTGCAGAGCGTTGCCGCCGGGGCGCACACCCGCCCGGGCGCCGAGGGTGCGCCCGCCATACATCAGGGCCAGCGCCATCGCCTGGCGCAGTTCGTTAGCCGAATAGGATGGCGCACCCGCACTGGCATTGATCCACAGGGGATCGGCCACAACAGCCACTTACCGCCTCCTCAAATCCATGCGTCGCGCCAGGTCGCGGTGAGCTGAGCGGAAGCGCTGTACACACCAGCATCGAAAGCCAGCTCGGAACTGCCCTCCGACATCGGCGGGACAAGCGGCCAGTCCCCGGAGACGTTGCCGCGCCGCGACACCGTGCCGTTGAGGTAGGCGGTGCGGGCGCCGGTATCGATGTCCATCCACTGCCCCGCGGTCAGCGTCAGGTTGCAGCGCAGCACCCGCACCGTGGTGCCGGTGAGCACCGACACGCGCGGCTCGACCAAGTTGGCACCCACCGGGTCGATCCGCAGCTTCAGCGCGGTCGCCTGGGTACCCGCATTGGCAATGGTCGCCCGGCCGGCGGTGACGGTGGCGCCGATCGTCACCGGCGCGGTCACCGGCGCCGTCAACCCGCCACTGACCGAGGGCAGCCCAAGGACTTGCTGCATCTCGGTCGCCGCGTAGATCAGCGGATCCAGAGCGACGAACGCGGCCTTCACGAACGACTTGCCCAACACCAACAGTTCCGGGTTCTCCAAGTCGACCATGCGAGGCCGGCCGAACATCACATAGTCCTGACCGGCGAACCGAAACCGCAGCTCGGCGTCGGTGCCGTCGTCGGACGGTTTGAACGCCGCCGCCAGCTGGTGGCGCGCGGCGAGGAAGTCCGCCGGCGTCTCGGTGTTGATCAGAGCGCGGATCGGGATGACGACCTCGTCGATCAGTTCCCGACCCGACCACGACCCGTGCGCCCACGCCCGCTTGTCCGTCTGCGTCGCGCGGTTCGCCTTCCCCCACGGGTTGAAGTCCACCAACGTGTAGGACGTCGCCGGCCCCAACAGCAGCCCGGCAACCGACACCTGAAAATCCTGAGTCGGGACGGCCATCACCGCACCCCGGACATCGCCAGGTCACTCATCACCTGCGACATGGAGAACCGATCCGAATACGCGGTGACGTTGAGGTTCTCTACCGTGACCCCACCAGCCGCGTAAGCCGCGGTGCCACCGCCCATCGACCCCGCCGGCCGGGACTTCGGTGAGATCGCCCAACCCCACTGGTCCAGGGTGAAGCGGGCGATGTCCAGCGCCCGCCCCCGCCGATCCATCGCCCACGGCAGGTAGGTTTCCTTCGCCCCCGGATCCTCCGCCCAGATACGCATCGCCCCCGGATAGCCACCCGCCACCTGCGGCTGGTGATCCTCCACACCCCCACCGGCATAGGCGTGCACCGGGCGACGAGGGTCGAAGATCCCACCCGCCGCGAACCCGCCAGCGAAATACTTCCCACCCGCCCCAGCCGAGAACTGCGTCTCGACCCGCACGCCGATGATCCGGTTCTGGTTGCTGCGGATGAACTCGTCGAGCTTCAGCTGGGCAGGCGTCGTGTTCCCGCTGACAGTGACAGTGCCGCCAGGCAGTGTGGTGACCTTGTAGCCGATCTCCTGCAACTTCTCGATCGCGGCCTGCGACAGCACGCCGACGTTGACGTCCTTGGCCGGCGGGATGTTCAGCACCGCCTCACGCACGCGGGCGAGCTCAGCGAGCGCCTCCGGCGACCGCGGCGTAGACACGATGGTCGACGCCGCGGCGGGGATGGCGAGCACAGCGTTGGTGTAGTCCTCGGCCTGCTTCTGGGTCATGCCGAACTGCTTCGCCGTCTCGATCAGCTTGGGCCTCGTCGCCTGCAAGCTCGCCGTCAATGCGGCTGCGCCAGCCGCAGCACCACCGTTGGCCTGGGCCTCCTCGGATGCGGCCTTGGCGAGGTCCAGCGCGGCCTTGGCCTGGGCGTCGAGCGCGGCTTCGTTCTCGAGGCCTTTCGCCGTGTTGATGTCGAGGTTCTTGCCGTTCTTCCCCAAGACTTCGGCAGTGTCAGTGATCTGCTGCAAGTACTGGCGTTGCGCATCGCGAGCCGACAATGTGGAGCCGTTCATGGTGTCCAACGCCTTGATCAAATCGTTGATCGCGTCCTCTTCCGCCTTCGCCTGCTCGGCGGATTCCCCCGTGGCCTCACCGAATTTCTTCTGCGAGCCGGTCGCGGTCTTCGCGGCCTCATCGACATTCCTGCTAGCCGCCACGTCGGCATTTTTGCCACCAACCAACTCGTCGAGCTTTCGCAGCAGGTCCTGTGCGGCGAGGGCCTGTTCGTTGTAGCTGCGTCCGCTGCCGCCCTTGCCGGCGGTCGAGACTTCGGTGTTGGCCTTGATGATGTCCTGCAATCGGGTCCTGAGCTGTTCGTAGGCGCTGCCCTGACCGAGGATGGCGTCGGTGACCGTGCCGAGTTGGATGCCGAGGGATTTCGCGGTGGACAACATGTGGTTGTCTTCGGCCGCTTTCGCTGCCGTTCGAATCACCGCGTCGTTGATGATCCCGTTTTGTTCACGAAGGGCCTGCGCCACCGATTTTCCGGCCGAGGCCAGTTCTTCCTGTCGGCGAGCGGCGCCGCCCGCGGCGCCGGCGAACACGCCGAGCAGGCCGGCGCCGATGCCGAGGGCGGCACCCCATGGGCCGGAGAGGAATAGGCCGACCTTGCCCAGGCCTCGGCTCACGCCGCCACCCGAGGCCTCGAGGGTGCGCATCTTGTCGCGGAAGTCCATCACCTTCGGTGCCGCGATGGCCGCACCGCCACCGAGCAGGGTCAGGCCGCCGGCCGCGGCCCCCGCCCACGTCACGATGTCCTTCATCGGCCCGGGGAGTTCCTGGAAGCCCTTGGCGATGTCCGATGCGCTTCGAGAAACGCCGGCCGCGACCGGGACCACCACGGCACCGACGTCGATCAAGGCGTCCTTGATCTGGTTGCCGGCGACCTGGATTTTCGACGCGGCGGTCTCGTAGCGTTTGTTGGCCTCGTTGGTGAGTGCGGTGTTCTCGGCCCAGGCGGTGGAGCCGACTTGGATGCTCTTGGTGAACATGTCGGCGCTGCCGGCGGCGCGGAGCAGTGCGTCGCGGACGCGGATGTCGGAGAGGCCGAGCTGGTCGAGGACGCCGAACACGTCCTGGCCGGCCTTCTGCATTTTGCCCAGGCCCTGGATGAACTCGATGATCGCGGCGGCGGGGTCGGCGCGGAACGCGCCGGCGAAGTCGGCGCCCGAGCGGCCGGCGACCTTGGCGAAGGCGTTGAGCTGCTCGCCGCCGGCGTTGACTGCGGCCGCGATCTTGATCATCGTGGTGGAGATCGACGAGCCACCGGCCTCGGCTTCGATACCGACGCTGGACAACGCGGAGGCGATGCCGAGGACCTGGGCTTCGGTCAACCCGATGGTTTTGCCGGCCCCGGCGATCCGCAGCGCCATCGCGAG
>JBJMIG010000072.1:0-25685 GCA_045806965.1 Labedaea sp. | reverse complement strand
GGCGAACAGTGCGAGAGCGGCGGCGATTTCCGGGCCGTTGGGGTTGATCGCGCCGCCGAGGTGTGCGGTCATCGGTGTTACCGCGACCAGGATGCCGGCGATGATGGGGCGTTTGCGGTACCACTGGGTGACCGCGACCATGGCGCCGGCCAGCAGTGCGGCCATCAGTGCGCCGTTGATCAGGCGGGAGAGCATGATTCCTGGCCAGGACGGCCAGAACCGCAGCGGCCAGCTGGTCACCAGGTAGTACGCCGGTGCGCGGGCGGCCGCGGTGGTGTGCACCCGAACCAGGCTCTCGTCGCCACCCGGGTCCCGTTCGCAACTGGCCGGCACAGTGACGCGCGCGGGAAAGCACCAGCCCCGATCGATACTCGCCGGAACGGTCTGGATGCCTCCCGTCGAGTCCATTTCCGCCAGGAACTCCCCCCGCAACACCCCGGCAGCGCGGATTACATGTTGCAGTTCGTCGGGCGGGCCATTGAGTGGAGTGGCGAACGCCCACCCCGCGTGGAGCAACCAGAACCCCGCGAAGCCGACCAGCCAAACCCGAGCACCGGACATCACGCCGGCCATGAGCGACGTGCGTCGCACTCGGTGCAGATCTGGGCGCACAGCCCAGGCCCGTGCGCACCGAGCTCGAACACCGCTACGTCGTGCATCTCAGCCTCCTGCGCCGGCATGTAGTCGATTGGACACCGTACGTCATTGCCGCTGTCGCTGTTTCCTCGGCCCGGAAAGCAACACCAGGCACCCGACCCGCACGTGTCCGATCGATGACTGGCTGAGCCGTAGGGCATCGCCGGCGACGGATCAAAGCAGCCAACCGCCAACCTGCCGGACCCGGGTCCATTCGGGACATTGTGCCGGTGCGGTCCGGCACCGCGCCTGAGCATTGCCGATACCGATGACACGCCCACGATCAGGTGAGCCGACCTGCGATATCGAGAAGCTCCGGCCAGGATGTGAGCTCACACCTGGCGCGGATGCCTCACGGATTGGACGAGGAGAGCTAACTTGGCCGAAGAGGACGGTTCCACGAGTTCGCCTGGGGCACAGGCGAAGCTGCTCCGTGGTTCTGCCATGATGCCGGCCGGGGAGTCGGTCATGTCCGCTACCCGCGTGGGCCCGCTACGGGCGATGGTGCTCGCCGTGGCGGTACTCACCACCGCGTTCAAGCTGCTGATCGCCGCGAACACGTTCGGAACGAATGACGTTCATTACTGGACGTCGTTCGCGCAGGGCGCGCGCCAATTCGGTCCGATCGACATGTACGGGCACGAGTATCTGGCCCAGTATAACCACCCGCCAATGTCCGGATGGATGCTGGTGGTGATCAACTGGTTGGTCGATCACAACGTGGCCGACTTCTCGTTCCTCATTCGGGTACCCGCCAGCCTGGCCGACCTCGTGTCCGTACTGCTGGTATTCGAGCTGGTGCGGCTGCGCCGGCCGGTCGCGCAGGCGGCGATCGCCGCGGCGCTCGTGGCGTGCAGTCCGGCACTGATCGTGATCTCCGGCTTCCACGGCAACACGGACCCGCTGTTTGTCATGTTCTCCCTGCTCAGCATTTATCTACTGGTGGTGAAGCGGTGGGCGGCCGCGGCTGGCGTGGCATTCGCTGCAGCGGTCAGCGTCAAGCTGGTCCCCATCGTGCTCGGGCCGGCGCTCATGGTGTTCCTGATGATGAAGGGCTGGAGAAAACTAGCCGCCTTTGTCGGTGGAGCGGCCGTGCTGTTCGCGCTGCTGTGGGGCCCGGTGCTACTGAGCCGCTGGCCGGAGTTCAGCAAGAATGTGCTGGGATATGCGGGCATCTGGGCGAGGCAGTGGGGGCTCGTCCAGCTCGCCACCTGGACCGGCGCGCCACCTGGTCTGTTGGACTTCCTGGTCGGCCCCGCGAGGTTTGGAGTACTCGTCCTCTCCGCGGCGATTCCGGCCGTCATCGTCTGGCGGCGACCGAACGCGCTGGCGCCAGCCGCGGGCCTGTCGCTCGCGATGTTCCTCCTGCTGAGCTCCGCATTCGGTATGCAATATCTGGTCTGGCCCCTCGCCTTCGCGTACTTGATCAGCCCATGGACGGCAAGCGCCTACAACCTGGCGGCGAGCGTGTTCATCCTGATCGTTTACGACCACTGGAACAACGCTCGACCCTGGCACTGGTACGAGGCGCAAGGTGCCCTCTTCCGGCCAAGGGAATTTGTCCTGATGACGATCACCTGGTTGGCGCTGGCGGCGGTTGTCGTGTCCGGATTCCTCGTGTCGAGGCGCCGGGAGCCCGCCTCGGTTCAGCCACCCGGTGTGGATCACGCGACCGCGAACATGCCGGGCGGTACAGGTGATGCGGGCAGCCGCCGGTTGGTCGCTCGGACCACGCAGCTATGACTGGAGGTACCAGCACGTTGACTCCCGTAACCGCCAAGGCCGCACCACGGATCGGAATCCTGGTCGTCGCGTACAACGCGGCCGCAACACTCTTGGCAACGCTGGACCGGATTCCGGCTGATTTCTGGGAGCAGATCGCCGAGGTCATCGTCCTCGACGACGCGAGCCACGACGACACCGTCAGCCTGGGCAGAAACTGGGCCCGACGCGCCGAAACCCCGAAGACGCTGGTGATCAGCCACACCAAGAATCTCGGATACGGCGGCAACCAGAAGGCTGGCTACGAGTTGGCCATCGAGCGCGGCCTCGACATCGTGGTGCTGCTCCATGGCGATGGCCAGTACGCGCCGGAGATGCTGCCCGACATGGTCGCTCCACTGGTGCGGGGAGAATGCGAGGCGGTGTTCGGTTCCCGCATGATGATCAAGGGCGCCGCGAAGCGTGGCGGGATGCCGCTGTACAAGCGCCTGGGCAACCGGATCCTCACTGAGATTGAGAACCGGATGCTGCACACCAACCTGACCGAGTTCCACTCCGGTTACCGCGCCTACAGTGTACGTGCGCTGAGCGAGATCCCTTTCAAGCACAACACCGACGACTTCGACTTCGACACCCAGATCATCATTCAACTTGTCCACGCGGGCAAACGAATCGTTGAAATCCCGATTCCGACGTATTATGGTGACGAGATTTGTTATGTCGACGGGATGAAGTACGCTAAGAATGTGGTCAAGGACGTCCTCGAGTACCGGCTGGCGATCAAGGGGTTCGGAACGGCCGAATGGATGCCGACACCTGACGAGTACATGTTCAAGGAGGGCGACGGATCCTCCCATGCCGTGATCCTGGAAATGTTGGCTGGCACGCAATCAGCAAAGGTACTGGACATCGGCTGCTCCGGTGGCCAACTCGCCGAGCGGGTGCGGGCCGCCGGACATCACGTCACCGGCGTGGACTATCTGGACATCCCCGGGGTGCGGGAACGCACCGACGTCTTTGTCCAGGCCGACCTCTCGCGCGGTATTCCGACCGAAATCGGGTCGGGCTTCGACATCGTCATTGCCGGCGACATCATCGAACACCTACCCCGGCCGGCACAGACGCTCCGGGAGATCCTGCGACTGTTGCGGCCCGGCGGCGAGCTGCTGCTGTCCGTGCCCAACTTCGGGCACTGGTACCCACGTAGCAGGGTCGTGCTGGGCATGTTCGGCTATGACCGCCGTGGCATCCTCGATGACACCCATCTGCGATTCTTCACCCGTTCAACGCTGCACAGAATGGTAAAAGCATGCGGGTTCGACGTCGTGGAGGAGCGCGCCACGGGCCTGCCTCTCGGCGTGGTCTCGGAGGCGGACGGACGTAAACTGAAGTTGATCCGCGAGATCGATACGCGCTTGGTCCGCGCACGCACGACGCTCTTCGGTTACCAGTTCATCCTGCGGATGACCCCCCACGCGGAGGAAGCTCTTGTCGTCGAGGGAGGCTAGGGCCGTCGCGGAAGTCGCCGGTGATCAGCTCACCGCGGAGCACCGCGATGGCCGCAACAGACTCTTCAGGAGGCAGAGGTTGTCAGCGACGAGTTTGGGGCTCTTGCTCTTCGCGGTGGCGGCCGCGGCAACGGGTCAGGTACTGCTGAAACACGGCATGACATTGGCCACGGAGAGAGTCAAGAA
Organism: Labedaea sp.; assembly: GCA_045806965.1. Taxonomy (GTDB): domain Bacteria; phylum Actinomycetota; class Actinomycetes; order Mycobacteriales; family Pseudonocardiaceae; genus DASYTH01. The sequence continues at coordinate 21,633 of JBJMIG010000072.1, read as the reverse complement.
GACCAACGGCGCATTGTTCATCAAGGCCGTCACGTCACCATGGATCGTCCTCGGCCTGGTCGTTTTCGGCGTCTCCGCGGTCGCTTGGTTGGCCACGCTCAGCAAGCTGCCACTGAGTGTCGCGTACCCGTTCAACGCGCTCGGCTATCTCGCCATCCTGACCGCGAGCACGTTGCTCCTCAACGAGCGCACGAACATCTGGACCTGGGTCGGAACGGCGTGCGTCGCCACCGGGCTGGTCATCGTCGTGCTCACCAAACCGTCTCAACCGGACCGCGAGGCCACCGGTGAACAGCTGGTGACGGGTTCAAGCAGCACACCGCCGGGGTAGGTCAATCCACCCGCAGCGGCGCTGGACCGCTGGTTCTGTTCGGCTCCTGTCGGACCGGCATAGCACTGAAACCGGCAGGGGCGAAGGAGCGGGTGACGATCCGCCGCACCGACCACGCAGTGGTCAGAGGCAGTGATCGGTCAACGGAGTCGACATCGTCGCTGAGACGATGCGGCGAAACCGGACCGGCCTGTAGCGATGCTTGGTAGCGGGCTGCGCCGCGACCGCCGACGTGGTCGCTCATCCAACCGGTGCCGCCGCGGATTCGTCGATCCTGGCCCGGAAGTGCTCGACCGTTCGCCGGACTCCGGCAGCGATGTCGACCCGTGGTCGCCAGCCGAGTTCCGCTCTCGCCGCACTGGAGTCCAACATGGATCTGCGGAGATCGCCAAACCGGGCCGGCGCCGCACGGGGCTGGTCCGCAACGCCGGCCGCCTTGGCCACCAGGGTGTGCAGTTCCCGGTCGGAGGTTTGCCGGCCGGTACCGATGTTGTACCGCCGCCCGCCGCCCCGCTCGCCCGACGCCGCGACGAAGGCGTCCACCACGTCGCTGACGTAGACGTAGTCCCTCGTGTTGGTCCCGTCGCCGAACACCGTGGTGGGCTGTCCGGTGAGCAGGGCGTTGGCGAAGATCGCCACCACGCCTGCTTCGCCGTACGGGTCCCGCGTCGGCCCGTACACGTTGGCCAACGCCAGGTGCGTGCAGTCCAGTCCGTACAGCTCGCGATAGGTGTTCAGATAGACCTCGGCGGCCACTTTGGACGCCGCGTAGGGCGACTTGGGATTGACCGGGACCGACTCGGTGACCGGGAGCCGGTCCGGTGTGCCGTAGATCGACCCGCCCGAGGACGCGAAGACGATCTTTCGAACCCGCGCCCGTCGCGCCGCCTCCGCCAGGTTCACCGTGGCCAGCACATTCTGGGACACGTCGAGCAGTGGATCGGCCACACTGAGCCGGACGTCGATCTGCGCCGCCAGGTGGAAGACCACTTCCGGGCGGGCGCCGGCGACCAGGGCGGCGATCTCCGGTGCGCGAACATCGATCTCGTGCAGCTCCACCCGGGATCCGGGCACCCCATCGAGGTTCTCGCGACGTCCGCGCCGCAGGTCGTCGACGACCACCACCTCATGGCCATCGCGCACCAACCGGTCGACCAAGATGGAGCCGATGAACCCCGCCCCGCCGGTGACAAGGGCACGCATCTACGGCAGGCCCCCTGCCACAGACGGCGTTTCGTCACGCGGGACGGGCGCGAGCAGCCCGCCGGCGCACGATGCGGACGGCGAGACAGGCTGGCGGGACACCGGCGAGGACGGCACCCCGCCAATCTAGAGAACCAGCCGCGATCGGGTCGCTTGTCGCGATTACACGATTGGGTGTTTCTCGCCAGGCGCGCCAAGGATGTCGGGCTCCGTTGCTGACCGTCCAGTGCGGCTGCATGGCTCAGATCCATCGCGGATCGCCCGACATCACCGGGGCAATCTTCGGTCTGGTCGCCCGGCCGCACGGCCACTGTGGTTGGTCGGTGCCGTGCCGACACGCCGCTGCCGTGACACGCCCACGATCGTGTGCGTGGCCGGCGGTATTGGGGACCTCCGGCCAAGATGTGGGCTCACACGTCATGCGGTTGCCTTCACGGATGGACGAGGAGCCTCACTTGCCCCTGTCGACCGAACCCGGTGCCGAGCACAACCCGCTGCTCGAGGACATCCATCGGGTGATCATGGACAGGTCATGTTCGGTGCTGTCGCTGGATGTCTTCGACACGGTGCTGTGGCGGCGGGTGCCGCGTCCGACGGATGCGTTCACGATCCTGGCCGCCCGGCTGCGGGCGACCGGTCACTGTCCCTCCTGGATCACCGACGCGACCTTTCGGCGCATGCGGATCGCCGCCGAGCAGGGCGCCAGGGACCGGCGCGCGTCGTGGGGCCGCGAGGTGTCGCTGTTCGACATCTGGCGGGACATGCCGCTGGCCCTCTTCGGCCGCGCGCTGGTCGAGGAGCTGGTGGGGGCGGAGGTCGAGGTCGAGCGCGAACTGACCGTCGTCGACCTTGATATCGCGCATGTCATCCAGCTGGCGGGCAAGCACGACCTGCCGCTGGTTCTGGTGTCCGACACCTATTTCACCGAGGAGCAGCTGCGCCACCTGCTGGACCGGCCCGAGCTGGGCGATCTGTCGGAGGCGCGGGTGTTTCGGTCGCACCAGCACGGTCTGAGCAAGGAGTCCGGGCTGTGGGAGATCGTGCTCAAGGAGCTCGGTCGCAATCCCGAACAGCTGGTACACATCGGAGACAACGAGATCGCCGATCACGAGGTGCCGGCCGAGCTGGGCATCAGAACCCTGCACTACGAACGGATCGACGAGCGCTTCGCCGACACCCTGGCCCGGGAGCACGAGCAGGTGGATCCCTTCGGTCCAGACGCGACGCTGCTCGATCCCAGGCAGGGCGACTTCGGCCTGACCAGCATGCGGGCCAGAGTGTTGGCCACCAACCCGGCCCGTCCCGGGTCCGCGGGTGACACCGCTTGGCGCTACGGCGCGACGGTCCTCGGTCCGGTGCTGACCGGCTTTGCCGAGTGGGTCGCGTGTCGCGCCAATGAGTCGGGTACCCCCGTGGTGTGGTGCCCCATGCGGGAGGGCGAGTTGCTCTCGGCCATGGTCAACGAGGCGGCCCGGACTCGCGGCTGGGAGGTGCGGGCCCGACCGATCTGGCTGTCCCGGCATGTGGTGTCCATCGCCGCACTCGACTGTTTCGACCCGGACTCCGTCCTCGATTTCATTCGCCGCAGCTACCGGCCTTCGGTGCGACAGTTGCTCAGCATGCTGCACCTGCGCGCCGGCGACGTGCCGGCGCTCGCCGGCGAGCTCGACACGGTGCTGGACGACGCTCGGGCGATGGAGCAGGTGGCCGTGGCGCTCACCGAGTCGCCGCACCTGCAGAACCATCTCGCGGTGCAGGTCACCGCCATGCGCGACCGGCTGCTCGCGACATTGCGCGGCATCGGCGCGCTGGACGGTCCCGAACTGACCCTGGTCGACCTCGGCTGGGCCGGCACGATCCAGTACTACCTCGCCGAGGTGCTCAAGGCGGCGCGTACCGGCGTCAGGCCCAACGGTCTCTACCTGGCCACCGATCACCGGGGGACGCGGCTGTACCTCGCCGGGTTGCGGGCCGAGGGCTACCTGGCGCAGGCCGGCCAGCCACACGAGTACGCCGCGACGTTGTCCCGGAGCCCGGAGGTCATCGAGCAGTCCGTCAGCGCGCACTGCGGATCACTCATCGACTTCATGCCGAACGGAAGCCCTGTGCTAGGACCGTGCGGCGAGAGCCCCGCGCAGAACGTCGAACGCCAGATGATCAAGGAAGGCATTCTGGCCTTCCAGCGGCACTGGAACCGCCATGTGACCAACGCCAACGGGACCTGGCCCGACCTCACCGGCGCGCGGGACCGACTGGCGAACATCGTCGTGTCGGCTCTCAAGGCTCCGACGCCGGACGAGGCGGTGGTGTTCGGGAACTGGTGCCACGAGGACAACTTCGGTTCGTCGGTGGTGACCCGGATACTGCCGGAGGATCTCAGACCGGCCATTCCCTACCTGGCGCCGCCCGACCTGGCCGATCTCGGCATGCGCGACTCCTTCTGGCCGGCATTGATCGCCGCTTCGGACCCGGTGCTCGGTGCGGCGGTCCAGGCGATCGCAGCCGGACACGCGGATCCGGCCATGTTCGAGCCGTCGGGGGAGCGGTGCGCGTCCGCGATCCACTACCGCACGTTCGACGGCAAGTGGCACGAAGGTCGCCGGAAACCGGTTCGGATCAACCACAACGGACTGTCCTTCGCCCGGCTGTCCGTACAGGCGGGTGACATCGACCTGATCTCGCTGGTGCTTCCCGGCCGGCCGGCCATCGTCCGGGTCGACTGGATCGAGGTAGCGCTGACCGTCGCGGGCCGGCACCGCCCGGACCCGGTGCGCTGGGACCGGGCCGAGGACTTCGCCGGCCTCGCCTACCGGGAATGCCGATGGCTCGGCGTCAACATGATCGAGTTCCTCGCACCGGAGGCGGCGTTGATCCTGCCGGTTGCCGCACGCGGTGGCGGACCCGTCACCTCCGCGCAGGTCACCGTCGCGTTCGCCATGATGCCGCAGTCCCGGTCGAGTTTCGGGGCGAGGCTGCCTGCCGCGTCGAAGATGGTGCGGATTCCGGCCCGGCTGCGAGCCGAGTATCGGACCCGCGGCGCCGCCGGTATGGCGGCGGGCGCGGCCCGGGTCGCCCTGCGCAAACTGGCCGGCCCGGCATGAGGCATCAGGTGCACACCGGCAGCCGGGAGGATCCACATCTGCAGGCGCGCCTGGCGCGTCAGCAACCGATCCTGCTGCATTCGATGTCCGTGTTCCGCGAGCTGTTCAAGATCATCTTTGACAGTCGGAAGATCGGCACGGTGGTCGAGGTCGGCGTGGAGTCCGGCCAGGTCAGTAGCATGTACGCCGAACTGGGCGCGACCGCGGTGTACTGCGTGGACCCGCAGCCGACCGAGGAGATGCAGGCCGCGCTTGCCGGAAACGACGTACTGCACCCGGTGATGGGGTGGTCCCCGGCGGTGCTCGACGACCTGCCGGTGGCGGATCTCTATGTGCTGGACGGCGACCACAACTACGCGACCGTCCACCGCGAACTGTCCTGGCTGACCGCCAACGCCCCGGACGCGGTGATCGTGCTGCACGACGTGCTGTGGCCGTGCGCTCGTCGGGATCTGTACTACCAGCCGTCGATGGTGGACCCGGGGGATCGGCACCCGGACACCGCGGACGGGCCCACGGTCTGGCACGACGAGCTGACCCCGGCCGGCTTTGTCGGACTTGGCGTGTCCACCGCCGCCCGCTCGGCCGGCGGTGAGCGCAACGGCGTGCTCACCGCGGTCGAGGACGCCGTGGCCGAAGCACCGGACGGCTGGCGGTTCGAGCTGGTCCCGGCGGTGTTCGGCATGGGCATCATGGTCCGGACCTGCGCCGAAGCTGACCCCATGCTCGACCGGCTCGCGCCGTTCATCGACTCGCGCCTGCTGGCGCTCATGGAGAACAACCGGATCGCGCTGTATACCCGGGTGCTTCAGATGCAGTACGAAGCCGTGGCTCATGGCGACCATGCGGACCAACTTGCCGAGACCATCACCCGGCAGCGGCACGAGCTCGCCCACGCGGCGGCGAGTCACGCCGATGAGGTCCGCGCGCTGCGCGCCGAGATGGACCGGCGGGACGGCGAACTTGAGCGGCTGCGCGCGGTGTTGAGCCGGCGACTGCGTCCCAGGCTCAGCTCCAGCCTGACCCGGATGGGCCGCGCCGCGGAGCCACATGTCCGCAAGGCGTTGAGCAAATGGCCTGACTGACGTTCCTCGGGGGCGCCGGCCCCGAGAACACCGAATGCCGCCAGGGCTCTCACTCGTGCTGGCCGGAGCGGCTTTCCATGAACTCGGTCCAGACCTTCTTCGGCACGCACATGCGCCAGGCGTCGACCACGAGCTCCCACAACTCATCCCGGTCGAGTTCGGACAACCAGGCCCGTACCCAGTTGTAACGCAGGTCGGATGGGATCGGCAGGTGAAACTTGTGCGGCTCGTTCGCCACCAGCGCGTCCCGCTCCTCCTTGGGATATCCGAAGCCCAGCTCGGTTTCGTCCGGCGACAGGGAGAGGAACACGATGTGGCCGACCCGGAACTTGATCCGGTCGCGCACGACGACTTCGTAGGCACGCGGCAGGGTCAGCGCGATGTTTCGCACGTCCTGCGCGCTGACCATCGTTCCTCCCGAGCGCACTCGCCGCGAACGCGGCCGATCAGGCGACCCTAGCCGCGCAAGGTGACATTCCGCTGTACCTCGGCGCTCGGCGTTCCTCGCTCGGCCGGGCGGCTCGCCCGGCTTCGCAGCCCCCTCGGCGGTAGAGCGCAAGGTCACCTTCATGCGGTTCTACACGCGCAAGGTGACATTCCGCTGTATCTCCGCGCTCGGCGTTCCTCGCTCGGGCGACGTGCGGCCGGCCGACTGCCACCACGGTGATGGCCGGGTTCACCTGGCCGGTCTTGGTGCGGCCACCGGCTAGTTGAAGCTGCCATCCTCGGCCGCGAGCCGGACCAGCAGCGGCGCGGGCTGCCAGCCGTCGTCGCCGTGGAAGCGGCGCAGCGCGGCGAGCACGTTCGCCAGGCCGACGTGGTCGGCGTACCACATGGGACCGCCGCGGTGGCGGGGAAAGCCGTAGCCGTTCAGATAGACCACGTCGATGTCGGAGGCGCGCAGGGCGATGCCCTCGTCGAGAATGTGCGCGCCAGCGTCGGCGAGGGAGAACACCAGGCGCTGGGCGATCTCCTCCGGCTCCACCGTCGTTGGCGTCGTGTCGTGCCGGTGCCAGTAGTCGGCGAGCAACTCCGCTACCACCGGGCTGGGCACTCCGGTCCGGCTGCCCGATGGGTAGTCGTACCAGCCGGCGCCGGTTTTCTGGCCGAACCGGCCGAGTTCGCAGACCGCGTCGGCGATCTCGTCGCGCGGCAGGTCCGGTCGCTCCGCGTAATGTCGCTTGCGCACCGCCCAGCCGACGTCGTTGCCGGCCAGGTCGCCCATCCGGAAGGGGCCCATGGCGAAGCCGAACGCCTCGATCGCGACGTCCACGTCGCTGGGCGTGGACCCGTTGCGCAGCAACGCCATCGCGGCGTCCCGGTAGCTGGCGAGCATGCGGTTGCCGATGAACCCGTCGCAGACCCTGGCCACCACGCCGACCTTGCCGATGCGCTGTCCGGTGGCCAGTGCGGTGACCAGTGCCTGCGCCGAGGTCCGCTCGCCGCGCACCACCTCGAGCAGCCGCATCACGTTGGCCGGGCTGAAGAAGTGCATCCCGACCACGTCGGCCGGCCGGCCGGTCACGGCGGCGATCTCGTCGATGTCCAGAGTGGACGTGTTGGAGGCCAGCACCGCGCCCGGCTTGACCACCTGGTCGAGCCGGGTGAACACCGAGCGCTTGACCTCCATGTCCTCGAAAACCGCCTCGATCACCAGGTCACACTCGGCCAGCTCGGCGTATTCGAGCGTCGGCGACAGCAGGTCCATTCGCCGTGCCACCGACTCCTCATCGAGCTTGCCGCGCCGCACCTGTGCCTGGTAGTTCCGCCGGATCACGTCCACGCCGCGGTCGAGCGCCCCGGCCTCGGTCTCCACCAGCGTGACCGGGATCCCCGCGTTGAGGAAGTTCATCGCGATGCCGCCGCCCATCGTGCCGGCGCCGATCACCCCGACCCGGCTGATCTCAAGCGCCGGTGTTCCGGCCGGGATGTCCGGAATCTTGCGCGCGGCCCGCTCAGCGAAGAACGCGTGCCGAAGCGCCGCGGACTGTTCGCCGCCGACGAGCTCGATGAACGTGTCGCGCTCGGCGGCAAGTCCCTCGTCGACCGGCACCGTGGTGGCGGTCCGCACCAGCTCGAGTGCGGCCAACGGCGCCAGGAAGCCGCGGCCCCTGGTGTGCAGCCGCTCGCGCATCGCGGGCAGTGCGTCGAGCCCGTGGGGAGCCACGGCCAGGTCTCGAACCCGGGGGAGCGGCCGCGTCCCGGCGATCCGGGTGGCGAAGTCGACCGCCGCGGTGACCACGTCGTCGTCCACCACCTGATCCAGCAACCGTTGCCCGGCCGCGTCGGCCAGCTCGCCTGCCGTGCGCGGCGAGCCCGTGGTGATCAGCTCGGCGGCGGCCGCGACGCCGAGTACCCGTGGCAGCCGCTGCGTTCCGCCGGCACCCGGCACGATGCCGAGGTTCACCTCGGGCAGCCCGAGCTTGCTTGCCCTGGTCGCGACCCGGTAGTGCGCGCCGAGCGCGAGCTCGAGACCGCCGCCGAGGCAGTTGCCGTCGATCGCGGCCACCACGGGTTTCGCGGCGTCCTCGAGTGCCGCGATCACCGCTGCGAGCGTCGGCTCCGCGCCCGCCTTGGCGGTGCCGAACTCGGTGATGTCGGCGCCCGCCGAAAAGAAGCCCGGCCGGCCGGTGAGCACCACGGCGTCGACCTCGGCGGAGCCGATGGCCCGGCGCAGGTCACGCACGATGCCATCGCGGGTCGCGTGGCCGAGGCCGTTCACCGGCGGGTTGTCGATCCGGATCACCGCGACGCGTCCGGTGACGCTGTACTCAGTGGACATGAGAGGAGCTACTTTCCGGTTGTGGGTGCAGAGTTGAGCTGCGCGTCGGGAAGTTGTCCCGGCGAGTGCGGGTCGCTCGTCGCGCCGGCTTGACCGTTGCGTTCGCCGCGCCGGTCGATCCGCATCAACCCCTCCTGGGTGGTTGCGGCCACCAGCCGCCCACCGCAGTCGAACAGCCGGCCCTGGGTGAGCCCCCTGCCGAACCCGGCGGACGGGGAGATCTGGTCGTACAGCAGCCATTCGTCCACCCGCGCCGGGCGCAGGAACCACACCGCGTGGTCCAGCGAAGCGCCCTGCAGGTCCTGGCGGGAGTGCGCCAGCCGAGCCGCCCTGAGCAGGCCCATGTCGCTGAGGTAGGCCAGGGCGCACGCGTGCAGCCGCTGATCGTCCGGCAGCGCGGACCGGTGCCGAATCCAGAACCGTTGCGCCGCGGGGGTTTCCGACGTCTGGCTGGACGGCACCCAGCGCAGCTCCCAGTCGTGCCAGTCCGGGTGCCGCCGCACGGCGCGCCCGGTGGTCCGGTCGAGCTCGGCGATCTCCTCCGGCGTCGGCGCGTCCGGCATCTCGGCCTGATGCGAGAAGCCCTCGTCGCCGCGGTGGAACGAGGCGAGCATCGCGAAGATCGGCACTCCGGCCTGGGTCGCGGTGACCTGCCTGGCGCGGAAGCTGCCGCCGTCGCGGACCCGCTCGACCGCGTGCTCGGCCGGCAGTGCCGGCCGGCCAGGAGCGAGGAAGTAGCCGTGGATGGAATGCACCGGGTACTCCGGAGTCACCGTGCCGGCGGCGGCCAGCAGCGCCTGGGCGACGATCCGACCGCCGAACGTGCGCGGCAGTTCGCTCGGCACCGGCCCGAACCGGAACCGGTCCGCCCCGAGCTCCTCGTGCGCCAAGATGTCCCGCAGGCCGGCCACCGCCTCACCGGCCCATGTCGAGGTTCACCTGGTCCCGCTGATGCCGCCGTCGACCGGCACGATGGTTCCGGTCAGGTACGAGCCGGCCCGCGAGGCGAGGAAGATCGCGGTGCCGGCAATGTCCGCCGCGGTGCCGAGTCGGCCGAGCGGCACGTCGTCGATCATCTGGGCGCGGATCTCCGGGTCGTTCACCGCCCAGGCGGTCATCTTGGTGGGGAACGGACCGGGAGCGATCGCGTTCACCGTGATGTGCACCGGTGCGAGCTCGGCCGCGAGCTTGCGAGTCAGCATGTGCACCGCCGCTTTGCTGGCCACATAGGAGAAGTTGTCCGAGCGGGAGCGGACAAGCCCGTCGATCGACCCGATGTTGAGCACTCGCGCCGGCTCCGCCGCGCTGGCCGCCGCCCGCAACCCCGGCAGCAGCCGTTGGGTCAGCGAGAACACCGCCTTGACGTTGAGGTTGAGCACCTTGTCGAAAGCGGAGTCGGGGAACTCGCCGAGCGGTGCGCCCCAGGCGGCGCCGGCGTTGTTGACCAGCACGTCGAGCCGGGGGGCCACCTCGAGGGTGCGCTCGGTGAGGCTGGCCAGACCGTCTGGTGTGGACAGATCGGCCGGGTGCGCGACGCACTCGCCGAGTGCGGAGAGCTCCTCGGCGGCCTCCGCGCAGGCATCCGCCTTGCGCGAGGAGATGATCACGCTCGCACCAGCCTCGACGAAGCCGCGCGCGATCATCAGACCGATCCCGCGTGACCCGCCGGTGACCAGGACGTGCTTGCCGCGCACCGCGAACAGGTCCGCGGTCATGGCGTCTCCTGGAGCGTGTCGGACAGCAGGCGGCTCTGGTAGCGACGCATGCCGCGCAGCCAGCGGTCGTAGTCGGAACCCTTCTGCCGGTACATGTCCAGCACGTTCTCGTGCGGCAGGATGAGGAACCGCTCGTCGGCCATGGCCGCGATCACGCAGTCGGCCACCTCCGCCGGTTCCAGCACCTCGCCGGCCGAGGTCACCGCCCGGCTGGACACCGTGCCGAACGGTTCGTCGCTCTGCTGGCCGGCCCGCAAAAGCTTGGTGTTCACCCCCATCGGGCACAGGCAGCTCACCCGCACGCCACGGTCTCCGTAGGTGATCGAGAGCCACTCGGCGAACGCCACCGCGGCGTGCTTGGTGACCGCGTAGACCGGTGAGCCGATCTGGCTGAGCAGGCCGGCCGCCGACGCGGTGCTGACGAAGTAGCCCTCGCCCCGTTCCAGCCAACCGGGCAACAGCAGTTGCGCGGCCCGGATGTGGGCCCGCAGGTTCACCTCGATCGCCCGGTCCCACACCTCCTCCGGCGCGGACAGTCCGCGGCCACTCGCGATCCCGGCGTTGGCGAAGTACAGCTCGACCGGGCCGAAGGCCGCCTCGGTCCGGTTGATCAGGTCGCGGATGCACGCCTCGTCGGACACGTCGCCGCCGGCGCTGATCGCCACGCCAGGGTGCGTGTCGTTGATCTCCTTCGCAACCTGCTCGGCGGCCGCGGCGTCGAGGTCGGCGACCAGGACGCGAGCGTCCTCGCCGGCCAGCCGGGCGGCCAGCGCCCCGCCGATGCCGCCGCCACCGCCGGTCACGATGGCGACCTTGCCTGCAACCTTCACGTGTTTCCCTTCGCCCGGATGACTCTCTGAGTTTGTATAGCTGAACCTGAACCTGGGTTCAACTGTGGGACGGGCCGAGGCGCAGCGCGTTCGCCCAGATACTGGTCATGGTGTCCACTACGTGGTCGAACTCGACCGGCTCGCCGGCCACGAAGACGCTGTAGGCGATCCGGCTGACCATGCTGGACAGCGCCCGCGAGGCCAGCATCGGGTCGAGCGCCGGGTCGGCCAGCCCACGCCGCTGCAGGTCCGCGATGCCGCGGGCGTTGCGGAGCACGAACACCTCGCCGCGCTGCCGGCGCAGCTCTCGGAACGCCGGGTCGATGTTGGCCACCTGCTCGAGCAGCGCCATCAGCTTGGCGTTGCGCCGATAGGCCTCCAGGTACGCCCGGTTGCTCGCGGCCAGCACCGCACGCGGATCGTCCTGCGCCGACACCCGGCCCATCCCGGGGTGCAGCATGTCCTCCTGCACCACCTCGAGCACCGCCGCGAAGATCTCTTCCTTGCTCCGGAAATAGGTGTAGAAGGAGCCGATCGAGATCTTCGCCTCGGCCGTGATGTCGCTGAGCCGGGCGTCGAGGTAGCCGACCCGCTCGAACACCCGGCGCGCGGCGGCCACCAGCGCGGCCCTGGTCCGGGTGCCGCGCCGGGTGGCCGGCGGATCGCGCAGCAGTGCGGGGTTCGCCAACGACGGCGCCGGTTCGCCGGCCCAGTCCTCGGACGAGATGGATGACGACGTGGATGACACGGGTTACTTATACGTCAGTCGAGGCGCACTTCGACGGTCAGCAGCTGGGTCGCCTCAGTTTCGCCAGACATCGTCGAACGTCACCGAGCAGGCGGTGCCGGTGGACCGCACCCGGTTCGCCCCGGTCTCCCAGATCACCTGACCGCCGTTGCGTTTGATGTACTTGTACTCGAACGTGGTGTTGGCCGGCAGGTTCAGCGTGCCGCGCCAGATCGGGTACGTGGCGGCGGAGAGCGCGAACCCGTTGTTGGTGTCCCAGTTGCCCAGCTCCGGCCGGTTCCCCTCGACGAAGATGTTCTCGCCGAAGATGGTCTGCGCGTTGGCCGCGAAGCTCACCGCGACGCTGGTGCAGCCGCCGCCACCGGAGGTCCGGGCGTTCACGTGCAGTGCCAGCATCCTCCCGGAGGCCAGCGACGCGTTGAACCGGCCGGCCGAGTCGACGGTGTAGCTGACGCCGGTGCACGAGCCCGCACTGAAGTCGCCGTTGGCCACGTCGCAGTAGTTGCCGGCGGGCAGGTCGGTCTGGAAGGTGCGGGACAGGGTGCCGCCGTCCCGGTTGAACGCCACGTAGCCCTTGCCGCTGCGGCCGAAGGCGATCTGCGACGACCCGTTGCTCCACCAGTTGGTCACGCCCGCGCCGGCCGCCACGTTGCGCAGTTCCACCAGGTTCGCCGTGGTGCGCCAGCGGTGCTCGCACACCCAGCCGCTGCCGCAGCTCACGGCGGTCGTGGTGCCGTTGCCGGTGGCCGGCGGGCCCTGGTCGCTGGAGTTGAAGTTGAAGCTGGACATCACCTGCGGCACACCGTAGGGCCAGGCGAGCATGAACGCCTCGGCCAGTGCGTAGTTGTTGCCGTCCTTGTAGGTGAGCCGGGCCCGGCCGTTGCGCTGGGTGTCGTGGTTGTCCACGAAGGCCACCGCGTCGGCGGAGCCGAGCAGCATCGAGTTGGCCAGGTTGTTGAGGTTGCCAAGGTTTCCGTCGCGGAACGCGTTGCCGACCACGTCGCCGTAGCGGAACTCGGTGACGTCCCCGATGCCGGTGTACTCGGTCGGGCTGATCTCGCCCGGCCCGCCCTCGATCACTTCCTGGTAGATGTAGGGCGCGCTGCCCAGCGGGGTGTAGATCGCTTGCAGATCGGCGACCGGCACGTGTTTCGCCGCGTCCACCCGGAAGCCGTCCACCCCGAGGGAGCGCAGGTCCTGCAGGTAGGCGCTGAGCTTGCCGCGCACGTAGCTCGACTCGGTCTTGAGGTCGGAGAGGTCAACCAGCTCGCAGTTCTGCACCTCGAACCGGTCGGTCCAGTTGGCGATGTCGTCGTTGCCGTTGCGGCCGCAGTGGTGGAAGTCCTGGGTCTGGTAGATCCCCGGGTAGTCGTAGTGGCTGTAGCTGGAGCCGGCGCTGCCCGTGCCGGTGGATGCCCCGCCGGCCATGTGGTTGAGCACCGCGTCGACGAACACCCGCACACCCGCGCTGTGGCAGGTGCTGACCATGCTGGCGAACGCGGCCCGGTCGCCGCGCCTGGTGCTGAGCTGATAGCTGACCGGTTGATAGTCCTGCCACCACGGGAAACCGCTGCCCGGCAGGACCACGTGCTCCTGCGGGGGTGACACCTGGACCCCACCGAAGCCCTTCGGCCCCAACACGTTCGCACATTCCGAGGCGACCGAGGCCCACGGCCACTCGAAGAGATGGACGATCACGTCCTTGGCGCCGGGACTGGTGCCCGACGCCGGGCCGGCGACCTCGGCGGACGTGGTGGCCGGCGGCAGGCAGACGCCCGCGGCGAGCAGGACGGCGGTCAGGACTGGGCGCAGGGACATACGCATGGCGCGCCTCCAGTGAGAGGCTAGGGTGCAGGGGAGTGAGTGCAAGGCCATGCAGCTACTTGCAGAAACGTTACCAGGGTGTTTTCAGCCGGTAAAGGCCTGGCGCGAGCTCGACGCCGCGCCGGTCGACCCGCGGACCACCAACTCGGGCAGGAACACGAACTCCGCGTGCGGCGCCGGCGTTCCGGCCACCTCCTCGAGCAGCGCGTTCACCGCGGCCTGCCCCATGGCGTCCACCGGTTGGCGCAGCGTGGTCAGCGGCGGGTCGGTGAACACGATCAGCGGCGAGTCGTCGAAGCCGACCACCGAAAGGTCCTTTGGGACAGCCAACCCGCGCTGCCGAGCCGCCCGCACGGCGCCGAGGGCCATCAGGTCGCTGGCGCAGATGATCGCCGTGCAGTCCTTGTCGATCAGCGCGTGCCCGGCCGCCTGGCCGCCCTCGACGGTGAACAGCGAATGCTGGACCAACTGCTCGGCCTGCTCGGCGGAGAGCGGCAGCAGGGTCCGCATGTGGTGTACGAAGCCTTCGATCTTGCGCAGCACCGGGACGAACCGGCGCGGCCCGACGGCCAGCCCGATCCGCTCGTGGCCGAGTTCGACCAGGTGCGTGACGGCGAGCCGCATGGCCGCCCGGTCGTCGGTGGAGACGAACGGCGCGGACACCTTCTCGGTGTAGCCGTTGACCATCACGAACGACACTCCGCGCCCGGCCAGCTTGACGTAGCGGTCCATGTCGGCGGTGGAGTCCGCGTGCAGCCCGGAGACGAAGATGATCCCCTTCACCCCGCGCTCGACCAGTGCGTCGGTCAACTCGTCCTCGGTGGAGCCGCCGGGAGTCTGGGTGCACAGCACCGGCGTGTACCCCACCCGGGTCAGCACCCGCTCGATCACCTGCGCGAACGCCGGGAACACCGGGTTGGACAGCTCCGGGGTGATCAGCCCGATCAGCCCGGCGCTGCGGGCGCGCAGTTTCGCCGGCCGCTCGTAGCCGAGCAGGTCGAGGGCGGCCAGTACCGCCTCCCTGGTCGCGGCGGACACCCCGGTCTTGCCGTTGAGCACCCGGCTCACCGTCGCCTCGCTGACCCCGGCCTGCGCGGCGATGTCGGCAAGGCGCGTGGCCGGTGCGCCCGGTTGCGTGCGATCCATCGCCTCAATCTACGGGCCGTGGCAAGCGCTTGCGGCGAGATTCAATCAGCTTGCGGACGGCCCGACAGGCAGGCCGCAATGTCTGCCTTCGGCTGGCTCAGCCGGTGCCACGCGACTGCCCGGCGAATGGTCGGTGGACCGCCATGCGGCCACCCGAACAGGCGACCCCTACCTTGACACCCGGTCGAACATTTGTTCGACTGTGAGGTGAGAATGGTCGCTGAGGTTGGGCGGTTCGAGGCTACTCGTGGAGTGTCGATGGAGGGCGGGGACAGCGTATTCGGGCGCCGGGGGAGCATGGAGCCGAGGTGGCTTGCCAGCACAACTCGTGGCCATTCCATGGCACGTGACCGATCCGATATGAGCGCACCATCCGGCCGGCTCCTGAAGATCGTTACGGAAATGTACGAGCCCGCCGAGGCGGGGTGGTCTCGGGTGGTCCGCTGCCGGCCCCGGCGGGCGTTAGGTGAACGGTAGTTACGCACCGTTTGGAGGTGGAACGGCGAGACCGTCGAAATTGCTCCTGAGCTGCGCAATTAATGGCTTCGCCACCTGGCGGTCGCCGGCAATGTCGTCACGCCCAGTGAGCACATGCCAGGTTGGTGATCTTAGGTGTGCGCTTTGAAAGGTTTGCTGCTTTTCTGTCCGGTCGGCCAGTCTTTCCGCCATGTCTGAAGCAATGCCCGGGGAGACGGGCCGATGGTTCCTCGTCGAGGGCATCGGTGACCTTCCCGCACGGCTACGCCTCGAAGGGGCGTTTCTGCCGCGACCGCTGCCATCGATGTTGCGACTGCAGCCGCAGACCTATCGGATACTCGCCGAGGCCGAGCAGTCGTTGGGCCGATTGGATGAAGCCGCGGCCCGATTGCCGGACCGCTCCGGATTGGTACGTTTAGCGCAACTGCGTGACATCCGCTGCTCGGGCGAGATCGGTGGCGTTTTCGCCGCATTGCGCGAGATGCTCCTCGTGGATCTGCCTGGTCTTGGCGCGACGCCGGAGGTCGACGTCAGCCTGCGCCGCCACCTGTTGGCCAGCGATCACGCGGTGGCTTGGGTGCGCCGTGGTGGACCGATCAACTTGGGTCTGCTGAGCCAACTTGGGGAGATCTTGACCGGTACCGCCACGTCACTCGGCCGGATCGACGGCGACGACGTGAGCGACGTGGCGTGGCGCTCCGACCAGGCGTGGCTTGGCGGCCCGGACGCGAGTGAGGCCTATCTGCTGACGGTTCCGCCCGGTGCGCATTTGCAGACCGGCGGCATGCAGTGGTCGGCCTGGGTCGACTCGGGTTGTGAAGCGCCACTGCTTGCCCGGGTCGCGCTCGGCCACTATCAGCTCACGCTGCTCTCACCGGTCGCCCACGCCGGCCATCTGTCCCGGCTGTACGTCACGCTGGCGCTTATTCGGGAACGCGCACTCCGCGATGCGCTACTGCCCGTTTCCGAATGGTTGAGCCGGAACCGGGACGAATACCGCGACCGCATCCTGGCCATGGTGCACGACGGCGGCGTCGACGGCTTCGTGACGTTCTTCGCCTCCGGCATCGCCGAGCTGTGCCGCACCCAGCTACGGTTCATTCACCGGCTCGAACAGCTCAACGAGTCGCATCTGGACAAACTCGGCCGGCGCATGGACGGAATCGTCCGGGTGACCAGGGACCTTGCCGCCACGCCGCTCACCACCAATCAACAGATCGCGATGCGCAGCGGTATCACCGTGCAGCACGCGGCCGCCCTCACGAAACAACTCAAGCGGATTGGCGTGCTCAAAACGCTGAATGGGAAGTCGTATCGCCAGGTCTTCGTGGTGCCGGACGTCATGGGCCTTCTCGAACTGAATGATCCACTGCCGCCGGAAGCGGACGAGCAGGTGTTCGATCCACCGGAGTCGTGTTGATCGGATAGTCGTCCGGCAGCGCGTGGTCCGGCGCGGTGGCGAGCAGGGTGCGCACGTGATCGGCGATGTCGTCGTCCACGTCGATCATCATGGCCAGCGCCCGGCTCCACCACCTCCGGGCCCGACCGGGCTCGCCGAGATCCCACCAGGTGCGCCCGCCCCACAGCAGAATCCTGGCATGGGCGGACACCAGTCGGATGTCCGCGTCGCTCTCGCCGGTGATCGGGGCCAACTCCGTGTCCGCCTGGGTGAAGTAGTCGGCGGCGGTGCGTAACCGACCGGCGGCGCGCATGGTGGTCGCCACCTCGGTCAGTGCCTCGGCGGTGCGCGCCGGCTCACCGGCCGACCGGCGCAGCTCCACCAGGCTCAGGCCCGCGTCGAGCGCCTTGCCGAGCCGGCCCCAGGCGCGGTACAGCCCGGTGAGGCCGGTCAGGATCGCCGCGCCGCGCCCGACGTCGCTGGGCTCGCGCCGGAACACGGCCAGCGCGCGCACCCACTGTGCCTCGGCGCGCAGCAGGTCGTCCTGTTCCGCGAAGGCAACCGCACTGCGGTGCAACAGGTCGCCCAGCATCGGCGGATCCCGGTCGGCGATCGCCAGCGCCTCGCCGGCTTCGGCCAACTCGGGCCACCGCTGCGGGTCCGGCGCGAGTCCCGCCGCCGGCCAGAGCGCATGCGCCAGGCGGGTGCCGCACCGACGCAGCCCAGCCCGGTCACAGGCCCGAACCCCGGCCACGATCTCCGGCCAGTGCCGGTCGACCCAGGCGCCCACCTCGGCCGGCTGGTGCGTTTCCAGATCCACCGCCACGGCGTGATACCCGGTGAACCGGCGGATGATCGCTGCCGCCCCGGCCTGCTCAACTCGGCCGGCCGCGTGCCGGGCCAGCCAGGTCCGCCCCTGCTCGACCATGGCGTGCCGGTCGCCGCCGGCCGGCACCGCCCAGCCTTCTCGGGTGAGCTCCGCCAGGGACGACACGGTCTCGGCCGGGCTCAGCTCCACCGCGGCGCCCACCGCCGGGCTGGACACCACCCGCAGGTCCAGCACCGACACGGCGCGCAGCACCGCGACGGCCTCTGGCCGGCAGGCTCCGTAGGCGTGTTCCCAGGACACGCTCACCGGCACCCACTCCTCCTTCACCCGGTCTGTCGCTGCGGCGGCGTCCACATCTCAGCATGCTGCACAGACACCGCGTGGCAAACACACCGGGGCGGTCCGTGCCGACAGGCTAGCCAGGCGGCGCGGCTGTTACGGATCGCCGGGCCGGACGGTTCACAATCTCGGTGTGATCCACGTCATATTCGACACACGAAATCGAGCTGAACCACGAACCGTTACCTAACGTATATAGTGGCGTCGGTGACAGAAAAGGAGCCGTGTTCGATGCGAAGCTTGCGCCATCGGGTCGTCGGTGCCACAGTCTTGGTGGCGCTCGCCGGCCTGCTCCTCGGCGGCTGTGAACTGCGCGAAGGAGCAAAGCGTGAGTATGGTGAGTCCAGCGCCGGAGATCACCACAATACCCGAGAATTGACAATTCAGACATTGCCGGTATAGCTGTTATCAACGAATTGGCGACGGGAATAATGCGGCGCGGAATTGTACGTGCGATCGTGATTGGCCTGCTCGCGATCCTGGTTTCGGCCTGGCCGGCCGCAGGAGTCGTGCTCGCTGCGCAACCGGAGCAGGGTGCCTCCCCGGGCTCGATCACGGCACTGGACCGGGAGTTCCTCACGGTGATCCGGTTCGCGAACCTGTGGGAGATCCCCATGGGGCAGCTGGCCGTGCAGCGGGGCACGACGAAGGCGGTCAAGGACACCGGCGCGACACTCGCCGCCGACCACACCGCGCTGGATGTCGACCTGAAGAAGCTGGCCGCCCAGTTCAGCGTGGAGCTGCCGGACACCCCGACCTCGTCGCAGCGGTCCTGGATCGCCGAGATCTCGAGTAAGACCGGTACCGCGTTCGACCACGCGTTCGCCGACCGGTTGCGAGCCGCGCACGGCACCGTGTTCGGGTTGGTCGCCGAGGTCCGTTCGGGCACCCGCAACGACGTGATCCGGGCGTTCGCCCAGACCGCGAACAACATCGTGATGAAGCACATGACGCTGCTCGAAGGCACCGGGCTGGTCGCGTCGCACTCGATGTTCGCCGAGGCGTCGGCCCGGACCACGGCCTACCCGGAGAACCAGCTCAGCGGCAACGCCATCGTCATGGCCGTCGTGCTCGGGCTGCTCACCCTGGTCGCCACCCTGATCTTGATCCGCATCGTGAGCTCCGGCCAGACCACCGAGGTGAGAGCGATCATGAAGGGGTAACGGCGGCGTGGAACCGGAAACCCGGAAGCCTGCCCTGCCCCCCGCCGCCCTTGAAAGGACCGTCCGTGCCCGGCTATTCGACGATCACGATCGCCTTGCCGCAGCATGACATCGGTATCCGCGAGGTCGCCGCGTTGTCGGCCCGCTGCGCCTACGTCCTGATGTGTTTCACCCTCTGCTGGGGGATCCTGACCGCGACCGGCTGGGTTCGCCGGCTCACCGGCCACCAGGCCATCCGCTCCGGACACATGATGCTGGCGGTGCTGACCCTGGCCACCGGGATCACCCATGCCGCGGTGTTCGTGCTGCTGCGCGAGCAGTCACTGTCGCTGACCGGCCTGATCGTTCCGTTCAGCGGCAAGCTCCGGCACACCGCCGGCATCGTCGGCCTCGAGCTGATGGTCGCGATCACCCTCGCGGTCGGCATCAAACGATTCGTGAACTACCGGCGCTGGCTGCGTTTCCACCAGTTCGCCTATGTGGCCGTCGCGCTGATCGTGGCCCACTCGTGGTTCGGCGCCATCGCCAACGGGCATCTCGCGGTGGTCTGGCTCGGCGGGGTGACCGTGTTGGTACCGGCCGTAACGTTGACCGTGCTGCGCTGGCTGCCGCCCCGCTGGCTGGTCCGCGCCGGGCTGCTCGGCGCCGCGCCGAGCACCGGCCTGGCCGGCTCGCGGCAGTCCACCCCGCTGCCGGTCCTGCCGGTCAGCTACAGCAACGGAAACGGCCACAGCAACGGCCACTGCAACGGCCACAGCAACGGAAACGGCCACCGCGGTGGCCATGGGTCGGGCAATGGGCCGGGCACCGGCACCCGCATTCCGGCGGTGGGCACCGGCACCCGACTGTCGCCGGTCGGCACGGGCAACCGGCTGCCGGCGGTTGGCACCGGCACGCGGCTGCCGGTCGTGTCGAGCGGGCACGCCGGCACCAAGGTTCGGGTGAGCGTGGACAACCAGCTGTGCAAGCGGTACGGCATCTGTCAGGCGGAGTCGCCCGCGCTGTTCCAGCTCCAGGCCGACGGCCGGCTTCAGTACGTCCGTGATCCCGCCGCAGGGGAGAGCGCGAGTGCCGAGGCGGCGGCCAGAGCGTGTCCGATGCGGGCGATCCAACTGCGCGAGGTGAACCGGTGACCCAGGCCGAGCGAATCGTCGTGGTGGGGGCCGGGCTGGCCGGCCTGCGCTCCGCCGAGCGGCTGCGCGAGCTCGGCTTCGACGGCGAACTGGTGATGATCGGTGCGGAGCGGCTGCCGCCGTATCACCGGCCGGCGCTGTCCAAACAGCTGCTCACCGGGACCATGCGGCCGGACAAGCTGATGCTGCCGGCGTACCGGGACGTCGGCGCGAAGTGGCGGCTCGGCACCCAGGTCGAGTACCTCGTGCCACGCAGCCGAACACTGCGGCTGCCGGGCGGTGAGGAGATCAAGTACGACGGCCTGGTCATCGCGACCGGGGTCGAGGCCAAGCGCCCCAACGACGTGCCGTACCACGACCACCGCGTGCTGGCGATGCGCACCCTGCCGGACGCACTCGACCTGCAACGGGCGATCTCGTCGAGTCGCGGCCGGGTCGCCGTGGTTGGCGGCGGCTTCACCGGTTGCGAGATCGCGGCCAGCCTGCGGCACATGGGTCGCGAGGTGACGATCATCGGGCGCTCGCCGACGCTGCTCGGCAATGTCCTCGGCCCAGCGCTCGGCGACTGGCTGACCGAGACCCACCGCGGCCACGGCGTCGACCTGGCGCTCGGCTGCTCGGTGCAGGAGTGGTTGCCGGGGCCGGACGGCGTCACGCTTCGCCTTTCTGACGGCTCGTCGTTGCTGGCCGCCTGCGTCGTGCTCGCCACGGGAACCGCGCCGTCCACGACCTGGCTGCGCGGTTCCGGCCTGCCGCTGGACAACGGCGTCGTGTGCGAGGCGACCTGCCATGTGGTCGGCGCCGACGACGTGGTGGCCGCCGGAGACGTCGCGCAGTGGCCGAACCTGCGCTTCGACAACGTGCCGAGGCGCATCGAGCACTGGCTCAACGCCATCGAGATGGGCCGTGCCGCCGCGGAGAGCCTGCTCGCCGGGCGGGCCGCCGCCCGGCCGTTCACCCCGATGCCGCGGTTCTGGACCGAGCAGTACGGAGTGCGCGTTCAGGCCGCCGGGGTGCCCAAGCTGGGCACCGACACGGTCACGCTCGGCACCCCTGGCGACGGCACCGGCAACGTGGTCGGCTATGTCCGAGAGGGCCGCCTTGTCGGGGTGATCGGCCTGGACTGCCCGTCCTCCGTGCTGTCCTGGACCAAGATCGTGGACAAGCAGAACCCGGCGCCGGTCGAGGACCCGGAACGCACCGAGCAGTTCGCCCCGCAGCCAGAGCCGGCCGCCCAGCGCGGCGCGCGTCACCTCGCCCCGCCCCGGCAGCGCCGCAACCGTCCGGTGGCCGATGAGACTCCCGCCGACCCGACCCCGTCGGACCCCCGGCTCGCCCCGGTCCTGGTCGGCGCGCCCGCCGCGGTGGACCTGGAAAGCCAGTTCCAGCAGGCGATCGCGGGCGGCGACCCGGTGCCGCCGCCGCTGCCGCCGAGAGCGGCGGGCCTGGACCCGGTGCGGTGGCCCGCGGTGCCGAGCGGCGGCCCCGGCCCGGTGCCGCCGAACGCCGGGCCGCGTCCGCCGGTCCG
>JBJMIG010000071.1:0-44063 GCA_045806965.1 Labedaea sp. | reverse complement strand
GCGTGTGGTCCGGCTCGTTCACCCTCGCGACGCTACCAGCGGCGCGGGTGACGACGCGGGGGTGCCCACGGCATCCGGAGGCCTGCCATGCCGACGTCGCGTCGAGGCGGAGGGTCAGAGCAGGCCGGTGCGCTTCTCGATCGTGAAGGCCACGGGCTTGGTGACGGAGGCGAAGAAGTCGTTGCCCTTGTCGTCCACCACGATGAACGCCGGGAAGTCCTCGACCTCGATCCGCCAGACCGCCTCCATGCCGAGCTCGGGATATTCCAGCACCTCGACCTTGCGGATGCAGTCCTTGGCCAGCCGGGCCGCTGGGCCGCCGATCGAGCCGAGGTAGAAGCCGCCGTGCTCGGCGCAGGCCTCGGTCACCTGCCGCGACCGGTTTCCCTTGGCCAGCATGACCAGCGAGCCGCCGGCCGCCTGGAACTGCGCGACATAGGAGTCCATGCGCCCGGCCGTGGTCGGGCCGAACGAGCCGGACGCGTAGCCCTCCGGGGTCTTGGCCGGCCCGGCGTAGTACACCGGATGGTCGCGCAGGTAGTCCGGCAGTGCCTGGCCGGCGTCGAGCCGATCCTTGATCTTGGCGTGCGCGATGTCCCTGGCCACCACGAGTGGGCCGGTCAGCGAGAGCCGGGTTTTCACCGGCAGCGCGGCGAGTGTCGCGCGGATCTCGGCCATCGGCCGGGTGAGGTCGACCCGCACCACGTCGGCGGAGAGCTCGTCGTCGGCCACGTCCGGCAGGAACCGGGCCGGGTCTCGCTCGAGCTGCTCGAGGAACACACCGTCCTCGGTGATCTTCCCCTTGGCCTGGCGGTCGGCCGAGCAGGACACCGCGATGCCGACCGGGCAGGACGCGCCGTGCCGGGGGAGCCGGATCACCCGCACGTCGTGGCAGAAGTACTTGCCGCCGAACTGCGCACCGATCCCGAACCGCCGGGTCAGCTCAAGCACCTGCTGTTCGAGATCGACATCCCGAAAGGCGTGCCCGGCCGGCGATCCGTGCAGTGGCAGCGTGTCCAGGTATCGCGCCGAGGCGAGCTTGGCCACCTTGAGGGTGTACTCCGCCGACATCCCGCCGACCACGACGGCGAGGTGATAGGGCGGGCAGGCCGCGGTGCCGATGGCACGCAGCTTCTCGTCGAGGAACCGGGCCAGCCGGGACGGGTTCAGCAGCGCCTTGGTCTCCTGGTACAGGAACGTCTTGTTGGCGCTGCCGCCGCCCTTGGCCATGAACAGGAACTCGTACTTCGGTTCGGTGCCGGGCGCCGCGTAGAGCTCGATCTGGGCGGGCAGGTTGGTGGCGGTATTGCGCTCGTCCCAGAACGTCACCGGGGCGAGCTGGGAGTAGCGCAGGTTCAGCTCCTGGTAGGCCTGGAACACCCCGAGCGACAACGCCTCTTCGTCCCGGCCGCCGGTGAGCACGCCCTCGGTGCGTTTCCCGATCACGATGGCGGTGCCGGTGTCCTGGCACATCGGGAGCACCCCGCCGGCCGAGATGCACGCGTTGCGCAGCAGGTCCATCGCCACGAACCGGTCGTTCGCGCTCGCTTCCGCGTCGTCCACGATCGCCCGCAGCGAAGCCAGGTGCGTCGGCCGCAGCAGATGCTGGATGTCGGCAACCGCCGTGCGCGCCAAACCGGTCAGGGCCGCCGGTTCGACCTCGAGAAACCTGCGCCCGGCCGCCTCGACGACCCGGACCCCGTCCACACCGACCAACTGGTAGCGGGTCAGGTTGTCCGTCCCCAGCGGCAGAACATCCACGTACTCAAACGACTCGCTGCCGCTCACCCTGCCATCGCTCCCTACGCGCGTCCGAGGACGCCCACGCTATCGCGGCACCCGCCACCCCCGGACGAGCGAGCGCGGCAGGTACAGCGGAATGTCACCTTCCGCGTCTAGAACCGCATGAAGGTGACCTTGCGCTGTACGGGGCTGACGGTGCCCCGAAGCTGTGCGAGTCGGCTCAACGGCCGCGAGCCGCCCGAGCGAGGGCGAAATACCGAGAGGCCGAGGTGGCCCCCGGCCGCCCCGACCTCCCGTTGGAGTGCGACCGCGAACAGTCGATCTGTTGCCCGCGCCGCGTGGTCTCAAGCACAGACGCTGCCGTGACTTAGGTCACAAGTCAATGCTCCAACGGTAAAGACGTGCCGGAGGCCACGGACGTTGCCTGAGGCCAAGCGAAAGTTCAGCTGGCGTAGGCGCGCAGCCTGTCCGCGCGCTCGCCTTGGCGGAGCTTGGCCATGACCTCACGCTCGATCTGCCGGACTCGCTCCCGGGACAGACCGAACGCCTTGCCGATCTGGTCAAGGGTGCGCGGCTGGCCGTCGTCGAGCCCGTAGCGCAGCCGGATCACCAAGTGTTCCCGCTCGTCCAGGGTGGCCAGCACCCGGCGCAGATCGTCTTGCAGCAGACCGGAGATGACCGCGCTCTCCGCGTCGGTCGCCTCGCCGTCCTCGATGAAGTCGCCGAGCGGGGCGTCCTCCTCGGAGCCGACCGGCATGTCAAGGCTCACCGGATCCCGCGCGTGGTCCAGCAGGTCGGTGACCTTCTCCGGGCTGAGCCCGGCCTCGCCGGCGAGCTCTTCGGTGGTGGCCTCGCGTCCCAACTGCTGGTGCAGGTCGCGCTTGATCCTGGCCAGCTTGTTGACCTGCTCCACCAGGTGGACCGGGAGCCGGATGGTTCGGCTCTGGTCCGCCATGCCCCGGGTGATCGCTTGCCGGATCCACCAGGTGGCATACGTGGAGAACTTGAAACCCTTGGTGTAGTCGAACTTCTCCACCGCGCGGATCAGGCCCAGGTTGCCTTCCTGGATCAGGTCGAGCAGCGGCATGCCGCGGCCGGTGTAGCGCTTCGCCAGCGACACGACCAAGCGCAGGTTGGCCTCGAGCAGATGGTTCTTCGCGCGGCGCCCGTCGGCCACCAGTGCGGTCAGCTCGGCGCGCCGGGCCGGGGCCAGGTCGGTGCTCTCCAGCATGTGCTGGGCGAACACCCCGGCCTCGATCCGCTTGGCGAGCTCGACCTCCTCATCGGCGGTGAGCAGCGCGGTCCGCCCGATTCCGTTCAGGTAGACTCGAACCAGGTCGGCTGCTGGGCCCTGGGCATCCAGGTCCACCTCGCCGAACTCCGGTTCACGTTGTTGTGGGACCGTCATCTCCCCTCCCCCTTTTTGGCGGGCCGGTTGCGCTCCTGCGCTACACAACGAACAAACGTGCCTGACGCTCGATTCGTTCCCGATCTACTCTCACATGACGCCGGCCGCATCCGTCACGTTGCTCAGGTATGCCTGAGGTTTTCCTGAGAAGTTCAGTCCATGTACGACGGTGCTGTGTGCCGGCTCACACCTCGACCAGAACCGTGAACGGGCCGTCGTTGACGCTGCGCACGGCCATCATCGCCCCAAACCGACCGGTCTGTACTCGAGCGCCGCGTTCGCGTAGTTCGGTGACCACCGCATCCACCAGCGGTTCGGCCACCTCCGGTCGGGCGGCCGCGACCCAGGACGGGCGCCGGCCCTTGCGGGTGTCGCCGTAGAGTGTGAACTGACTCACCAGCAGTAGCGGTGCGCCCGTCGTGGCGCAGGATTCCTCGTTCCGCAGCACCCGTAGTTCGTGCAGCTTTCGGGCCATGACAGCGGCTTTGCCCGCATTGTCCGATCCGCTCACACCGAGCAGCACCAGCAGTCCCGGCCCGTCGATCGCCCCGACGACCACGCCGTCCACCGTCACGCTCGCCTCGGTCACCCTGGTCACCACCGCCCGCACGGCGGCCATGCTGCCGCACGCCGTCTCAGGAACGGGCGACCAGGTGGAAGAACCGGGCCGTCAGCAGATAAGGCATCCGGTCGGACAGGGCCAGCTCGAGCCGCTCCAGGTCGGCGTAGAAGGCCGGGTCGTGCTTGCGCTCGTCGTCGGCGATGTAGTCGCACACGCACCGCACGCCGTACCTGGTGACCAGGCCGATCCCGAGCCCGGCAAGGTGGTCGACGATCTCCGCGGCGGTGCACGACGGCAGGTCCGCGTCGAGCAGGTCGACATAGGAGGTGTCGGAGTCCAGTTCGAGCAGCGCTCGGCGTGGATCGCAGGCACGCACCGCGGTGCGTAACGGGTCCGAGTGGGCGTTCGGGGCGAGCACCGAGAGCAGGCCGTTGCGCCGCAGCGGCGCCATGATCGCGGCCAGCACGGCACGCCGGTCCGGAACGTATTGCAACAGGTTGTGACACAGCACGACGTCGAAGTCGCCTTCGCCGAACAGTTCCGGGGCGTCCTCGGCGGTCGCCTGCACCACGTGCACCCGGTCGGCCACGCCGTGCGCCTCGGCGCGCTCCTTGGCGTTGCTCAGCATCGCGCCTGCCGGGTCGAGCACGGTGACCTCGTGGCCCCGCTCGGCCAGCCGGACCGCGTCGATTCCGTTGCCCCCGGCCACGTCGAGCACTCGCTGCGCCGTCGAGTCCAGGTGCCGCAGCAGGTTGGCCTCGGCCAGCGTGTAGCGCAGCCGGCCCCATGGACTCGCCTGCCACTGCTGGAATGCGTCCAGACGTGAGTCGAACCCGGATGCCCGCATGACACTCTTCATACCGGCTGGGACCGGATCTGCCACCGACCTTTACCCGGATGGCGCAATCCGGACGCGAGGATGCGAGGATGGAGGCCGGAGGTGGTGTCGTGAAGGACTCCGATCGGGACGACACCCCGGTGCTGATCACCGCGGCCGCTCCGTCGCACGACGATCAGCACGCGGCCCGCAAGCGCAAGTACATGATCATGATGGGGATGCGCGTACCCTGCCTGATCCTGGCGCTGGCGTGCTATCAGATCTGGTGGCTGGGTCTCACCTTCCTGTTGCTGTCCATCCCGCTGCCCTGGATCGCGGTGCTGATCGCCAACGACCGGCCGCCGCGCAAGCGCGAGCAGGTCAGCGGCTACGAGCGCCAGCCACGGGCCATCGACGGCGGCAACCATCAGGTGATCGACGGCTGAGGCCAGGCGCCGGCCCGGCCGGCGGCCAGCGCTCCCGCGCGCACCCCACCGCGCAGCGCGTCCCTCGGTGACCCCCCGGCGAGCCAGGCGGCGAGCAGCCCGGCGTCGAACGCGTCGCCCGCCCCGGTCGAGTCGACGCACTCGGTCGCCTCGGCGGGTACCGACACCACGCCCTCCCGATCCACCCAGCTCGCTCCGGCCGCGCCGCTGGTCACCGCCACCGCGCGGACTCCGCCGAGCAGCGCGCCTGCGCTGCGCGGGTCGCCGGAACCGGTCAACGCGGCCAGCTCCGTGGTGTTCGGCAGCAGCAGGTCGACCCCCCGGACCAGGTCCAGGAAGCCGGCCGGATCGGCGATCAGGTTGGCCGCTTGCGGATCCACCGAGGTGGACAGGCCCGCCCGGCGGGCGGCGCCGAGCGCGTTGACTCCCGCGTCCACCGACGAGGCGTCCAGCAGCACGTAACCGGACAGGTGCAGGTGGACCGCGCCGTCGAGCAGTGCCGGGTCCAGGTCGCCGGGCAGCAGCCGGGCATTGGCCCCGCGGTCGGGCAGCATGGCGCGCTCGCCGTGCTCGTCGACCAGCACCACGACGCAGCCGGTGGCGGCGTCGGGGTCCACGGTGAACACGCAGCGCACCCCGGCGGCGGACAGTGCCCGGCGCAGGTAGCCGCCGGCATGGTCGTTGCCCACCCGGGAGACCAGGGTGGGGTCGGCGCCGGAGTGCGCCAGCCACGCCGCCGTGTTCGCCGCCGCTCCGCCGGGTGAGGTAGTCACCTTGGCGCGGACGTCGTCGCCCGGCACGATGGGCCCGGCAGGTCTGGCCACGACGTCGAGCGCGGTGTCGCCGACGACCACCACGCGGATTCTGGGGGTGCGCACGACGTGACGCTACGGGCCTGTGCCGCGCTGGCCGGCGCCGGCTTTCGGCGCTACTCCACCTACCGGCAGGCGACCGTGGCCGGCGCGATCACCAACACCACCTTCGGCTTCCTGCGCTGCTACGTGCTGCTGTCGGTGGCCGGTACCGCCGGCCAGCTCGCCGGCTACGACCGCGCGCAGCTGGCCACGTTCGTGTGGGCGGGTCAGGGCCTGATCGCCGTGGTCGGCTCCTGGAGCCAGCTCGACCTGGCCGACCGGGTGCGCGACGGCGAGGTGGTCGCCGACCTGCTCCGCCCGGTCTCGACGCTGGTCGTGTACCTCTACACCGACCTCGGCCGGGCCGCGTTCGCCATGCTGACCAGGTTCATGGTGCCGGTCGTGGTCGGCGCGCTGGCCTTCGACCTGTACCTGCCGACGCATCCGGTGAGCTACGCGCTGTTCGCCGTCTCGGTGCTGCTCGCCGTGCTGGTCACGTTCTGCGCGAAGTTCCTGATCGGGCTGTGCGCGTTCTGGCTGCTCGACGTGCGCGGCGTGGTGACGGCCTGGACCTTCCTCTGGGGCGTTGGCTCGGGGCTGTACTTCCCGCTGCCGCTGCTGCCCGACTGGCTCGAGCTGACCTTCTGGGTCCTCACCCCGTTCCCGGCGACCCTGCAGGCGCCACTGGACATCGCGGTCGAGCGCGGCGGGCTCGGCCACGCCGCGCTCGCCCTCACCGCCCAGGTCGCCTGGCTGGCCGTCGG
Source organism: Labedaea sp. (assembly GCA_045806965.1). Lineage (GTDB taxonomy): Bacteria > Actinomycetota > Actinomycetes > Mycobacteriales > Pseudonocardiaceae > DASYTH01. The sequence goes on along the minus strand of JBJMIG010000071.1, from coordinate 37,469 downwards.
GTTGGCCCTGTGCCGCGCGACGCAGCGCCGGGCCGTGCGCAAGCTGGTGGTGCAGGGTGGGTAGGGCCGGGCCGTACCTGCGCATGCTGCGCGCCCAGGTGCGGGCACAGACCGAGTACCGCACCTCGTTCGTCGTCGACCTCGTGGCCAGCGCTCTGGCCACCACGCTGGACCTGGTGACCGTGTTCGTGCTGTTCCGGGTGCGTGGTGAGCTCGGCGGGTTCGGTGGACGCGAGGTGCTGCTCATGGCCGGGCTGTCGACCTGTGCGTTCCCGATCGCGGACCTGGCCGTCGGCAGCATCGACCGGCTGCGGTACTACGTGCGCTCGGGCCTGTTCGACACCGTGCTGATCCGCCCGCTTTCCGCGCTCGGCCAGTTGGTGGCCATGGACTTCGCGCCGCGCCGGGTCGGTCGGGTCGTGCAGGGCCTGTTGGTCTACCTGATCGCGCTCTCGCTCGCGGACGTGCCGTGGACGCCGGCCAGGGTGCTGCTGGCGGTGATGACGCCGCTGGCTGGCGCGGTCCTGTTCGCCAGCCTGTTGATCGCCGGCGCGACGGTGGCGTTCTGGTGGGTGGAGTCCGGGGAGATCGCCGCTTCGGTCACCTACGGCGGCAAGGACTTCGCCTCCTATCCGATCACCGTGTACGGCGGCCTGTTCCGCCAGTTGTTCGCGTTCGGCCTCGGGTTCGCCTTCGTCGGCTACCTTCCGGCGCTTGCCCTGCTCGGCCGGAGCGATCCGCTCGGCACCCCCGGCTGGCTGCACTGGTGCGCTCCACTGGTCGCGGCGCTCGCCGCCAGCGGGGCGCTGTTGTTGTGGCGCACCGGAATCCGTCACTACCGGAGTACTGGATCATGATCATTGAAGCGGTCGGGTTGCGCAAGGAGTTCACCGTGCGGCGCAGAGCCGGCAAGCTGCGCAGGGAAAAGCGCGTCGTGTCCGCTGTGGACGGGGTGGATCTGGCGGTGTCACAGGGAGAGCTGCTCGGCTACATCGGACCGAACGGCGCCGGCAAGTCCACCACGCTCAAGATGATGACCGGCGTGCTCACCGCGTCGGCCGGCACGGTGCGGGTGTGCGGGCTCGCGCCGGTGGCCCAGCGGACCAGGCTCGCCCGGCGGATCGGGGTGGTGTTCGGTCAGCGTTCGCAGCTGTGGTGGGATCTGCCGCTGGTCGACTCCTTCAGCCTGCTGCGCCATGTGTACCGGGTGCCGGCGGCCGACCACGCGGCCCGGCTGACCTACTGCCGGGCCCTGCTCGACCTGGACGAGTTCCTGGACACCCCGGTGCGGCAACTCTCGCTCGGCCAGCGGATGCGCGGCGAGCTGACGGCGGCGCTGCTGCACGGGCCCGAGGTGCTGTTCCTCGATGAGCCGACGATCGGCCTCGATGTGATCAGCAAGCAGGCGGTGCGCGCCTTTCTCGCCGAGGTGGGCAACCGGGGTGACACCACGATCGTGCTCACCACGCACGACCTGGCCGACATCGAGAAGCTCTGCCGGCGCCTGGTGGTGATCGACCACGGCCGGGTGGTGCACGACGGCACCCTCGACCAACTGCACGCCACCTACGGATCGCGCCGCACCATCGTGGCCGACCTGGACGCACCCTGGCCGGACGGGCTCGCGGTGGCCGGCGCTGCGGTGACCGCGGTCGAGGCGGCCGGTCGCAAAGTGACCCTGACCCTGGACGGTGCCGCGGCAGGCGAGGTGGTGGCCGGGCTGGCCAGGGCGGTGGCGCTACGCGACGTCTCGGTGCGCGAGCCGGAGATCGAGGACGTGATCGCCCGGCTCTACTCCGCGTCCCGCCCGCGTTGAGCCAGCTCCACCGCCACCTGGGCGGCCACGGTCGCGTTGTCCAGCACCAGCGCCTCGTTGGCGTCCAGGCTGGCTCCGCCGCTGCCGGTGTGGAAGTGCTCGAGCAGCACCGGGGTCACGTCCCGGCCCCGCACCTCGCGCTGGGCGATGAGTTCCATGCCCTCGCGCAGCAGCCGGTCGTGCAGTCGCGCGGGGAGCTCGTGGTCCACCGGCACCGGGTTCACCAGCAACACCCCCGAACTGCCCGGAACCTCGTCGAAGTGCGCCCCGACCACGGCCGCGGCCTGCGCGGGCGTGTCCACCCGCCAGGGCACCTGGAACGCCGACACCCTGCGGTAGAACGCCGGGAAGGTGTCGGTGCGGTAGCCGAGCACCGGCACCGAGCGCGTCTCGAGCAGCTCGATCGTGGCCGCTATGTCCAAAATGGACTTGACCCCGGAACAGACCACCAGCACCGGAGTGCCGGCCAGCACGTCGAGATCGGCCGACACGTCCCAGGAGACCCCGGCGCCCGGATGGCCGAGGTGCACGCCGCCGAGCCCGCCGGTGCCGAACACCCGGATTCCGGCCGCCGCGGCCAGGGCCGCGGTGCCGGCCACCGTGGTCGCGCCGTCGCGGCCGAGGGCGATCGCCGGTCCGAGGTCCCGGCGGGACAGCTTGACCAGGTCGGCGTCCGGGTCACACACCCGGTCCAGTTCCGCCGCGGTCAGCCCGACGCGCGGGCGACCGCCGAGCACCGCGATGGTGGCCGGCACCGCCCCGGCCGTCCGCACCGCGGCCTCGAGCCGGCCGGCCACCTCGCGGTTGCGCCCGGCCGGCAGGCCGTGCGCGAGCAGCGTGCTCTCCAGGGCCACCACCGCGCAGCCGCCGGCCAGTGCATCGCGCACCTCATCGGTGACGATCACTTGAATTCCCAACGGGTCGGCGAGCCCTCGAAGTCGTCCTCGGCCACCCCGAACGCCCACTTCGGCCGGACCCGGACCGAGGCGTTCTTCTCGGGGTCCAGGAACTCGATCGGATAGCCGGTGTCGTACTTGGCGTTCATCTCGTCCAGAAAGCCTTGTATCGCCGTGGTTTCGGTGATCACCTCGGCATTGCCGTGCAGCACGACCGGGTTCCGGGCGTCCTCTGTGGACACCGAGACGTCCGGGCCGGCCGCGATATTGCGGATCTTGCGAGAGCGCAGGCTCGAGGAGAACCAGAGGGTGTCCGGTTCCGCCCAGATCGCCCAGACCGGCATCAGGTGCGGCCGGCCGTCCGGCCAGACCGTGGCCACCCAGTAGTCGTGGCTGTTCCGCAGCCGGTCCACCGCCCAGGACCAGGGGAGCAGCCCGGTGCCCGCGTCGGCCGCGAGGACGCCGTAGCCCGGCATGTGCGGCCGGGACGCCCTCGGCTCAGTCGAAGATCCCACGCGGTTTGGCCACCTCCCGCAGCCAGCCCTCGATCTGCTGCTCCCAGTTGGTCCGGCCGAGTGCCGTGTACTCCACCCGGAACGAGCCGAGGAATGATTGGGTCGGTGTGTCCAGCCCGCCGCCCTTTGCCACCCGGACCCGCTTGTGCACGTCCAACACCACCTGCACGTCCCCGGGCCGGGCTAAGAAGCTCACGACGAGAGCATCGAAGACGCCGGCGAAGGCGGGCGACGGGGTGAACCGGATCTCCTGGAAGAACGGCAGCCGCTGGTCCAACCCGACGACCCGGTTCTTTTCCAGGCTGGCGCCGGAGAACTGAAAACCCAGCCGGGTCAGCGCGTCGAGCAGCCGGTGCTGCGCCGGCACCGGCTCGACCGCGACGGCGTCCACGTCCTGCGGGTCGACGATGGTGCTGGCCAGGTTGAGGTTGGTCTGCAGTCCGACGGCCATCCCGGTGAGGTACTTGCCGAACACCGTGGTGACCGGCGTCTCCCAGGGCAGTTGCACCTCGAACGGCACCCGGACCTGCGCGCCGGCCCGGACCACCTCCCGGCCGGACAACTGCACGGTCTGGAACGGCAGATCGTCGGCTTCCGTGGGACGACCGTTGCCCCCGCCGTTGGCACCGCGGGTCTCCACCCTGGCCAACAGGGTCACGGCGAGCGACTCGATCTCCTGGTCGACCTGGCCGCCGGCGAGCATGACCTCGCCGCGCAACGTCCCGCCAGGACGGACGCTGCGGTCGAGCAGATGGGCGTCGACCTTCGCGCCGCCCGAGCCAAAGCTGGCCAACACCTTCTGGAACATGGGCTGATCCTGCCAGTGCGGTCGGCGGGGTGCGGCGCATCCGGCATCATTGGTGCCATGAGCACCCAGACACAGACCCTCCCCGATACGGACACCCGTCCGGAGGGAACGGACACCACGGGTGACGACACCCCGAAAATGTTCCACTACGTGCGTAAGGACAAGATCGCGGAAAGCGCGGTCACCGGCACGCTCGTGGTGGCGTTGTGCGGCGAGGTGTTTCCGGTTACCCGTTCACCCAAGCCGGGCTCGCCGGTCTGCCCGGAGTGCAAGCGGATCTTCGAGAGCATGCCGGGCGGCGGCGACTGAGTCGCGATGCGGCGCGGGGGACCGGCCCCCGCGCCACCGACGCGTCCTGCTCAGTGCTGCGCGGTGCTGCTCAGTGCTGAACCTCGCCATGCAGCTCGGCCTGGTAGGCCCCGTGCGTTGACTCGTCGTAGCTGCCGTGCAGCTCCGGGTCGAACTGGCCGTGCCACTCCGGGTGGTACTGCCCGTGGGTGTCGGGGTGGTACTGCCCGTGGGTCTCCGGGTGGTACTGACCGTGCGTCTCGGGGTGGTACTGGCCGTGCGTATTGGCGTCGAACTGGCCGTGCCACTCGGGGTTGTACTGCCCGTGCAGGTACGGGTTGTACTGCCCGTGCCACTCGGGGTTGAACTGCCCGTGCACGTTCGGGTCGAACTGGCCATGCACGTTCGGGTCGAACTGGCCGTGTACATAGGGGTTGTACTGCCCGTGCCACTCCGGGTTGAACTCGCCGTGCGTGGCGGGGTCGTACGGACCGTGCTGGCTCGGGTCGTACGCGCCGTGCGTGGACGGGTGGTACGGGCCGCTCTGGCCACCACCCTCGTCCGGCCGGTAGCGCTCGTCCATGGCGGCGTGCGAGCGCGGCCCGACGACGCCGTCCGCGTCGAGGCCGCAGTCCTGCTGGAACGCGACGGTGGCGTCCTTGGTGTCCTTGTTGAAGTAGCCGTCCACCGTGAGGCCGGCGTGCATGACCTGGTTCAGCTGCCGCTGCCACAGCTCGACCCGGTTGCCGTGGCTGCCCAGTTGCAGGTAGTCCGGGTTGGCGTGGCCGCCCCCGGCGTGGCCGCCCCCGGCGTGTCCGCCGCCGGCGTGGCCGCCGCCGGCGTGTCCGCCATCGGCCTGGGGTGCCGGCTGGTCCCCACCGACGTGGATGGAACCGTCCGCGCCGACCGTCGTGCCGGGCGGCAGGTTGCCGACCATGGTCACGTGCTGGTTGTTCTCGTGGCTGTCGTTGTGGCTGTCGTTGTGGCTGTCGGTGGTGGTGGTGTTGAAGCTGCCCGTGTTGGCATGGCTGTCCGTGGTGCTGTCGTGACTGCTGACGTCAACACTTGAATGGACTTCGGTCTCGATGTCGCCTACCGGCATGGCGCTTCTCCCTTCGTCATATAGGGCGCGGCTTGTGGGCACGCCGTTATCGCGAGTGCTTTCGCAGGTTAGGAGCGGCCGGGTGGCGCGGAAACGTCCATTTGGGCAGCCTTTGGTCGCCCTTACTGGCGCCTGACCTGCGTCGAAGGGCGCACCGATGTGCCGTTGGTTTCGGCCGTGCCGTCCGGCTGGGCCACCCCGTCCGCTTCGGCCGGGTTGGCCGGGTTGGCCGGATTGGCCCCGGCGGCCGGGGTGTCGTCGGCGGCAGGGTCCGCGGTGTCGGCGGCGGTGACCGGGTCGCCCGCGCTGGCGGCATTGACCGGGGTGGCCCGCTCGCCGTCCTGACGGATCTGTTCGGCGACGTGCTCCAGTTCCAGCCGCCGCCAGCGCCTGCGCTGCCGACGGCTCGGCTTGGCCGGGTACATCTCTTGGATGGCGGCGTTGAAGTAGGCGCCGATCACGATGGCCATCCCGATGAAGTAGGCGAACAACAGGAACGCGATCGGCGTGGCCAGCGCGCCGTAGGTGTAGCCGGTGGTGGTGATCCAGGCGATGTAGAGCCGCAGGCCGATGCTGGACAGCAGAAACACCACCATGGCCAGGATGGCGCCGGGCAGCAGGCGGTGCCAAGGCAGCTTGCGGGGCAGGGCCACCTTGTACAACGTGGCCAGCGCGAGCACCAGCAGCACGCCGAGGGCCGGGTAGTACAGCAGTCCCACCCAGTCCTTGATCTCCGGGCGCCAGGCCGCCGGGAACAGGTCGGGCAGCAGGTCCGGACCGAGTGCCAGCACCGGCAGCCCGACCACCAGCAGCACCAGGCTGGCCATGTACAGCAGCAGGGCGAAGATCCGCTGCCAGACCTCGTGCCGCACGCCGTACTGGTCGTGCGCCACGGTGATCGCGTCGACGAACGAGGACATCGCCGACGAGCCCGCCCACAGCGAGATCAGGAAGCCGACGGTGAGGATCTCACCGCGCCCGTTGCGCAGGATGTCGCTGATGGTCGGCGCGATGATCCCGTTGACCACGTTCGCGCTGAACGCCGTGCGGGACCATTCGGTGATCTTGTCCTGCACCTCGGTGATGAGGTCCGGCCGGAACCACTCGGCCACGTACCCGAGGCTGCCGAGCAGCCCGAGCAGCAGCGGCGGCAGGGACAGCACCTGCCAGAACGCCGCCTCGGCCGCCTCGGAGAACAGGCTGCCCTCCCAGGCCTTGCTCAGCGTCCGCTTGACCAGCCACCACGCGCCGCGCCTGTGCTGCGCGCCGGCACCCTGCGCGTTGTGGGTCGGTTGCTGCGGTCGGGGGGTCATCACGGTCAAGTTTGGTCCATCACGCGGAGAATGGCCCGTCTGTGGGTCAAGTGTCGCGTCGCACGAGGGTTCTTCGGCCCGGCCCGGTAAGCTCCCTGGTGCCCTCAACGGCGTACCGCTGAGGGCGTTTGGCTGTCTGTACCCGGACCGGACTCGGCCAAGGCGGGCAACGAAGGGGGCTTCGACGCGTGTCAGTGCAGGACGACCTGGCCCGGTCGATGCCGACGCAAGGCCCGTCCGCCCGGCCGTTGCGCGCCTGGCAGCGGCGGGCACTGACCCGTTACCTCGCCGCGGCGCCGCGGGACTTCCTCGCGGTGGCCACGCCGGGCGCGGGCAAAACCGTGTTCGGGCTCCGGCTGGCCCACGAACTGCTGGCCGACCGGACCGTCGAGGCGATCACCGTGGTGGCTCCGACCGAGCACCTGAAACACCAGTGGGCCGCGGCCGCGAACGCCGCCGGCATCCCGATCGATCCCAACTTCCGCAACACCACCGGTGCCACCTCCCCGGACTACCGCGGCGTCGCGGTGACCTACGCCCAGGTCGCCGCCCACCCGATGCTGCACCGGGTCCGGACCGAGAACCGCAGGACCGTGGTGATCCTGGACGAGATCCACCACGGCGGCGACGCGAAGTCCTGGGGGGACGCGATCCGCGAGGCGTTCACCCCGGCGGTGCGCCGGATCGCCCTCACCGGCACCCCGTTCCGCAGCGACGACTCGCCGATCCCGTTCGTCAGCTACGAGCCGGATCCGGCCGGCTTCCAGCGGTCAAGGGCCGACCACACCTACGGCTACGCCGACGCGCTGGCCGACGGCGTGGTCCGTCCGGTGATCTTCCTGGCCTACTCGGGTGAGACCAGTTGGCGGACCAGCGCGGGGGAGGAGTTCACCGCGCGGCTTGGCGAACCGCTGACCGCCGAGCAGACCGGGCGCGCCTGGCGCACCGCCCTGGATCCGGCCGGCGAGTGGATCCCGGCCGTGCTCACCGCCGCCGACCAGCGGCTCGGCCAGCTCCGGGCGGACGGCATGCCGGACGCCGCCGGGCTGGTGATCGCGTCGGACCACGAGGCGGCCAAGGCCTACGCGAAGATCCTCACCAGCACGACCGGGGTGGAGCCGGCGCTGGTGCTCTCCGACGACCCGAGGGCGTCTCGCCGGATCGCCGAGTTCGCCGAGTCCACCGAGGACCCGGCGGCCCGCTGGATGGTGGCGGTGCGGATGGTCAGCGAGGGGGTGGACATCCCCCGGCTGGCGGTCGGGGTCTACGCCACCAGCGCGTCCACCCCGCTGTACTTCGCCCAGGCCATCGGCCGGTTCGTGCGCGCCCGCCGGCCGGGGGAGACGGCGAGCGTGTTCGTGCCGAGCGTGCCGTCCCTGCTCGACCTCGCCAGTCAGCTCGAGGCGGAGCGGGACCACGTGCTCGGCAAGCCGCACCGGGACCCCGACGGCTGGGCTGACGAGCTGGTCGACGCCGCCAACCGGATCGTGGACGAGCCCGGCGAGGAGGAGAAGGCGTTCGTCTCACTGGGCGCTTCGGCCGAGCTGGACCAGGTGATCTACGACGGATCCTCGTTCGGCACCTCGGCGTTCGCCGGCTCGGCCGAGGAGCAGGAGTACCTGGGCCTGCCCGGGCTGCTCGAGCCGGATCAGGTGCGCGCCCTGCTGCGTCAGCGCCAGCAACGCCAGCTCGACAGGCGGTCTCCTGGCGGGCACCGGACCGGCGCGGAGCCCGCGGCGAGGCCGCAGTCGGTGGCCGAGCGGTTGAGCACGCTGCGTAAGGAGCTCAACACGTTGGTGACTATGTATCACCACCGGACCGGCAAGCCGCACGGCACGATTCACAGCGATCTGCGCCGTACCTGTGGTGGGCCTCCTGTGGCGATGGCCACAGCCGAACAGCTCGCAGAGCGGATCAGTACCCTCCGTAGTTGGTAGACGGTTCTTGTGGGTGACCAGGGGATGGCGGTCCTGTTGCCAAAATGTGTCCTACCTGGACCGGGGTAGTGGGTTCCCCCAAAAGCCGGCAACGCATATGTTGTGCCCCGCAACATTTTCCGGTTTGAAGGGACGACGGATGCGCAGGATGACTCTTGCCCTCCTCGCCACCGGCGTGGGTGTCTCCCTCGCTGTGTCGGCGTGCGGGGCCAATAAGGACAACTCGTCGGGTAGCAGCGGGAACACCTCCGCGGGTAGCGGAGCGCCAGCGGGCGGGGTCAAGGTGGGTGTGATCCTGCCGGAGACGGCCAGCTCCGCACGCTGGGAGGGTTTTGACCGCCCAATGATCGACGCGGCGATGAAGGCCGAGGGCCTCGACCCCGACATCCAGAACGCCCAGGGTGACGTGCAGAAGTTCAGCACCCTGGCGGACGGCATGATCAGCAGTGGGGTCAAGGTGCTGGTGATCGGTTCGATCAACAGCGAGGTGGGCTCGTCCGTCGCGGCCAAGGCCAAGGCGCGCGGCATCCCCGTGATCGACTACGACCGCCTCAACCTGGGCGGCACTTCCGACTACTACGTGTCGTTCGACAACGTCAAGGTCGGCCAGCTCCAGGGCCAGGGCATGGCCAAGGCGTTGGAGGGCAAGCAGGGCGCGAAGGTGATCGAGATCGAGGGCGCGCCGACCGACAACAACGCCACGCTGTTCCACGACGGCCAGGAGAAGGTGCTCAAGCCGCTCTACGACGCCGGCACCTTAAAGCTCGTGCAGAGCCAGCCGATCGACAACTGGGACAACCAGAAGGGTGGCCAGGTCTTCGAGCAGATCCTGACCGCCAACGGCGGCAAGGTTGACGGCGTCGTGGCCGCGAACGACGGTCTGGCCGGCGCGATCATCACCGTGCTGCGCAAGAACGGCCTCAACGGTAAGGTCCCGGTGACCGGCCAGGACGCCACAGCGGACGGTCTGAAGGCCATCCTCGCCGGCGACCAGTACATGACCGTGTTCAAGGCGATCAAGCTGGAGGCCGAGGCCACCGCCAAGCTGGCCGCCAAGCTCGCCAAGAACGACAAGGCCGGCGCGGACGCGATCGCCACCGGCACCGTCAAGGACACCAAGTCCGGCCGGGACGTCAAGTCGGTGCTCGCCGAGCCGAAGCTGATCACCAAGAACGAGGTGAAGACCGTCATCAGCGAGGGCTACGTCAAGGCCTCCGAGGTGTGTGGTGGCGCGAACGCCGCCGTCTGCACCCAACTTGGCATCGCCTGACCGCCAACTAGTGCACGGAATGCCGTACCCGTCGCAAGATCTGCCGGGTACGGCATTCCGGCGGAGGAGACCCACAGTGAGTGAGCCTGTACTCGAGCTGACCCGGGTGAACAAGAGCTTCGGCCCGGTGCACGTGCTGCACGATGTTGACTTCACGGTCCGCGCCGGCGAGGTGACCGCACTGGTCGGCGACAACGGGGCAGGCAAGTCCACGCTGATCAAATGCGTCGCCGGGATCTACCCGATGGACTCCGGCCGGGTGCTGTTCCGCGGCCAGCCGGTGCATATCCACGGTCCGCGGGACGCCGCCAAGCTCGGCATCGAGGTCGTCTACCAGGACCTCGCGCTTGCCGACAACCTCGACATCGTGCAGAACATGTTCCTCGGTCGCGAGCGCGGCACCCAGTGGATGCTGGACGAGGGGAGCATGGAACGCGCGGCCAGGGAGACGCTCGCCTCGCTGTCGGTCCGCACGGTCAAGTCGGTGCGCACGCCCGTCGCCTCGCTCTCCGGCGGGCAGCGGCAGACCGTGGCGATCGCCAAGTCGGTGCTCTGGGAGAGCAAGGTCGTGCTGCTCGACGAGCCGACCGCCGCGCTCGGCGTCGCACAGACCCGCCAGGTGCTCGACCTGGTCCGTCGGCTCGCCGAGCAGGGTCTTGGCGTCGTGCTGATCAGCCACAACCTGGCCGACGTGTTCGAGGTCGCCGACCGCATCTCCATCCTGTACCTGGGCCGCATGGTCGCCGAGGTGCACACCAAGGACGTCACCCACGGCCAGGTCGTGGAACTGATCACCGCGGGCCGATCCGGGAACCTGGGGATGGCCCGCCCAGAGACCGCCACGATCTGAGGACCGCTGCCATGACCGACACCACCACTCCGGCCGCCGGCCGCAGCCGCGCCCCACAGGGTGCGATCTCCGACTTCGGCATCGACACCACGGCCCAGTCCACCGGCGAGGCGATCCGGGACTACGTCGCCCGGCTGCGCGGCGGCGAGCTCGGCTCGCTGCCCGCCCTGCTCGGCCTCGCCGTACTGCTGGTCTACTTCACCACCCGGTCGGACAACTTCATGACCCTGGACAACATGGCCAACCTGTTGGCCCAGGGCGCCGGGCAGATGATCATCGCAATGGGCCTGGTCTTCGTGCTGCTGCTCGGCGAGATCGACCTGTCCGCGGGCACCGCGTCCGGCGTGTGTGCCTCGGTGATGGCGCTGCACTTCGTCGAGTCCGGAAACCTGCTCGGCGGCATGCACGCGAACGTCTACTACGCCTTCCTCACCGGGCTCGCCTTGGCGGCCGGGCTGGCCATGCTCATGCGGATCTGGGCGGGTGCCGCGATGGCGCTGCTCGGGCTGGTCCTGGTGCTGGCCGGGTTCGGGCGCAACCCGTGGATCGAGATGCTGCTGGCGATCTGCGTCGGCACCGCGATCGGGTGCATCACCGGCTTCCTGGTTTCCAAGATTGGTATGCCGTCGTTCGTGGTGACCCTGGCGCTGTTCATCGCCTGGCAGGGCGTGATCCTGCTGTTCATCGGCCCGCGCGGGACGCTGTCCCTCGGCACCGGGGTGCTGTTCGACGTCGCCAACGGGAACCTGTCGATCGCGGGCAGCTGGATTCTCTGCCTGCTGGCCGCGGGCGGTTACGCCACGGTGGTGCTCGGCGAGCACGCCGTGCGGCTGCGCCGCGGCCTGGTCACCCAGCCGACCCCGGTGGTGCTGTTCAAGGTGATCGTCATCGCGGCCATCGCGGTGCTCGCCACGTTCGCCTTCACCCTGAACCGCTCGCCGAACGACAACATCGTGATCGAGGGTGTGCCGTTCGTCGTGCCGATCGTGCTGGCTCTGCTGGTGTTCGGCACCTACGCGCTCAACCGCACCCGCTACGGCCGGCACATCTACGCGGTCGGCGGCAACACCGAGGCGGCGCGCCGGGCCGGCATCAACGTCAGCAAGATCAGGGCCAGCGTGTTCGTGGTCGGCTCCACGACGGCGGCGGTCGGCGCCATCGTCTACTCGTCCAAGGTGGGCTCGGTCGACCCGCAGGCCGGCGGGCTGAACACGCTGCTGTTCGCGGTCGGTGCGGCGGTCATCGGCGGCACCTCGCTGTTCGGCGGCCGGGGCAAGGTCGCGCACGCGGTGATCGGCGGCCTCGTGCTCGCGGTGGTGGCGAACGGGCTCGGCCTGCTCAAGTACTCCGCGGCTATGGTCAACATCATCACCGGCCTGGTGCTGCTGGTCGCGGCCACGGTGGACGCGCTGTCCAGGCGGCGTGCGGCGATCCTGGCCGGTTGAGTCGGGTGCAGGGGTGACAAGCACACCGACCGCGGGGGCGCGGCCGGACGAGGTTCGCCGGCACAACCGGACGGTTCTGCTACGCCGTTTACACGTCGGCGGGCCGTGCACTCGCGCGTCGCTGGCCACCGAGCTCGGGCTCAACCGCAGCACGATCAAGGCTCTGGTGGACGGCCTGTCCGAGACGGGTGTGGTGGAGGAGCGGGTGCCGCGGATGCGCAGCGGCGCCGGCCGGCCCTCGCTGCTTGTCCTGCCTCAGCCGCACGCGGCCGTGGTGCTGGCCGTCGACGTGCGGGTCGAGCAGGTGGCCATCGCGCTGGTCGGGCTCGGCGGCGAGATGCTCGGCCGCAACAGCTGGAACCTGCGTGGCCGGGCCCGTGAGCCGGACGAGGTGATCACCCACATCGTCGAGTCCACCGGGCTGCTGGCCGCCGAGCTCGGCGTGGACATGGTCGGTGCCGGCGTGTCGGTGCCCGGCGTGGTGCGTCGCTCGGACGGCCTGGTGCACGAGGCACCCAACCTGCACTGGACCGACGTGCCGATGGGCGAGAAGCTGCGCGGAATCCTGCGGATGCCGGTCATGGTGTCCAACGATGCCGAGCTCGGCGCGCTCGCCGAGCACCTGCGCGGCGTGGCGAGGGACTCCTCCGACTCGGTCTACGTGTCCGCCGACGTCGGGGTGGGCGGCGGGGTGATCTCCGGCGGCCAGGCGCTGCGCGGCACCGCGGGCTACGTCGGCGAGCTCGGCCACATGGTGATCCGCCCCGACGGGCGGCCCTGCTACTGCGGCAGCCGGGGCTGCTGGGAGACCGAGGTCGCCGAGCCGGCCCTGTGCCGGGCCCTCGACCTGCCCGAGGGTTCCCCGCGCGGGGTCGTCGTCGCCGAGCTGCGCGCCCGGACCACGCGCCCGGAGCCCATGCCGAAGGCGCTCGGTGAGTTCCTCAACTGGCTCACTCTCGGCCTGATCAACATCGTCAACCTGCTCAGCCCCGAGCTGGTCGTGCTCGGCGACCTGTTCACCGCGCTGCCGGCCTGGATCGTCGACGACGTCGGTCAGGAGGTCCGCCGGCGGAGCCTGGTCAGCCGCGCCGTCGGCGGCACCCGCATCGTGGCCTCCACCCTCGGTGCCGACGCCAAGCTCATCGGCGCCGCGGAGGCCGCCTTCGAGCCCGTGCTGGACGCGGTGTAGCCCCGCGAGTCTCGCGCCCAGGCAAGCGAGTCTCGCGCTCAGGCAACTGAGTTCCGCCCTCAGGCAACTCAGCCGTGGCGCCAAGCTCCCACAGATAGCCGAAGCGCCGCGCGGGGAGCGCGGCGCTTCGACGGTCGGAGGGTTGGTCAGGCGTTCTGTTGGAGCTGCGCCTCCAGTTCGACCAGGCGCTCGGTGTGCTTGCGCGCATGGTGGCCGCAGAACAGCAGCTCGCCACCGGAGGGAAGGACGGCACGGACCTGCGCAGCGGCTCCGCAGCGGTCGCAGCGGTCGGCAGCGGTCAGGTCGGGGCGGGTGAGTGTGGGTGTCATAGCGGTCTCCCTCCGTCCCGGGCGCCGGTTGCCCGGTACCCTCGTCGGCTACGACCACGGCGGCCGGGTGGCCGGGTGTTCGTGCCTCCACTCTTCCAGACGTATCGCCGCCCGTCAGTGTTCCCGAGCCCACTGGATAGGCGGTGGACTGTGATGTACCCGATTGTCGTAACGCCAATCCCGGGATGTGAGCGCCCCTGATGGGCTGGTCACAGGCTGTGTCAAGAGGACGGAGAATTCCGGCCCCGGTCTTGTTCGCCGTCGGCGGAATGTCGATGTACCTCGGTGCCGCGGTCGCCGTATGGCTCTTCGCGGAGGTCGGTCCGGCGGCTGTGACCTGGCTGCGTCAGCTCGGTGCCGCGATCGTGCTGCTGGCCTGGCGCCGGCCGGGGCGGGCGGCCTGGCGGGGTCGCGGCTTCCGGCTCGCGGCGGTCTTCGGGTTGGTCACCGCGTCGATGAACCTGGCGTTCTACGAGTCGCTGGCCCGGCTGCCGCTCGGCACCGCGGTGGCCCTCGAGTTCGCCGGGCCGGTCGCGGTGGCCGCGTTCGGCTCGCGCACCCGCCGCGACGTGCTGGCCCTGCTGCTGGTGGCCTGCGGGGTGCTGCTGATCGCCGACGTGCGCTGGGCGGGCAGCCCGCTCGGGGTGCTGTTCGCGCTGGCCGCGGCCGCGCTCTGGGCGGCGTACATCCTGCTCGGCCGCGGGGTGGCGGTCGATGTCGGGGTGGACGGGCTGGCGGTCGGGTTCACCGTGGCCACGGTGGTGTTCGCGCCGCTGGCGCTGGGCGCCGGCCCGGTCTGGAGCTCGCCGCGGCTCCTGGTGCTCGGCATCGGCGTCGGCGTGCTCGGCACCGCGGTGCCCTACGCGCTGGACCAGGTGGTGCTGCGCCGAGGGATCGGCAGGGCCACCTTCGCGGTGCTGCTGGCGCTGCTACCGGTGAGCGCGACGCTGGTCGGGCTGGCCGTGCTCGCGCAAGTGCCGACCCTGCCCGAGGCGTTGGGCATCCTCGCCGTCGTGGCCGGCGTCGGCCTGCGCACCCGCACCGACCCGCCCTGACCCGCGAGTCTCGCGCTCAGGCAACCGAGTGACGCGCTCAGGCAACCAAGCCGCAGCGCCAACGGCAGGCCCGATCACTCCAGGTAGTCGCGGAGCACCTGCGAACGGGACGGGTGACGCAGCTTCGACATGGTCTTCGACTCGATCTGCCGGATGCGCTCCCGGGTGACGCCGTAGACCTGGCCGATCTCGTCCAGGGTGCGCGGCTGGCCGTCGGTCAGACCGAAGCGCAGCCGGACCACGCCTGCCTCGCGCTCCGACAGGGTGGCCAGCACCGACTGAAGCTGGTCCTGCAACAGGGTGAACGACACCGCGTCCACCGCGACCACGGCCTCGCTGTCCTCGATGAAGTCACCGAGCTGGCTGTCGCCCTCGTCGCCGATGGTCTGGTCCAGCGAGATCGGCTCCCGGGCGTACTGCTGGATCTCCAGCACCTTCTCCGGGGAGATGTCCATCTCCTTGGCGAGCTCCTCCGGGGTGGGCTCGCGGCCGAGGTCCTGCAACAGCTCGCGCTGAATCCGGCCGAGCTTGTTGATCACCTCGACCATGTGCACCGGAATCCGGATGGTGCGCGCCTGGTCGGCCATGGCCCGGGTGATCGCCTGCCGGATCCACCAGGTGGCGTAGGTGGAGAACTTGTAGCCCTTGGTGTAGTCGAACTTCTCCACCGCGCGGATCAGGCCGAGGTTGCCCTCCTGGATCAGGTCGAGGAAGGCCATGCCGCGGCCGGTGTAGCGCTTGGCCAGCGACACCACCAGGCGCAGGTTCGCCTCGAGCAGATGGTTCTTGGCCCGCTCCCCGTCACGCACGATCCACCGCAGGTCGCGGCGCATCTGCGGGTTGAGCTTCTCGGCGTCCTCCTCGGCGGAACGCACCCGCTCGGCGGCGTAGAGCCCGGCCTCGATCCGCTTGGCGAGCTCGACCTCCTCCTCGGCGTTGAGCAGCGCCACCTTGCCGATCTGCTTGAGGTAGGCCCGAACCGAGTCGGCCGACGCGGTCAGCTCGGCGTCCTTGCGGGCCTGGCGAAGGGCTTCGGACTCCTCTTCGTCCCAGACGAAGTCGCCGTCCTTGGCCTGCTTCTCCGGCTCCTCTTCGACCTCGACCTCGTCCACCGCGGCGGCGGCGATCTCGCTCTCGACGTCCTCGAGATCCGCCAGGTCGGGGGACTCGAGGTCGACCGGTTCGTCGCCGTCGGCGGCGGCCCCCGGCTCGGCCACGCCGTCGGCACCGACCTTCGCCGGATCGGTGTCCTTCGCGGGCTTGGCGCCCGGCTTCGCGCCGGCCTTGCGCGGGGCACGCGGCTTGGCGCCGGCCGCCGCCTTCTTCGGCCGGGCTGGCGCCGCCGTGGCCGTCGTGTCGTGATCGCCCGGCTCAGCCGGAACCTCGTCGACCGTTGCGTTCGTGGTCGAGATCGCGGTGCTCGCCGAAGCGGTGGAGGCTCGGGTTGCGGTTCGTGCGGCTGCCACTTACGCCCTTTCGCAGCTATCCGGTCACGACAGCGTCAGACCCTGCGGAAACGCTTGTGCCACCGGAGAAGTTCGGGATCACCCGGCGACCGGAAGTCGCGGGCACTGTTCCATTGTAACGACGTCGCGCGGGTGCGGTTGCCTGGTGGCGGTCGATCAATGATTCAACTCGCTCGCGGCGGCCACCGCGGCCCCCACGATTCCGGCGTCGTTGCGTAGTTCGGCGGCCACTACCCGGGTACGCACGTCGAGCAGCGGCAGCCATTTGTCGGCCTTCCTGCTCACCCCGCCGCCCGCGATGATCAGATCCGGCCAGATCAGGTCCTCGAGCGCGCGGATGTAGCGCGACACGCGGTGCGCCCATTCCTCGTAGGAGAGACCCAACTCATCCTTGACCGAGGCCGCGGCCCTGGTCTCCGCGTCCTGGCCGTCCACCTCCAGGTGCCCGAACTCGGTGTTCGGCACCAGCTTGCCGTCCAGGAACAGGGCACTGCCGATGCCGGTACCGAAAGTGAGCAGCACCACGACGCCGGCCTGGTCGCCTGGCCACCCGTAGCGGATCTCGGCCACGCCGGCCGCGTCCGCGTCGTTGATCGTCACCACGCCGCCGGGCTGGCGACCCAGCCGCTCGGTGAACAGCGCCGTGGCGTTGGTGCCCATCCACGACTTGTCGATGTTGGCCGCGGTCAGCGCCGTGCCGCGCTTGATCACGGCGGGCAGCGTCACGCCGACCGGGCCGGTCCAGCCGAACCCGTCCACGATCTCCTTGACCACCCCGGCCACCAGGTCGGGTGTGGACGGCTCAGGCGTGTCGATCCGGATCCGCTCGCCGTAGAGCCGGCCGGCCTCAAGGTCGACCACACAGCCCTTGATGCCCGATCCGCCGATGTCAACCCCGAACCCGCGGGTGCCGCCCATCCCGTGGTCCCTTCGTACTCGATTCAGTGCTTGTCACGGGAGGTTATCTCGGGTGTGGTCGGATAGTCCCGTGAGTCTTGTCGAGCAGGACCTTCTTGATGTCCTTGACGTCGCCGTCCGGGTCGCCGCCGAGGCCGCCGATCTCGCCAGGGACCTGCGCGCGGCCGCGATCCAGGACGTGAGCACCAAATCCACCGAGACGGACGTGGTGACCTCGGCGGACCGGGCCAGCGAGCGGTTGATCCGCGAACGGCTGGCCGAGCTGCGTCCCGGTGATCCGGTGCTCGGCGAGGAGGAGGGCGGCGCGGGGGCGAGCGGTCCTGGCGAGGTCTGCTGGGTGGTCGACCCGATCGACGGCACCGTCAACTACCTCTACGGCTACCCCTGGTATGCGGTTTCGGTGGCCGCACAGGTGGACGGCGCTTCGGTGGCCGGTGCCGTGGTCGAGCCGGTCAGCGGACGGCGCTGGACCGCGGCCAGGGGGCACGGCGCCGCGCTGGACGGAGTGCCGCTGCGCGCCGCCGGCACCTCTCGGCTGGACCTGGCGATGGTGGCCACCGGGTTCGGCTACCGGCCGGAGCGGCGCAGGCGGCAGGCCGCCGGAGTCGCCGCGCTGATCGGGCGGATCCGGGACATCCGGCGCAGCGGGTCCGCCGCGCTGGACCTGTGCGCGGTCGCGGCCGGCTGGGTGGACGGGTACTTCGAGCACGGCCTGGCCCGGTGGGACTGGGCGGCCGGCGCGCTGATCGCCGAGGAGGCCGGCGCCCGGGTTCGGGTGCCCGGCGCGAATGGCGACGGGTCGGGCGCCGACCTGCTGATGGCCGCCGCCCCTGGGGTGGCCGACGCGCTGACCGAGGCGATGGCGGACTGCGGGCTCGTCGAGTTGTAACGGTTCAGCCGCAGCTGACCTGCCGGGCCGCGGCAAGCTGGGCGACGTCCAGGTCGGGCGCGGCCTCCGGGTTGCCCTGCAGGCCACCCTGCGCCTCGGGGTGCTGCACCGCCCACTCGCTGAGCTGCTCGAGCACCCGGCGGGCCTCCTGCTTCGGGTGCAGGTCGTCGAACCGTTTGCCGATGGCCAGGTCAACGGTGCCGTCCTGGCGATCGTCCTTGACCAGCTCGGCGCACGGCTCGACCAGGCTGAGCGTGCGAGCCGCGGCGATGCCCGGCTGGCCGAACCGGATCTGCGCCCGGCAGTCGAGGTCGAGCCCGGGGTAGAGCGGGTCGTTGTTCGGCGCCGCGACCTGGCTGAAGCCGAGTTGGCGCAGTGCCTCGGTGGTCTCCGCGGCCTGACCCTTCTGGGTGCTGGCGTTCACCACCCGCACCAGCGCCTGGGACGGTGGCAACGGGCCGGTGCGGTCCAGTGCCTCCTGGCCGAGCGACTGGCCGAGGGTGGTCGGCTGCTGGCCGGGCACGGTGGCCGGCGGACGGCCCGGTGCCGTGCAGCGCACCGCGCCCGCGTCGTCCTTCGCGGAGCCGAGCACTTTGAGCCAGACAACGGTGGCGACCACGCCGAGCACCAGGATCACGAGCATCGCGGGCAGCGGCCGGCGCTTGCGGTACCGTTGTGATCGGACATTTCGGACCACCTTCACGCCCGCCACGAGCCCCTCCCTCCCCCATGCAGTACGCCCTACACCCATATACCCGATTCGCCGGCGCCGCGCCTAGGTGTTCATGGGCGATTCGAGCGACTTCATGGGCGGCCGACCTGCTGGTCGCCGCCGGCTACGAGCCGAGCGCGAACAGTAGTTCCCGGAGGCATCGCACCACGTAACCGTCCGGTCAGCAAGAGTGGATCTCGGGGCCGGGCCGGCGGTGCGCGACGGGTGGCGAGGATCTCGCAACAATCCCGAGCCCGATGGGTGGCGTCGGCGCCCAACCAGGCGTTCGATGGGCTACCCTCTGCGCGCTCCCGTCGCCAGAAGTATCAACAGAATCGATTCCGGATCTCGAAAATCATGGTGCGACGTGCGAGTTGGCCGTCCTCGACGCTGCCGGGCACAAACCAGAGCCCTTGAGCGTTGACGTGCGGCACAGACAGTTCTGAAGCACATCTTGAGGTTCAAGTTGCAGGGGTGAAGAAGATGGCAACCGACTACGACGCTCCACGCCGGAGTGAGGCCGACGACCTGGCGGAAGACTCCCTCGAGGAGTTGAAGGCTCGCCGCAACGAGACCCAGTCCGGCGTCGTCGACGTCGACGAGTCGGACACCGCCGAGAACTTCGAACTGCCAGGTGCCGACCTGTCCGGGCTGTCCGGGGAGGATCTCACCGTCCGCGTGGTGCCGAAGCAGGCCGACGAGTTCACCTGTTCGGTTTGTTTCCTTGTGCACCACCGGAGCCGGCTATCCGAGGAACGCAATGGGCAGTTCATCTGCCGCGACTGTGTCTGAGCCTGTCTGAGCGTGCCTGAGCCGACCAGCTCAAGCACCGGTCAAGCACCGCTCAAGTCGCGGTACGGAGGATCTCGGCAAGCCGTTCGGGGCGTCGGCTGCTGAACAGCCAATAGGGGATCGATCCGGTCGGATCGGTGAGCTGCACCCGCAGCACCGGTCCGACCCAACCCCGGTGCAGTACCAGGGCGGCGGGGTCGAGGTTGGGACCGAGCACGCGGCGTTTGGCCGCGGCGGTGAAGACCTCGACCGCGCCGACCGAGGCAAGGGGCAGGCGGGCGGCACCGACCCACAACTCGCCGTCCTCGACGGCGATCCGGGCCGAGCCCAACCGGAAGATCAGGCCCGCGGTGAGCGGGATCAGCACCACGTAGGGCAGCCAGGCCCGCACCCCGCCGTATCCGCTGTGGATCTCCGCGGCCAGGATCGTGGCGGCGAGCAGCGGCAACGGCCACCAGTACCAGGTGACGTAGAGCCGCTCAACGTAGTGTTCCGCGGGTTCCGCGCCGCCCGGCACCCCGGTGGTCGCGTCGGTGCTCTCCGTGCCACTGCCTGGGTCATGCACGAGTTCAGGGTAGTCTCGCCGCTCGTGCCCAGCGTGGAGGTCCTGCTGACCCGTCTCGACCCCGATGTGCCGCTCCCGTCCTACGCCCGCCCCGGCGATGCCGGCGCGGACCTGGTGACCACCTCCGACGTGGTGATCGGTCCCGGGGAGCGGGCGGTGGTCGGCACCGGCATCGCGCTGGCCATTCCGGAGGGCTATGCCGGGTTCGTGCACCCCCGGTCCGGACTCGCCGCGCGGGTCGGGCTTTCCGTGGTGAACACCCCGGGCACGATCGACGCCGGCTACCGGGGCGAGATCCGGATCTGCCTGATCAACCACGATCTCAGCGCGCCGGTCGAGCTGCGCCGCGGCGACCGGGTGGCCCAACTGGTGGTGCAGCGGGTGGAACAGGCGGTGTTCCGGGAAGTGAACCGCTTGGCAGACTCAGAGCGGGGCGCCGGTGGCTACGGCTCGACCGGCGGGCACCCCATGCTGACCGCTTCCCCCCGGACGGAGGACTAGCTCAGTGGGACTGTTCGGCCGACGTCGCGATCGGGACGCCGAGGAGTCGGATACCGCCGCGGCCCATGTGGATCATGGACACGGCGACCACGGCGATTACGGCGAATACCACGTCGAGGGGTCGCTCGCCGCCGAGCTCGGGCCGCACGACGAGGAGGACGCCCCGGACGACGGGGTGTCCCGGCTGGACCTCGGCTCGCTGCGGCTGCCGGTGCCAGACGGCGCGCAGCTTCAGGTGGAGATGGATCCGGCCGGTCCGGTGCGGGCGGTGCACGTGATCACCCCGAACGGCCAGTTCACCCTGAACGCGTACGCCGCGCCCAAGTCCAGCGGGCTGTGGGAGGAGATCTGCGGCGAGCTGGCCACCCAGCTGCGCGGCGACGGTGCCGCCGTGCACAGCGAGGCGGGCGAGTGGGGCCAGGAGTTGGTCGCCGCGCTCGGCCAGGTGGTGCTGCGCTTCATCGGCGTGGACGGCCCCAGGTGGATGCTCCGTGGCGTGGTGGCCGGGCCGCCGGACCGGGCGCGGGCCAGTGCGGCCGCACTGCGCGACCTGTTGCAGGGCACCGTCGTGGTGCGCGGCAGCCAGCCCATGCCGGTGCGCACCCCGCTGCCGATCGACCTGCCCGAGGCGATCGCCGAGCACATCGCGCAGGCTCAGACCGAGGAAGGCCCCGGCTAACCGCACGCTCAGGCACCACCCGCTCGCGAGTCGCGCGCTCGGGCAAGCGAGTCGCGCGCTCAGGCAACACCGGTACAGCGGAAGGTGACCTTCCTGCGCTTCTAAACGCGGAATGTCACCTTGCGCTGTACCGCCGCGCTGTACCGCCGCGCTGAGGTCGCTCCGCTCAGGCACCGCCCGCGAGGTCGCTCCGCTAGCCTCGACCCGTGCCGACCTCGACCGACTGGCTGGTCTTCCTCGGGGCCGCGACGCTGTTCGCGGTCATCCCCGGGCCGGGGATGCTCTACGTGCTGGCCAGGAGTCTGCGCGGAGGCCGGGCCGACGGCATCCGGTCCACCCTCGGCAACGGGATCGGCGCGCTGGCCCACGTCGCGGCTGCCGCGGTCGGCCTCTCCGCCGTGCTTGCCGCCTCGGCGACCGCGTTCACCGTGGTCAAACTGCTCGGCGCCGGCTACCTGGTCTACCTGGGCGTGCGGGCCCTGCTCGACCGCGACCACGTCCGGTTCGCCGAACTGGCCGGTGAGCGGCGTGCGGCCACCGGCTCGGTGCTGCTGCAGGGCGTGCTGAGCGAGCTGCTCAACCCCAAGACCGCGTTGTTCTTCCTGGCCTTCCTGCCGCACTTCGTGCACCAGGGGGCGGCGCCGGTCCCGCTGGTGTTCGCCCTGCTCGGAGTGATCGCCGTGGCCATGGCGCTGGCGGTCGACCTGTCGGTGGCGGTGTTCGCCGGGGGTCTCGGCGCCCGACTGCTCGGCAGCGCGAGGTGGCGCGGCCGGCAGCGGGTGGCCACCGGGGTCACCATGATCGGGCTGGGCGGGGCGCTGGCCTTGGCGGAGCGCGGTTAGCTCCCCAACTGGGTCAGACCGGCCGGCCGCCGGCACGCAGCCAGGCGAGCACCGCGGCCCGGCCGAGCGCCTCCGGGTCCGCGCCGACGATGTCCAGCCGGGTGGTGCACAGCGCGCCCCGACGCGAAGCCGAGGACCACTGCCGCGCCACCGCGACCGGGTGCACCTGGTCGTCCACGCAGCCGGCCACCCCGACCGGCACGTCCAGCCCGGCCAGCTCGGCGAGGGTGGGCGCGGGCCGCTCGGCGGCGGCCAGCAGCGAGTCGGTGAGGCCGGGACCGTAGCGCCGCCAGGCGCGGCCGAGCTCGGCGGCCAGCCAGGGGGCGACCGAGCCGTCGATGGCCGCGAGCGCGGCGTCCACCCCGCCGGCGCGGACCGAGTCCGCGCCGTGCCGCGCGGCCATCGCGGCCGGCGAGTCCCCCGGCGCGCCGCTCCACGCCGGCAAGGCGAGCAGCAGCCCCGCGCACCGGTCCGGGTTGCGCAGCGCCCACTCGGCGGCCAGGTGTGCGCCGAAGGAGACGCCGCCGGCCAGCACCCCGCTCTCGCTCTCCTCGGCGGCCCGGTCCAGCGCGGCGAGGTAGCCGGCGGCCAGCTCGTGACCCGCCTCCGGTCGTGGGGTGCGCACCCGGAACCCGACGGCGGCCAGCGGAACCTCGAAGACCGACCGGACGAACACCTCGTCGGAACCGGTGCCGGGGAGCAGCACGGCCAGTCCGGCTGGATCGCTCGGGGCGGTCTGGTTCCGGGTCACACTCGCATTCCGATCGTTCACTCGGCCGTGGCTCACGCAGCTACGCTGATTCTGCACGGGCCAGAGTCGGGGCCGGCCCCACGTACAGGAGCGAGCACATGAGCAACAAGGGGGATGGATATTGGCGTCGGCTGGTCAAGAAGTTGACCACCGATGTCGATGTGCTTGACGCCGACGACCTGTCGGAGAACGCCGAGGCGCAGGGGGCGCAGCGGGCCTGCGACTGCAAGTCCGGAGATGAGGTGACCGTCTTCGGTCGGCTACGCTCGGTCGAGCTTTGTCCCCGCGATGCGGTGGCGACGTTCGAGGCGGAGCTGTTCGACGGCACCGAGGGGGTGACCCTCGTCTGGCTCGGCCGGCGCCGGATCCCGGGGATCGAACCAGGCCGGACGATCAAGGCGCGCGGCCGGCTCGCCGTGCGGGACGGCCGCAAGGTGCTCTACAACCCCTACTACGAACTGCAGATGGCCACATGACAGAACCGCGAGAGGACGCCCCGGCCGATACCGGGGACGCCAAGGCCGATGCCGGGGACCCCACGGCGGAGACGGGGGATGCCGCGGCGCAAGCGCCGGGACGAACTCTGCTCGAGGAGATGGGCGGCCTCAGCGGCTTGGTCTACTCCTCGGTCCCGGTGCTCGTTTTCGTGCTGGTCAACTCGATCTTCTCCCTGCAACCCGCGATCTGGACCGCGGTGGGCAGTGCGCTGCTCATCACGGTGGTGCGGATCGTGCGCAAGCAGCCGCTGCAACCGGCCATCTCCGGCTTCTTCGGCGTCGCGGTGGCCGCGTTCATCGCCTACCGGACCGGCTCGGCCAAGGGCTTCTTCCTGCTCGGCATCTGGGCCAGCCTGATCTACGGCAGCATCTTCGCGGTCTCCGTGGCGGTCCGCTGGCCGCTCGCCGGCGTGATCTGGAGCCTGCTCAACGGCCACGGCATGGACTGGCGCTCGGACCGGCGCTCGATGCGGAGCTACGACCTGGCGACGCTGTCCTGGGCCGCGGTGTTCTTCGCCCGGTTCATCGTGCAGCGCTGGCTCTACAACGAGGATCAGACCGGCTGGCTGGCCTTCGCCCGGATCGCCATGGGCTATCCGCTCACCGCACTTGCCCTGCTGGTCACGGTGTGGGCGGTGCGGCGGGCCGGACACCAGGTCCGCGACCTGAAGCGCGGCATAGCGGAGGACGACCAGGCGATCGAGGCCCGGCTTCGGGCCAAGTACAGCGGCGAGCCGGCCACCGAGCCCTGAGGGCTACTTCGCCTTGTAGCCCAGTGCCGCCCTGATCTCGTTCTCCACGTCGGCGGAGGCGACGAACAGGAGCTCGTCGCCGGCCTCGAGTGGATCGTCCGGCTGCGGCACGATGACCCGGCCGCCGCGCAGGATGGTGACCAGCGCCGCATCCCTCGGCAGGTGCAGCTCGCGGACCGCGCGTCCGGCCAGCGGCGTGTCCGCCGGCAGTGTCATCTCAACCAGGTTCGCCTGGCCCTGGCGCAGGGTGAGCAGCTGCACCAGGTCACCGACGCTGACCGCCTCCTCGACCATGGCGGCGAGCATGCGCGGGGTGGACACCGCGACGTCCACCCCCCAGGCCTCGTTGAACAGCCACTCGTTGGCCGGGTCGTTCACCCTGGCCACCACCCGGCGCACCGCGAACACCGTCTTGGCCAGCAGCGAGACCACCAGGTTGACCTTGTCGTCGCCGCTCGCCGCGATCACCACGTCGCAGGTCTGGATCCCGGCCTCCTCGAGCGAGGCCAGCTCGCAGGCGTCGGCGAGCACCCATTCGGCCTGCTCGACGGTGTGCGGCTCGAACTGCCGCGCCTCGCGCTCGATCAGCATCACCTGATGCTCACCGGCGATCAGCTCGGCGGCGATGGACCGGCCGACCGCGCCGGCACCGGCGATCGCGACCCGCATCAGGAACCCTCCTCGGGTGGCTGGGCGGCCGCGGCGGTGACGTCACTGACGGTGCCGGACAGCGCGGCGACGTAGACCTGGTCGTCGGCCTGGATCACGGTCTTGGTCTGGGGGAGCACTCCGGTGCCGAACCGCATGATGAACGCCACCCTGGCGCCGATCGTGTCCTGCAACTCGCGCACCGTGCGCCCGAACCAGCCCTCGTGCACCGGAACCGGGAGGACGGCCACCTTGCCGGTCGGATCGCGCCACGCGGCGGCGACGCCGTCGGGCAGCAGCGTGCGCATCAGCCGGTCGGTCGTCCACGGCACGGTCGCGACGGTGGGGATGCCGAGCCGCTCGTACACCTCGGCCCGCTTCGGGTCGTAGATCCGCGCGACCACGTGCTCGACGCCGAACGTCTCCCGGGCCACCCGGGCCGAGATGATGTTGGAGTTGTCACCGCTGGACACCGCGGCGAACGCGCCGGCCCGCTCGATGCCCGCCTCGATGAGTACCTGCCGGTCGAAGCCGTTGCCGACGACCTGCTGGCCGTGGAAGTCGCTGCCGAGCCTGCGGAACGCCTGGCCGTCCTTGTCGATCACCGCCACCGTGTGGGCGAGCCGTTCGAGGGCCGCCGCGACGGAGCTGCCGACCCGACCACAGCCCATGATCACCAGGTGCACGGATCGCCTCCTCCTGAGCGCACGTCATCACGCTATCGCCCGGTACCGAGGACCCCGACGGGTGGCTGCTCCGATGAGGTGAACCCACCGCCTACGCTGTGCTTCCGTGCCCAAGCTCGCAACCGCCACGAAGCGACTGCTGGTGGGACGGCCGTTCCGCAGTGATCGCCTGGCGCACACGCTGTTGTCCAAGCGGATCGCCTTGCCAGTGTTCGCCTCCGACGCGATGTCGTCGGTGGCCTACGCGCCGGAGGAGATCTACCTGGTGCTTTCGGTCGCCGGGCTGTCGGCCTATGCCATCGCGCCGTGGATCGGGCTGATCGTCGTCGTGGTCATGCTCACCGTGGTGGCCAGCTACCGGCAGAACGTGCGGGCCTATCCATCCGGCGGCGGTGACTACGAGGTCGCCACGGTCAACCTGGGCCGCCGCGCCGGGCTGGTGGTGGCCAGCGCGCTGTTGGTCGACTACGTGCTGACGGTCGCCGTGTCGATCACCTCCGCCGCGTCGAACATCGGGTCCGCGCTGCCGTTCGTCGCCGACAACAAGGCGGCCTTCGCGGTGGCCGCGATCGTGGTGCTGACCGCGTTGAACCTGCGCGGGATCCGCGAGTCTGGCACCATGTTCGCGGTACCCACCTACGCGTTCATGGCCGGAGTGCTCGGCATGGTCGCGTTCGGACTGTTCCGCGGCGTGGTGCTCGGTGAGGAGATGCCCGCCGAGAGCGCGGGTTTCGAGCTGCACGCCGAGGGTGACCAGCTGATGGGCCTGGCGATGGTTTTCCTGGTGCTGCGCGCGTTCTCCTCCGGCTGCGCCGCGCTGACCGGCGTCGAGGCGATCAGCAACGGCGTGCCGGCGTTCCGTAAACCGAAGTCCCGCAACGCGGCCACCACGTTGCTGTTGATGGGTCTGATCTCGGTCACCATGCTGATGGGCATCATCGTGCTGGCGCAGATGACCGGCGCGAAGATTGCCGAGGATCCGGCCAAGCAGTTGGGCGGGGCGCCGCCCGGCTACCAGCAGAAGACCCTGGTCGCCCAGGTGGCCGACGCGGTGTTCTCCGGTTTCCCGCTCGGGTTCTACTTCGTCACCGGGGTGACCGCGCTGATCCTGGTGCTGGCCGCGAACACCGCGTTCAACGGATTCCCGGTACTCGGCTCGATCCTGGCGCAGGACCGCTACCTGCCCCGCCAGCTCCACACCCGGGGCGACCGGCTGGCGTTCTCCAACGGGATCGTCGGTCTCGCCGCGTTCGCGATCATCCTGGTGATCGCGTTCGACGCCGAGGTGACCAGGCTCATCCAGCTCTACATCGTGGGCGTGTTCGTGTCGTTCACGATGAGCCAGACCGGGATGATCCGGCACTGGAACCGGTTGCTGCGAAACGAAACCGATCCCGCCGAGCGGCGCAGGATGCGCCGTTCGCAGGCGATAAACACGTTCGGCCTGGTGATGACGGCCAGCGTGCTCGTGGTCGTACTGATCACCAAGTTCAGCCACGGCGCCTGGATCGCGATCGCCGCCATGGCCGCGATCTACGCGCTGATGACCGCGATCCGGCGGCACTACGACCGGGTGACCGCCGAGCTGCGGGCCGCCGAGGACGCCGGACCGGCCGGGCCGCCGTCCCGCAACCACGCCATCGTGCTGGTGTCCCGGCTGCACCTGCCGACCAAGCGGGCGCTGGCCTATGCCAAGGCGAGCCGGCCGGACGTGCTCGAAGCGGTGACGGTGAACGTGGACGACGCGGACACCAGGTCGCTGGTGGCGGCCTGGGACAAGCAGGGCTTCTCGATACCGCTCAAGGTGATCGAGTCGCCGTACCGCGAGATCACCAAGCCGGTGCTGGACTACGTGAAGCGGGTGCGCACCGACAACCCGCGCGACGTGGTGACCGTGTTCATCCCGGAGTACGTCGTCGGCCGTTGGTGGTTGCAGTTCCTGCACAACCAGAGTGCGTTGCGGCTCAAGGGAAGGCTGCTGTTCCAGCCGGGCGTGATGGTGACCAGTGTGCCGTGGCAGCTCGCCTCCTCGGACAAGGTGCACGACCGGGCGGTGCTCGCCCCGGGCGCGATCCGCCGCGGTCTGTTCACCAAGGACGGCCCGAACGGGGAGAAACGGTGATCGGCCTGCTGCACCCCGGCCAGATGGGCGCGGCGATCGGCGCCCAGCTGACCGCCGCCGGCCAGGAGGTGCTGTGGTGCACCGCCGGTCGTGGCGAACGCACCAGGCGCCGGGCCGAGCAGGCCGGTCTGCGCGGCGTGGACACGCTGGCCGAGCTGCTCGCCGGCAGCGAGGTGGTGTTGTCGGTCTGCCCGCCGGCGGCCGCCGAGGAGGTGGCGCTGCGGGTGGCGGAGGCTGGCTTCGCCGGTGTCTATGTGGACGCGAACGCGATCAGTCCACATCGGATGGTGCGGATCGGGGAGCGGCTCGGGTCCGTGGTGGACGGATCGATCATCGGGCCGCCGCCCGGTCCCGGCACCCACGCCCGGGTGTACCTGTCCGGTCCCGGCGCCGTGGTGCGCCGGGTGCGGGCGCTGTTCGAGGGCGGCCACGCGCGAGCGGTGGCGCTGAGCGAGCGGATCGGCGACGCCAGCGCGCTGAAGATGGCCTACGGCTCGTACAACAAGGCGAGCCACGCGCTGGCCGCGGTGAGCCACGCCCTCGCCGAGCGGTACGGCGTGGGCGAGGCGCTGCGGGCCGAGGCGGCCGTGGACGGCAGCAGCGCGCTGGCCAAGACGCACCGGCTGCCCAGTGTGGCCGCCCGGGCCTGGCGTTGGGCGCCGGAGCTGCTGGAGGCGGCCGAGTCGTTCGCCGCGGTCGGACTGCCGCCCGAGCTGGCCACCGGCGCGGCGGCGGTGTTCGACCGGCTCGCGGCGGACAAGGACGACCAGGACCTGTCCGTCGAGGACGTGCTGCGGCACCTGGCCGGCCATGACTGACTGGGCCGGGCGGCGCTTCGAGGTCGAGGTCGGGCCGGTGGCACACGGCGGACACTGCGTGGCCAGGGCCGAGGGCCGGGTGGTGTTCGTCCGGCACGCGCTGCCAGGTGAGCGGGTCGTGGTCGAGGTGACCGAGGACCGTGGCGGCTCGTTCTGCCGGGGTGACGCGGTCGAGGTGCTCGTCGCCTCCGCGCACCGGGTCGAGCCGTCCTGTCCGGTCGCCGTCCCCGGCGGTTGCGGCGGCTGCGACTGGCAGCACGCTTCCGGCGCGGAGCAGCGGGTGCTCAAGGCCTTCGTGGTGCGTGAGCAACTGCGCCGGCTGGCCGGACTCGACCTCGAGGTCGAGGTCGAGGAGCTGCCCGGCGGGCTGCTGCGCTGGCGTTCCCGGACCCGCCTCGCGGTCGACGCGGACGGCCGCGCCGGGTTCCACCCGCATCGCAGCCACGCCGTGGTGCCGGTGACCGACTGCCCGATCGCCGCGCCGGGCACGGTCGACGTGGTGGCCGAGCGAAGCTGGACCAAGGGCGCCGAGCTCGAGGTGACCCTCGACGCGTTGGGGCAGCTGCACGTCAGCGAGTTGACCGGCCGCCGGGCGAAGCGGGTCAGCGGTTCGGGGGAGGCGCTCGAGCGGGCCGTGCGGCGCGACTGGCGGCTCTCCGCACACGGGTTCTGGCAGGTACACCCTGACGCCGCGGACGTGCTCGCCGAGGTGGTGGCGCAGTGGTCGGCCGCGGCGCCCGAATCGTGTGCCTGGGATCTCTACGCCGGGGTGGGATTGTTCGCCGCGGTGCTGGCCGAGGCGGTCGGTCCAGACGGGACGGTGGTCGCCGTCGAGTCCACCGAGGTGGCGGCCGAGGAGGCCGCCGCGAACCTGGCCGACCTGCCGGCCGTTCGGGTGTTCCACGGCCGGGTGGAGCGGGTGCTCGCCGCGGCCGGCCTGCCGGCACCGCAGGTGGTGGTGCTGGACCCACCGCGCAAGGGCGCCGGCCGGGCGGTGGTCGAGGCCATCGCGGCCGCCGGCCCGGCCCGGGTGGTCTACGTCGCCTGTGACCCGGCGGCGCTGGCCCGGGACGTGGCCACCTTCGCCGAGGCGGGCTACCGGCTGGATCGGCTGCGCGCGTTCGACGCGTTCCCGATGACCCATCACGTGGAGTGCGTCGCGCTGCTGGTACCGCGGTGAGATACAGCGGAATGTCACCTTGCGCGTGCAGAACCGCATCAAGGTGACCTTGCGCCCTACCGGCCTGTCACCTTGCGGCTAGCCGTTCTGCTGCTGGGGCGGTGCCCAGCCGGCCGGCGGCTGCCGGGGATCAACGTACTGCGGGCCCGGCGGTGGCCCCGCTGCCCAGGGCGGGACCGTGTGCGGCGCGGCGCCGGGCGGGTGCGGCATCCCCTCCTGCGGCGCCGGCATCGGCGCCAGCCCGGCCCGCTGGCGCAGCCAGAGCGGGATGTTCTGGTCCGCGCGCGGGTAGAAGCGCAGCTCGTCCTGGAAACCGATCGGCGGGGGCAGCCGGCGCCAGCGCGGCTCCACGTCCGGTTCGAACTCCACGCTGAAGCTGCTCGGCGGTTCGAGCAGGTAGACCGCGGAGAGCCAGGTCCCGCGACCGGGGCGGTACATGCCGTGGCGCATCCGGCCGAGGCCGTCGACCACCTCCATCGGCGGCCGCATCGGGTGTCCCACCCCGTCCGGGCCGGTCACCGTCACGTCCACCTCGATGTGCCGGCCGACCGAGCGGTACTCGGCGCGGATCTCGGTCCAGCCCGGCGGCGCCACGGCCAGCAGCGCACGGCCGACCTGCCGGGTCAGCCCGTCCTGCTCCGCCTGGTCCATGGCCGGCAGCGGCTCACTCACGTACCTCAGTCCCCGCTTCATGCATCCCCTGCGTGTGACGTATGACCTTACCGGGGTGAGGCGCGCCGCCGAGGACCACTCGTAAACTGGTCGAGTCGGCTACGGGCGGGAACCCGGCACAGTCCGAAGGAGACCGGCCTTCCTAGGCGATCGCTTGCGAACGGAGTGCGTGTGACGTTGCTGGAGTCCGTGCGCGGACCGTCTGATCTGAACCGGCTGACCCACGGCGACCTCGACCAGTTGGCCGCCGAGATTCGGCAGTTCCTGGTGGACAACGTGACCAGGACCGGTGGCCACCTCGGCCCGAACCTGGGCGTGGTGGAGCTGACCCTGGCGTTGCACCGGGTGTTCACCTCGCCACGCGACGCGGTGGTCTTCGACGTTGGCCACCAGAGCTATGTGCACAAGATCCTCACCGGCCGGCAGGCTCAGTTCGGCGGGCTGCGCAAGCAGCACGGCATCTCGGGCTATCCGAGCCGGGCGGAAAGCGAACACGACCTGGTGGAGAACAGCCACGCCTCGACCGCGCTGTCCTACGCGGACGGTCTGGCCAAGGCGTTCGCGCTGCGCGGCGACCGGCGCCACGTCGTGGCCGTGGTCGGGGACGGCGCGCTGACCGGCGGGATGTGCTGGGAGGCGCTGAACAACATCGCGGCCGGCCGGGACCGGCCCGTGGTGATCGTGGTGAACGACAACGGCCGGTCCTACTCGCCGACCATCGGCGGCCTGGCCGACCACCTCGCGACGCTGCGGACCAGGCCGGTGTACGAGAAGGCGCTGGAGAGCGGCAAGCGGGTGCTGCAGGGCACCCCGGTGGTCGGCAAGCCCGTCTACCTGGCACTGCACGCGGCCAAGAAGGCGATCAAGGATGCGCTCAGCCCGCAGATGATGTTCGAGGACCTTGGGCTGAAGTACCTGGGCCCGGTG
Source organism: Labedaea sp. (assembly GCA_045806965.1). Classification (GTDB taxonomy): domain Bacteria; phylum Actinomycetota; class Actinomycetes; order Mycobacteriales; family Pseudonocardiaceae; genus DASYTH01. The sequence continues at coordinate 6,239 of JBJMIG010000071.1, read as the reverse complement.
GACGGGCACGACATCGCCGCGCTCGAGGCGGCGCTGCGCCGGGCGCGTGAGTTCGGCGGCCCGGTGGTGGTGCACGCGGTGACCCGCAAGGGCTGCGGCTTCCCACTCGCCGAGAACGACGAAGTCGACCAGATGCACCAGACCGACCCGATCGACCCGCTCACCGGGCGGCCGATGGCCGGGCCGAAGGCCGAGTCCTGGACCAGCGTGTTCGCCACCGAACTGGCCGCCATCGGCGCGCAGCGGCCGGACCTGGTGGCGATCACCGCGGCCATGCTGCGCTCCGCCGGCCTCGCTCCGTTCGCCGAGGCGTTCCCGGAGCGCTGCTTCGACGTGGGCATCGCCGAGCAGCACGCCGTCACCTCGGCGGCCGGCATGGCGATGGCCGGGCTGCACCCGGTGGTCGCGGTCTACTCGACCTTCCTCAACCGGGCGTTCGACCAGGTGCTGATGGACGTCGCGCTGCACCGGCTGCCGGTGACCCTGGTGCTCGACCGGGCCGGGATCACCGGGCCGGACGGAGCCAGCCATCACGGCATGTGGGATCTGTCCATCCTCGGCGTCGTGCCCGGTCTGCGGGTGGCCGCGCCGCGCGACGCGCTGACCCTGGCGGCGGAGCTGCGGGAGGCGGTCGCGGTCGACGACGGGCCGACCGTGCTGCGCTTCCCGAAGGCGGCGGTCGGCGACGAGGTGCCGGCGATCGACCGGGTCGGCTCGGTGGACGTGCTGCGTCGCCCCGGCCCCGGCGACAACGACGACGTGCTGCTGGTCACGGTCGGTGCGTTCGCGGAACTCGGCCTGGCGGCCGCCAGCCGGCTGGCGGCACAGGGCATCGGGGTCACCGTCGTCGACCCCAGGTGGATCTTCCCGGTCCCCGGCGAGCTGGTCGAGCTCGCCGCCGGGCACCGGCTGGTGGTCACCGTTGAGGACAGCGGCCGGCACGGCGGGTTCGGCTGGGCGCTGGCCGCGGCGCTGCGGGACGCCGACCTGGACGTGCCGCTGCGCGACTTCGGCATTCCGAACGAGTTCCACGCCCAGGGCACCCGCTCGGAGGTGTTCGTCCGGCTCGGCCTCACCGCGCAGGATGTGGCCAGGCGGATCACCGAGTGGGCGGCCGACCGCATCGGGGTGCGTCCCGCCGATGCCGAGCAGTCCATCGAGGAGCGCGGGAACCGCTGACCCGGCGCGCCGGGAACCCGGCGCGCCGCAGGGTCGTTCCAGATGCCGGGCGAGGGTGGTCGGCGCGGCTGTGGAACGGTGATGATGTGCGGATTCTGATCGTGGAGGACGAGCAGGCGCTGGCCGAGGCCGTGGCGCGCGGCCTGCGTAGGGAGGGCATGGCCGTCGACGTGGCGCTGACCGGCGACGAGGGCCACGAGAAGGCGTCCATCACCCGGTACGACGTGATCGTGCTCGATCGCGACCTGCCCGGAATGTCCGGCGACGAGCTGTGCCGGGAGATCGTCCGGTCCGGGGCGCTCACCCGGGTGCTGATGCTGACCGCGAGCGCTGCGGTCGCGGAGCGGGTCGAGGGCCTGTCCCTCGGCGCCGACGACTACCTGGCCAAGCCGTTCGCCTTTCCCGAGCTGGTCGCTCGGGTGCGCGCGCTGGCCCGCCGGGCGACCCCGGTGACCCCGCCGATCCTGCTGGCCGGCGACGTCGAGCTGGACCCGGCGCGGCGCACGGTGCGCCGGGCCGGCACGCCGGTGGAGCTCACCCGCAAGGAGTTCGGCGTGCTCGAGGTGCTGCTCGCCGCCGGTGGCTCCGTGGTGAGCAGTGAGGAGCTGCTGGAGCGGGTGTGGGACGAGAACGCCGACCCGTTCACCACCACCGTCCGGGTCACGGTCATGACGCTGCGCAAGAAGCTGGGCGAGCCGGGCATCATCGAGACCGTGGTTGGCTCGGGCTATCGGGTGCCGGTGGCCGGCCGGGCAGATGGCGGCTGAGCCGGGGCGACGGCGGGGACCAGGGCTACGGGCGCGCATCACCCTGCTGACCATCGGCCTGGTAGCGCTGGTCAGCGCGCTGTTGCTGTGGCTCGGCTGGCTGCTCGCCGGCGATGTCGGCGCGTCGGTGCCGGCGCTGCCCCCCGGCACCCCGGTCGTGGTCGGCGGGGTGCAGGTGGAGGGCTCGGCGGTGGCGGATGCGCTGCGTGCCTACGCCAGGGACCGGGTGCTGGTGGCCGGCTCGATCGCGTTCGTCTGCGTCGTGGTGGCCACCGGGCTGCTCGCCTGGACGATCACCGGCCGGGTGCTCCAGCCGCTGCGGGACGTGACGGCCACCGCGCAGCGGCTCTCCGTCGAGTCGCTCGGCGAGCGGATCGGCCATCGCGGCCCCCGCGACGAGGTCGCCGAGCTGGCTGACACGTTCGACGCCATGCTCGGGCGGCTACAGGCGGCGTTCTCGTCGCAGCGCCATTTCGTCGCCAACGCCAGTCACGAGCTGCGTACCCCGCTCGCGGTGATCCGGACCGAGCTGGACGTGACCCTGGCCGACCCGGACGCCGACGTCGAGGAGCTGCGCCGGATGGCCGAGGTGGTCCGGGCCGCGACGCTGCGCGCCGGCCAGCTGGTCGAGGCGCTGCTGTTGCTGGCCCGCACCGACGGCCTTGGCATCGGCGCGGCCGAGCCGGTGGACCTGGCGACCGTGGTGGCCGCCGCCTGGCAGCCGATCCGGGCCGACGCCGAGCGCCGCCGGATCAGCGCGACGTTCCTCGGTGACTCCGCACCCGCGGTCGGCGACCCGGCGCTGCTCGAGCGGGTGGCCGGCAACCTGCTGGAGAACGCGGTTCGGCACAACGTGGACGGCGGCTGGATCGAGGTGCGGGTGGACCCGGGCCCGGCCGCGTCCTGCCTTCGGGTCCACTCTTCCGGCGCCGCGGTCGAACGGGACCGGGTGGCGGAGCTGTTCGAGCCGTTCCGGCGCGGCGGCGTGGACCGCACCGCGCAGTCCGGCACCGGCCTCGGCCTGTCCATCGTGCGGGCCGTTGTGCTGGCCCATCACGGTCAGGTGTCCGCGGAGGCGGTGCCGGGCGGCGGCCTGTCCGTCACGGTCTCCCTGCCGTCCGGCTGACCCCACCCGCGAGTCTCGCGCTCCAGCAAGCGAGTCGCGCGCTCCAGCAACGCGGCACCCCCGACAACTTCGCCCGGACGCGCGACTCGGTTGCCTGAGCGCAGCACTCAGTTGCCTGAGCGCGAGACTCGCGCGTTGGACAGGCCCAGCCGGTGCGCCAGCGCGATGGCGTTCCACGGCGCGTGCGCGTCCACGTCGTTGTCGAAGTAGACGTAGGTGTCCCCGGCGGCGGCCAGCAGCTCCCGAATCCGCTTGGCCCACACGTCGAGCGCGGCCTCGGAGTAGTCGCTGACGTAGAGCTCCTCATCGCCGTGCAGCCGGACATAGCTGAAGTCGGCGGTGACATCCTCCAGGTAGGGGAACTTGCCGGCGGTGTCGGCGACGACCAGCGCGATGCGGTGCTCGCGGAGCAGGTCGAGGAAGCCGGGCTCGACGAAGGTGGGGTGCCGGACCTCCAGCGCGTGCCGGATCGGCCGGTCGGCGTCTGTGGTCAGCCAGTCCCGGTCGTCCAACCGGTGGTCGCGCCGCTTGGCCAGCTCGACGGCCTCGGCGGTGCTGCGGGGCAGCAGGTCGAAGAACCCGGCCAGCAGGTCCGGATCGAAGCGCAGGCTCGGCGGCAACTGCCAGAGCACCGGGCCGAGCTTGGCGCCGAGGGCCAGCGGTCCGGAGGCGAAGAAGTTCGCCAGCGGGGTCGCCACGTCGCGCAGTCGCTTCATGTGCGTGATGAACCGCCCGCCCTTGACCGCGAACACGAAGTCCGCCGGAGTCTGCGCGGCCCACGCCTGGTAGCTGGCCGGCCGCTGGAGCGAGTAGAACGATCCGTTGATCTCCACGGAGTTGAGCTGCCCGGAGAGGTACTCGAGCTCGCGCCGGTGCGCCAGACCCTTCGGGTAGTAGCGGCCGCGCCAGGGTGGGTAGAGCCATCCCGAGGTGCCGACTCTGATCACGAACTCAGGGTGCCACCGGCCGGTGACGCTAAACCGGGGTCGCGGGCGTCGCCTTGAGCGCGGTGCTCAGCGCCTCGACGGTGAGGCCGATCTGCCATTCCCGGGCGCCGCCGGCCCGCAGGGCGTCGGCCACGGCGGCCTCGCTCAGGTCGGCCGGCGGCTGCCAGCAGGTGCGCCGGACCAGGTCGGGCTGGAGCAGGTTCTCCACCGGCAACCGGTTGGCCTCGGCGATGGCGATGAGCGCGGCGCGGGCCGCGGCAAGCCGGGCCGCCGCCACCGGATCCTTGTCGGACCAGCGGTTTGCCGGCGGCGGACCCTCGTTGGGCGGCGAGGGATCGGGAAGCTCGGTCCGGGTGAGCGCGGCAGCGGTGCGCAGCGCGCGCATCCAGACATCGGCCAGTCGGCGCTGGGCCCGGCCGCGGAATACCGGCAGCGCGAGCAGGCCCGGCTCGTCTTCCGGGGCGGTGACGGCGGCCTGCACGATGGCGCTGTCCGGCAGGATCCGGCCGGGAGCGATGTCGCGCTGGCGGGCCAGGGTGTCGCGGGCCTCCCAGAGCGAGCGAATCGCGGCCAGCCCGCGCGGGCTGCGCACCCGGTGGATGCCCGAGGTGCGGCGCCACGGCTCGGCTCGCGGCGGTGTGGGCGGGGCGACCCGGAGCGCCTCGAACTCCTCGAGCGCCCAGTCGAGCTTGCCCTGCGCCTCGAGTTCGGCCTCGAGCGCGTCACGCAGCGGCACCAGCAGTTCGACGTCGAGGGCGGCGTAGTTGAGCCAGTCGAGGGGGAGCGGACGGCGGGACCAGTCGGCGGCTCCGTGGCCCTTCTCCAGGCGGTAGCCGAGCAACAGCTCGACCAGGGTGCCGAGGGCGACCCGGTCGTAGCCGGCGAGCCGGCCGGCCAGTTCGGTGTCGAACAGACGGTCCGGGCGCAGCCCGAGCTCGGCCAGACAGGGGAGGTCCTGCGACGCGGCGTGCAGCACCCACTCGGCGCCGGACAGCGCGGCGATCAGTGGTTCGATTCGGTCCCCGAGGGCGACCGGGTCTACGAGCACGGTGCCGACGCCCTCACGGCGTACCTGCACCAGGTACGCCCGCTGCGAGTACCGGTAGCCGGACGCGCGCTCGGTGTCCACCGCGATCGGCCCCTGGCCGGCGGCGATCGCGGCGGACACCTCGGCAAGCATGCCGGGCTCCGTGACGACGTCCGGAGTACCGCCGAAAGGTTCCGTCAGCAGCACCGGATCGGGTCGCGCCGCCGCGCCGTCCCCGATCTCTGTTGTGCCCACGACGAATGACCCTACGGGACGGTCTCCAGCAGGCGTTGTAGACCAGCAGATCTTGACTTTGCTTTCCTACGATCGAGTAACCGCGTTCAGCGGATCACACCGGCCCGCATCGCCAGTGCGACCATCTGTGCCCGGTCTCCGGTGCCCAACTTGCGTCCGATCCGCGAGAGGTGACTCTTCACCGTCAATGCCGACAGGTTCAGTCCCTCCCCGATCTCCTTGTTGGACTGGCCGTCGGCGACGAGTTGGAGTACCTCGACCTCGCGGGCGGAAAGCTCGCGGGGTGTGTTGTCAGTACCCGGTACCCGGGTGCCGGTCGCTAGGATCGGGGCGACACTCGGGTCGGCGTACACGCCGCCTTCGAGCACGCGCCGAACCCCGTCGGTCACCACCATCGGCGACGCGGACTTCAGCAGGTAGGCCTGTGCGCCTGCCTGGAAGGCCGATCGGACGGCATACGGGTCGTCGGACGAGGCCAGCACCACGATCCGCGGCCAACCATGGCTGCGGAGCTCGGTGACCAGCTCGATACCGCTACCGTCCGGCAACCCGAGATCGAGAATCGCGAGGTCACACGGGCCGGTGGCCAATGCTCGCGCTCTCGCCTCGGCCACCGTGGCGGCCTCATGCACAGTGCCCGCACCCATTTGGGTGAGCCGGGCAGCTATCGCCTCCCTCAACAATGGATGGTCATCAACCACCAGAACCGAAAACAGCTCCTCCCGCGGATGCGGGACCATGTTCGCCGGCAAAACGCCGGCTGGCGTGGTTCGAACGGCCTGACCTAAGCCGACGGCAGCCACGTCACTACCTCCCTGGAGTCGGTCGTGCCCCCCGACCGGCACCGGGACTTTCGGCCAAACAGCCGCGCCGCCATTGGACCGAAAGTGGTGTCGACGAAGGCAGCCTAGCCGCCCAAGCGGGTTAGCAACATGATC
>JBJMIG010000070.1:0-37505 GCA_045806965.1 Labedaea sp. | reverse complement strand
TCCGATGAGCCGGGCGCGCGCCGTCCGGCGCGCGCCCGGCTCGCATCGGGTCAGCGGCGGGTGGGGATGGTTTCGGCGTCGACCATGATGTCGGATTGTTGGTTGGGTGGGTTGTTGTCGGTCGTGTTGGGTTCGGCGAAGCGGGCGTCGGTCCAGCAGGGGATGGCGATGCCACGGCTGGTGGCCAGGCCCGTGTAGTCGCCGATGAAGGTGCCCTGGCGGAAGGCGAGGTCGGGGTTCCATGAGCGTTCGGAGACCCGGCGGGTGGTGAAGGCGCGGCCGTTGTTGACCGATACCGACAGCGAGGTGTCGAACAGTTTGGGCCCACTGTACCGACGGTCCAAATAGGACACGGCGACCACGCCGTCCGGGGTCACCGACAGCCACGGGAAGATCTGGTCGTCGACCGAGCCCGCGGTGAGGTTGACCGGTTTGCTCCAGCTCCGGCCACCATTGTTCGACGTGGTCACGAAGACGTCGTTGTTGGTGTCGGTCGCGGTGCCGTTGCGGTTGTCGGCGAGGGAGATGTAGAGCTGCCCGGTGTTCTGGTCGATGTCGAGGTTGCCGGCGGCGTCGATGCGGGCGCACATGACGTCGAGGGTTTGGCTGCCCTGACAGACCGGGTACTTGGTGTTGCCGTCAAACACATCCGTGACGAACGAGGGCGCGCTGAAGGTGGCGCCACCGTCGGTCGAGGACACGATGGCGTAGCGGTTGGTCACCATGCCGTTGGTGTTGAAGTTCTCGAACGCCACATAGAGCGTGCCGTTGCGGTGGTCCACCACCGGGGAGGAGAACTGGTCCTCGTCGCAGGCGGTGCCGTCCTGGTCGCCGTTCTGCACGTTGCAGAAGGGGGCGCTGCCGGAGATCTCCTTCATCGGGGTCCAGTGCCGGCCCTGGTCGTCGGAGTAGGAGAGCATGATCGGGTTGTCCACCGGGGTGGTGCCGTCCGGGCCGGAGTCGAACTTGGTCCAGGTGACGTACAACCGGTCGACACTGACGTGGTTCTGGTCGGTGCCCGGCGCCAGCGGCACACCGGCCGGGCGGGGTCCGGCGACCATCCATTCCTTGTCGTGGAAGATCGCCGCGTCGTTCGGGCCGCCGTTGTGCGCCACGACCCCGTCGCCAGGGGTGATCAGCGTGCCGGCCGGCGGGGTGCCGTCCACCGGTACCGACCAGTTGATGCCGCCGTCGGTGGAGCGGCTCACCGCGAGGTAGGAGTCGAAGGTGTCCCGGGCGAAGGAGATGAACGACGCATACGCGACCCCGTCGCGGTCGAACGTGATCACCGGGTCACCGCTGGCGTACATGTTCCGGGCCGGCGTGATGATCTGCCGGGCGTGGATGCTGTGCGGGAACGACTTCCCGCCGTCGAACGACACATACAGACCCACGGTGGCGTCGACACCGGGCTCGTAGTCGTTCGAAGAGGCGATCACGTTGCGCGGGTTGGTCGGGTTGATCGCGATCGACGTCTCGTTCTGCGGCAGGCCGACCCCGGTGCCGAACTGGTCGTTCGAGTTGGCCTTGTTGTCGCCGTTGGCCTGCACGTCATCGGACGCGGCCGCGGCCCCGAACGAGTTGACCGCGGTCCCGGTCACCCCCTGCTTGTTCAGCAACCGGGCATCGGCCACCCCGGACAGCTGCGGCCGGCCCGGCTTGGCGTCGTAGCCGAACCGGCCTCTCGGCCCTGCCTGCGACGGCACCACGGAGACAGTGAGTAACGCTCCAGTCAATGCGATGACGACCGCCGCCGCCCCGATTCGTTTTCTCACGTCGTGTCCTTTTAGTCGGCTGAGAGAAACACTCCTGGCGGCGCGGACCCTACTCGCGACGAACGGTCTGCTGTAGCTCCAAATGGAGGGGCCGCGGCCCTGCGGGGAAGAACTGGGCACATTCGGCGGGGTTTCTTGGCTACGGCGGGTTGGTCTTGGATTGGCGATTGTCTGGACGGCAAGGGTTTGCGCTGAAGGGATTTGGCACTCGACGATCTTGGACCCGGGAGCGGTTGAGGATGCGCTCGGCTTCGGCTTCGGCTTCGTCGGTGTCGACCGGGAGCGGTAGCGGCGGCGGCCGGTCAGCCGTCGATGCCGGCGTACCTGCGCACTCGCAAAGAGTTGCCGCGTCGTTCCACCCGAGTACTCCGCACCAGCGTGACTCCATTGATCAACCAAGTGATCTACGCAGAGCGCGTCTGTGCTGTTCAGACCTGGAGCCGGTGGCGGGACTCGAACCCGGAACCTTTCGCTTACAAGGCGAGTGCTCTGCCAATTGAGCTACACCGGCGGTGGCCTGGTCGGGCCGCCTCCAATCGTAGGTGGTGGTACTAGAGGGTCGGGAAGTGGTCAGCGCGCAGGTTGCTGCCGGTGAGGACGGTGGCGATCAGTTCCCCGGGGAGGTCATGTTCGGCGATCGCGGCGATGCCGGCGGCGCCCGCGGGTTCCAGGAGCAGGCCGAGCGTGCTTGCGGCCAGCCGCACGGCCGCCAGCAGGGCGGCATCGTGCACCAGGACCACGTCGTCGACCAGGCGGTGCATCCTGGTGACCGACGCGGCGATCGGGTCGCTGATCTGGATGCCCTCGGCGATCGTGTCGGCGCGCTCGGAGGGAACCGGAGCGCCGGCGCGCCAGCTGTGCAGCATGCTCGGAGCACCGCTCGCGCACACGCCGACGATGCGGGTGTCGGGGGAGAACTCCTTGGTCCACCGCGCGATTCCGGTGATCAGGGCGCCATCGCCGACCGGGACGACGATGGTGTCCGGCCGGTGCTCGGCGAGCAGCTCGACCGCGATGGTGCCGGCCCCCTCGGCGATCCGCGGGTCCTGACCGTCCTCGACGAAGACCCAGCCCTCCCGGCCGGCCGCGTGCTCTCGGGCGGCGAGCTTGGCCGTCCGGCCGTCCGCGCCGGCCTCGATCACCATGGCGCCGAAGGACCTGATGCGGTCGAGTTTGACCGGGCTGATGCCGGGTGGCGTGAACACGTCCGCGGACATGCCGTTGGCCCTGGCGGCATACGCCACGCCCTGCCCGAAGTTGCCGGTGGACATGGTGACCAGGTGGCGCACGCCGTCGAGCTGGCCGATCAGGAACCCGGTGCCGCGACCCTTGAAACTGCGCAGTGGGTTCGCGGTTTCCACCTTGATCAGCACGCGCCGGCCCAGTGCGGCGCAGAGCTGCTGGTCAAGGTACTGAGGACTGTTCCGGAACACCGGGTCGATCGTCCGGGCGGCCAGCTCGATGCGCTCCAGCGAGAGATCCATTTCTGCCGATCGTATACGACACTCCGGTACATCGTCCATCGTATACGATGTGCGGCGTGGATGTGAACACCGCACCTATCCCCCGCCCCCAGCCCCTGCGCACCTCGGTCTACCGCCGGGTCGTCGGCATGATGACCTCCGGTGAGCTGCTCCCCGGTCAAACCGTCACCGAGGCCGGCCTGAGCAAGACCCTCGGCGTCTCCCGGACTCCGGTTCGTGAGGCGCTACTGCAGCTCGAGGCGGAGGGAATGCTGCAATCCACCCCGGCCAAGGGGTTCGCGGTGCGCGAACTCAGCGTCACCGAGGCCATGGAGCTGTTCCCCATCCTCGCCACCCTGGAAGGGCTGGCCCTCCGCCTCGCGGGCACACGCGACCTGGCGCACCTGCACAACATCGACGCCCAGCTGACCGCCGCCGAGGACCCCGTCGAACGCTGGCAGCTGGACACCGATTTCCACCAGGTGCTGATCGACGGCTGCCCGAACACCAGCCTGCTCGCGATGATCACCCGCCTGCGGATAACCCTGTCCCGCTACGAGATCGAGTACATGCGCCGGGCCGGCGGCTGGCAACACCTGGCCGGCAGCCGCCATGCCGCCATCCTCGACGCCCTCAAGCACCGCGACCTCGATGGCGCCACCCATGCCCTCGCCGACAACTGGCAGGCCAGCCTCGACGCGCTCAAGACCTGGCTACCCGCGTAGCGGCGCGCAAGCGCTCCCGGTGATCAGCACGCTCAGGAGTGCACCACGACCACCTCGTACGTGGGCGAGTTCGGCGGGTTGCCCGTGTCGAAGTGCGAGTTGACCGTGGCGAGCCGGTGACCGAACAGCGCGGCGGTGGTCGGCACGTGGAAGTCGTTGCTGGTGATGGTCTCGGTCAGCGTCCCGGCGGACAGGTCGCCGCGCAGCCGCCACTCGGTGATCTTGTTATTGCTGTTCTGCACCACCCAGAGGCGCCGCCCGTCGAGCTCGAGGCCGTCCGCGATGGGCACCGAAACCCCGGCGATGAGGGCGCTCGCGCCGGTCACCGGGTTGACCGTGAAGACCTGGCCGAGCGCGGTGTGCGCGACGATCAGCGCCCGCCCGTTGTCGACCGCCCGGATCCCGTTGAGGTTGAACGCCCCGCTGGTGTCCGCCGCAGGCCCGGACAGCACGAGCGCGCGGAACGGTCCGGGCCGCCCGTGCACCAGCGGCACGAAGAACAGCTTGGCCTGTAGCGAGTCGGTGAAGTATGCCCCGAACGGGGTGAGCGCGACGTCGTTGATGAACGACGCCGCCGGGTCGGCGAAGTCGTAGGACGCCACGGTGGCCCTGGTGCGCGTGTCGTAAACGTAGGCCTTGCCCGGACCGCCCGCCACGAACAGCAGGTCGTGGCGCACGTCGGCGGCCATGCCGACGGCCATGCGGCCGTCCGGGGCGTCGATGAACCGCGCGGCGGCGCCCCGCCGAATGTCACCGCGGAAGATGTCGCCGCGGAACAGGTCGCCCGCGTAGAACGTGGTGCCCTTGCCGGCCGCGACGCCCTCCGCGGAGCTGGCACCGGGCAGCAAGATCACGGAGTCCGCGCCCGTCGCGGAAGCCGGCGTGGCTAACGACGAGACGATCGCGAGCGCGGCCAGCGGTACGCCGATTCGGCCGATTCGAAGCATGATGCAGGTCTCCCGTCCTGTGGTTCCCCTCCGCCGGTTACATCCTGCCGTGACGGTCAACACTGGGTGAACCTCTTTTTGGCGGAGGGCAAACCGGCCGGCGAGTGACTAGCCTCGCATTGAGGCGTATCGAGGGAGGCATGTGAGCAGCGAGACCTCATTCGCCGGTGCCGGGGCGGACTTCGTGGTGGTCGCCAACCGGTTGCCGGTCGACCTTGAGCAGCTTCCGGACGGCACAAAACGCTGGAAGCACAGCCCAGGCGGCCTGGTCAGCGCGTTGGTTCCGTTCCTGCGCAACAACAGTGGCGCCTGGGTCGGCTGGCCGGGGGTGGCCGACGCGGACGTCGAACCGTTCGAGGATGAGGGAATCTGGCTGCATCCGGTGACGCTGACCGCTGCCGACATGCGGGACTACTACGAGGGATTCTCCAACGCCACGCTCTGGCCGCTCTACCACGACGTGGTGGCCCCACCGGTGTTCGACCGCGCCTGGTGGGACGCATACGTCCGGGTGAACCACCGCTTCGCCGACGCCTGCGCGAAAGTGGCCGCGCCGGACGCGATCGTGTGGGTTCAGGACTATCAGTTACAACTGGTCCCGGCGATGCTCCGCGAACAACGGCCGGACCTGCGAATCGGGTTCTTTCTGCACATTCCGTTCCCACCGACCGAGCTGTTCATGCAGCTGCCCTGGCGCGCCGAGATCATCCGTGGGCTGCTCGGCGCGGACCTGGTCGGTTTCCACCGGCCGGGCGGCGCGCAGAACTACCTCTGGCTGGCCCGCCGGCTGCTCGGCCTCGACCCCAGCCGGGGCACGGTCGGCGTGCGCACCCGGCCGGGTGTGGTGCAGGTGGGCGACCGGCCGGTGCGGGTCGGCGCCTTCCCGATCTCCATCGACTCGGCCAACCTCGACGCGATGGCCCGCAGCCGCGAGGTGAGCCAGCGCTCCCAGCAGATCCGCGCCGACCTCGGCAACCCGAAGAAGATCATCCTCGGGGTGGACCGGCTGGACTACACCAAGGGCATCGACATCCGGCTCTACGCGCTGCAGGAGCTGCTCGCCGAGGGCCGGGTGGACCCGACCGAGGTGGTCATGGTGCAACTGGCGACGCCGAGCCGGGAACGGGTCGAGCACTACCAGAGGATGCGCGGCGACATCGAGCGAATGGTCAGCCGGATCAACGGCGAGTTCGCCAGGGTCGGTCACCCGGTCGTGCACTACTTGCACCAGTCGGTCGACCGCAAGGAGCTGGCGGCGTTCTTCTCCGCGGCGGACGTCATGCTGGTGACGCCGCTGCGGGACGGAATGAACCTGGTCTGCAAGGAGTACGTGGCCTGCCGTCATGACCTCGGCGGGACCCTGGTGCTGAGCGAGTTCGCCGGCGCCGCGGCCGAGCTGACCAGCGCCTTCCTGGTCAACCCGCATGACCTGGACGGAGTCAAGAACGCCACGGAGGCAGCCCTGGCCATCGATCCGGCCGAGGGGCGCCGTAGGATGCGCGCGCTACGGCGTCAGGTTCTCACCCACGACGTCGACCGGTGGGCACGGTCTTTCCTCGACGCCCTCGGACCGGAGCAAACCCAGCCCTGATCAAGGAGACGGCGTTGACCGCGGAGGCTTTGAGTCCTGAACTGCGGCGCGCGATCGTGCAGCTCGCCCGCACTCCCCGCCTGCTGGTCGCCTGCGACTACGACGGGACGCTCGCGCCGATCGTGGAGAACCCCGAGCACGCCAGGCCGTTGCCGGAGTCGGTCGGGGCGCTGCGCTCACTGGCCGGGCTGCACGAGACCACCACCGCGGTGATCTCCGGCCGGGCGTTGCGGGATCTGGCCACGCTCTCCCGGCTGCCGGCCGAGGTGCACCTGGTCGGCAGCCACGGCTCGGAGTTCGACATCGGGTTCGTGCACGCGCTGGACGACAACGCCAGGGTGCTGCATCGCCGGCTCGAGGACGAGTTGGACCGCCTCACCGCCGATGCGCCGGGCGTGCAACTCGAGGTGAAGCCGGCCAGCATCGCGGTACACACTCGCCGGGCGGCGCCGGACGTGGCCCGCACCGTGGTCGCGTCCGTCCGATCGGGACCGTGCGCCTGGGACGGTGTGCAGGTGACCGAGGGCAAGGAGGTGGTCGAACTTGCCGTGGTGCAGACGGACAAGGGCCGCGCCCTGGACGTGCTGCGCCATCAGGTCGGCGCGACCGCGGCGGTGTTCCTGGGCGACGACGTCACCGACGAGAAGGCGTTCGCCCGGCTGTCCGGCCCGGACCTCGGGTTGAAGGTGGGTAGCGGCGAGTCGCTCGCCGCCTTCAGCATTCCGGACACCACGACGGTGGCCATGGTGCTCGCCTTCCTGCTCGAGGAGCGGCGGAACTGGCTCTACGGTGGGCAGGCGCCGCCGATCGAGCGGCTGACCATGCTCTCGAACGAACGCTCGGTCGCGCTGCTCACCCCGGACGCACGGTTGACCTGGCTCTGCCACCCGGAACCGGATTCCGCGGCGGTGTTCGCGGACCTGCTCGGCGGCCCGGCAGCCGGCCACTTCTCGATCACACCGGAGCGCGGCGGTCTGCCGCTGGGCCAGCGCTACCTGCCCGGCACGATGACCGTGGAGACCCGCTGGTCCGGTCTGTTGGTCACGGACTATCTGGACCACTACGCCACGGTGCACCGCACCGACCTGGTCCGGGTGATCTCCGGCAGCTCCACGGCGGTGGTCGAGTTCGCGCCACGCCCGGAGTTCGGCCAGGTGCAGGTGCGGCTGGTGGCCATCGACGAGGGCCTGCGGGTGTCCGGCACCTCGGATCCGGTGACCTTGCGCGCGCCCGGGGTGCGCTGGCAGATCAGTTCGGACGGCGTGCACGACACCGCTCGCGCGGTGGTCCAGCCGACCACCGAGCATCCGGTGGTGCTGGAACTTCGTTGTGGCACCAACGATCTCGAGGCGCACGAGGTGCCCGAGTTGGAGCGGCGCGGTCGGGCGGCGGCGATCTGGTCGGAGTGGCTGGCCACGCTGACCCTGCCCTCGGTCGAGCGGGATCTGGTCGCCCGCTCGGCGCTGACCCTGCGCGGCCTGTGCCACGGAGAGACCGGCGCGATCATGGCCGCGGCCACCACCTCACTGCCCGAGGACATCGGCGGAATCCGCAACTGGGACTACCGGTTCTGTTGGCTGCGCGACGCCTCGATGACCGCGAAGGCGTTGGTGTCGTTGGGCTCGACCAGCGAGGCCGAGGCATTCCTCGGCTGGCTGCACGGCGTGCTGGCCACGCTGCCCGGCCCGGAGCTGTTGCACCCGCTGTACACCATCGCCGGCACGACGTTGCCGCCCGAGGCGGTGATCGACACGCTGCCCGGGTATGCCGGCTCCCGTCCGGTGCGGGTCGGCAACCTGGCCAATCAGCAGGTGCAGTTGGACGTGTTCGGGCCGGTGGTCGACCTGGTGGCGACGCTGTCCGAGGTGCGAGGCAAGCTCACCGACGACGACTGGCGCATGGTCGGCGCGATGGCCGAGGCGGTCACCCGACGCTGGCAGGAGGCCGACCACGGGATCTGGGAGGAGCGGCACCGGCCGCGACATCACGTCTACTCGAAGGTCATGTGCTGGCTGACCATCGACCGGGCGATCCGGTTGGCCGAGACGCACGGCCGGCCGATGGAACGGGGCTGGCCGCGGCTGCGGGAGGCCATCGCCAAGGAGGTGCTGACCCGCGGCTGGAACGACGAGGTGCGCTCGTTCACCACCGCCTACGACGGCTCGGACCTGGACGCGGCCACGCTGCTGATCGGCATGGTCGGGCTGATCGACCCGACCGACGAGCGGTTCCAGGCCACGGTCACCGCGATCGAGGCGGAGCTGCGCAGCGGGTCCACCGTGTACCGGTACCACCGCGACGACGGCCTGCCCGGCGACGAGGGCGGCTTCCACCTGTGCGCCGCCTGGATGATCGAGGCCTACCTGCTCACCGGCCGGCGCGCCGAGGCGGAGGACCTGTTCGCCCAGATCGTCGACGCCGCCGGCCCGACCGGCCTGCTGCCCGAGGAGTACGACCCGATCGCCGAGCGTTCACTCGGCAACCACCCGCAGGCCTATTCGCACCTCGGCCTGATCCGCTGCGCCCAACTGCTCTCCGTCACCGGCTGATCGGGCCGGCGCTACACACCCGTGAACGCGCTCGCCGCAGCACTCGGCGTACAGCCACAGCGGAGGCTGCGGTTCCGGCAACGAGACAACCTCAGACGACAGTGTCGAGCAGAAGATTGAGGGCACTGCTCAGGTCGGGAACGACGTGGGCGGTGACCCCGTCCGGGATCCGGCCGGAGTCGGGCGGCACCAGCGCCCGGGTGAAGCCCAGCCGGGCGGCCTCGGCCAGCCGGACGCGCACCCCGCTCACCCGCCGCACCTCGCCGGCCAGCCCGACCTCGCCGAGCACCACCAGATTCGGCGGCAACGCGAACTCGTTCGCGGCGGACGCGACGGCCAGCGCGATGGCGAGGTCCGCGGCCGGCTCGAGGATCCGCATCCCGCCGACCGTCGCGGTGAACACGTCGGAGTTGCCGAGCCGGATCCGGCCGCGCCGCTCCAGCACGGCGAGCGCCATGGCCACCCTGGAGGAGTCCAGCCCGCTCACGGCACGCCGCGGCGTGCCAAGGTTGGACGTCGCCACGAGCGCCTGGACCTCGCCGACCAGCGGCCGTTTTCCCTCCACCGCGACGGTGACCGCGGTCCCCGGCACCCCGGCGTCACGCCGGTTGAGGAACAGTCCGGACGGGTCCGGCACCCCGACGATGCCGTCGTCGACCAGCTCGAAGCAGCCCACCTCGTCGGCCGGCCCGAACCGGTTCTTCACCCCGCGCAGCAGCCGCAGCGTGGAGTGCCGGTCGCCCTCGAACTGGAGCACCACGTCCACCAGGTGCTCGAGCACTCTCGGCCCCGCGATGGAGCCGTCCTTGGTGACATGGCCGACCAGCACCACCGGCAGCCCGCGCTCCTTGGCCAGCGCCACCAGGGCGGCGGTGACCGCCCGGACCTGGGTGACCCCGCCCGGCGTCCCGTCCACCTCGGCCGACGACAGGGTCTGCACGGAGTCGATCACCAGCAGCCCGGGCCGGACCGCGTCCACGTGTCCGAGCACGGTGGCGACGTCACCCTCCGCGGCCAGGAACATCGCCTCGTGCACGGTGCCGGTCCGTTCGGCGCGCAGCCGCACCTGACCGGCCGACTCCTCGCCGGTGACGTACAGCGCCGGCCCGGCGGCCCCGTCCCGCGCCGCCCAGCGAAACGCGACCTCGAGCAGCAGAGTGGATTTGCCCACCCCGGGCTCACCGGCCAGCAGCACCACCGCGCCCGGCACCAGGCCGCCGCCGAGCACCCGGTCCAGCTCGGGCACCCCGGTGCGGCGTGCCCTTGCGGCCTCGAGGTCGACCGCGGCGATCGGCCGCGCCGGTGTGCCCGGGGTACCCGGCACGATCGCGCCGCGCGCGGCGCGCGGCACCCCGGCCTCCTCGAGCGTGCCCCAGGCCTGGCACTGCGGGCAGCAGCCGACCCATTTCGTCTCGGTGTGCCCGCACTCGGCGCAGCGGTAGCCGGGTCGCGCGTTCTTCGCCACGGCGTGGACGCTACGGGCGCCGACCGACAGTTCCGGACCGACCGGCCGGGCCCGCGCTCACTCGCTCTTCGACGGCTCCGGCCGGGCCGTGGTCGGCGCGGCGATGGGCAGCTCGAGGGTGAGCGTCCCGGACTTGCGGAACACGAACGTCACCGGGTAGGTCTGCCCGGCCCGGAGCGGAGTGGTCAGGCCGCGCAGGACGATCGTCGCCTTGCCCAGCTGGACCACCTGGGTCGAGGCCGGCGCCGAGGTGCTGGTCGGCGCGGCCGACGACGAGGACCTCGAGCTGGGCGCGCCGGACGAGGTGCTGGTCGGTGAAGCCGACGAGGACGCCGACGAGGACGGCGGGGAAGACGAAGACGGCGGGGAAGACGAGGAGGACGGCGGGGTGGCCGTCTGATCAGGTGTGCCCACCTGAATGCTCCCCCGCGCGTTCAGCCTCTTGTCGCCGGTCACCTCGACGCTGTCCGCGACCCGGCTACCCACCTCGACCAGCTCGTCGTCGGTGTCACCGGTGTTGACGATGGTGAGCACCAGCGGGGCGGCACCGCCGCCCGGATAGGTCCCGTTGGGCGGGTAGGCGAACGTGGCGTCCCGCACCATGATCGCCCCGGCCTGGCCGTGGCTGCCGTTGACCGCGGGTCGCACCGAGTCCGTCTGGGTCTCCTGCCCCGCGCTGCATCCGGCCACGGCGATGGCGAGGACCAGACCGGCGACCGCGGTCCCTCGGGGGACCGCGCCCACACGCGGCCGGCGGGTCGACGTCAGCAGTGCACGGCTCACGGTCGCGCTTCCTTCCTCGGCGGTGCGGCTCCCCATGCCGCGAAGGGTATCGGGGAAGCGGATCACCGGCCGCGCGTGGTCGGCGACAACATCGCCGACCGCGTCCACAGTGGATCACCGGCCCGGCCGGAACAGGCACGCCGGCCAGGCCGAATGCATGTCTCCCCGGGGTTTGTCAACCCCCCGATCCTCCAGTCAACTGCCCGTTGACCTGCGATTACGAAGCCCGGGGCGGTTTCAGCGAGACTCCAGCCCGTGTTAAGATGGCTGTAGCGAAAGGGGCAGAGGACACATGGTTTTCAAGGTCGGAGAGACCGTCGTCTACCCGCACCACGGTGCCGCACTCATCGAAGCAATCGAAACCCGCGTGATCAAGGGCGAGGAAAAGAAGTACCTCGTCCTCAAAGTCGCGCAGGGAGACCTCACCGTTCGCGTTCCCGCTGACAATGCCGAGATCGTAGGCGTGCGGGACGTGGTCGGCCAAGAGGGTCTCAACCGCGTCTTCGATGTGCTGCGGGCTCCCCACACCGAGGAGCCGACGAACTGGTCACGCCGCTACAAGGCCAACCTCGAGAAGCTCGCCTCCGGCGACGTGAACAAGGTTGCCGAGGTAGTACGCGATCTGTGGCGACGTGAGAAGGACCGCGGGTTGTCCGCGGGCGAGAAGCGGATGCTGGCCAAGGCTCGGCAGATCCTGGTGAGCGAACTCGCGCTGGCCGAGGGCACCGACGAGGACAAGGCCGAGGTCATCCTCGACGAGGTCCTTGGCACCGCCGTGGTCTGACGCTCGTCGGCCCGTTCGATGAGCGTGGTCGCGCTCGTCCCCGCCGCTGGTCGGGGCGAACGGCTCGGCGGGAGCGTGCCCAAAGCCCTGGTTCCCGTTCGGGGCGAACCATTGCTTGTGCACGCGGTTCGCGGCCTGCACCTGGCCGGTTGCGTGGACGCCGTGGTCGTTGCCGCGCCCTCGTCGGATGTGGACACCGCCCGGGCCGCGCTGGCCAGGGCCGGGGTCGACGCACTGGTGGTGCCTGGCGGGACAAGCCGGACCCACTCGGTCCGGCTCGCCTTGGCCGCTGCCGCTGCCGCCCTCGACACCGTCGGCCCGGCCGAACCCTCGATCGTCCTGGTACACGACGCGGCCAGGGCATTCACCCCGGCCGAGGTGATCCGGGCGGTGGTCGCCGCCGTCGCCGCGGGCGCGCCCGCGATCATCCCGGTACTCGCGGTGGCGGACACGGTGAAGCAGGTCGATGCCGCCGGCGTGGTGACCGGCACCCCGAACCGCGCCTGTTTGCGCGTGGTACAGACCCCACAGGGCTTCGCCGCCGAGACGCTGCGCCGCGCCTATGCCGCGCTCGCCGAGGACGCCGAACGCGCCGGGGCCGACCTGACCGACGACGCCGGCCTGGTGGAGCGGCTCGGCGTGCCGGTCGGCACGGTTCCCGGACATCCGCACGCGATGAAGATCACCACGCCGTTCGACCTGGCGGTGGCCGAAGCGGTGCTGCCATGACCCGGCCCGCGGAACCGAGGGTGGGCATCGGCACGGACGTGCATCCCGTCGATGCGACCCGGGAGTGCTGGATCGCCGGACTGCGGTGGGCGGGCGTGCCGGGCTGCGCCGGGCACTCGGACGGGGACGTGGCGGCACACGCACTGTGCGACGCGCTGCTCTCCGCCGCCGGGCTCGGCGACCTCGGTGCGGTGTTCGGCACCGGCGAGGCGCGGTGGGCCGGGGCGTCGGGCGTCGACCTGCTGGTCGAGGTGCGCCGCCGGGTCGAGGCGGCCGGTTACCGGGTCGGCAACGCGGCGGTGCAGGTGATCGGCGAACGGCCGAGGATCGGAACCCGGCGCGCGGAGGCGCAGCAGGTGCTCTCCGCCGCGGCCGGCGGGCCGGTCGCGGTGTCCGGCACGACCACGGACGGGCTCGGACTGACCGGCCGCGGCGAAGGTGTGGCCGCCGTCGCAACCGCGTGCCTGCTGCCAGCCGGCCCGCCAACCCCCTGACTACCGTGCGTCCATGACGATCCGCGCCGTGCTGTTCGACTACTCCGGCACCCTGTTCCACCTCGATCCCGGCACCGACTGGGTGGACCACGCGAGCGGCCCGGACGGCCGGCCGCTCGATCGTGCGGTACTGATCGACCTGCTCACCTCGCCGACCACGCCGGCCGACCACCTGCCCCCGGAGTTGGCCGCCGACTGGGAACGCCGCGACCTCGACGGCGACGTGCACCGCAGGGTCTATCTCGCGGCGCTGCGCGCGGCACATCCCGGTGTGCCGGAAACGGCCTTCGAAGCGATCTACGAGCGGCTGCCGCACCCGGAGTCCTGGCGGCCCTACCCGGACACCCTCGCCACGCTGCGGGACCTGCGGGCCGCCGGTGTCCCGGTCGCGGTCGTCTCCAACATCCCCTGGGACATCCGGGAAGTGTTCCGCCGCAACGACATGTTCGAACTGGTCGACGAGTACGTGCTGTCCTACGCCGTCGGCGTCATGAAGCCGGACCCGACGATCTTTCTGACCGCCTGCCAGCGAATCGGGATCCGGCCGGAGCACACGCTGATGATCGGCGACAGCGAGCAGGCCGACGGCGGGGCCACTCGGATCGGCTGCCGGTTCGCCGCGGTGCGGCGCGTTCCGCCAGCCGAGCGGCCCGATGCGTTGATCACCAGTTTGCGCGCGCACCGCGTACTGACGTAAATATGGCTGCGTCGGCCACGTACCATTCTCAAGTGACTTTGCGCGTATTCGACACCGCCACCAGAACGCCGCGGGACTTCATCCCCGCGCGGCCCGGGGCAGCGTCGATCTACGTCTGCGGGCCGACCCCGCAAGGCGCCCCGCACATCGGGCACGTCCGCGGCGCGCTGAACTACGACGTGCTGCGCCGCTGGCTGCTGGCGACCGGCCACGCGGTCGTACTGGTGCGCAATGTCACCGACATCGACGACAAGATCCTCAGGAAAGCGGCCGAGGGCGGCCAGCCGTGGTGGCAGTGGGCGGCGGGGTACGAGCGCGCGTTCGACGCCGCCTACGAGGCACTCGGCTGCCTGCCGGCCTCGATCTCGCCGCGGGCCACCGGGCACGTCACGCAGATGGTCGACCTGATGGGGCGGCTGATCGACCGGGGGCACGCCTACGCCGCCGGCGGCGACGTGTACTTCGCCGTGACCTCGTTCGCCGACTACGGCGCGCTTTCCGGACAGCGTCCGGACGAGGTCCAGCAGGGCGAGTCGGAGGCGGCCGGCAAGCGCGATCCGCGGGACTTCACCCTGTGGAAGGGCGCCAAGCCGGGCGAGCCGGCGTGGCCGACGCCGTGGGGTCCGGGCCGGCCGGGCTGGCACCTGGAGTGCTCGGCGATGGCGCTGACCTATCTCGGCGCCGAGTTCGACGTGCACGGCGGCGGGCTCGACCTGGTGTTCCCGCACCACGAGAACGAGTTGGCCCAGTCCCACGCTGCCGGCGACCCGTTCGCCAGGTACTGGATGCACAACGGAATCGTGGGCATGGCCGGCGAGAAGATGTCCAAGTCGCTCGGCAACGTGGTGTCCATCCCGGCCGTACTGGGCCGGGTCCGGCCGCAGGAGCTGCGCTACTACCTGGTCGGGCCGCACTACCGGTCCACCATCGAATACTCCGAACCGGCGCTCGACGAGGCCGTGCGCGCGTATCGGCGAATCGAGTCGTTCGTGCGCCAGGTCGTGCAGCGCACCGGCTCGGTGGACCCCGGCCGGCCCGGCGTGGAGTTCGCCTCGGCGTTGGATGACGATCTCGGCACGCCGGCCGCGCTGGCCGTGGTGCACAACGGGGTGCGGCAGGGCAACATCGCGCTGGATGCCGGTGACGAGGCGGGCGCCAGGGAGGCGGCCGCCGCCACCCGTGCCCAGCTTGAGATCCTCGGGCTGGATCCGTTGTCCGCCAAGTGGGCTGGTTCGTCCGCTGTGGACGACGGCGCGGCGCGGGCATTGGGCGCCCTGGTCGACGAGTTGCTCGCGGACCGGCAGCGGGCCAGGGCGGAGCGCGACTTCGCCAGGGCGGACCTGATCCGAGACCGGCTGCTGGCCACCGGTATCACCGTCGAGGACACCCCCGACGGTCCATTGTGGACGTTGAAGGACAGTTGACGTGGCTGGTAACTCCAGGCGCCAGGGCGCGGTGCGCAAGACCGGGACCAAGAAGGGCGCCGTGATCGGCTCCGGCGGTCAGAAGTCCAAGGCGCTAGAGGGAAAGGGGCCGACACCCCGGGCCGAGCACCGGCCGGGGCACCCCGCCGCGCGGCGCGCCGCGGCCGCCGCGAAGCAGGCCGAGCAGCAGCGCAGGCGCAAGGACAAGCCGGCCGCCGAGGTGGTCGCCGGACGCAACCCCGTGGTGGAGTGCCTGCGGGCCGAGGTGCCGGCCACCGCGCTCTATGTCGCGCTCGGCATCGACACCGACGACCGGGTGACCGAGGCGGTGCGGCTGGCGGCGGATCGGGGCATCTCGGTGCTCGAGGTGAGCCGCGCCGAACTGGACCGGCTCACCGGCGGGGCCTTGCACCAGGGGCTCGGCCTGCAGATCCCGGCCTATGAGTACGCGCACCCGGATGACCTGCTCGACGCCGCGCGTACTTCGACCGAGCCGGCATTGCTGGTCGCGCTGGACGGGGTGACCGATCCGCGCAACCTCGGCGCGGTGATCCGCTCCGCGGCCGCGTTCGGTGCCGACGGCGTGGTCGTGCCGCAGCGGCGCAGCGCCGGAGTCACCGCCGTGGTCTGGCGGACCAGCGCGGGTACCGCGGCCCGGCTGCCGGTGGCGCTGGCCACCAACCTGACCAGGACGCTGCGGTCGCTGGCCGAGGAGGGCCTGATGATCGTCGGCCTTGACGCGGACAGCACGGTGTCCGTCGACGAGCTCGAGCTCGCCACCTCACCCCTGGTCGTCGTGGTCGGTTCGGAGGGGCGCGGACTGTCCCGGCTGGTCAAGGAGGTCTGCGACCAGACCGTCTCGATCCCGATGGCCGCCGGGATCGAGTCGCTCAACGCCTCGGTCGCCGCTGGGGTCGTGCTCGCCGAGGTCGCCCGCCGGCGCCGCGCGACCGGCCGGATCTGAGCGCAGCCACCAGGCCGTGTACGCCACGACGACCACCACGATCAACACGTAGAGGTTGCGGGTGAGCGGGCCGGGAGTGGCCAGCGCGATGAGTCCGGTCGGCGGCGGGAAGATCCAGTCCCTGGCCGGCAGCGACACCGGCCAGTCCACCAGCAGCAGGTAGAGCACGACCGCCGGGAGCACGTTGGCCCGGGTGAACAGCAGGACCAGCAGCGGCACGAACCACACCCAGTGGTGGTTCCAGGCGAACGGGCTCACCGCGCACGAGGTCAGCCCGCAGATCGTGAGGCCGAGCAGGCGATGCCCGTGGCGGTGGGCCAGCACCGCCACCGTCATGCCGCCGGCGCCCGCGGTGAAGGCGAGCAGCACCCAGAACGGTCCCGGCGCGCCGAGCCGGGCGAGCAGGCCGGCCACCGACTGGTTGCCCGGCTCGGCGGTGTCGCCGATCCGGCCGGTGGTGAGGAACGTGCCGGTCCAGTAGCGGGCCGAGTCGTGCGGCGCCACCAGGAATCCGAGCGCGACCGTGGCCAGGAACGTCGCGCCGGCCACCAGCGCGGCCCGGTAGCGCCGGGTGAGCAGCAGATAGAGCACGAACACGCCGGGCACCAGCTTGATGCCGGCCGCGATGCCCACCCCGGCGCCGTGGTACCTGGCACCCGAGGGGCGCAGCAGATCGGCCAGCACCAGCAGCATCAGCAGCAGGTTGATCTGTCCGATGTCGATCGTGCTGCGTACCGGCTCGAGCCAGAACAGCGCTCCGGTCAGCCCGAGCGTGAGGTCGCGCCGGTGGCGGTGGCCGAGCGCGCGCAGCGACAGCCAGATCACCGTGCCGAGCGCGGCCAGGTTGACGGCCGTGAACAGCAGCTTCAGCAAGCCGGCCGGAAGCAGGGCGAACGGGGTGAACGCGGTCGCGGCGAACGGCGGGTAGGTGAAGTAGAGCACCCAGAACACATGGCCGTCGTAGAGCGAACCGCCGTGCAGCAGAACACTGCCGCCGGCCCGATAGACCTCCAGGTCGTAGAGCGCGGTCAGGCCGGTGGTCCAGACCGCCACGACGGCCAGGTGCAGCGCGAGGGCCAGCGGCAGCAGCCATGGCAGAACCCGTCGCATCCGCAACTCCCGTGACCCGTGGTTTCGCCCAACCTAGTGTCCTCGCGCCGGAAACTCGTGGGGTGCGGCTTTTCGGCGCTGGACACCAACGAACGGTCCGGGTGGCCGGTCGCGCTCGGTTAGAGTCGAGTGTCCTGCCGGGGAGCCGAGGTCACCACGCATGTCGTTCGCCAGTCCGCTGTTCTTGTGGTTCTTCACGCCCGTCGTGCTGGTCGCGGTGCTGGTCCTGCCCCGGGGCTGGCGCAACGGCATCGTGGCGGTGGCCAGCCTGGTGTTCTACGCGGCCGGGGCCGGGCCGAGCACGCTGATCCTGCTGTTCTGCATGGTGATCAATTTCTTGGCCGGGCAGGTCCTCGAGCCGGACGAGTGGGACCTGGCCCGCGGCCGGCGCAAGCTGGTACTGATCGGCGTGGTCGCGGTGGACGTCGCAGCACTGCTGATCTGGAAGTACGCCGGGTTCGCCAGCGCCCAACTCGCCGGGTTGGCCCGGCTACTCGGCGGTGACTTTCCGGTCGTACACCTGGCGCTGCCGATCGGCATCTCGTTCTACACCTTCCACCACATCTCCTACGTGGTGGACGTGTACCGCGGGGAGCGGCCGGCGTTGCGCAACCCGGTGTCGTTCGTCACCTACATCGCGATGTTCCCGCAGCTCATCGCCGGGCCCATCGTGCGCTACCGGGAGATCGCCGACCAGCTGCCGCAGCGCCGCACCCATCCGCTGGACGACATCGCCGCCGGCTTCCCCCGGTTCGCGCTCGGCCTGTGCAAGAAGGTGATCGTCGCCGACTCGCTGAGTCCGCTGGTCAGCGCCTGCTTCAGCACGCCGAGCGACCAGCTGACCTTCGCCGTGGCCTGGTTAGGTGCCCTCACCTACACACTCCAGCTGTACTTCGACTTCTCCGGGTACTCGGACATGGCCATCGGGCTCGGCCGGATGCTCGGCTTCCGGCTGCCGGAGAACTTCGCCCGCCCGTACGCCTCGGTCACCGTCACCGAGTTCTGGCGCCGCTGGCACATGTCGCTGTCCCGCTGGTTCCGCGACTACCTCTACATTCCGCTCGGCGGCAACCGGCACGGCGCGGCCAAGACCTACCGCAACCTGATCACCGTGTTCGCCCTCACCGGCCTCTGGCACGGCGCGAACTGGACGTTCCTGGTCTGGGGCCTCTACCACGGCGCCCTGTTGATCATCGAGCGCGGCTTCCATCTCGACGAGGCGCCGCGCGCCGGCCTGCCGCGCGTGGCCCGCCGGGCGCTCACCACGCTGCTGGTGATCGTGGGCTGGGTGATCTTCCGCTCGGCCGAACTGCCGGACGCGCTCACGATGATCGGCCACATGCTGCTGCCCGACCTCACCGGTCTGACCGATGTGGTCTCCGCCGCCCTCACCAACCAACGACTGGTCATCCTGGTCGGCGCGCTGGCGATACTGTTCCTGCCCGCGCATCCGGTCACCGGCCCGCTGCTCGAAAGCTCCCGCTCCCGGCCAGCCGCCGTACTCCGCATCACGATCATGGCCGTCGCCCTCCCCTACGCCGCGCTCCTCATCGCGACCGGCACCTTCAGCCCCTTCCTCTACTTCCAGTTCTGATCGGCGCACGGTGATCCTCCAAACCGGCCTGATCACTCCCAGCGCGGTCACGGCCGTGGTTGCCTGAGCGCGCAACTCAGTTGCCTGAGCGCGAGACTCGCGGTGCGTTGGGCCTGCCGGACGGGGGTTGAGCATCTACGGTGTGGGGCGTGAGTGCCGGGTACGTTTGGATGCCGCTGATCGCTGGGCTGATCGGCTACGTCACCAAGCTCGCGGCCATCCAGATGATGTTCCGGCCGCTCGAATTCGTTGGTATCAGGCCATTCTTGGGATGGCAGGGGGTTGTGCCGCGGAACTCGGCGCGGATGATCGGAGTCTCGGCGGAGTTGCTCACCGCGCGGCTGGTCGATCCGAAGGAGATTATCGCGCGGCTGGACGCCGACCGGCTGGCCAAGGCGATCGAAGGCCCGCTGCTGCTCGCGGTGGACGAGGTGGCCCACGAGGTCATGCGGCGCTACCAACCGCTGCTGTGGGGAACCCTGCCCCGGCTGGCGCAAGATCTGATCATCAAACAGTTGCAGACCGGATCACCGGAGCTGGTGCGGCGGATTCTCGACGAGATCCGGGAGAACATCGGGGAAGTGCTGGACATCAAGCAGGTCGCGACGTCCACATTGGAGCGGGACAAGGCGTTGCTGGTCCACATGATCCGGGACATCTCCCGGCCGGAGATGGCGTTCATCGCGCGCTGCGGAAGCTACTTCGGACTGCTGCTCGGTCTCGTCCAGACGGTGGTGTGGGCGCTCACCCACGAACCGATGGTGCTGCCCGTGTTCGGCGCCGCCATCGGGTTGCTCACCGATTGGCTGGCCATCAAGCTGGTCTTCTTTCCCCGGGAGCGAACCAGGATCCTCGGACTCATCCCGTTCCAGGGCATCTTCCACCGGCGGCGGGACGAGGTTGCGCGACGCTACGCCGACCTGGTCGCCACCGAGGTGATGACCGTGCCCAACCTGGTCGACGGAATCCTGCGCGGGCCGAAGTCGGACCGGCTGATCGTGTTGATCCAGCGGGTCGTTCGGCAGACCATCGACGAGCAGACCAGCATCGCCAAGCCGTTGGTGTCCGTCGCGATCGGACCGCGGCGGTTCCAGGAGATGAAGCATGCCGCGGCCGACCGGGCGATGACCTACCTGTCGTCAACCGCCTTGCAGGCCAAGGATTACGCCACCGGCGCGATGGACGTCGCGGACACCATCGCGAGCCGGATGTGCCGGCTGCGCCGGGTCGAGTACGAGGGACTGCTCCGGCCGGCGTTTCGACAGGACGAATGGAAGCTGATCGCGGTCGGCGCGATCATCGGTGCGCTGGTAGGGGAACTGCAGGTGCTACTGCTGCTCGGCTGACCGCGCCGCGCCTGGCGCGCAGCACGCCGTAGGTCCAGCAGCCCAGGTAGATCACGAACGAGATCGCCGTGACGAACCCGCTGATCGGCGCGCCCGGCGCGAGCGAAAGGATGATCCCGCCGACCACGGACACCTCGGCGAACAGGATCGCCAGCAACGTGGCGCGCAGCGGGCTCGCGGTGATCCGGCAGGCGGCCGCGGCCGGAGTGATCATCAAGGACAGCACCAGGAGTGCGCCGACCGTCTGCACGCCCAGCGCCGTGGCCACGCCGACCAGCACGGCGAATACCGGCGACAGCAGCCGCACCGGCACCCCGCGGGCGAGCGCCACCTCCGGGTCGACGCTGGCGAACAACAGCGGCCGATAGAGCACCGCGAGAACGCCGAGCACCAGCACGGTGCAGCTGGCGAGCAGCACGATGCTGACGAAGTCGACGTGCACGATCTGGCCGATCAGCAGCCCGAACTTGGTCGACGCGTTGCCCTTGTAGAACCACAGCAGCAGCACTCCGACGCCGAGGCCGAACGCGAGCACCACGCCGATCACCGAGTCGTGGTCGGCGTTGCGCCGGGACAGCAGCCCGAGGATCAGCGCGGCCACCACGGCACCGGCGACCGCCCCGTAGCCGACGTTCACGCCGAGCAGCAACGCCGCGGCGCCGCCGGTGAACGAGAGCTCCGCGGTGCCGTGCACCGAGAACGCCATGTTGCGGCTGACGATCAACGGCCCGAGCACCCCGGCGAGCAGGCCGAGCACCGCCGCGGCCAGCAGCGCGGACTGCACGAACCCGTAGTGCAGCAGCCGCGCGGTCAGCTCGAAGTCGAACAGCCTGTGCATCAGCCGTCCCCGAGGTGATGGTGCGGGGTCTCCTCGCACAGCCCTGACTGCGCGCCGATCACGTGGATCTGGCCGCGCACCCGGAACACCTCGACCGGCGTGCCGTACAGCGCGGAGAGCGTGCCGGAGGTCATCACCTGCTCAGGCGGACCGATCCGGAAGCGTCCGTCCACCATGTACAGCACCCGGTCGACCAGCGGCAGCACCGGGTTGATCTCGTGCGTGACGAACAGCACCGCCGTGTTCGCGGCCCGCCGCCGGGCGTCGATCAGCCTGCTCACCACCTGCTGGTTGGCCAGGTCGAGCGAGAGCAACGGCTCGTCACAGAGCAGCAGCCGCGGATCGCCCATCAGCGCCTGGGCCACCCGCAGCCGCTGCTGCTCGCCGCCGGAGAGCAGGCCAATCGGCACGTCCGCGTAGCCGAGGGCGCCGACCGCGGCCAGCGCGGCCGCCACCCGGACGCGCCGCTCCCGCAGCCGGCGCAGCCCAACCCCCCAGCGGTGCCCGTCCCAACCCAGCCCGACCAGGTCCCGGCCGCGCATCGTCACCGTCGGATCCAAGGCGCGCTGCTGGGGGATGTAGCCGATCCGCCGGTTCATCCGGCCAGGTGCCTCGCCGTTCACCCGGGCGGTGCCGATCGTGAGCTGCTGCTGCCCGAGCAGCACCCGAAGCAGGCTGGTCTTGCCGGACCCGTTCGGGCCGAGCACGGCGATGAACTCGCCCGGACGCACGTCCAGGTCGAGGTCACGCCACAACACCCGCGAGCCGTAGCCGAGGGTGGCCTGACGCAGCTCGACGACCGGCCGGTCCGCGGCCTCGGCGACCGGGGCGGCGCGCGGCGCGGCCAGCGGCGCCTCGCGGTCCACGCTCATGACTTCGCCATCGCTGCGGCCAGCGCGTTCACCTGCTTGGTCATCCAGTCAAGGTAACCCGTCGCGCCTTGCGGCAGCGTCTCGGTCACGTCGACGACGGGAATCCCGACCCGGCCGGCCGACTCCTTGGCGGCCCTGGTCGCCGGCGTCTCGGCCTGGGCGTTGTTGATCAACGCGCCGACCGCCTTGCGCTCGACCAGCCCGGTGAGCTCGGCCACCGCGGCGGCCGGCGGGTCGGTCTCGTTCTCGACGGCCTCGGCGAACTCCGTTGGCGTAGCGTCGGTCAGCCCGGCGGTCTCCACCAGGTACGCGGCCACCGGCTCGGTGGCCGCCACCTTGCCGTCCGGCTTGTCCCGGCCGATCGCCGCGGTCCGGTCGAGCAGCCGGTCGAGCAGCGTGTCGAAGTCCTTGGCGTTCGCGCTGAACTGGTCGCGGTGGTCCGGGGCGAGCACGCCGAGCTCCTCGGCGATCTTGTCGGCGACCTTCCGCACGGTCGGCAGGTCGTACCAGACGTGCTCGTTGGCGGTGCCGATCGGACCCTTGTCGGACAGGTCGAAGGTGACGATCTGCCGGGCATTCGCGCCGGCCTGCCCGGCCAACCCGGTGAAGAAGTCGTCGTAGCCGCCGCCGTTGAAGACCAGCAGCTTGGCCCCGGTGACCGCGACCGCGTCGGCCGGCCGTGCCTCGTAGCCGTGCGGGTCGGCGCCCGGGTCGTTGATGATCGACGTGACGTACACCGCGTCGCCGCCGACCGCGCGCACGACGCTGCCCCACACATTGGTCGAGGCGACCACGGCGACCTGGTCGGCGCGCGGACCAGCGGTCTCACCGGTCGAGGAGCCGCAGCCGGCGGCGGCCACGGCGAGCGCGGCGAGACCCGCCGCAAGCCTCCCGGTTCGGCTGCGCATCCGGCACTCCTCCAGCGACATGGAAACGGTTATCAGGTTCAGCATAGTGCGTCACTCGTTCGGGTGTCACGTCGGCCGGCCCCGCCCAGGAATTCGGACATAACGTCGCCACCAGGTTGGGCTATGGGAATTGGTTCTGAAACGTTACGGTCAGGCAATGGCGCGCTCCATGCACATGCGACGACCCGCGACACTGGCGTCGCTGGCCGCTGAGCTCGGGGTTTCCCGAACGACGGTGTCGAACGCGTACAACCGGCCCGACCAGCTCTCACCCGAGTTGCGCAGGCGGGTGCTGGAGACCGCCCGCCGGCTCGGCTACCCCGGACCGGACCCGGTCGCCCGCTCGCTGCGCACCCGAAAGGCGGGCGCGGTCGGCCTGCTGCTGACCGAGAACCTCTCCTACGCGTTCCGCGACCCGGCCGCGCTCGGCTTCCTCGAGGGGCTCGCGCTCGCCTGCGAGGGCGCCGGCCAGGGCCTGCACCTGGTGCCGGTGAACCCGGAACGGGAGGACGTCGCCGCCGTGCACCGGGCCGGTGTGGACGGCTTCGTGGTCTACTCGGTGCCTGACGACGACCCGCACCTGGCCGCGGTGCTCTCCCGGCCGGTGCCGACCGTGGTGTGTGACCAGCCCCGGGTCGAGGGCGTCGACCGGGTCGGCATCGACGACCGGGCCGCCATGGCGCAGCTCGCCGAGCGGCTGATCGGTCTGGGCCACCGCAAGATCGGCGTGGTGTGCATGCGGCTGGCCAGGGACCGCAACGACGGCTTCGCGACCCTGGAACGCCAGCAGAGCGCGCACTTCCACGTGCAGCGCGCCCGGCTCTCCGGCCTGGCCGACGCGTTCGCCGCCGCCGGCGTGGACTGGGTGAGCGTTCCGGTGGCCGAGCGCTTCGACCACAGCAGCGCGAACGGCGCCGCCGCGGCCGCCCAGTTGCTCGACGCCGAGCCCAACCTCACCGCACTGCTGTGCACCTCGGACATCCTCGCCCTCGGCGCGCTCGGCGAGGCCAAGCGGCGCGGTCTGCGAGTGCCACAGGACCTGACCGTGACCGGCTTCGACGGCATCGGCGAAGCGATCAGGGCGGGCCTCACGACCGTGCGCCAACCGGTGCTGGACAAGGGCAAGGCGGCCGGCAAGCTGCTGCTCGGCGCGGTTGAGCACAGCCGTCCCCGGCAGATCATCCTGCCGACCGAGCTGATCATCGGCGCCAGCTCGGCCCCGCCGCGCGCCGCGGAAGAGCGCTGGTTCGGGCCCTAGGTCACCCTCGGCACGGCGGTCACCGCCCGCCTCGGTCACCTGGTCAGCAGCACCGGCACCGGCGGGCTGGTCAGCGCACCGAGCCTGGCGGTGAGCAGGTAGGACCCCGCCGGCACGGTGCGCCTGCGGCTGGGGCAGCCCGGCGCCGACGTGCGGCCGGCCCAGGTCACGGTGAAGGCCAGCCGGTCCCCCGGCCGCAACAGCCGGATGTCCGTGCCGGGCGGGGCGTAGCAGTCGCTGCTCGACCAGAACCGGGTACCGCCGTCCGCGCTGGTGATCACCAGCTCCCGGGTGGCCCGGCTCACGTCGCGCAGACAGGGCAGCGCGCCGGCATTCGCGATGACCAGGCTCAGCAGCGGGTGCTGGCCGACCCGGTAGCCGGGCCGCTCGGCCTCGGCGCGCACCTGGACGGCGGTGTCCGGGCAGGGCAGCGGTGCTGGTGGTGGCGGGGGCGGAGCCGGCGGGACCGGAAGGCCGGCCCCGGCCGAGGCCGGGGCCCCTGGCGGGGTCGTCGACGGCGAGGCGCTGGACGGCGAGGCGCCGGATCGCGGCGGGGCAGGGCGCGACGAAGGCGGCTGCATGGCCCTCGCCTGGCCGGCCGGTACCGGAACCCGGTCGGCCGCGCCGACCAGCCGGCCGACAATCCACGCCAGCAGGACGATGGCGGCCGCGCAGGCGGCACCGGCGACCACCCGGCGGCGCAGATACACGCCCGGTGGTAGCGGTCCGGAGGCGGTCATGTACGGAAGGTAACCCGGTCGCGGTGCGGAACCGGTCAACCGGACCTCACCGGATCGTGGGATTCAGTGACTTTGTTCAAAATCCAAGCCGGGATCGAGCGCCTCGTGGGGTGGACGGGTCATGCTCGACAGGTAGCGAGTGACATACACCGCGGCCGGAGGTGACCATGACCGCTATCGACGACCTGCTGCGGCGCCACGTCGAGGGGACCGACCACGGCGCGCCCGGTGTGCCGACCCCCGTGCCCAGCCTGCACCTGGCCGTGGTGACCTGCATGGACGCCCGGATCAAGGTGTTCGACGTGTTCGGCCTGAGCCACGGCGAGGTGCACATCCTGCGCAACGCGGGCGGCGTCGCCACCGACGACATCATCCGCTCGCTCGCGATCAGCCAGCGCAAGCTCGGTACCCGTGAGGTGATCATCATGCAGCACACCTCGTGTGGCCTGTCCACGATCACCGAGGACGGCTTCAAGGACGAGGTCGAGCAGGAGACCGGCCTGCGCCCGCCCTGGGCGATCGAGGCGTTCCGCGAGGTCAAGGACAGCGTGCGGCAGTCGATGGAACGGGTCCGGCGCAGCCCCTTCGTGCCGTACACCGACCAGGTCCGAGGCTTCGTGTACGACGTGCGCAACGCCGCGCTGACCGAGATCTACTGAACTGCCAGAATCCCCGGGTGGACACCGCGGCCCTGCTCGACTGGTACGGCGGCAACGCCCGAGAGCTGCCCTGGCGGCAGCCGGGCACCACCGCGTGGGGCGTGCTGGTCAGCGAGATCATGCTCCAGCAGACCCCGGTCGCCCGGGTGGAGCCGGTCTGGCTGGACTGGCTGGCCCGCTGGCCGCGACCGTCCGACCTGGCCGCCGCGGTCCCGGCGGACATGCTGCGCGCCTGGGGCAAGCTCGGCTACCCGCGCCGGGCGCTGCGGCTGCGCGAGGCCGCCGCGGTGATCGCCGCCGAGCACGGCGACGTCGTCCCGGCCGACGTGGACACCCTGCTCGCGCTGCCCGGGATCGGTGCGTACACCGCGCGGGCGGTCGCCGCGTTCGGCTACGGCCGGCGCTGCCCGGTGGTGGACACCAACGTCCGGCGGGTGGTGGCCAGGGCGATGCACGGCGACGGCGCCGCCGGGCCCGCCGCGACCAGCCGGGATCTGGCCGACGTCGAGGCGCTGCTGCCGGCCGAGGAACCCGTGGCGGCGCGGTTGTCGATCGCCCTGATGGAGTTGGGGGCGCTGGTCTGCACGGCGCGCTCACCGCGCTGCGCGGACTGCCCGGTCCGCGCCGGCTGCGCCTGGCAACTGGCCGGGCGCCCGGCCTACGCCGGGCCGGCCAAGCCGGTGCAGCGCTATGCCGGCACCGACCGGCAGGTCCGAGGGCGGCTGCTGGACGTGCTGCGGGGCGCCCCGGAACCGGTGGCCAAGGTCCGGCTGGACCTGGCGTGGGCGGACGCGGGTCAACGGGGCAGGTGCCTGGACTCACTGCTGGTCGATGGGTTGGTCGAGCAGCTGGCGGACGGCCGGTTCGCGCTGCCTGGTGACTGTTAACCAAATACAGCATCAGTACGGGAATAACTTGTCAGCTCGGTGTCCGGGCGACTACGGTCGGCGAGAACGCCAACGATCTGGGCTCCCTGCCAAGTGCCCACCGTCGAGGGAGATCCACATGGCCGTCAGCCGCCGCGCCCTGCTCCGCACCGGTCTCACCGTCAGCGCGATCGGCGCCACCGGCCTGATCCGACCCAGCCTGGCCGGTGCGGTCGCCGAGCCGCAGATCTACGACACCCGCAACTGGCACGCCCGGCCGGAGAACGGCACCATCACGGTGCTCGACAAGCGTCCGATCTCGATCGTGGTGCACCACACCGCTGGTGTGAACAGCACCGACAACTCCCTCGAGCACGCCTTCGCGGTGTCCAGGGAGATCCAGAACCACCACATGGACGACAACGGCTGGATCGACACCGGTCAGCAGCTGACCAACAGCCGGGGCGGGTTCGTCATGGAGGGCCGGCACCGCAGCCTCGAGGTGCTGACCGGCGGCGTCCGGCACGTCCAAGGGGCACACGTCGCCAACAACAACGACGCCTGCATCGGGATCGAGAACGAGGGCCTCTACACGTCGGTGAACGTGCCGGCCGCGCTGTGGAACTCGCTGGTCGACCTGGTCGCCTACATCGCCGCCCAGTACGCCATCCCGACCTCGCAGATCAAGGGCCACCGCGACTTCAACAGCACCCAGTGCCCCGGCGACGTGCTCTACGCCCGGCTGCCCGAGCTGCGGGCCGCGGTCGGCGCGAAGCTCGGCCGGGCGGCGCCGGAGCCGGCCACCTGGCCGCTGCTCACGCCGGGCGACACCGGGGCCAACGTCCTTGCCGCCCAACACCTGCTGCGCGCCGCCGGGATGGCCGAGACACCGGCCGACGGGGTGTTCGGACCGGACACCTTCCTCGCGGTGCAACGCTTCGGCAAGCTCGCCGGGGTGCCGTACGAGCCGTGCTACGGCTGCCGGCACGCCGACGAGAGTGGTCTGCTCGGCTCATCGGTCTGGCCGCTGCTGGTCCGCCCGGCGCGCGCCGATGAACCGGGCGAGGTCGGCACCGCGGCGCGAATCCTGTTGGATGCGCGGGGTTCGCGTGGCGGTGCCGACCGGATGCTCGACCTCGGCACCTGGCAGGCGTTGCTGCGCTGAGCCGTGGCACCCTGCGTGCGTGGCGCAGGCGCTTGAGCTCTCCTTCGACATCGACGCCGACCGGGCCGTGCGGGCCCTGTGGGACCGGCTGGAACAGGCCGGAGTGCCGAGTCTGGCCACCCGCACCCACCGCCGGCACCGCCCGCACGTGTCCCTCGCGGTGGCCGGTTCGATCCCCGCCGCGGTCCGCGAGGCGTTGCGGGCGGACCTTGGCCGGCTGTCCATCCCTCGGCTGTGGCTCGGCACCCTCGGCGCGTTCTCCGGCACCAACAACGTGCTCATCCTCTCCGCCGTGGTGGACACCGAGCTGCTCGCCGTGCACTCCGCGGTGCACGACGTGCTGGCCGGCCGGGTCCGCGAGCCGTGGGCCCACTACCTGCCGGGCTCCTGGGTGCCGCACTGCACGCTGGCCGAAGGCCTCGAGCCGGCGCGGGTGGCCGCCGGGTTCGCCGCGCTGTACCCCGTGCTGCCGATCCGGGCGACCGTGGTCGAGGTGGCCGTGGTGGACACCCATACCGGCGCCACGGACCCGCTGCTGACCGCCTGAGCCGCACGGTCCCAGCGCTCTACCGCCCGAGTACGCCGGACAGGAACGCCTCCACCGCGCCCCGGTACATCTCCGGTGCGTCCTCGTGAATCACGTGTCCGGCCCCGGGCACGACCAGGTGCGTCGCCGGACCGGCGGTGCGCCGGGCGAGCTCGGCGAGCTGCCCGGCCGGCATCGCACTGTGCTCCGGTTCGAGGACGAGCAGCGGGCAGCGCACCCGCTCCACCAGCGACCAGTAGTCCCGCTCGCCCCACTCGGTGGCGATGCCGTACAGCTCGTCCAGGTCGGCGATGAGGTGGTAGCCGTCCACCCGCTCCTCGACGCACTCGGTGAAGAAGCCGCCGAGCGGGCCGAAGAACTCCCGGACGTGGGCCAGCGACACGAACGGCACCGGCCAGGACTCGAAGTAGGACCGCCACGCGTCCACGGTCGCGCCCCGCTGGTCCGGGGCCATGTCCTCGACCACGACCGCACGCACCAGGTCGGGTCGGGTCGCGGCCAGCGCCCAGGCGTGCAGGCCGCCCATCGAGTGGCCGAGCACGATCGCCGGGCCGAGGTCGAGCGCCGTGACCAGCTCCGCCGCGTCCGCCACGAAGTCCTCGGTGCGCCACCGGCCGCCGCGGTGCGGGCTGCGGCCGTGGCCCCTGGCGTCCAGTCCGACCACCCGGCCGTAGCCGGAGAGCCACTTGGCCACCGACCACCAGGTGCTTGCCCGACCCATCAGTCCGTGCAGCAGCAGGATGGCCGGCCCGAATCCGCCGAAGTCGACCACTCCGGGGCGCGCCACGGTCACCGATGTCATACCGTCCCCTTCAGCTGGTCTCGATCTGTCGTCATTCCAACTCGAACAACACCGCGGACAGGTCATGATGGTCCGCACCAACGAACCGATCCGGGGGGGACCCGCCATGCCACACGCCCGCAGCCGACTCGTCTGCCTGGGGCTGGCCGCGCTCACCCTCACGGCCTGCGCCGGCGATCCCGCCCCGTCGGCCGGCCCGAGCAGCGGCTCATCGGCGACCACGGCGCCCAAGGCGGCGTCCGCCCAGGCGGTGGCCGGCGCGGACGGTGCCGGCGACCAGTACTACCCGGCCGACGGCAACGGCGGCTATGACGTCACCGACTACCGGGTGTCGATCAGTTACGACCCGCCGGCCAAGAAACTGGACGGCGACACGGTGATCAGCGCGACCGCGACCGCGGACCTGAACCGGTTCAACCTCGACCTGCGCGGGTTCGACATCGCCTCGGTCGAGGTGGACGACAAGGCCGCCAAGTTCGAGCGGACCGGCGAGCACGAGCTGGTGATCACCCCGCCGGAGGGGCTCGCCAAGGACCAGGCCTTCCACACCCGGGTGCGCTACTCCGGTACGCCGGGAAAGAGCGAGGACGGCACCCTCGGCACCAACGGCTGGCAGATCGCCACCTCCGGCGGCGCGTTCGCGGCCGGCGAGCCGCACGCGGCCAGCTATTGGTTCCCGTCCAACGACACGCCGCGCGACAAGGCCACGTTCCGGCTCGCCGCGCGGGTGCCGACCGGCTGGAGCGTGATCTCCAACGGGCACGAGGAAGCGTCCACCTCGGACGGCGGCTGGACCACGTACAACTGGGTTGAGCCGAACCGGATCGCCACCTACCTGACCACGGTCGGCATCGACAAGTGGACATTCGAGCGGTCCACGCTCCCCTCCGGCATTCCGCTGGTTTCCGCGTACGCCCCCGGGGCGGAGAGCAAGAAGCAACAGGAGGCCCGGCTGCCCGAGATCCTCGAGTTCCTGTCCTCGAAGTTCGGGCCGTATCCGCAGGGCGCGGCCGGCGGGATCTACGTCAACGAGAACATCGGGTTCTCGCTGGAGACCCAGACCCGCCCGATCTACGCGACCTGGGCGCAGCTCACCGTCGTGGTGCACGAGAACGCCCACCAGTGGTTCGGCGACTCGGTGAGCGTCACCTCCTGGGCCGACATCTGCCTCAACGAGTGCTTCGCCAGCTACGCCCAATGGCTGTGGGACGAGGCGAAGGAGCACAAGAACCTGGACGACCGCTACCGCGGCCAGGTCACGAAGGCGGGCAACCAACTGTGGAGCGGCAAGCTCTACGACATGGGCCCCGGCAAGGAGTTCACCGCGGTGTACACGAAGGGCGCCCTCGCGCTGCACGCGCTGCGCCGGCAGATCGGCGAGGACGCGTTCAACCGGGTGCTTCGCGAGTGGCCCGCGAAGCACAAGGACGGCAACGCCAGTTGGCCCGAGTTCGAGGTGTTCGTGCAGCAGACCGCGAACCAGGACCTCCACGAGTTCTTCGACGTCTGGTTTCGGGGCACCGAGCGGCCGGCCGACAAGTTCCTCTACCCCGGCACGCTGCACAAGTAGGCGCAGCCGATTGGCCGTGGTGAAGATCAACGCGCCCGACGGCCCAGGCCCGGATCCCGCCCGAGCTTCTTCCAGCGCAAGGTGACATTCCCTGATAGAAGCGCGGGAATGTCACCTTGCGCGGCAAGGCCGAGCGTGGGTCAACTCGGCAGGGCGAGGTCGGCGAAGACCGCGTTGTGGTCGCTGCCCGGCAGGTCGTGCACGGCGAAGTCGGCGACCGCACAGCGGTGATCGGCCAGGACGTGGTCGATGGTGATCGGCGGACCGAGCAGACTCGACCACGTCGCGGCCAGACCGTCGCCGGTCTGCTCCGCCGCGTCGACGTAACCGCCGTCGGCGATCAGCCGGCGAAACGCGGCGTGGTCCAGGGTGGAGTTGAAGTCGCCCGCGAGCACCCGGACCCGCTCCGGCCGGGTGCCCGGCAGCCGGCCCAGCTCCGCGCGCCAGGCGTCCGCGCTGCCGTGGCTCGCCGACTGGACGTGCACCGCGACGTCCTCGAGGTCGTTGGGGCCCGGCAGGTCGACCACGGCGGCCGACTGGGTCAGGTCGTCGAACGGCGTCACCACGACTTGCCGCAGCGGGAACCGCGAGAAGATGCCGGAACCGTCGCCGCCGGCCGTCGGATCGACCACCCGGTACGGCAGCAGCTCGGCCAGCCCGGCGGCGTCCAGCCTCGGCAACAGCTCGGTGGTCAGCTCGAGCACGTTGAGCACGTCGACGCTGCCGGTACGCACCAGATCAAGGAGGGCGGCGACGTCGGCCCCGCCCTTGTTCACATTGGCCGAGAGCACCCGCACCCGTGCCCCACGCGCGGCCGGCTGGTCGTTGCCCACCATGCGCGGCAGCATCAGCGGGGCCACCACCAGAGCCGGCACCAGCGCCACAACGGCCAGCACGCGGCGGCGCAGCACGAGCGCGACCAGGGCGAGGAGCAGCCCGCCGGGCACGACGTAGGGGGTCAGCGTCACCGCCGGCACGGTGGCCGCCACGCCGTCGATGCCGGTCACCCGCAGCGCCGCTATGCCCAGCAGGACGAGCGCGAACAGCACCAGGAACCCGGTGCTGAGCCGGCCGCCGAGCCGGCGCCGGCGCTTGGCGGCCGGCTCCGCCGCACTGTCCTCGGGCGCCGGGACGCGGACCGCGTCGCGCACCGGGCGTCTAAGCATCCCGCTCGTCCAGCTCCACCCGCCCAGCGTGCCTCATCCGCCCCGCGGCCGGCGACCACGGCGCGCCGGACCAGCGTGAACCGGCCCCGGTCGGGCGGCAACCCGGCCAGAGCAGCGTCCTGACAGCGGTCCTGACAGCGGTCCTGGACAGCGGTTCTGCGAGCCGTTCTGAGCGCGGCAGCCGGTGGCTGTCACGACCTGACAGGCACTGACCGGGCCCGAGCGCGGCCGGCAGCGGGATGTGCGTGCCCTGACAGGGCCGGCCCCGATGGTTGACCCAGATCGCGACAACAGAGGGAGGACAACATGTCGCATGCAATCGAAGCCGAGGGCCTGGTGAAACGGTTCGGCACGACGGTCGCGCTGGACGGCGTCGACCTGACCGTGCCAATCGGCAAGGTGCTGGGCGTGCTCGGGCCGAACGGTGCCGGCAAGACCACCGCCGTCCGCATCCTGGCCACGCTGCTCAAGGCGGACGCCGGCCGAGCCAGCGTCGGCGGGTACGACGTGACCAGGGACGCGGTCGCGGTGCGCAGCCTGATCGGGCTGACCGGGCAGTACGCCTCGGTCGACGAGGACCTGACCGGTCGGGAGAACCTGGTGCTGATCGCCCGGCTGCTCGACCAGTCCAAGCCGAACGCCCGGGCCAGGGCGCGCGAGCTGTTGGCCAAGTTCGAGCTGACCGAGGCCGGCGACCGGGCGATCAAGACCTACTCCGGCGGCATGCGGCGCCGGCTGGACCTGGCCGCGAGCCTGGTCGGGCGGCCGCAGGTGCTGTTCCTCGACGAGCCGACCACCGGGCTGGACCCGCACGCCCGGCTCGAGGTCTGGGAGGTCGTCCGCGCGCTGGTCGCTGACGGTGTCACGGTGTTGCTCACCACCCAGTACATGGACGAGGCCGACCAGCTCGCCGACCTGATCACGGTGATCGACCACGGCAAGGTGATCGCCGGCGGCCGGCCGGACGAGCTCAAGCGGCGCGCCGGCGGGCAGACCCTTCAGGTGCGGCCCACGCTCGCGTCCGATGTGGACCGGGTGGCCGGGATCCTGCTCGAGCTGACCGGAGTGGTGCCGGGCCGGGACGCCGACACCGGCCTGCTCAGCGCCCCGGTCGACAACCCGGTGCTGCTGTCCACAGTGGTCCGCAAGCTGGATGCGGCCGGGATCACCGCGGACGAGCTCGCCTTGCGCCTGCCCAGCCTCGACGACGTGTTCCTCGCACTCACCGGGCACCGGTCCACCGGTGTCGACAACCACTCCGAGCTCGAAGGGAGCCTGGCATGACCACGCTCACCGCGACCGACGTGACGACCGCGACCGCGCCCCCGCCCGTCACCCGCCACATCGGACCGGCCAAGACCGTGCGCCAGTCGCTCACCCTGGCCGGCCGGGCCATCGTCAAGATCAGGAAGAACCCGGAGACCCTGCTCGACGTCACCCTCCAGCCGATCATCTTCCTGGTCCTGTTCGTCTACCTGTTCGGCGGCGCGATCCAGGGCGGCTCCACCCAGTACCTCCAGGTGCTGCTACCGGGGCTGATGGTGCAGAACACCGTGTTCGCCAGCATGGGCATCGGGATGGCGCTGAACACCGACATCACCAAGGGCGTGTTCGACCGGTTCCGCAGCATGCCGATCGCCCGCTCCGCGCCGCTGGTCGGCGCCGTGCTCGGCGACGTGGTGCGCTACCTGGTGGCGCTCACCGTCCTGCTCGTCACCGCGGTGGTCATGGGCTTCCGGACGCATACCGACCCGGCCTCGTTCCTGCTCGTCGTGGTCCTGATGCTGGTGTTCGGGTTGTGCCTGTGCTGGGTGTCGGTGCTGGTCGGCATGCTGGTGAAGTCGCCGAACGCGGTGCCGGGCACGCTGGTCGGCATCCTGTTCCCGCTCACCTTCGGGAGCAACGTGTTCGTGGACCCGTCGACCCTGCCCGGCTGGTTGCAGGGCTGGGTACACATCAACCCGGTGAGCCACCTGACCACCGCGGCGCGCGGCCTGCTGCTCGGCGGCGGCGACTGGGTCGGGCACGCCGCCTGGGCGTTCACCTGGGCGATCGGCATCGCGGCCGTCTTCATGCCGCTCGCGCTGCGTGCCTACAAGCGCCGCGTGGGCTGACCCGGGGGGTTGGAGAAGCGTTGGCCCGTCACCGCACCGGTGCCGGGCCAACGTCCTGCGTGGACCCGAGAACGCCGCGCAACCGGGCGAACGCGTCGTCACGGCCGACCCCGGCGCCCGCCTGGTAGGCCGCGACGTACGCCGGCTCGCCGATGGTCGCCTTGATCGTCACGATCAGCTCGTTCAGCTCGGGGTTGCCCAGGTCGGGTGCGCCGCGCAGGGCGGTGCCGACGCCGATCAGGCCGGCCGCGCACGCGCCGTCGCCGGCCCGCATGGCCAGGTGCGCCGCACCGTCCGCGAGGATCGCGATCATCGGCTGGTCGGGTACGTCGAGCATGGCCTCGAAACCGCGCCGCAGCGCCTCCCTGGCCGGCTCGATCCGGCCCTCGGCAACGTCCAGCGCCGCGGTGGCCGACTCGAACAGCGCATTCCAGTGCCCGACCGGCCGAGAGATGCCGGTGAGCATCCGCGCCGCCTTGTCCGCCTGCTCCCTGGCCTCGGCCAGCGCACCGCCCCGGCGCAACACATCGGCCAACGCACAGCGCAGCAACCCCTCCGACTCGACCGAGGCCCGCTCCTGCGCCCCGGCGAGGCCAAGGCGGATCTCCCGCTCGGCACCGGCCAGGTCGCCGGCTCTGGCCCGCTGTTTGGCCAGCCGGCACAGCAGCTCGGGCAGATCGTCGATCGCACCGAGCTCGCGGACCAGCCGCACCGACTCCTCGTAGGCGGAGATCGCACCCTGGTGGTCGCCGCGCAGCGTCCGGCGCTCGGAGAGCTGGCCGAGCGCCATTGCCTGGCCCCACCGGTCGCCGAGCACGCGGAACTCCTCGAGCGCGCCGATCGCCTCGCGCTCGGCCTCCTCGGCGTGTCCCTCGTTCTCCGCGACGAAGGCGCGACCGAGCTGGGCCACCGCACGGGCCCACGGGTCGGGGTGGTTGCGGCCCCGTTCGGCCGCCTCGAGCGCGCCGTCCATGTCGCCGGTGAACAGGGCCAGCATCGGCTCGATCATGGCCAGCATGGGAAAGCGCTGCATGGCGTTGCTCTCCGCCAGCTCCTTGCGGGCCCGCTCCACGAACTCGCGGTCCGGCATGCCGGGACCGCCGAGCGAGCTGATCAGGCGCAGCGCCGCCCGCGCGTCGTCCGGCGCCGGACCGTCCAGGTTGACCACCCGGTCGGCCAGGGCGAGCGCCTCGCGTTGCCGGCCGGCCAACGCCCAGAACCAACCGGTGGCCATGGCCAGCCTGATCGCGGTGTCCGCGTCGCCGATGTCCGCCGCGTGCCGCACCGCCGAGATGATGTTCTCCTGGTCGCCGGAGAGCCGGGCCAACCAGCGCACCTGGTCGGCGCCGCGCAGGTACGGGTCGGCGTACTCGGCGAGGTCGAGGAAGTACCGGTCGAACGCGGCGTGCACCTGATCGCGCTCGCCCGCCTCGGCCAACCGCTCGGCGGCGTACGCCTTGACCGTCTCGAGCATCCGGTAACGCGGCCCGTCCGCCCCCTGAAAGGCCTCCACCAGCGACTTCTCCACCAGCGAGGCCAGCACGTAGAGCACCTCCGCGCCGGGCAGGTCCTCGCCGGCGCAGACCGAGGTGGCCGATTCCACCGACGCGGAGGCGGCGAACACGGACAGCCGGCGGGCCAGGATCCGCTCCGGCTTCTCCAGCAGGTCCCAGCTCCACTCGACCACCGCCCGCAGCGTCCGGTGTCGCGGCATGGACGTTCGGCTGCCGGCGGTGAGCAGCCGGAACCGGTCGTCGAGCCGGGCGGCGACCTGCTCGACGGTCATCGAGCGCAGCCGGGCGGCGGCCAGCTCGAGGGCCAGCGGCAGGCCGTCGAGCCGGTGGCAGATCTCCGCGACGGCGGCCACGTTCCCCGCGTCGAGCGCGAATCCGGGGCGGGCCGCCACGGCCCGGTCCACGAACAGCCGGACCGCCTCGGTCGCGCCGACGTCCCGCGCCGGCGCGCCCGGCACCGGCAGTTCGAGCGGACCGACCGGGAACACCACCTCGCCGGTGATGGCCAGCGGCTCCCGGCTGGTGGCCAGGATGCGCAACCCCGGGCAGTGCGCGAGCAGCGTGTCGACGAGTTCGGCGGCGGAGCCGACCAGATGCTCGCAGTTGTCCAGCACGATGACGCACCGCTGTCCGGCGAGCGCCTCGATCAGCCGCTCGACCGGCTCCTGCGGGTGTCCCGGACGGCGCACGTCGGACTCGAGCATCCGGATCTCGTGCAGCCCGAGCGCGGTGAGCACGGCGCCGGCCACGTCGGCGGCCTCCCCCACCCCGGCCAGCTCGACGAACCAGCCGCGCAGCTCGCCGGCCACCGCGGCGGCCACCTCGGTGGACAGCCGGGTCTTGCCGGCGCCGCCCGGGCCGACCAGGGTGACCAGCCGGTCCTCGGTGAGCCGGGCGACCACCTCACGCAGCTCGCGCTGCCGGCCGACGAAGCTGGTCAGCCGGGCCGGCAACCGCCCGCGGCGCTCGCCCCGCCGGTCCGCTTCCGCGGCGCCGGCCGGCGTCAGTTCGGGGTCGTTGCGCAGCACGGACAGGTGTACCCGCTGGAGCTCGGCGGAGGGTTCGACACCCAACTCGTCGGCCAGTGCCC
Source organism: Labedaea sp. (assembly GCA_045806965.1). Taxonomy (GTDB): domain Bacteria; phylum Actinomycetota; class Actinomycetes; order Mycobacteriales; family Pseudonocardiaceae; genus DASYTH01. The sequence continues at coordinate 956 of JBJMIG010000070.1, read as the reverse complement.
GGCGGGTGCTCCCGTACACGGCGAGCGCGTCGGCCTGGCGACCGGCCAGGTAGAGCGCCTGGACCAGCAGCGTGGCCAGCCGTTCGCGCAGCGGCTGCTCGGCCAACCGGGTACGCAGCTCGCCGAGCACCTCCTCGTGCCGGCCGAGCCGGATGTCCGCCTCGACCCGATCCTCGACGGCGGTGGCGTGCAGCTCGGCCAGCCGCGCGATAGCGGTGTTGGCGAACGGCGCGTCGGCCACGTCCGCCATCGGCGTTCCGCGCCACAGTTCGAGGGCGGCGCGCAGGCTGGCCGCCGCGTCGGCCGGGCGCTCGGCGCGCAGTTCCTCCCGGCCGCGGGCGGCGAGCCGCTCGAACCGGTAGACGTCGACGTCCTCGCGGCCGATGGCCAGCCGGTAGCCGGCCGGGTGGGACTCGACCACGGTGCCGTTGCCGGACCGCAGGCTCCGGCGCAACCGGGAGACGAGCGACTGAAGGGCGTTGTTCGCGTCCGACGGCGGGTTCGCCCCCCACAGCCCGTCGATCAACTGATCGGTCGGCACCACCTGGCCGGGCTCGAGCGCCAGCCGGACCAGGAGCATGCGCAGCCGGGTACCGCCGAGGTCGACAGCGGAGCCGTCCTCGGCGACCAGGTTCAACGGACCCAGCATCGCAACCCGCACGAGGTCCAGCTTTCCAGAGATGATCGGATGTGCGTCGTCCATCGGCACAACGACCACCCGCGCTCAGACGTTCCAGCCGACCACCGCCCCTCGGACGCCGCCCCCGCACCCCCGCATCCCGCGCCCCGCCCGCCGGGCCGGCCGATACAGCGGAAGGTGACATTCCGCGTCTAGAAGCGCAGCAATGTCACCTTCCGCTGAACGGGCCGTCAGTCGGGCCGCGAGCCGGAGCCGCCGCCCGAGCGAGCCTGCGAGCGAGGGCAGAAACAGAGTGGTCGCTGCCCCATCGGGGCAG
>JBJMIG010000069.1:0-19846 GCA_045806965.1 Labedaea sp. | reverse complement strand
GACTCGCACGGCTGCGGATCGCGGCTCGTTGGGGTAGAGCGGAAGGTCAGCTTCATGCGCTTCTAAACGCGGAAGGTGACATTCCGCTGTATTTTCGGCGCCGCTCGGGCGCTCGCGGGCTCGGTCGGGCGGCGCGTCAGTCCGGGTTCGGTTTGGCTCGCTCGGCGGCCAGGAGGTCGTCGACCGAGGCGCTGCCGGCGCGGTAGCGGCTGGCGATCTCGGCGTTGAGCGCGTCCATGACCACCTGCACCTCGCGGCGCCGCTGGGAGACCGACGCCTCCTCCTCGGTGTAGGTGCGCAGCGCCAGGTCGAGCCGGTTGTCCGGGAGCGAGCCGACGTCGGAGAGGTCGGCGTCGGCGACCAGCGCCTCGATGTGCCGGCGGTGTGCCTCGGCTCTCGACGGCTCGAGGGTCTGGTGGCGGCCGGAACCGGCCGCTGGACCGACCGCGTTGTCGGCCAGGATCCGGGCGAGTTGGTCCACGACCGGCTCGGAGCCGCCCTCGGCCCGCCTGCGCAGCTCCGCCTTGACGATGTCGATCCGGCCGTGCAGCAGGCGCCGCAGGTAGGACAGGTCGGTCTCCTCCTGCGCGGCTTCGTCCCGCCGGCCGCGGACCTCGGTCAGCTCAAGCTGGTCGAGGCCGGCGAGGTAGTCCGGGGAGAGCACGCGGTCGATGCGCCTGCGCCCACCAGGACGGACTTCGATCACGCGCACATCTTCCGGTAACGCGTTGAACTACGCCAGCCCGGCCACCGAAAAGTGGACGCCGGTCTGGTCAGTTGCTTATTGAAACTCGCAGAAGCTCGCGGACCTCGGCGGCCGGCAGGGGCGGCCGCTGGGCGATCCGGGCGAGTCCGGAGGCCCTGGCCACCAGTTGGGCGTTGTCCTTGACCCGCTCACCGCGCGCGTAGGAGATGGTGTCCTCCATGCCGACGCGCAGGTGGCCGCCGGCGGCCAGCGCCGCGAACATCACCGGCAGGCTGCTCCGGCCGATCCCGGTCGCCGAGAACGTCGCTCCCGCCGGGATCGCCCGCACCGCCGCGACCAGCGTCTCGGCATCACCCGGCATCCCGCCCGGCACCCCCATCACCAGGTCGACGTGGACGTGCCCGCCGGCAGGCAGCCCGTGTTCGTCGAGCAGCCGGCGCAGACTGGCCAACTGGCCAAGGTCGAAGATCTCGTACTCCGGCACGATGCCACGCTCCCGCATGCGCCGGTGCAGTTCGACCACGAACTCCCAGCGATTCATGAACACGTCGTCGCCGAAGTTGACCGTGCCCATGGTGCACGACGCCGAGTCCGGCATGGCGTCGAGCACGGCCAGCCGGTCGGACTCCGGGTCGGTGACCGCGCCGCCGGTGGAGAGCTGCACCACGAGGCCGGTCTGCTCACGCAACGCCGCCACGGTCTCCTTGAGGCGCACCAGGTCCAGCGTCGGCCGGGCGTCCGCCCCGCGAATGTGCACGTGGATCATGCCGGCACCGACCCGCTCGCAGTCCCGCGCGGTCGCCACCAGCTCCTCCAGCGTGACCGGCAGATTGGGCACGTCGGCCTTGGTGTGCTCGGCTCCGGTCGGCGCGACCGTGATCAACGTGCCAGGCCCGCCGGCTCGGGAGTTCACCATGGGCGCATCTTATTTGCCGTCACTCGCAAGCTCGTCACGCTCCTCCGCCGTATCGACCCGCCACTCGCCCGGCTTCGGTGCGCGTCGGCGCATTGCTCACCCTGTCGCTCAGGCACCGTGCAGGCGGCGGGCGGCCTCTCTGCCTAGGCCAGGGGTGTCCTCGGGGACCGAGTCGGGATCGATGGCCGCCGGTACCGCGCGCTCGGCGGCGCCCGCGGTCAGCTCGGCGTCGACCGGCACCGAACGCTTCACCAGGGCCAGCGCGATCGGGCCGAGCTCGTGATGTTGAGCGACCGTGCCGACCCGTCCGACCGCCCGCTCACCGAGCAACACCGGGTCACCGGTCTCCGGCAGGCCGTCCGCCGAGCCGTCCAGGTGCAACAACAGCATCAGGCGGGGTGGCCGGCCGATGTTGTGCACCTTGGCCACCGTCTCCTGCCCTCGGTAGCAGCCCTTGGCCACGTGCGCGGCGACATGCACCCAACCGACCTCGTGCGGGATGGTTCGATCGTCCGTGTCCACCCCGAACCGGGCGCGCCGGGCCTCGGCCCGCAGTGCCTCGAACCCCCAGGTGCCCATCGGCCGCGCGCCGCCCCCGGTCAACCGGGCCCACCAGTCGGCCAGCTCCGCCCTCGGCACCAGCAGGTCCGCCGCGCCGCCGCCGGGCCAGGGCATCCGGCGCACGATCACATCACCACCCGGATCACCCACAGCGCCGTAGGGCTGCTCCGGTACGCGCAGTCCCACCCGGTCCAGCACCGCGGCCGTCTCCGGCCCGACCACGGAGAGCACTGCCCGCTCGGCCGTCACGTCCACAACGTCCACTTTGGACCAGAATCGCATCGAGTCGAGATACTCGTGCAGCGACTGAGTTCCGCCCCGGGCGCCGGTGGCCGACGCGCCGGCCTCGGTGTCCAGCCAGACCGTCTCACCAACATGCGCGAGCAGCAGGTGCGCGTCCACCCGGCCCTGGCTGTCCAGCACCAGTGCCTCCGTGCCGGCGCCGTCGTGCAGCCCGGTCACGTGCTGGGAGATCACCAGGTGCAGCCAGGAGAGCCGATCCTCGCCGGTGACCGCCAGCACCTCCCGGTGTGAGCGGTCCACCACGGCCACCGTGCGCGCGGCCGCCCGCTGCTCGGCGAACGGGTCGCCGAAGTGCCACGGAACGGCCGCGTCCGCGGTGCCGTCCGAAGTGTCGTCGTTGGCCGCGACGGCGCCGGGCAGCCGCAGGATCGGTGAGGCCGGTGACGTCATTGGGGCTCCCTTGCCGAACAGTCCCGGCAGGTGCCGGACAGCGCGAGATGGCTGGCATCCAGTTCGAACCCGTGCATCGCGCGCAGTGTTCCGGCCAGCCCTTCCATGGTCTCCCTCGGCACCTCGATCACCCGCCCGCAGCCGTGGCAGACCAGGTGCACGTGCTGGTGCTCGTGAACGGAGTAGCTCGGCGCGCCGTGCCCGAGATGCGTGTGCCGCACCACGCCGAGGCCCTCCAACAGCTCCAGCGTGCGGTAGACGGTGGTGATGTTCACCGTCGGCGTGCCGCGCTGGACGTGCTGGCAGATCTGCTCCGGGGTGGCGTGCCCGAGATCGAGCAACGCCTCGAGCACGAACTGACGCTGCGGGGTCATCCGCATGCCGCGCTGGTGCAATGTCTCGCGCAGCGCCGCCCGGCCGGTCGCGGTCTCCACGGCACCGATGGTATGCCGGGTCGCTGGGTAGGCTGCGGGCATGCGCGTGCTGGCGATGCTCGACGGAACCCTCGCGGACCCCGAACTGCCGCAGATCACCGTGGACGATCTCGGTCTGCTACGCGGCGACGGCGTGTTCGAGACCGTGCTCGTGGTGGACGGCAAGCCGAGGGAGCTCGGCCCGCACCTGGACCGGCTGGCCCGCTCGGCGGCCATGCTCGAGCTGCCGGTGCCGGACCGGGCCGCCTGGGCGCACTGCGCCGACGCCGTGATCGGCGCCTGGTCCGGCGGCGCGGAAATGATCTTGAGATTGATCTACACCCGCGGCCCGGAGTCCGGTGACGGCCCGCCGACCGGTTTCGGCATGGGCTATCCGATCTCCGAAAAGGTGTTGCGCGGCCGGGAGACCGGGGTGGCCGCGCTGACCCTCGACCGGGGCTACCACCCGGACGTGGTTGCCCGTGCCCCGTGGCTGCTGCTCGGCGCGAAGTCGTTGTCCTACGCGGTGAACATGGCCGCGTTGCGCCATGTTGAGGCCAACGGCGCGCAGGAGGCGATCTTCGTCGGGTCGGACGGCTCGGTGTTGGAAGGTCCCACCTCGACGGTCGTCGTGGTGGACGGAAATACGTTGCGGACCACGCCGCCCACCAGTGGGGTGCTCCCCGGCACCACCCAGGGCGCCCTGTTCCGGGCCGCGGAGAAGGCCGGTTGGAGCACCAAGGTCGAGCCGCTGCGGGTGGCCGACCTGCGTGCCGCGGACGGCCTGTTCCTGGCCTCCAGCGTGCGCAAGATCACCCGGGTACACACCCTGGACGGCAACGCGATGCCGCAGGTCCCGGCGCTGCACGCCGAGCTCTCCGCGCTCTACGAGTCCGAGTACGAATAGTCAGCCACCCACGGCCGGGCGGAACCGCAGCACCGTGCCCGGCCGGGCCTGGGCCAGCGCGGCCAACCCGGCCGGGGGCAGTACCCCGATCACCGGGTAGCCACCGGTGGTGGGGTGATCGGCCAGGAAGATCACCGGACGGCCGGCGGCCGGCACCTGCACCGCGCCGGTCACCACCCCCTCGCTGGGCAGCTCGACGGCGGTGAACGCCGCCGCCCGGTGCAGTGGCGCTCCGGCCAGCCGCACGCCGACCCGGTTGCTCTGCGGCGACACCGTCCACGACGCGCCGGCGAGCTGGGCGGCGGGCTCGTCGAACCAGTCGTCCCTCGGACCGAGCAGCACCGGCACGGTGAGCGCATCCGGCGGCGCCTCGGCGGCCAGCTCGTCGGCACCGGCCGGAAGTCCGCTCGGCTCGCCGAGCGGCAGCACGTCGCCGGAACGCAGCGGATCCGGCCCGATCCCGGACAGCACGTCGGTGGCCCGCGAACCGAGCTGCGGCGGGACCGCGATGCCACCGGAAACGCCGACGTAGCAGCGAAGTCCGCGGTCCGGTCGACCGACCTGGAGCAGCTCGCCCTCAGCGAGGTGGACCGGTTGGTGGGAGCCGGCGAGCCGGTCGCCGGCCCGCACCTCGACCGCCGGACCGGTGATCGCGACCGTGCAGGAGCACTCCGCACGCAGCCGCAGCCCGCCGAGCAGCGCCTCGATCCCGGCCGCCCCCTCCGGATTTCCGGCCAGCCGGTTGGCCAGCCGCAGCGCGGGCTGGTCGAGCGCGCCGGACGGCGGCACCCCGAGATGCGCGTTGCCCGGCCGGCCGAGATCCTCGATCAACGCCTGCGGCCCCGGGTCGAGCACGGTCAGCGCGCGGGTCACCGCCGCACCTCGAACCGCACCAGGTCGCCGGGGGCGAGCAGGGCGGCCGGTTCGCGGCCGGCATCGAACAGCGCCTCGGCGTCGCGAGCCAGCCGGGCGATCAGCCGCCAGCCGCCCGGCGAGGAACGCGGGTACACGCCGGTGAACTCCCCGGCCACGCCGATCGCGCCGGCCGGCACGCGTGGCCTCGGCGTGTCCAGCCGGGGTTGGCGCAACGGCTCGGGCAGCCCGGTCAGATAGCCGAAGCCTGGGGCGAAGCCGCAGAACGCCACGGTGTACTCGGTGCGAGCGTGCAGCTCGGCCACCTCGGCCGGGGACACCCCAGCGGTACGCGCGACCAGGTCCAGGTCGGGCCCGTCGTACACCGCGGGCAGGTTCACCCGGCGCGGCTCGCCGGCCGGCGGGTGCGCCAGATCGGCCGCGTCCAGCACGGCGGTGAGCCGTTGCCAGTTCCCGGCGCCGGGCCGGAAACCGGCCAGCACGGTTCGTGCGGCGGGCACCAGCTCGACCAGTCCGGGCAGCTCACCCCGACCGGCCGCACCGGCCAGCGCGACGCGCACGGCGGCCACCGCGTCGAGCGAGTCCAGCTCGATGAGCACCGCGTCCGTTCCGCACCGCCGCAGCCGCACGGTCGTTCAGCCGACGACTCGGCGCAGGTAGGCGGAGGTGTGTGGCTGGAGCGGCTCGCCCATCATGGCGCGCTCCTCGACATAGGCCAGGTCGCCGTTGTTCACCAGTCCGTAGAGCCGCTTGGCGCCGGTGACCTCCTTGGCCGTCGGCGTGCGGGTGACCAGGTCGGTGGCCAGCTCCCAGGAGGTCTGGCTGCGCGGGGCGCCATAGTAGATCTCCACGACGCCGCCCTGGTGAGCGAGCAGCAGCTCGATCGTGTCGTCCGGCTGCGGTCGCCACCAGCCGACCTCGCGCGCCGACGGCCGGATCACCGCGCCGTCCGCGTCGATCAGCCAGGCCCGCGCCTCGTACAGCAGGAACGGCCGGCCGTCGTGCGCGATGGTGACCTGCTGGGCGAACCGGAACGGCCCGTCGATGGTCGGGTAGACCACCTCGCCCTCGCCGCGCCACACCCCGATCAGCGGCAGCAGGGCCAGGCAGGCCTCATTCAGGTCCGGGCCCTCGCGCAGGTTCGCGGTGTCGTTGGGCACGGGCAGGTCGGCCCACTGCGGGAGGTTGCGGTGCGCGGTCTTCTCGGCTCGTTCGGCCGCCGCCCGGATGGCCGCGTCGCCACTGCTCTCGGTCATCGGGACAGCGCCGCCGCCAGCCGCCACGCGATGCGCAGCGCGAGCCAGGTCGCGGCCAAACTCGTGATCATCAGAAACGCGGTGAAGAACCAATCCACCCGGCGAGGATAGCCGTAGGGTCCGGCGTGGCTCGCGGCCGGTGAGCCGGCTCACGCAGCTTCGGAGCGCGGTGAGCCCGTACGGCGGAAGGTCACCTTCATCCGGTTCTAGACGCGCAAGGTGACATTCCGCTGTATCTGCTGCGCCAGCAATTGAGCGTCGGCAAGAAAGGACTGAGCCCGCACGGTCGCGTCGCGCGGGCTCAGTCCTGGTCGGGAACGGTGGGCTCAGCCGACCGTGACCGCCACCGGGTGCAGGCCGGGTCCGGCCGCCGAAACCGTTGCCTCGCCGGTACCGGTGCGGTGCAGCGCGCGCACCGTCCACTCGCCCGGCGCGGCGAAGAACCGGAAATGACCGTCCGAAGAGGACACTACCTCGGCGGTGAACTCGCCACCGGCGTCGAGCAACCGGACGAACGCGCCGGCAACCGGTGTCCCAGCCGCGGTGACCTGACCGGACAGCACGATTTCCTTGGCCAGGTCGACTCCGGCCGGCAACTCGACGCTCTGCTCTGGTGCTCCGCAACTCATGGGCTTCTCCTCAACGCTCTCGTCGGCGGCCGCGGTCAGTGCGCGCCGGGTCCGATCTCCACCGGCACGCCGACCAGCGAGCCGTACTCGGTCCACGAACCGTCGTAGTTCTTCACGTCCGCGTGGCCGAGCAACTCGTGCAGGGCGAACCAGGTGTGCGAGGAGCGCTCGCCGATCCGGCAGTAGGCGATGGTCGACTTCGACTCGTCGATCCCGGCCTCCCGGTACAGCTCGCGCAGCTCCTCCTCGTTGCGGAACGTGCCGTCCTCATTGGCCGCCTTGCTCCACGGCACGTTGATCGCGCTCGGGATGTGCCCGGCCCGCTGCGCCTGCTCCTGCGGCAGGTGCGCCGGAGCGAGCAGCTTGCCGGAGAACTCGTCCGGCGAGCGCACGTCGACCAGGTTCTTCGCGTTGATCGCGGCGACCACCTCGTCCCGGAACGCCCGGATGGTGGTGTCCTGCTCCTTGGCCGAGTAGCTGGTCTCGTCCCGCTTCGCCGGCTCGGTGTCCAGCGGCCGGCCGTCCAGCTCCCACTTCTTGCGGCCGCCGTCGAGCAGCTTCACGGCGTCGTGTCCGTACAGCTTGAAGTACCAGTAGGCATATGCGGCGAACCAGTTATTGTTGCCACCATAGAGGATCACCGTGTCGTTGTTGGAGATTCCCTTGGTGGACAACAGCTTCTCGAAGCCGGCCCGGTCGACGAAGTCTCGCCGCACCGGGTCCTGCAACTCCTGCTTCCAGTCCAGCTTCACCGCACCGGGGATGTGTCCGGTGTCGTAGGCGGTGGTGTCCTCGTCGACCTCGACGAACACCACGCCGGCGGTCTCCAGGTTCTGCTCGGCCCACTGGGCGGTAACCAGAACATCTTCGCGACTCATCGGAGCGCTTTCCTTCTCTCTAGTGACTTGCAACCGGACGGGTGTTGGACGGGACCAGGCGACGCAGCAACACATAGGCCTCGCAACCGAGGCAGAACGCGAACGCCGCGTTGAGGAACGCGGCGGCCACAGCCAGCGCGACCGCGGCGATGCCGAGCCAGGTGGCACCGGTGAGGTAGCCGAGCAGGCCGAGGGCCGCGAACCCGAAACCGACGCCCTGGGCGAAGCGGACCGGCGCCGCGTCCTCCCGTTCGTCGCGCGGTGCGAGCCGCGGCGCGACCAGGTGCCGGAAGATCAGCGAGTACGGCGCGTAGCGCAGCCCGGCGAACGCGCCGACGGCGAACACCAGCGCCTGCGCGGCGAGCAGCGGCCACCAGGCGGTGACCAGCACCGCGGCGAGCACCACGGTGGTGACCCAGGCGGCGAACCTCGGACCGCGCGGATCGACGGATGGGCCTGCGGACATGTGACCTCCTGACCAGCGGACACGGGCGAGGGTCCTGATCGGCGGTGGCGAGCTGCGCGGATGATCGCGACGTGGGGCGCGGCGAGGACGGCCGCATACCGCCGGGTCAGTCAGTTGCCAGACAGAGGCTCGAGTCCACGCGGCAGTAGTCCACCGCGCGACGCCTGGTCAGCAACGCGTACACAGTGACCGACGATACCGGCGCCTCCCCCTGGCTGGGCGATGCGTCCACGTCGTGGGACGGGGTCAGCGACCGCCGGGCAGGTGCGGTGCGAGCGCCTCGAGCAGGGTCGTCCGGTTCGGCACGCCGGCCACCCGGAGCAGCTCCACCCCGCGGGCGTCCACCGCTAGCGTCGTCGGGGTGCGCAGCACGGCCAGTTCCCTGGCCAGGTCGGCACGTTCGGTGAGGTCGAGCTCGGCGTGCCGCAGCCCGGCGGTCCGCCCCGCGAGGTCGGCGAGCAGCACCCTGGCCTGCCGGCAGGGCGCGCAGAACGTGGTGGAGAGCTGGATCAGGGTCACCGACGCGGCCGGGTCGACCATCGAGCGAACATCCCGCGGCAGCACGGCCGGGGACGGCGCCGACCGGATCGCGCCTTGGCGGGCGCGCAGCACCAGCCCGGCCGCGCCGGCCAGCACGAGCGTGCCGAGCAGCACCCACAGTCCGATCATCCGGCGGCTCCGGTGAGCTTCACCCGATCCGCCCTCCCGCGCACCGACAGCACGCCCGGTTCCACGCTCACCGCGGTCGGCGTCACCTTGAACGGCAGGGCGCCCGGATCCTGCGTGAAGGTGAGCACCTTCGCCACCGCGCTCTGTATCGAAGGCGGCAGGGATCCGCTGGTCAGCGCGTTGCGGATGCCGATTCGATTCGGCGCGAAACCGATGCTCTTGCCGGTCAGCTGGACCAGTCCGTACGCGCAGATGTCGGTACTCTGACCGGCGATGTCGATGGTGCCGCAGATCCGGGCGCCGGCCTTGGTGTCCTCCGGGTCCTTCTGGCCCTTCGGCAGCTCCGCCTCGGTCAGCGGCTTCGGCGAGGTGGCCTCCAACTCGCTGATCGGATCGATGCTCACCTGCGTGATGGCCTTGATCTGGCTGTTCTCGTTCTTGGCCAGCGCCCGGCTGACGTCGGAGGCCTTGATGCTGACCACCCCGTCCACCTTGTCGACGGACACCGCCTGCGCGTTGCCGGAGATCAGGTCCCCGAGCGGCGCCTGTACCCCGAACAGCTCGGCCCGCACCTCCACGTCACGCAGCGTGTCCTTCACCGGCACGCCCTTCGCGTCCACGCTGACCTGGTCGTACTCGCCGGAGAGCGCCTGCAGCAGGAACGAGAACCCGTGGACGTCCACCGACGGGTCGTCGGCGAGGCCGAGCTGGGTGCGGGCCCGCTTGGACACCTCGTGCTCGAAGATCGCGGCCGCGGCGAAGTCGGCGATCACCAGCAGGCCGACCAGCACCACCAGCGCGATGACCAGCCGGCGGACGGTCTTGGACCGCCTCCGTTTGCCAGGTGCCGTCCTTGGTCCGCCCGGGCTGGCCATCGTCGTCATCGCGCCTGTCCTTCGTCGGTGGGCTCGGCCGACCACCACCGGCGGTCCGGGCTCCGGTCTACCACTTCCGGGTTACCCGCCGACCGGCAGGTCACTCAGCGGACGCCCCCCGCGCCGCGTTACGCGGGTGTTTCGGTCGGTACCAGCAGTCCCTGGTGTCTCATTCGCGACTGTGCTCATGTGACCAGGCCGTCATGGCCACGACAAATACCAGGTACAACCGTTATTCTCCCGACAAAGCGGAGCCGTACCCCGAGAGGCGGGCCATTCATGAGCCTCGACCTGCTACTGCTCACCGCAGACCCAGCGCCGGGTTCGGTGTTGCCTTCCCTGATGTTGCTGCCGCACAACGTGCGGACCCAACCCCCCGAGGTCACCGCGCTGCTCGAGGCCGGTTCCCGGGACGCCGTGCTGGTCGACGCGCGGCTCGACCTGGCCGCCGCCAAGGGCCTGTGCCGGCTGCTCGCCAGCAGTGGGGACAGCGTGCCGGTGATCGCCGTGGTGAGCGAGGGCGGACTGGTCGCCGTCACCGCCGAGTGGCGGATCGACGAGATCATGCTGCCCGGCGCCGGCCCGGCCGAAGTGGACGCCCGGCTGCGGCTGCTCACCTCGCGCGGCCCGGCCGGCGCGCCCGGCGTGGACGGCGCGCTTCGCCTCGGTGAGTTGGTGATCGACGAGGCCACCTACATGGCCCGGCTGCGCGGTCGCCCGCTCGACCTCACCTACAAGGAGTTCGAGCTGCTCAAGTACCTGGCCCAGCACGCCGGCCGGGTGTTCACCAGGGCGCAGTTGCTCCAGGAGGTCTGGGGCTACGACTTCTTCGGCGGCACCAGGACGGTGGACGTGCACGTCCGGCGGCTGCGAGCCAAACTGGGCACCGAGCACGACCAGATGATCGGCACCGTGCGCAATGTCGGCTACAAGTTCGTGCAGCCGCCCAAGTCCGGTTCCGCCCGACGCGGTCAACTGTCCACAGAGGACCTGTTGGATCCCGTCGACGCCCTGAACTGACCCCGGTACCGTCGGCATGTGGCCGACGTGACCTGGCAGGACCGCTTGACCGGCGAGGACGTCGAACGGGTGCGCGGGCTGCTGCTCGCCGCCCGGGCCAGGGATGGCAGACCGGAGGTGTCCGAAACCGGGCCGCTGCCGCGTGAGCTGCGCGCCGGCAGCCACGCGCTGGCCACCGGGTCCGGCGGAGCGTTGGCCGGCTACGCCCACCTGGACCTCAAGGGCGACGCGGCCGGCCGGCCGGTCGCGGAGCTGTACGTGCACCCCGACGCCCGCCGTCGGGGGATCGGCTCGGCCCTGATCGACAATGTGATCAGGAAGCGGGGCGGGGGTCCGCTGCGCGCCTGGTCGCACGGCGATCACCCGGGCGCCGCGCGGATCGCCGAACGGTTCGGCTTCGACCGGGTGCGCGAACTGCTCAAGATGGGCCTCAACTTCGAGGCGCCGGACGGTCCCCGGCTGCCGGTACCCACCTGGCCGGCGGGGATCCGGCTGCGCACCTTCGTGCCGGGGCAGGACGAGCGCGACGTCATCACGGTCAACCGGCGGGCCTTCGACTGGCACCCGGAGCAGGGCGCGCTGACCGCCGAGGACCTGGCCGCCATCGAAGACGAGGCCTGGTTCGACCCGGACGGGTTCTTCCTCGCCGTCGATCCGGAGGACCGGCTGCTCGGGTTCCACTGGACCAAGGTGCACAACGAGGATCCGCCGGTCGGCGAGGTCTACGTGGTCGGGGTGGACCCGGACGCGCAGGGCGGCGGGCTCGGCCGGGCGCTCACCCTGGCCGGCCTGCATCACCTGCACCGCGGCGGCCTGTCCCGGGTCATCCTCTACGTCGAGGCGGACAACCTGCCGGCGGTCGCGGTGTACACCCACCTCGGCTTCACCACGATCGAGACCGACGTACAGTACGAACTGGCCATCAGCTGACCACGCTGGGCAAACCGGCGGGTCACGCACAGGTCACGGGAGCCGGAAACGCCGTGCCGGGGCTCGCGTTCGGTGAGGTGTTCACCCCTCGTTAACTCCTACAGGGCCAACCGTCCATTGAGGCTGCCTAGCGTGCGCGGCGAGCGGCAAAGCACGCCGCGATCGGACCCGCATACTCCAGCCACGGAGGAATCACGTGAAGTACAAGCGGCACGCGTCCGTGCTCGGCCTGGTCATGGCAGGTGCCCTGGCGCTCTCGGCGTGCGGCAGCGACAACAACACCTCACCTCCGAGCGGGGGCGGTGCCCAGTCCGGCGGCAACACGCCCGCCGCCAAGGTCGACTGCGGCGGCAAGAAGTCGATCAGCGGCGACGGCTCGTCCGCGCAGGGCAACGCGATGGCCGAGTTCTCGGCCGAGTACCAGAAGGTGTGCGCCGGCTACACGGTCGCCTACAACGCCTCGTCCTCCGGCGACGGCATCAAGAACTTCAACGCCAAGCAGGTCGACTTCGGTGGCTCGGACTCGCCGATGAAGCCCGAGGAGGTCACCGCGGCGTCCGCCCGGTGCGCCGGCAACGCTCCGATCCACCTGCCGCTGGTGTTCGGACCGGTGGCCATCGGCTACAACCTGCCCGGCGTCAGCGGCCTCGCGCTCACCCCGGACCTGATGGCCAAGATCTTCAGCGGCGCGATCAAGACCTGGAGCGACCCGGCGCTCAAGTCGGTGAACTCCTCGGCGAACCTCCCGGACAAGCCGATCGCGGTGATCTACCGGTCCGGCCAGTCGGGCACCACGGACAACTTCCAGAAGTACCTGACCGCCGCCGCGGCGTCGTCCTGGACCAAGGGCGCCGGCAAGGAGTTCAAGGGTGGCGTGGGTGAGGGTAAGGCCAAGTCGGCCGACGTGGCCTCCGCGGTGAAGAGCACCGAGGGCGGCATCACCTACGTCGAGGCGTCGTTTGCCAAGAGCAACTCGCTGGGTGTGGCGAAGATCGACAGCGGCGCCGGCGCGGTCGAGCTGTCCGACGCCACGGCCGGCAAGGCGATCGCCAATGCCAAGGTCAAGGGCACCGGCAACGACCTCGTGCTGGACCTCGACGGCCTGTACGCGTCGAAAGAGGCCGGCTCGTACCCGCTGGTCCTGGTGACCTACGAGCTGGTCTGCTCGAAGGGCTACGACGCGGACACCGGCAAGGCGCTCAAGGCCTTCCTGAACGTCGCGTCCGGCAGCGGCCAGGACAACCTGTCCAAGGTCGGTTACGTCCCGTTGCCGGCCGAGCTGCGGACCAAGCTGCAGTCCTCGATCAACGCCATCGTGACCGCCGCCTAGCACCGCGACGGTGGCAGGCTGACGAGCACGCAGTGCGCGATCCAACGCTGACGACCGCTCCGCGACCTCCGAAGAGGGGTCGCGGAGCGGTTCGGCCGGTCAACCGCAACACCGGGAGGCGGCCATCACCGACACTCTGATCAGACCGGACACCGCGCCCACCCGGCCGGTGCGGCGGCCGGGCGACCGGATCTTCCGCGGGCTCGCGGTCGGCTCCGGCGCCTTCATCGTGCTGCTGATCGGTGCCATCGGGCTGTTCCTGATCGTTTCGGCCATCCCGGCGCTGCGCGCGAACAATGTCGGCTTCGTCACGTCGTTCGTCTGGAACACGTCCGAACCGGACAACCTCCGGTTCGGCATCCTGTCCCTGCTGTGGGTGACGGTGGCGTCCTCGGTATTGGCGCTGATCCTGGCCATGCCGGTGGCACTCGGTGTCGCGCTGTTCCTCACCCAGTACGCGCCGCCCCGGCTGGCCCGGCTGTTCGCCTACGTCGTCGACCTGCTCGCCGCGGTGCCGTCGATCATCTTCGGCCTGTGGGGAATCCAGGTGCTCGCGCCGTTCCTCAAGCCGTTCGCCCAGTGGCTCAACAACGGCCTCAGCTTCATCCCGCTGTTCGGTAATGGGAACGTGAGCCTGGCCGGCGGCGGCAACATCTTCACCGCGGGCGTGGTGCTCGCCGTGATGATCCTGCCGATCATCACGGCGGTGGCCAGGGAGGTGTTCCAGCGCACGCCCAAGGAGCACGTCGAAGGCGCGTTCGCGCTCGGCGCGACGAAGTGGGAGATGGTCCGGACCACCGTGCTCCCGTTTGGCAAGGCGGGCTACGTCAGCGGCGCCATGCTCGGCCTCGGCCGGGCGCTCGGCGAGACCATGGCCCTGCTGTTGATCCTGAGCTACACCGGGGCCCGGCCGAACTTCAGCTTCTTCGACGGCGGGGCCACGTTCGCTTCCCAGATCGCGGCCAACATCGGCGACGCGAACAACAAGCTGGTCGCCGGCGCCTACATCGCCGCGGGCCTGGTGCTGTTCTTGCTGACCTTCGTGGTCAACGCGATAGCCAGGGCGATCGTCGCCGGTCACAAGGAGTACGAATGACCACGGCCACAACGGACTTCAGCCAACCCGCGCGGCAGGGCCCGGCCTTCCAGACGGTCGGCGCGGCCCGTCGGGCCAAGAACCTGGCGGCCACCGTGCTGGTGTGGCTGGCCTTCGTGATCGCGGTGATCCCACTGGTCTGGGTGCTCATCACGGTGGTCGGCCGCGGACTCGAGGCGGTGCTCGGTCCGAACTGGTGGACCCACTCGCTGTCCGGTCTGCGCCCGTACGAGGAGGGCGGCGGGGCCTATCACGCCATCTTCGGCACGATCATCCAGGGGCTGGTCACCGCGGCGTTGTCCGTGCCGATCGGCGTCATGGTCGGCATCTACCTCGTCGAGTACGGCAGGCGTTCGCGGCTGGCCCGGGTCACCACGTTCATGGTGGACATCCTGACCGGCGTGCCGTCCATTGTGGCGGCGCTGTTCGTCTACGCCGTGTGGATCACGACGTTCGGCTTCGACCGCAGCGCGTTCGCGGTCACCCTGGCGCTGCTGCTGTTGATGGTGCCGGTGGTGATCCGCACCACCGAGGAGATGCTCAAGATCGTTCCGGACGAGCTGCGCGAGGCGTCCTACGCGCTCGGCATCCCCAAGTGGCGGACCATCACCAAGGTGGTGCTCCCGACCGCGCTGTCCGGCATCGTCACCGGCGTCATGCTCGGTTTGGCCAGGGTGATGGGTGAGACCGCGCCGGCCCTGGTGCTGGTCGCGTACGCGCCGTTCATCAACTTCGATCTCTTCGAAGGCAACATGGGCAACCTGCCGCTGATGATGGCCGACCAGTTCAACAACCCTGAGCCGGCCGGCTTCCACCGCACCTGGGGGGCGGCCATGACCCTGGTGTTGATCATCATGGTGTTCAACCTGATCGCGGCGATCTTCGCGCGGCTGGCCTCGGTCAAGACCAAGTAAGGGATTCGGATGGCCAAGCGGATCGACATCAAGGATCTGAACCTCTACTACGGCAAGTTCCACGCCGTCGACGGGGTGAACATCGCCGTCCCGCCCAACATGGTCACGGCTTTCATCGGGCCGTCCGGGTGTGGCAAGTCCACCGTGCTGCGCTCGCTGAACCGGATGCACGAGGTCATTCCCGGTGCCCGGGTGGACGGCACGGTGCTGCTGGACGGTGAGGACATCTACGCCGCCTCGGTGGATCCGGTGTCCGTGCGGCGCACCATCGGCATGGTGTTCCAGCGGCCCAACCCGTTCCCGACGATGTCCATCCGGGACAACGTCGTGGCGGGGCTGAAGCTGGCCGGGACGCGGGATCGCAAGCGGCTCCACGAGGTGGCCGAGCGGGCGCTGCGCGCGGCGAACCTGTGGGCCGAGGTGAAGGACCGGCTGGACAAGCCGGGTGGCAGTCTCTCCGGCGGGCAGCAGCAGCGGCTGTGCATCGCGCGGGCGATCGCGGTGCGGCCGGACGTGGTGCTGATGGACGAGCCGTGCTCGGCCCTCGACCCGATCTCCACGCTGGCCATCGAGGATCTGATCGGTGAGCTGAAGAAGGACTACACGATCGTCATCGTCACCCACAACATGCAGCAGGCCGCCCGGGTCAGCGACCAGACCGCGTTCTTCAACCTGGCCGGGATCGGCCAGCCCGGCCGGCTGATCGAGGTTGACGACACCGAGAAGATCTTCTCCAACCCCAACCGGAAGGCCACCGAGGACTACATCTCCGGCCGGTTCGGCTGAGCAGAGACGCACGCGGCCCCGCATACGGCGCCGGATCAGCACCATGATCAAGCCCGAGTTCCCCCGCTGGCCCCCGGGGGTTGCCGTGCGTGCTGCAGGCAGCACAATGTGCGGCGGTGAGACGGCTGACTCTGGCCGCGTTCGTCGCGGTCCTGCTTGCCGGCTGCGCGTCGACGGCCGGCAGTCCTGGCGCTCCCGCACCAGTCCCGGCCGCCCCTTCGGTTCAGCGCGACGGGCCGGTCCGCGCGGTCCGGATGACCAGCGGCCGGGCGTTCACCTACGTGCAACCCGAGACCGCGGCCCAGATTCTCTGCCAGATCGTGGACAAGAGCCGCCTCGAGCGGCTGCTCGACGACCACATCGGCCGCTTCCCGTCCGGCACGCCCGCGCCGTCCTGCATGATCTCCGGCGACCGGGTTGGCGTCACCTTGCGGCTGCGGGCGGCGACCGATCCGTTCATCCCGGCCGGCCGGGTCGCCGGCCGACCGGTCACCGAGGTGGACGGCGTGGGGCAGGTCGAGCTCACCGTCGCGCTGACCGACGACGCGCTTGGTCCGCCCCGTCGCCAGGTCGCCATGGCGCTGCTCGACCTGAGCGTGGACTACGGCACCGAGCTGGAAACCTCGGCACAGCGCGGACTCGCCGTGCGGGTGCTGGACGAGCTGGTCCCGCAGCTGGTGCAGGAGGGCGACCAGTTGCCCGGGATCGACCCGGCCGGTGTGCTCGGCTACGTGCCGACCCCGCTCACCCGCGGTGGTCAGATCGTCGACCTGCCCCGGCCGATCCAGGCGCTTCAGCTGTGCACGCTGCTGCGCGAGCCGTCTGGGCTTGGGCTCGCGGCGACCGCGACGGAGCCAACGGACACCGGTAGCTGCCGGCTCAGCACGAGCGGCGCGCCGGTGACCGTCGCGCTGACGCCAACCGGCGCGTCGGCCACCAGCTATCCGGAGGCGCTGGCCGGGCGGCCGGCGCAGCGGCTGTCCGGCGGATCGACCGTGCTGGTCCGGCTGCGCGACGACGCCCAGGTCGATCTCTCGGTCACCGCGCCCGACCCGGCCGCCCTCGCCGAGCAGTTGGTGCCGCTACTGCTCGGCTGAGTTTTCTGCCCTCACTCGCGAGCTCGCTCGGGCGGCTCGCTGCCGTGGAGCCGGTGTCTTCCCTCCTGCGCTGCTCACTCGCTCGTTCCTCGCTCGCTGCGCTGCTCGTCAGTCCAGACACCGGCGGCCGACTCGCCGGCTTCGGAACGCTGTATTGGAACCTGGGTCCGCCGGGTTTCGTCACAGTCCCGTGCGCGCGGTCTCCCGTTGGTACCGTGCGTCTGTGGTCTGATCGCAGACCGCGACCCCAAGCTGACGACGAGGATTCTGGGTCATGTTTATCGATCCCGGCGCGTTCAGTGCCATCGGCGAGAGCATGCGGGCCTTGGCGAACAGCGCCGCGTCCGGCACGTTCGGCATCAACGACACCGGCGGCCAGGCATTGCTCACCGCGATCAGGAACATGAAGGACTGGGTGGACCAGAACAGGTCCGAGCTGTGGCGGTGGGGCGAGGAGCCGCCGCTGGGCACCAGCCACGGCGCCGACACGATGAAGCCCTTCGTGGTTCAGGTGGCCACCGACGAGCAGGGTTTCGTGCCGATGCTGATGAAGTTCCGGGAGTCGCTCACCGACGCCGAGCAGGGCATCACCGACGCGATTCGCAACTACCAGGCCATGGACCAGCGCGGCGCGGGCCGGCAGTCGGCCTGACCGGCCAGGAAGGCGATTGGTTATCACCGTGAGGCGTTCGGCTCTGTTGCTGGCACCGCTCCTGGCGCTGTTGCTCGCGGGCGCGTCCTGCTCGACGAGCACCGGCGGCTCGCCGATTCCGAGTGGTACCGGCGGCGGGCCGACCAACGGGGTCTCGCTGCCGCCCCTGCCGCCGGGCACCGCGAGCACCTCACAGCGCCCGAGCCAGGGCGCCGGCCCGCTCGCCGCCACCGACCCGTGCACGCTGCTCGACGGAGATGCCCAGGCGCAGCTCGGGATCAGCGGCGGGAAGCCGGACGACAAGGGCACGTCTCGCGGCTGCACCTGGCAGCTGCGCGGTCCGCAGGACACCTATTTCTTCACCGTGGGCATCAGGGACCGGGCGGGGCTCGGCGAGCTGCCCAACGACAGCCGGCACACGAAGCTGCCCGACGTGGGAGCCCACCAGGCCGTGCAGTCCGCAGGCGGCGCCGGGCCGGGCAGCTGCGGCGTGATCCTCGGCGTCACCGCGTCCTCGCGGGTGGAGGCCAGCGTGATCGCCGGCACCGACGAGCAGAAGGCGTGCGGGTTGGCGATGCAGCTGGCCGGCCTGGTTGAACCGAAGCTGCCCAAGGGCTAGGGGAGGAGTTGGACGATGGCGCCACATCACCGCCCGCAGTACGGGGTCCGGCCCCCCAACACGGATCCGCGCGCGGCCGCCGTGTCCGACCCGAGCAGCCCGGACTACGACCGCGGCAGTCCGTACTACGACAGCACGCTGGACGTGAACCGGCGGACCCACATCGATCGCAAGGGCCAGGTCGACACCGGCACGGAGGTGCAAGACCAGGCGCAGACCGACGTCACCGACGAGGACACCGAGACCGACGGCGGGTTTCTCGGCCTGCAGGACCTGATCGAGATGTTCACCCGCAACTCCCGGGTGCGCGACCGGACCAACGAACAGCTCTCCGGCCAGGCCCAGACGCTCGCGGCGGGCGTGCAGACCCGGCCGGACCCCGGCATCGAGCCGGCGAACTACCCGAGCTACACCCACAAAGAGCTCGCCGCGATGGTCAAGGAGAACACCAACCCTGGCGCGGTCGGCCAGTCCGGCGACGACTGGATCAGCACCGGCAACGCGATGATCCGGTTCCAGGACGAGGTGGCCGCCGCGATCAACAACAGCGAGACCGACTGGTCCGGCCAGTCGGCGAACCGCGCCAGGGCGTTCATGGCCGACATCGGCAACTGGGTCGGCACCGCCGGCCAGAGCGCGGCGCTGGCCGGCACCCAGATGAACATCCAGTCCGAGGCGTTGGCCACGGCCAGCTCCTCGATGCCGGAAGAGGTCCCGTACGACCGGGACGACTGGGTGCGCAAGATCCAGCAGTCCAGCAACCCGTTGGCCACATACGACGAGGCGATCGCGCAGTACAACGCGCACAACGAGGCACACCAGCAGGCCGCGCAGGTGGTCACCACCTACGACCAAGGCCTGGCCGGCGCGAGCACCATGCCGGCGTTTCGCCAGCCGCCGGTGATGTCCGGGAATGATGGCGGCGGCGCCGCCGGGGTGGACGGCGGCGGAGTCGGCAAGCTGCCAGGGCGGATTCCCGGGCCGGGCGGTGGCGCGGACGGCTCCGGCGGTGGCGCGACCGCGCCGCCCAACCCGCCTGGCGGTGGCAACGGCGCGAACGGCGGCGCCGATGGGTCTGGCGGCGGACGGACACCGCCACCGAACCCGCCCGGCGGTGGCAACGATGGCGGCGGCGGCAATGGTGGCGGCGGTGGTGGCACGGGTTCCGGTGGCGCCGGGACGGGTGGCTCCGGTTCCGGTAGCGGGACCGGAGCGGTTCCCGGGCCAGGCGGCGCGACTCCCGGCGGCACCAACCCGGGTGGCGCTCCCGGTCCGCTGCCCGGCGGTCCCGGTAACCCCGGTCTCCCTGGCAACCCGGCGTTACCCGGTCCCGGCGGAGGCAGCACCGGCCTGCCGCCCGGCATCCCGATCGGGGGCGGACCGCTCGGCGGTCTGCCCGGCGCCGACGACATCCCACGGTCCGGGCGCGGCCTGCCTGGTGGCGGGCCGGGCGAGCGCGGCTTCGGTCCGGGCGGACGTGGCTTCGGGCCGGGTGGCTCCGGCGGCCCGGCCTCCGGTTTCGGTGGCTCGGAGCCTGGCGGCGGCCGGGGTGGCCCCGGT
>JBJMIG010000068.1:0-42832 GCA_045806965.1 Labedaea sp. | reverse complement strand
GCCGGCCCGGCCGGCACCACGACCACCGGTCCGGCCGCCGGCACCCGCGGCGGTCCCAGCGACGCGGGGCAACCCACCGGCCCGGCCGGCACCACTACCACCGGTCCGGCAACCGGCACCTCCGGCCGGTCCCCCGGCCCGCGCGGCCGGGCGGGGCAACCCGGCCAACCGCCGCCCCGGCCCGGGCGACTTCAACCCCGCCGAGATCACCGTCGTGGAGCTCTCCCCGGCCGAACTGACCGTCGTCGCCGGCTTCCGGCCGGTGGAGCTGACCGACCCGGCGCTCTCCCCGATCCGGGTGCCCGACTTCGTGCCGGACATGAGCAAGCTGGGGCCGGCTGAGCAGAGCATGCCGCGAATGCGTCCGGTGGCACGGCCGCCCGAGTTGGGGGACCTGTTCCGCTAACTCAACGGACCGGCGCCGCCCGGCGACCCCTCGCCCCGGAATCCCCCGCCGGGGCGAGGGCCGCGTCGATGACCAAGGCCTCCATGCGCAGCAGGAACTCCTCGGCGTCGGCGGCCGGGACGTGATGGGCGTCCATCGAGAGGCGAACGTCGATGGTGTCCGGTACATCGTTGACATGGAAGAAGAAGCGCTCGCACGGCACGTCGCGCGGCGGCACCCAGCGCAGCGTGGTCAACCGGCGCGCGGCCCGCACGTCGCGCTCGTCGATCGGGCCGGGCGCCTCGATGCGGTAGGCCCTGCGGTCGTTGAAGAAACAGTCCCGGTCGATCTCCACGCCACGCTCCCGGCCGATCCGGTCGACCAGGGCCAACATCTGGTCCGGGTCGTAGTAGGCGTTCTTGTACGCGCGCAGCAGCGCCCGCCACGCCCGGGGAACGGCCTGCTCGAACGACAGGCCATCGATGTCGATCACACACAGCCCGGCGTGGCTCAGCGTGCTCACGCTGTCCGTGAGACCCGGCCGGAACCGGTTGTTCACCAACACCTGCACTGCCACCGGGTTGATTCCGGTCACCTGCGCCAGCGCCATCGCGAACGCGGCGAGCAGCACGGTCGAACTGCGCACGCCGAGGCGCTCGGCGCTGCGCAGCGCGGCCAGGTGCGCCGCCGGCGAGCTGAAGTTGATCTCGCGGTAGCGCGGCTCCCGCTTCTCCCCCGGCTCGGGGAACCGCCGGGCCGAAATGGTGCGCAGCATGCCTTCGACGTATCGCAACGCCGCGTGGTTCTGCTGCCGGCCGGCCTGGCTGCGTTGCCAACGAGCCTGGTCCAGCGGCTGCATCGCGGTCACCGGCGGCATCGTCGCCGTGTCTACCTTGGACATGTCGAGCCGCAGCAGGTCCGCGCCCACCCCATCGGTGGCGAGGTGGCAGCACAGGGCGACCATGTGCGTGAGCGCGCCCCGGTGCCGGACGGCGGCCATCCGGATCGGCCATTCGCCGGAGTAGTCGAACTCCCTGCTGTAGTAACGATTCCACACCGCGCCCGCGACAACCTGCGGGTCCGCGTCTTCGGCCACATCCACGATCTCGAGCGGCACCTCGCCCGCGCTGCTCACCACCTGGTGCGGCTGGCCGTCCGCGCCGAACGAGATCCGGGTGCGCAGGGACTGGTGCCGGCACATCAGGAAACGCAGCATGGCCTCGACATCGGCCAGGGTGGTGTGCCGCGCGAGCGGCACGATTCCGCCGACGCCGAGCGAGGAGTGCAGCCTGCCGATGGCCAGCCAGATTTCCCGCTGGCCCCAGCTCAACTCTCCGGCTCCTGAACCTGGCCCTTCGAAAGGTACGAGAATCCGCTCACTCACGATTCCTCCACACCCCGGTACGCGATTGGCGGCCCGTGACAATATCTCGCCGCCGTGGCGGTCCCACAAGGGTTCGCGGCGATCCGGCCCAGCGGATGGACGCCCCGTTGCCTGAACGCGGAACTCAGTTGCCTGAGCGCGAGACTCGCTTGCCTGAGCGCGAGACTCGCGGGGGACGGCGCCGCGGCCCTAGCGTAGTTGGCGCCTCACTACTACTCTGGGAGCGCTCCCAGAATCAGGTGCCCAGACCTAGGGTGGGATCGGACATGCGCAAGGAAGTCCTGCTCTCGGCTGTGCTCACCGTCGTCGCCGTGGTGGCGGCCCTGCTGCTGATCAGCCCGGCACCACCGGCACACGCCGCCGCCGTACGGATCATGCCGCTCGGCGACTCGATCACCGGCTCCCCCGGCTGCTGGCGGGCGTTGCTCTGGAACCGGCTGCAAAACGCCGGGCACACCGACATCGACATGGTCGGAACGCTTGGGCCGCAGGGCTGTGGGGTGCCCTACGACGGGGACAACGAGGGCCACGGCGGCCTGCTGGTGACCGACGTGGCCAACCAGAACCAACTGGTCGGCTGGCTGGCGGCAACCCACCCGGACATCGTCGTGATGCACTTCGGCACCAACGACGTGTGGAACAACCGCTCCCCCGAGGTGATCCTCGCCGCGTACAGCACGCTCGTGGACCAGATGCGGGCCAGCAATCCGGGGATGAAGGTCCTGGTCGCCAAGATCATCCCGATGAACCCGAGCAACTGCGCGGAATGCGGGCAGCGGGTGGTCAACCTGAACAACGCCATTCCGGCCTGGGCGGCCGGCAAGACCACGGCGCAGTCGCCGGTCACGGTGGTGGACCAGTGGACCGGCTTCTCGACCGCGACCGACACCGGCGACGGCGTGCATCCCAACGCCTCCGGCGACCAGAAGATGTCCGAGCACTGGTTCCCGGCGCTGGCCGCGGCGCTCGACAACCAGCCGCCGAGCAGCACCACGACCACGACAACTACAACGACGACAACCAGAACCACCACCACGACCACGACCGCCACACCGCCCGCCGGCTGCACGCCCGAGGTCCGGGTGGTCGGCCGCTGGCCGGGCCAGTTCCAGGTCGACGTCGTGGTGCGCAACACCGGCACGTCCTCGTTCACCGGCTGGGCGGTGCGGTTCACGCTCGGCACCGCGATGTCCGTCTCGCAGTCGTGGAACATGGAGCTGACCAGGGAGGGTCAGACCCTCACGGCGCGCCCGCTCGGCTGGAACGCCATGGTGCCGCCGGCCGGCTCGGTCACCGTCGGGATGATCCTCAACGGCGACCCGACCGGGTGGGCGCCGAATCCGACCTGCTGAGCGGGGCGTCCGGCAAGATGGCGCCATGACCGCAAACCTCACCAACTGGGCCGGAAACATCACATTCGGCGCCAGCGCGGTGCATCGTCCCTCCACAGTGGATGAGCTGCGCCGGGTGGTGGCGGCCGCCGAGCGGCTGCGACCACTCGGCACGGCGCACTCGTTCAACCGGCTCGCCGACACCTCCGGCGAGCTGGTGTCGGCGGCCGGGCTGCCGCCATCGGTGGAGATCGACACCGGCGCGGCGGCGGTCCGGGTGGCCGCCGGGATGCGCTACGGCGAGTTGGTCGCCCCGTTGCAGGCAGCCGGGTTCGCCCTGCACAACCTCGGGTCGCTGCCGCACATCTCGGTGGCCGGCGCGTGCGCGACCGCCACCCACGGATCGGGTGAGCGCAACGGCAACCTGGCCACCGCGGTGGCCGCGCTCGACCTGGTGACCGCAACCGGCGACCTGGTCGAGGTCGACCGGTCCACCGAGGGCTTCGCGGGCATGGTGGTCGGTCTCGGCGCGCTCGGCGTGGTGGTCAACCTGACCCTGGACCTGTTGCCCACCTTCGACATTCGCCAGTACGTCTATCAGAACCTGTCGCACGAGGCCCTGTTCGCGCACTTCGACGAAATCCTCGGCGGCGGGTACAGCGTCAGCCTGTTCACCGGGTGGCACACGCCGGTGTTCGAACAGGTCTGGCGCAAGCGGCTGGACGAGCCGGAACCGGGTCCCTGGTTCGGCGCCGCACCGGCCACCGCGCCGGTGCACCCGGTGCCCGGCATGCCACCGGCGAACTGCACCGAGCAGCTCGGCGTGCCGGGCGTATGGCACGAACGGCTGCCGCACTTCCGGCTGGCGTTCACCCCGAGCAGCGGTGAGGAGCTCCAGTCGGAGTTCTTCGTACCGCGCGAGCACGCGCTCGACGCGTTCACCGAGATCTACCGGATCCGCCACCTTGTCTCGCCGGTGTCGCAGATCTCCGAGATCCGCACGATCGCGGGCGACGATCTCTGGCTGAGCCCGTGCTACGGCCGCGACTCGGTGGCCTTCCACTTCACCTGGGTCAAGGACGCCGCCGCGGTGCTGCCGGTGGTCGAGGCGATCGAGGACCGGCTGACCGCCTTCGGGGCCCGGCCGCACTGGGGCAAGGTGTTCGGCCTTGGTGGACACTACGAGCGGCTGGCCGACTTCCAGGCGCTGACCAGGAAGTACGACCCGGCCGGGAAGTTCCGCAACGAGCTACTCGACCGGTACCTCTGACAGCGCATCGAGACCCGCCTCGGCGAGCCGTTCGGCGGCGGCGGCGTCGCCGTCGTCGCCGTCGGCGATCACCACCGCGTAGCGGTAGCCGAGCCGCCCGCCGGGCGCAACCGGCACCTCTTCGTCGAAGAACGGCGCCGGGCACACACAGGCGAAGATCCCGGAGCGCACGAACCACTGCGTCGGATGACCCGGATTGTCCTGCGCATCAACGAAAACCAGGGTCGAGGTGCGACCGTGGTCGTCATGCCTGCCGCGGAACCCGAGCCAGGGCGCCCGAATCCCCATCAGCTCGTCGCCGCCGGTGATCCCGGGCGCGTACACCTCTCCGCCGGAGAACGAGCGCGGACCCCGCCAGAACAGCCCGCCGTAGCCGGCGTTCGGCCGTCCCTCGGTGGTCGGACTGCCGATCACCACCTCCGCGCCGCTGACATTGTGCAGCGCGGTGGCGAACGCCAGCGTCCAGGACCCGGCCGAGGCGTCGACGGTGACCGCCAGCCGGCGCCGCTCGGTGAACACGGCCTCCCCCTGCTCGGTGACCCAGGTCAGGCCCTGTTCGATGTGGATGATCCGGTCGGTCGCGTCGAGCCGGTCGAAGCCGTCGTGGCGCATGGTGCCGTTGTTGGGTAGCTGCTGGTAGCCGCCGTCGCGCCGATAGGTGGCGCCACCCCAGAAGTTGTCCGGGCCCACATTGGGCAGCGACAGCGCGATGCCCTTGTGCCACACGTGATCGTGCGGGCGGTAGATCGTCACCAGGTCGCCGCCCAGAGTACGCACCGGGTGCAGATAGGGCCGGGGTGACTCGAGCGCGGCGTCCCAGGGACGGTAGACGTAGCGGAACAACTCCCTGCCCTGCCAGGAGATCCGCAGGGCCAGCTGGTGCTCCTCGACCAGCCGCAGGCCGGGCGCGGTCGGCTCGGTCACGGCCGGCTCACCGCCGGTTCCGGCCAGGGCGCGCCGGTGCCGTCCATCCGGTCGAAGAATGGCGAGTGCGCACCGAGCTCGCCGCGGCGCACCGGGGCGCCGGTGAACGCGGAGGCGTAGATGCCCGCGGCCAGCTTCATGGTGGCCGTCGTGTCCACGAGAGACACCGGGGGTGGCTCGCCGGCTTCCAACGCGTCCAGCACGGCGGTGAGCTGCGCGGCATGTCCGCTCGACCGGCCCGGTTGCCCCTCGGCCCAGGCCGCGGTCACCGGCGTCTCGTGGCCAGGTGCCGGGGTGACCGACCAGTTCGCGTCGCCGTAGCCGTACAGATGTTCAAGCTCGACCGTCGCGTGCTCGAAGTCGAACCGCAGGTAGCTGGTCTCGCGCGAGGAGAGCAGGCTGTTCACCACCGTGGCAACCGCTCCGTTGTCGAAGGTGACGATCGCGCAGGACAGGTCCTCGGTCGCCGTCGGCCTGAGCTGCCTTGCGGCCACCGCGACCACCTCCGACCACGGCCCGAGCACCGAAAGCAGCAGGTCGAACTGGTGGATTCCGTGGCCCATCGTGGGTCCGCCGCCCTCGGTCTCCCACCGCCCGCGCCACGGCACGGTGAAGTACTCGTCGGTGCGCAGCCACAACGTGTGACACACCGCGGTCAGCGGCCGGCCGAGGCGCGGGTCGCCGACCAACCCGCGCAGCGACACCGCACCGCCACCGAACCGGTGCTGGAACACCGTGGCGAACCGTCCACCGCCACGCTCCTGGGCCACCTCGATCTCGGCCAGCTCGGCGAGACTGCGGGCGGGCGGCTTCTCGCACAGCACGGTGTGGCCGAGGGAAAGACAGGCGACCGCCTGGTCGCGGTGCAGCCAGGGCGGGGTGCACAGGTGGATCAGGTCGGGTGCGAAGTCGTCGTCCAGCATGGCGTCCAACTCGGTGTAGCGCCTCGGCACCGCCCAGGTGTCGGCGAACGCGGTCAGCCGGTCCTGGTCCACCTCGACCGCGGCGGCGATCCTGGCCCGCCCGCCGAGTTGCCGGATGCTTTCCGCGTGCACCGAGGCAATCCCGCCGGTGCCGACGATCGCGATGTCGAAGGTGCGCACGGGCACTAGTAGACGGTGACATCCGCGGTGAGCCGGCGGCGGTGGTCGACCACCCGCTCCGCGCCGACCAGCCGGACCCCGACCACGTGCCGCGGTTGGCTGCTCGAGCCGGACAGGCGCAGCTCGAGCTCGCCGGGCTCGACCACGGGCCGGAGGTGCCGGCCGGTGAACGCGGCCAGGTCGGCGTGCACGCCGAAGCTCACCCGCCGAACCTCCCCCGGCTCGAGGCGCACCTTGGCGTAGCCGATCAGCCGCACCGGCGGCCGGGTCACCTGGGCGACCGGGTCGTGCAGGTAGAGCTGGACCACCTCGGCGCCGGCCATCTTGCCGGTGTTGCGCACCGCGATCGACACCGTGATCGTGCCGTCGGTGCCGGCCACCACCCGCTCCCCCGGCTCCGGCGTGCGGCCGTCCACCTGCGGGTCGGTCCAGCTGAACTCGGTGTAGGACAGGCCGAAACCGAACGGGTACAACGGGGTCGGGTCCAGGTTGCTGCTGTCGTTGCGCTGCGCAAGCGGTGGCGCCAGGTAGCTGGCCGGCTGGCCGCGCCCGTCTCTCGGCACGCCGACCGGAAGCCGGCCGGACGGGCAGACCCGGCCGGACAGCACGCCGGCCATCGCGGATCCGCCCTCCTCACCGGGGAAGAAGGACTGCACGATGGCGGCGAGGCGGCGCGCGGGAGCACCGTTGGCGGCGGCGGTGTCCTCGGGCACGAACGCACCGAGCGCGTACGGGCGGCCGGAGAGCAGCACCAGCACGATCGGCTTTCCGGTCTCCAGCAAGGCTTTGAGCAACTGCCGCTGAGCGCCGGGCAGCTCGAGGTCGGCCGCGTCGCAGCCCTCCCCCGAGGTACCCCGGCCGAACAGGCCGGCCCGGTCGCCGAGCGCGACCACGCAGACGTCCGCCGACTCGGCCGCGGCTACCGCGGCCGAGATGCCGGAGGTGTCGTCGCTGTGCACGTCGCAGCCGACCGCGTGCTCGATCGGCGTCTGCGGCAGCTCCTCGGCGAGTGCCTCGAGCAGCGTCGGGATGTCCACGCCCACCGGCACCTCGGGGTGCTGGATACCGACGTGGCTGGGAAAGGTGTAGCAGCCGAGCATGCCGGAGAGGCTGTCCGCCTGCGGGCCGACCAGTGCGATCCGCAGACCCGCGCGCAGCGGCAGGGTTCCGTCGTTGGCCAGCAGCACGGCGGACTCTTCCGCGAGCGCCCTGGCCACCGCCCGGGAACCCGGCGGGTCCAGGTCGACGGTGCCGCGCAGGTCCCGCGCGGTGTGCCCGTCGCCGCCGGCCACCGCGTCCACCGACGGCGGCAGCGCGCGCCAGTCCGGGTCGAGCAGGCCGAGCTCGCACTTCTGGAGCAGCACCCGGCGCGCCGCCTCCTCGATCAGCTCGGCCGAGATGGTGCCGTCCTTCACCGCGGCCAGCAGCGGCTCGCCGTAGCAGTGCACGGTAGGCAGCTCGACGTCCACCCCGGCGGTCAGCGCGAGGCCGGCGGCGTCCGTCGGGCTGCCGGCGACATGGTGCAGCGACTGGAGGAACTTGATCCCGAAGTAGTCGGCGACCACCGTGCCGTCGAAGCCCCAGGTGTCCCGCAACAAACCGGTGAGCAGGTCCTGGTCGCTGGCCGGCGGCACCCCGTCGACCTCGGCGTAGGAGTGCATGACCGAGCGGGCGCCGCCCTCGCGCACCGCGAGGTGAAACGGCGGCAGGTGAACGTCGGCGAGCTCGCGGCGGCCGATGTTGACCGGCGCCATGTTGCGCCCGGCCCGGGAGCCGGCGTGGCCGGCGAAGTGCTTGAGCGTGGCGATCACCCCGGCGGACTCGAGGCCGCGCACG
This sequence comes from Labedaea sp., assembly GCA_045806965.1. Lineage (GTDB taxonomy): Bacteria > Actinomycetota > Actinomycetes > Mycobacteriales > Pseudonocardiaceae > DASYTH01. Next base: position 34,599 of record JBJMIG010000068.1, on the reverse strand, counting down.
TAGGCGGTGCCGACCGTGGCCACCAGGTACGGGTCCTCGCCGATGGTCTCCTCGGTGCGGCCCCAGCGCGGGTCGCGGGTCACGTCGAGCACCGGGGCCATCCCCTGGTGGACGCCCACACCGCGCATGGCCTGGCCGATCTGAACGGCCATCCGCTCCACCAGCTCGGGGTTGAACGTCGCACCCCAGCCCAGCGGCGCCGGATAGACCGTGGCGCCCCAGGTCATGAAGCCGGACAGGCACTCCTCGTGCGCCATGGCCGGGATGCGGAACCGGCTCGCCGCAACGATCTCGCCCTGTAGCCGGGCCAGCGCCATGGCACCCATGGCGGGATCGACCGGTGCGGTGCCGAACGGGCGGGTGAGCTGGCCGAGCCCCAGCTTGATCAGCTCTGCCCAGTCCAGGTCGGCGACGATCAACTCGTGCTGGAACGGTGCGACGTCCTCGCCGTCGTCCGGCACGCCCACCCAGATGCCGTAGAGCTGCGCCACCTTCTCGGCCAGGGTCATCCGGTCGAGCAGGTCACGCACTCGGTGGGGCGCCGACCGGCCGCGGTCCTGCCAGGGCTCAAGCTCCCCCGTCACCAGCCCGGACTTCTCGTTGTGCATTTCGCGACTCTTCCGGAATTTGCGTTGCCGAATACGACGGATGGAACCCAAACTAGACCGGTCGGAGCCCCGCCATCAAGGGGTTGACCTTGTTTTTTCCCGGTCGTAGCCTGCAAGCAAGTTCTCGTAATTTTTCGGACTCTGACCGAAACACTTGCGGAAGGCCGGAGTTGACGCGACTCGCCCAGGCGGTGGCCCAACCCACCCGACCCGCGCCGGCATCGCGACCGCCGGCCGCCGGCCCGCGCCGGCTGACCCGGCTTCAGCGGCTGCGGCAGGACAAGGTGCTGGTCCTCGTCGCGCTGCCCGGCATCGTCTCCCTGCTGCTGTTCCACTATCTGCCGCTGCTCGGCAACGTCATCGCGTTCAAGGACTACCAGCCCTACATCGGGATCCTGGAGAGCCCGTGGATCGGCCTGACCAACTTCGCGGTGATCGGCAACGGGGATCCGCAGTTTCTCAACGCGCTGACCAACACGGTGATCATCACGCTGCTCCAGGTGCTGGTCGCGTTCCCCGCGCCGATCGCTCTGGCCCTGCTGATCAACAGTTTGCTCTCCGACCGGATCAAGCGGGTCGTGCAGAGCGTCCTGTACCTGCCGCACTTCATGTCCTGGGTGATCGTGGTGGCGATCTTCCAGCACCTGCTCGGCGACGCCGGCCTGATCAACAACTTCCTGCGGGACCACGACCTCGGCACCGTCAGCATCATCGGGAACCCGGACGCGTTCAAGGCGCTGATCACCGGGCAGGTGCTGTGGAAGGACGCGGGCTGGGCCACCATCTTGTTCCTGGCCGCACTCGCCCGGATCGATCTCGCGCTCTACGAGGCGTCCGCGGTGGACGGTGCCGGCCGCTGGCGTCAGCTCTGGCACGTCACGCTGCCCGGGCTGCGCAGCCTGATCGTCCTGCTGCTGATCCTGCGCCTCGGCGACTCGCTGTCCGTCGGCTTCGAACAGATCGTGCTCCAGCAGGGACCGGTCGGCCGGGACGCGAGCGAGGTGCTGGACACCTACGTGTACAACAACGGACTCGTCGACGGTGAGTGGGGTCCGAGCGCCGCGGTTGGGCTGGTCAAGGGACTGGTCGGGCTGCTGCTGGTGCTCGGCGCCAACAAGCTCGCCCACCGGCTCGGCGAGCAGGGGGTGTACCACGCATGACCGCTCCTGGCCTCAGCCCGGCGTCGGCGCCGGTCCGCGCGGCGAAGGGGATCGTGCTGCTCGTCTGCTGCGCGCTGGTGATCGTGCCGTTCATTACCGTGGTGTCCACCAGCCTGGCCACCCGCGAACAGGTCACCCGCTCCGGCGGCCTGGTGTTCCTGCCGGACAAGGTCAGTTTCGCGGCCTACCGGGCGATCCTGTCCGGCGGCGTGGTGACCCGGGCGGTCGTGGTCAGCGTGCTGATCACCGTGGTCGGCACCGCGCTCAGCCTCGCGGCCACCGCGCTGCTGGCCTACGGGTTGAGCCGGCGGGGCACGTTCGCGCACAAACCGTTCCTGATGATCGTGTTGTTCGCGCTGCTGTTCACCCCGGGCATCATTCCCAGCTACCTCACGGTGAAGAGCCTCGGCCTGGTGGACACCTACTGGTCCCTGACGCTGCCGGTAATGATCAACGCGTTCAACGTGATCATCATGCGGGCGTTCTTCATGGAACTGCCGGAAGTGGTGATCGACAGTGCCCGCATCGACGGTGCGGGCGACTTCGCCATCCTCTGGCGGATCGTGTTACCGCTCAGCAAGGGCGTGCTCGCCGTCATCGCGCTGTTCTACGCGGTCGGCTTCTGGAACGCGTTCTTCGCCGCACTGATCTACCTCAACGACACCGCCATGTGGCCACTCCAGCTCGTGCTGCGCACCTATGTGGTGAACCAGTCTCAGGTGGGGGTGGACCAACTCGGCGTCGGCGGTGCCGACCTGCCACCGCAGGAGGCCATCCAGATGGCCATTCTGGTCCTCTCCATCATTCCCATCCTCATCGTCTACCCGTTCGTGCAACGTCACTTCACCAAGGGCGTGCTGATCGGCGCAGTCAAAGGTTGAACCCTGCCAAGGAGATCACTATGAGCACGTCCACTTTCGACCGCCGGCTGTTCATGGCCGGCGTCGCGGGCACCGCATTACTCTCGGCCTGTGGCAAGTCGTCCACCAGCAACACCACTGCCGCCACCCAAGGTGTCAAGCTGCCCACCTACGTGCGCTACGACAAGGTGAAGCCGGACCTGCCCGGCAACGAGCAGGGTCTGCTGGACGGCTTCCTGCGCTACCCCGACCCGCCGGTGAAGGCGTTCAGCGGCCCGCCCGGCGACGGCAGCACCCTGTCCGCGTTCGTGCTCACCGGCTCGCCGGTTCCGCCCGCGGTCGACCAGAACCCGTACTGGCAGGAACTGAACAAGCGGGCGAACCTCAACCTGAAGCTGACCATCGTGCCGAGCGCGGACATGGCGACCAAGTTCGCCTCCCTGGTGGCCGGCGACGACCTGCCGGACTTCATCGTGCCCGCACTGTTCCTGCCGAACGGCATGCCGGCCGGGATCGCTAACCTGCCCGCCTGGATGGAAAGCAAGTGCCAGAACCTCACCCCGTTCCTGTCGGGTGACGCGGTGAAGGAGTACCCCTTCCTGGCCAACATTCCGACCGCCGCCTGGCGCCAGTGCCGGTACAACGGTGGCATCTACGGCTTGCCGGTACAGCGCGGCGTCGGTGGCACCCTGATGTTCCGGCGCGACGACGTCTTCACCCAACTGGGCGCCAATCCGCAGCCCGCCAGCTTCGCCGAGTTCAAGGACCTGGCGAAGCAGGTCACCGACGCGAAGGCGAACCGGTGGGCGTTCTCCCAGGCGCCAATCGACTTCGTCCGGCAGATGCTCGGCCTACCCTGGCGGTGGCAGGAGCAGGGCGGCAAGTTCACCAGTGCCTACGAGATGGAGCAGGCCAAGCAGGCGCTGGCGGACTGCGCCCAGCTCACCAAGGACGGTGTGATCCACCCGGACAGCACGGCCAGCAACGCGCCGGTGAAGAAGTGGTTCAACTCCGGCCAGGCGCTGATGATCGCCGACCGGTACACGGCGTGGCCGCAGTTCTTCGCCGACAACGTCGCCGGGCCGAACTTCGACATCGGCGGAATGCGCCCGCCCAAGTATGCCGGCGGCGGTTTCAACGGAACTTGGCAAGCCGAGCCCACCAACAACTTCACGGTGCTCAAGAAGGCGAGCGACGACCGGATCCGGTACCTGCTCAAGGTGGCCAACTGGCTGGCCGCGCCATTCGGCACCGAGGAGCAGCTGTTCCGGGTCTACGGCGTGCCGGGCCAGCACTACAACATGAAGAATGGGAGCCCGGCGCAGACGCAGGAAGGCGTCACCCAGACCGCCCTTGGCATCCGCTACATCGTGGATGCTCCCTCGGTAATCTTCATCCCGGGCAATCCCGAGGCGACCCGGAAGTCCTACGACTACCAGGCCTCGATCATCCCGACCTCGATCCGCGACCCGCAGGTCGGCCTCTACTCGGACACCTGGTCCCGCAAGCAAGGCCAGCTTGGCCAGATCATCAACGACGCCCAAGCGGACATCGTCAGCGGTCGCAAGCCCGTCTCGGCCTGGGACGACGCCGTGAAGAGCTGGAAGCAGACGGGTGGCGACAAGGTCAAGGCGGAATTCGAGGAAGCCTTCCAGAAGGAGAAGGGCTGACCGCTCCCCCAACCTCGCGAGTCGCGCGCTCAGCAAGCGAGTCGCGAGGTTGGGCACCGTCAATGCCTTGTGCGGAGTCGGATCCGGGCCGGCACGTGCCGCCCGCACCACATCATCGAACCGCCAGGCCCGCCCGGAGGCGAGGTGTTCCGCGCGCGGCGCAACCTCGTCAACCGAGCGCGCAGGAGGCCCCGTTCAGCGTGAACGTTGGGGGCGCACCGTTTGACCCGGTGTACGTGCCCTGGAATCCGAAGCTCGCCGTGCCGCCGGGCGCCAGCGTCCGGTTGTGGTCGACGCCCACCGCGCTGACCGCCTGCTGGTTCTGGGTGACGGTGGCGTTCCAGGCACTGGTGATGCGCTGCGTGCCGGGGAACGTGAACGCGAGGGTCCACCCGCTGATGGTCGCCGTGCCGGTATTGGTGATCGTCACGTCCGCGGTGAAGCCCTCGGCCCAGGTGTTGGGCACATAGCGAACCGTGCACGGCCCGGAACCGCCGCCCCCGCCGGGCGCCGTGGTGAACGTGGCCAGCGCCGAGTTCGCCGAGAGGTTGCCGGCGGCGTCGCGGGCGCGAACATACACCTGGTACGCGGTGTTCGGGGTCAGGCCGGTCAGCGTCGCGGTCGTGCCGGACGTCTGGGCCAGCAACGGATCCGTGGCGCCCTGCTCCCGGTGCACGTTGTAGCCGGCCACGCCGACGTTGTCCGTGGCCGCCGCCCAGGACAGCACCGCACCGGTGGACGTCACGCCGGACACCGACGGGGTACCCGGCACGGACGGCGGTGTCGTGTCCGACGGATTGCCGCCCGCCGCGATGGCCAGGTCGTAGGCCCGCTGCGGGACGAACTGACCGGCCCCGGCAAGACAACCGTCCGCCTCGCCGGGAAGCTTGATCCACAGGAATGCGTCGATCGCGGAGTCGCCTGTCGCGGTTGTGCTCGGGGTGCCGATGGCCCGGCCGGCCGGGTCGCACCATTCGCTACCCAGCGGACCGTTGCCGTTGCGGCTGGTGTCGATGACGGCTCGCAGACCCGGCGCGCCAATGGCCGCGATGATGGACTTGGCGTACGGGATCTCGGTGCCGGTCGCCCGATAGTTGGACACGTTGAGCGAGATTCCGTTGGCACTGTTGACGATGTCCGCACCAACCAGGCGGCCGGCGATCTGGTTGGCCGGCAGCCAGGCGGAGTGACCGGCGTCGAAGTAGACCTTCGCCTGCGTCGAGCCGGCGCGCAGTCGCTTGCCGGCATAAGCCATGGACGCCTGGGTGTCCGCCTGCTGTTGCGCCGACATGCAGTCCGACATCAGCGGGAGCACATCGGGTTCCAGGATGATCGTGGCCGGGCGGTTGGCCAGGCCGGCGGCTATCTCGTCGATCCAGGCGCGGTACGCGGCCTGGTTCGGGGCGCCACCCGAACTGGCGCCACCGCAGTCCCGGTTCGGCATGTTGTAGATCACCATGATCGGGATCTTCCCGGCCGCCGCCCCGGCAGCCACGTAGCCGTCGACCTGGGCTCGCACGGCCGACGTGTTGGTGGTGGTGAACCAGCGGCCGGCGGGTACGGCGGCCACCCGGTCCCGGATCACGGGCGTCCGCGAGTCACCGGGATTGGCCGCGACCCATCGCGCGGCCTGGGTTTGCGGATCCACGTAGAACACCGAGTCGACTCCATGGGCAGCGGGCGCGGTGAGCAATGCGGCGGCGGTCCCGGTCGCGACAAGGGCGGCCGACAACAGCGTACGTCGTAGTACCATTTCGTCTGCGTCCTTTATGGACAACGGGCTGGCGCGAACGCCAACCCGTTGTCGAGCAACAACTCCGATTCTGGGAGCGCTCCCAGAGTGCCCACTGTAGCCGGTCGGCTGCCCAGTGGGAAGGGGCTGTGCGCATCCCGGCACGGCATGGTCGGCATCGCCAGCAGGCGGGCGTCGGCCAGGCTCGTTCGGTGCGGGACCGCCGCCAGAGCGGGTCGGAGCCGGCGTGGCCGCAGCGGTGCCCCGCCGGCTCCGACCCTCGGTCGAGCTATCGGCTGATGACCACGGTTGTCAACGACCGCGGCGCTAGCTCGACCGCCAGGTTCCGGACGCGCACGGATACGGCGCCGGACCCGGACCTTGAACGGCCTCGTCGGTCAGACGGCCATCCGCTCCATTGCCGGCCATGTTCAGCGCTGCCCGGCGAGGGCGAGCACCGCCTGCAACTCGGCATATCCCGGTTTGGCCGCGAAGCTCTCGTCGAGCAGGTTGGCCGCGCCCTGGCCGGTGAAGAACCCGGGCACCCACGAGTACTTGTCGGTGTAACCCCACACCGTGAACGAGGTGCAATGCCTGGCCAGCAGGCAGCCCTGCATCAAGGCGCTGTAGCCCTGAGCCTGGGCTTGGAGTTTGACCGTGTCCGGCGGCATGACCATCCGGACGTCCACCTCGGTGAGCGAGGTCTCCAGCCCCAGGTTCTCGAACCGCTTGAGGTTCGCGGCCACCTGCGCGGCCGTGTTGAACCCGAACTGCACGCCGAGATGGCCCTGCGCGCCGAACCCGTCGACCGGCACGTGTTGCCGGAGCAGATCCTTGACCAGGTTGAAGTAGGCATCGCTCTTGGCGTTGCCGGCCTCGACGTTGTAGTCGTTGAGATAGAGCTTGACCCTCGGGTCGGCCTGGTGCGCCCAGCGGAACGCGTCGGCGATGTAGCCGGGGCCCAGGTTCCGCAGCCAGATGGTGTCCCGGAGGTTGGCGTTGTCGTCGATCACCTCGTTGACCACGTCCCACTGGTAGAGCTTGCCCTTGAAGTGGGAGACCTCGTCGATGATGTGCTGGCGCAGGATGCCGCGCAGCGCGTCCGGGGTGATCGCCCCGGAAGCCACGCCGCTGGTGAGCCAGGCGGGCAGTTGGTTGTGCCAGAGCAGGGTGTGTCCGCGGACGCCCTGATGGTTGCGGGCCGCGGCGGCGACCAGCTGGTCGGCGGCGGTGAAGTCGAGCTGGCCGCGCACCGGCTCGACGACCTCCCACTTCATCACGTTCTCCGCGGTGATCGAGGAGAACTCGGTGGCGATCCGGTTCCGGTAGACCGGATCGGCGTTGTAGGCCGCGTGGTCGACCGCGGTTCCAATCCGCAGATCGACTCGTTTGGCCAGGTCGCGAAGGGGTGCGTCGGCGGAGACCCCGCCGTGGCGATCGGCGCCCTGATCATCCGCGCTGCTCGCGGCGAGGTTGACGGCGACGAGGACGGATGCGGCGAGCAGGGTGACAGCGGCGGTGCTGATGACCTTCATGGACAGCTCCGAAAATTATCGGAAACATTTCCGTTATGCTACCGGAAGATTAGAGCCACAGCTTTTGACCGTCAAGCAATCCGCCACGCTGGGGAAGTTGCTGGCCGTCGCAACCTTTCGGCCCTACCCTGAAACAGCACTGCCCAAAGGAGCTGCCTTGACGATTGACGGGGAACGCAAAGTCACGATCACCGCGATCGCTCGAGAGGCCGGCGTGTCCGTGCCGACCGTGTCCCGTGTGGTCAACGGCCGGTCCGACGTGTCGCCGACCACCCGGGCCAGGATCGAGGAGTTGCTGCACGAGCACGGTTACCGCAGGCGCACGTCGCGACGCCGGGATCGGGCCGGATTAATCGACCTCGTGTTCAACGACCTGGACAGCCCGTGGGCGGTGGAGATCATCCGTGGGGTGGAGGAGGTGGCGCACGCCGCCGCGGTCGGCACCGTGGTCTCGGCCATCCACCGGCGTTCCACCTCGACCCGACAGTGGCTGGAGAATCTGCGGACGAGGGCCTCGGACGGGGTGATCCTGGTGACCTCGACGCTGCAGCCGACCCACCAGGCTGAGCTGCGCCGGCTCAACGTGCCGATCGTCGCGGTCGACCCGGCCGGGGTGCCGGCCCTCGACGTGCCGACCGTCGGAGCCACCAACTGGGCAGGGGGGCTGGCCGCGACCGAGCACCTGCTCGCCTCGGGTCACCGGCGGATCGGGTTCATCGCCGGTCCACCGCGCCTGCTGTGCAGCCGGGCCCGGCTGGACGGGCACCGGGCCGCGCTCGAGGCGGCCGGGATCGAGTCGGACCCGGCGCTGGTCCGGCCCGGCGACTTCTACCACGAAGCCGGCTTCCAGGGCAGTTGCGCACTGCTCGACCTGCCCGACCCGCCCACCGCGATCTTCGCGGCCAGCGACCAGATGGCATTCGGGGTCTATGAGGCGATCCGGCAGCGTGGCATGCGCATCCCGGACGACCTGAGCGTGATCGGATTCGACGACCTGCCCGAGGCGCGCTGGTCCTCTCCCCCGCTGACCACCATTCGCCAGCCGCTGGCCGAGATGGGCACCCTGGCCGCGCGCACCGTGCTGCGGCTGGCCAAGGGCGAGGAGATCGAGAGCCCCCGCGTGGAGTTGGCCACGCACCTGGTCATCCGGGACAGCACCACGGCTCACTAGCTCCGGCTCGCGTCGCCGTCGGGTACAGCGCAAGGTCACCTTCATGCGGCTCTAGAAGCGGAATGTCACCTTGCGCTGTATCAGTGCGGGCTCATGGCTCGCTGACGAACCAGACGCCCACCGCCGGTTCGGTGCCGTCGTTGCGGTAGCTGTGCGGAGTGCTCGACTCGAACGAGATCGAGTCGCCCGCGGCGAGCAGCATCTCGTCGAAGCCGAGGGTGAGCACCAGTTCGCCGCTGATCAGGTAACCGAACTCGGCGCCCGGGTGGCGCATGAGCCCGCCGCTGCTTCCCGACGTCCCGCCCGGCGGGTAGGTGACCAGCAGAAAGTCCACCGAGTGCGGCGGCAGCTCCCCGAGCCGCTCCCAGGTCACCCCGGTGTCCAGGGTGAGCGCCTGCCGGTCGGCGGGGGCCACCACCGGACCGATCCGCCGGCCCCGGGACGCGCCGAGCGCCTCGATCAGCGTGGCCGGCGGGCCGCCGTCGCTCCCGGCGCCGTCCTGGCCGGCCGACCCGATCGCGCGAACCCCGCCGGGAGTGCTGCTGACCGCGCCGGCCGTGCTGACCGCACGAGACCGGCCCTCGACCGCGGCGTCGAACACGTCCTGAATGGACACACCGAGCGCGGTGGTGATGGCGTACAGGGTGCTCACCGACGGCTGGCTCTTGCCGGTCTCGATCTGGGAGATCATGCTCGCGGACACGCCGACCTCGACGGCCAGCGCGCGCAGGCTCACCCCGCGCCGGACCCGCTCCTCGCGGATCCGCTCGCCGAGCGACGGCAGCTCGGTCGCGGCCATCCGGAACCCCCTCTGTTCAGCACGGATGAACGTACTCGCGGTGCATTATGCGCCACCGCCGAAGGTGTTAAGTGATGCTTGACGCCGCGTCGAGCATCGGTTTACGGTCGGTCCCGCACGATCCTCCGACGACGCGGATCGAGGTGCCCGAGATGGCCATTCGCACCTACGGGCCGAACGCGGTCGACTGGGAGCAGCGGGTCGATCTGCCCCGGCTGCGCGAGGAACGCCTGCGCCGGCTGAAGGACTCGCTGGAGCGCTCCGACCTCGGCGCCCTGCTCACCTTCGACTTCGCCAACATCCGGTACATGACGTCCACGCACATCGGCACCTGGGCGATGGACAAGCTGATCCGGTTCGCCCTGCTGCCCCGCGGCGGCGAGCCGGTGCTCTGGGACTTCGGCTCCGCGGCGCGGCACCACCAGCTCTACAACCCGTGGCTGGACGGGACCGAGCGAGCACGGGCCGGGATCTCCACGCTGCGCGGCGCATTCCACCCGGACGCGGGGGTCGCCGCCGAGGTGGCCAGGAAGATCGCCGAGGTGCTCGCCGAGCACGGTCTCGCCGGGGAGCCGGTCGGCGTCGATCTGGTCGAGATGCCGATCCTGCTGGAACTGCAGGCGAAAGGCCTTCAGCTGGTGGACGGGCAGCAGGTGTTCCTCCAGGCTCGACAGATCAAGACGGCGGACGAGATCGCGCTGCTCACCCAGGCCTGCTCGATGGTGGACGCCGCCTATGAGGAGCTGTATGGGTTCCTGCGCCCCGGGGTGCGCGAGAACGAGTGCGTCGCGCTGGTCAGCAAGGTGCTCTACGAGCTGGGCAGCGAATACGTGGAGGGGGTCAACGCGATCTCCGGAGAGCGTTGCTCGCCGCACCCGCACGTCTACTCCGACCGGCTGATCCGGCCAGGTGACCCGGCGTTCTTCGACATCCTGCACAGCCATCTCGGCTACCGGACCTGCTACTACCGGTGCTTCGCGGTCGGCAGTGCTTCGGTCGCCCAGCGCGACGCGTACACCCGCTGCCGGGAGTACATGGACCAGGCCATCGCGCTGGTCCGGCCGGGCGCCACCACCGCGGACATCGTCTCGGTCTGGCCGCGCGCCGAGGAGTTCGGCTTCCCCGACGAGGAGGCGGCGTTCGCGTTGCAGTACGGGCACGGCGTCGGACTGTCCATCTGGGAGAAGCCGATCTTCTCCCGGCTGGTCTCGCTGGATCACCCGGAGACCCTGGAAGAGGGCATGCTCTTCGCGCTGGAGACGTACTGGCCGGCCGACGACGGCTGGTCCGCGGCCCGGATCGAGGAGGAGGTGGTGGTCACCGCCGACGGCTGCGAGGTGATCACCAAGTTCCCGGCCGAGGAGCTACTGGTGGCCGGACGCAAGTACTGGACCGCCGGCGGCGCGCTGAACACCGTGCGCGAGTCGCAGTCCCATCTGAACACCGACAAGAACGGCAGCTCGCAGGCGAGGCGTGATGGAAACATTCACTAGGCCGGGACTCGCCGCGCCGGCCGCGGAGCTACTCGACCTGTACCGGCGACTCGCGCTGATCCGGCGCACCGAGAAGGCCGCGCACGACCTGTTCCTCGCCGGTTTGGTGAAGGGCACCACGCACCTGGCCGCCGGACAGGAGGCGGTCGCGGTCGGTGCGGCCGCGGCGCTGCGCGACGACGACTACGTGTTCGCCACCTACCGCGGCCACCACCACGCGATGGCCAGGGGCGCCACCGCGCAGGAGTGCCTCGCCGAGCTGATGAGCAAGGCAACCGGGCTGTGCAAGGGCAAGGGCGGGTCCATGCACCTGACCAAGGCGTCGCACAACATGCTCGGCTCCTACGCGATCGTCGGCGCGCACCTGCCGATGGCCGTCGGCGCGGCCTGGTCGGCCGTCCTGCGCGGCACCGACCAGGTGGCGGTGGCGTTCTTCGGCGACGGGGCGACCAACATCGGCGCCTTCCACGAGGCGCTCAACCTGGCCTCGGTCTGGCGGCTGCCGGCGATCTTCGTGTGCGAGAACAACTTCTACATGGAGTACACCCCGATCGCCACGGTGACGGCGGTGCCGGATCCGGCCGCGGGACGCGCGGCGAGCTACGCCATGCCGGCGGAGATCGTGGACGGCAACGACGTCATCGCGATGCGCAACGCCATGCGGGAGGCCGTCCGGCGGGCCAGGTCCGGCGGCGGGCCGAGCCTGATCGAGGCGCAGACCTACCGGCACTACGGGCATTCCCGCACCGACCCGGCGAAGTACCGGCCGGAGCAGGAGGTGCGCGACTGGCTGGCCCGGGATCCGCTGATCGTGGCCAGGAAGCACCTGCGGCTGCTCGACGTGGACGACGAGTTGATCGACCGAACCGACGCCGAGGCCGCGCGGGTGGTCGCGGCGGCGGTCGAGGCGGCCAAGGCGGCGCCGGACGCCGACCCGCGCGAGGCCTTCACCGACGTGTGGGCGGACGGCGGTGCGCGGTGGCGGACGTGAGCGCAAGCCCGGCGGCCACGATGTCCTACCGGGACGCGGTCGCCGAGGGCATCGCCAGGGAGATGCGCCGGGACGAGCGCGTGGTCTGTCTCGGCGAGGACATCGGCGCGGCGGGCGGGGTCTTCAAGACCACGGCCGGGCTGTTCGAGGAGTTCGGGCCAACGCGGGTCTGGGACACGCCGATCTCCGAGCAGGCCATCGTCGGCGCCGCGATGGGCGCGGCGATGACCGGGATGCGGCCGGTCGCCGAGATCATGTTCTCCGACTTCCTGGCCTGCTGCTGGGACTACCTGGCCAACGAGATCCCCAAGGTGCGCTACATGACCGGGGGTCAGGTCACCGTGCCGCTCGTGGTGCGCACCGCGAACGGCGGCGGGTTGGGCTTCGGCGCACAGCACTCCCAGGCAACCGAGAACTGGTGCCTCACCGTGCCGGGACTCAAGATCGCCGCGCCGGCCACGCCCGCCGACCTGGTGGGGCTGATGGCCTCGGCGATTCGCAGTGACGATCCGGTGGTGATGTTCGAACACAAAGGGCTGTTCGCCAGCAAGGGGCCGGCCGCGCCGCCCGGACACGTGGTGCCGCTCGGCGAGGCGGCGGTGGCCCGCACCGGCCGGGACGTGACCGTCGTGGCGCTGGCCGCCACGCTGCCGGTGGCGCTGAACGCGGCCGAGGTACTCGCGCCGGAGGGGATCGCGGTCGAGGTGGTCGACCTGCGCTGCCTGGTGCCGCTGGACATGCGCACCGTGCTGGAGTCGGTGGCGAAGACCTCTCGGCTGGTGATCGTTGAGGAGAACCCGTACCAGGGCGGGTGGGGCGGCACGGTGGCCTCGATCGTGGCCGACGAGGGGTTCGAGTACCTGGACGCGCCGATCCGCCGGGTGGCCGCCGCGTGCGTGCCACTGCCGTTCGCGGACCGGCTCGAGGACGAGGTCATCCCGACCGTGGACAAGGTGGCCGACGTGGTGCGCCGGCTGGCCGTCTTCTGAAACCACCCTAGGAGAGAATCGTGAGCACACGGACGCTCATCAAAGGCGGTCAGGTCCTCAGCATGGATCGCGACATCGGTGACCTGCCCAGTGGCGACGTGCTGATCGAGGACGGCGTGATCGCCGCCGTCCTGCCGGAGATCAGCGCGGACGCCGAGGTGATCGACGCCAGCGGCATGATCGTGACTCCCGGCTTCATCGACACCCACCGGCACACCTGGGAGGCGGCGATCCGCGGTTGCGCCCCGAACGCGACCCTGGACGACTACTTCGTCGAGGTGCTCGACTCGTTCGCGCCGCACTACCGCCCGCAGGACGTGTACGCCTCGAATCTGGCCGGCGCGCTGGAATGCCTCAACGCCGGGATCACCACGCTGGTGGACTGGTCGCACATCAACAACACGCCGGAGCACCCGGACGCGGCGATCCGCGCGTTGCGGGAGACCGGAATCCGGGCGCAGTACGCCTACGGCAGTGCGAACACCTCGCTGGCCGACTACTGGTTCGACAGCAAGATCGCGATCCCGGGCGACGACGTGCGCCGGGTCCGGGAGACCTACTTCTCCTCCGACAGCGCCGACGGCCTGCTGACCATGGCGTTAGCCACCCGTGGCACCGGATTCTGCGTGGACGACGTGGTGCGGGCCGAGTGGGCGCTCGCCCGCGAGCTGGACATCCCGATCACCGTGCACGTCGCGATGGGCCGGTTGGCCGGACGGTTCGGAATGATCAAGCAGCTGCACGAGCTCGGCCTGCTCGGCCCGGACACCACCTACATCCACTGCTGCTACTTCAGCGAGGAGGAGTGGCGGCTGGTCGCCGACTCCGGCGGCACCATCTCGGTCGCGCCTCAGGTCGAGGTGCAGATGGGCCACGGCTGGCCGCCGGTGATGAAGGCGATCGAGCACGGGCTGCGGCCGGGCCTGTCCATCGACGTGGTCACCACCGTGCCGGGCGACATGTTCACCCAGATCCGGTCCGCGTTCGGCACCGAGCGGGCCCGGGTGAACTCCGAGTGCTGGCAGGCCAATGTGGACATCCCGGAGAACATGCTGACCGCGCGGGACATGCTGGAGATGGCCACGGTCAACGGCGCACACGTGGCCGGGCTGGAGGGCCGCACCGGTTCGCTCACCCCCGGCAAGCGGGCCGATGTGGTGCTGCTGGACGCGACCGCGCTGAACATGGCGCCGGTGATCGATCCGGTGGCGGCGGTCACGCTGTGCGCTGATGTGTCCAATGTAGACACCGTGTTGGTCGACGGCGTGGTGCGTAAGCGCGGCGGCAAGCTGCTGGCCGATGTGGCCGCGGCGCGCGCCGGAGTGGAAGCGGCCAGTTCCTATCTGGTCGACCAGGTTGCGCAGCATAAGGCGACGGCACCCGCCTCATGACGCGGCACCTGGTGCGCCGGGCCGCGGATGCCCGGTACGTCGCGGGCGTGTCCGGACTCCATACCTGGCCGGTGGTGGACGAGCACACGCCCGCGGCGGTGCACACCGGGTTCCTGCTGTGCGCGCTGGACCCGGGCGGATCGATTTCGCCCCGAGTGCAGTCGTTCGAGGAATCCGTGTTCGTGGTAGACGGAAACCTGGTGCTCCAGACCGGCGAGGGCGCGGTGCTGCTCGGCGCGGGCGACTATGCCCTGGTGCCGGTCGGCGCCGCGCACTCCTGGCGTAACGAGGGCGGCGAACCGGTGCGGTGGGCGCGGATGCTCGCGCCGCAGCCGAGGGACCGGTTCGGCGGGGACAGCCACCCGGTACCGCTGCCGGACACCACGCCCGCGCGGACGATCGACGTGCGGGATCCGCGAAACCGGCGCTACGGCCACATCGAGCCGGCCAACATGGATCCGGGCAAGCAGAGCCAGGATCTGCTCGCGTTGTCGGCGAGTATGCGCACCGCGCTGCTGGTCTACAGCGGAATCACCGTGAAAATGATGGTGGACAGCGATCTCGGCGCGCAGCTCGCCACCATGTTCATGGTGCAGTACGAGCCGGACGGCGTGGCCGGCCCGCATGATCATCCCTTCGAGGAGACCTACTACTTCCTCGAAGGCGAGACCGAGGCGACCTTCGACGGGTACACCTACCGGCTCGGGCCCGGCGACGTGGCGTTCGCCGGAGTTGGCTGCGTGCACGGGTTCCGCAACGCCGGCAGCGGACCGCTGCGCTGGCTGGAGACCCAGGCGCCGCAACCGCCCGGCCGGCATTCCTACCGATTCGTGCGCGACTGGGACTACCTGCGGGCCGCGGTGCAAGGAGGCGCTTCGTGAGTGAGCTGGTGGACGCCGCGGGTGCGGTGGTGGTCGTCGGCGGCACCGCCGGGATCGGCCTCGAGCTGGTCCGGCACTACGTGGCGGCCGGGCGCGAGGTGGTGCTCACCGGCCGGGACGCCGACCGGGCGAAGGCGGTGGCCGAGGAGGTGGGCGGCCGCACCAGGGGGCTCGGCTTCGACCTGTCCCGGCCGGCCGAGGTCGCCGCCGCGCTGACCGATGTGGGCGAGGTCGGCGCGCTGGTGCTGTCCGCGGTCGACCGGGACCAGAACAGCATCGCCACGTTCGACATCGCCGCCGCGACCCACCTGGTCACGCTGAAGCTGGTCGGCTACGCGGAGACGGTGCGCGCCCTGCGCGCGCGGCTGCGGGCCGACGCCTCGGTGCTGCTCTTCGGTGGGCAGGCCAGGGTGCGGCCCTACCCCGGGTCGACGACCGTTTCCACGGTGAACGCCGGGGTGCTCGGCCTGGTTCGCACCCTCGCCGTCGAGCTGGCGCCGGTCCGGGTCAACTCGATCCACCCGGGGATCGTCGGCGACAGCCCGTTCTGGCAGGGCAAGGCATTGGACGAGGTTCGGTCGAAGACGCTCACCGGGCGGCTGGCCACCATGGCGCAGACCGTCGACGCCGCGGTGTTCCTGCTCGAGAACGCGGCGGTCAACGACGTCAACCTGGTGGTCGACGGAGGCTGGCGCTAGTGGTCGCGGTCATCGGCGCCGGGCACATGGGCGCCGCGATGGCGCGCACCCTGTGCCGCTCGGGCCTACCGGTCGTGCTGTACAACCGGACCCGCGGCCGGGCGCTGGAGCTCGCCGCGGCGATCGGCGCGGCGGTGGCCGCGACGCCGGCGGCCGCGGTGTCCGAGGTTGACCTGGCGTTGGTCTCGGTGGCCGACGATTTCGCCGTCCGTTCTGTCTACAGTGGACCGGACGGGATTCTGGCCGGGCTCCGGCCGGACGCGGTGGTGCTGGAGACCAGCACGCTGGCCCCGGCAACGGTTCGCGCGCTCGCCCGGCCGGTAGCCGAGCGCGGCGCCGCGCTGCTGGATGCGCCGGTGTCCGGCAGCGTGCCGGTGGTCGAGCGGGGCGAGTTGACCTTCCTGATCGGCGGCGACGCCGAAGTGATCGAGCGGGCCCGGCCCGTGCTGGAGGTGCTCGGCAAGCGGGTGTTCCACCTTGGCGGGCACGGCGCGGGCGCGACCATGAAGCTGGCGGTCAACTCCGCACTGCACGGGCTGAACCAGGCCCTGGCCGAGGCGCTGGTGCTGGCCGAGCGGGCCGGCATCGACCGGCTCGCCGCCTACGAGGTGTTCGCCTCAAGTGCCCTGGCCGCACCGTTCGTGCAGTACAAGCGGGCCGCGTACGAGCGCCCGGGAGCCGAGCCGCCCGCGTTCACCCTGGACCTCGTGGCAAAGGACCTCGCACTGGTCGCCGAACTGGCCGCGCAGACCGGCACGCCGATGCTGCAACTGGGTGCGAACCGGCACGTGGTGGCCGCCGCGCTGGACGCGGGCCTCGGCGCGGCGGACATGAGCGCCCTGGCCGTCCTGCTCCGCCAGAACCGATAATTTTCGGTAGTGCCTCCCGCGCTCCTCCGGACCTTTGGTCTGCCTCAGGTGCAGGAATGGTTGACGACAAGAGGTCTTGATCCTGACGACCGCGCCACTATAGTGTGACTCCAATCACCGAAAACTACCGCTCGTCTCTCGAAAACTTGCGGCGAAGGGATCGCAATGACTGGTCTCAACCCGATGCCCCGCCGGGCCTTCCTCGGCGCTCTCGGTGTCGGTGCCACAGTGCTCGGGCTCGGGGCGTGCAGCAGCAACAGCGGCTCAGGCTCCGGCTCGAGTGGCGGCGACCCCAACGCCGCCCAGACCATCAACTGGTGGCATATCGCCAACACACCGCCGATGCTCCCGGTGTGGGACGAGCTGGCCAAGGCCTACATGCAGCAGCACTCCAACGTCACGATCAAGATCACGCCGATCGAGAACGAGGCGTTCAAGGCCAAGATGACCACCGAGACGCAGTCCGGCCACGCACCGGACCTGTTCCACACGTGGGGTGGCGGCGTGCTCAAGCAGCAGCTCGACGCCGGTCTGGTCAAGGACATCACCAACGACGTCTCCTCCTGGTCCAGCTCGCTGGTGCCGACCGCGCTCGAGCCCTACCAGTTCGACGGCAAGACCTACGCCATTCCGACCGACATCGGCATGGTCGGCTTCTGGTACAACAAGGCGCTGTTCACCAAGGCCGGGATCAGCGCGCCGCCGGCCACCTGGTCGGAGTTCCTGGACGATGTCCGCAAGCTCAAGGGCGCCGGCGTCACCCCGATCGCCATCGCCGGCCAGGCCAAATGGCCAGAGATGTACTACTGGACCTACCTGGCCATGCGGGTGGCCGGCATCGACGGGCTGAAGAAGGCCGCCGCGGACAAGAAGTTCGACGGCCAGGAGTTCGTCCAGGCGGGTCAGCACCTCAAGGAGCTGGTCGACCTCCAGCCGTTCCAGACCGGTTTCCTCGGCGCTCCCTATGACACGCCGTCCGGCCAGGCCGCCGCCGTCGGCGGCAGCTCGGCGGCGATGGAGCTGATGGGCCAGTGGGCACCGTCGGTGGAGAAGGAGCAGTCCGGCAAGGACCTCGGCGGCGATCTCGGCTTCTTCTCCTTCCCCTCGGTGGACGGCGGCAAGGGCAAGCAGGGCGACATCATGGGCGGTGGCGGCGGGTTCGCCGTCGGCAAGGACGCTCCTCCGGCGACCGTCGACTTCCTGAAGTTCTTGCTCAGCCCGGACAACCACCGCAAGGGTGTGGCGACCGCGGCGATCCTGCCGGTGGTGAAGGGCACCGAGGACGCGGTCAAGGACGCCAACCAGAAGAAGGTGGTCGAGACCGTGCAGAAGGCGACCGGCTTCCAGCTCTACCCGGACCAGGCCTACCCGCCGTCGGTCGGACAGACCGTGAACGACAGCGTGGCGCAGCTCGTGGCCGGTGCGATGAGCCCGGACGCGGTGGCCAAGGCCATCACCCAAGCGGCGCAGACCGCCTGACGCACCTTCGCAGATGACCCACAACGCCGTGCCGCAGCGCGGGGCTCGCTCCACGAGTCCCGCGCTCCGGCACGCGAGTCTCGCGCTCAGGCAACCGAGTCTCGCGCTCAGGCAACCGAGTTCCGCGCTCAGGCACGTGAGTTCCGTGCGCGGGCGACCCCACCGGGTTCCGGCCACATGACGCGTCTCGCTCTCGATACCGAGGCCAGGGAAGCCGCCACCGGATCACCCGCGCCCGCGGAGCCGGTGCGGCGGTCGCGCCCCCGCCGGCGCGGCTACTGGATCACCATCGTGCTGTTCCTGCTGCCCGCGCTGGTGCTGTTCGGGCTGCTGGTGTTGGCCCCGATCGCGATCGCCGGCTACACCAGCGTGTTCAAGTGGAACGGCTTCGGCGGGATGCCGACCAACTTCATCGGGCTGGACAACTTCACCAGACTGTTCGCCGACAAGGTGTTCCTCGGCGACCTGCGGCACGGCCTGATCCTGATCGTGCTCTCCATCTGCGTGCAACTGCCGCTGGCGCTCGGCATCGCGCTGCTGCTCAACCAGCGGCTGCGCGGCCGCGCGGTGTTCCGGCTGTTGTTCTTCGCGCCCTACGTTCTTTCCGAGGTCATCGCCGGCGTCCTGTTCACCATGATCTTCTCGCCGACCCGAGGCCTGGCCAACCACATCCTCTCCGTGGTCGGGCTCACCGGGCTGAGCACCACCTGGCTGGCCGACCCGAAGATCGTGCTGTACACGCTGTTCTTCGTGATCACCTGGAAGTACTTCGGCTTCCACATGATTCTCTATCTGGCCGGGCGGCAGAACATCCCGAACGAGGTGATCGAGTCGGCGATGATCGACGGCGCCAGCCCGTGGCAGACCTTCCGGCACATCACCCTGCCGCTGCTCGGACCGACCATCCGGATCAGCGTCTTCCTGTCGGTGATCGGCACGATCCAGCTCTTCGACCTGGTCTGGGTGCTCACCCACGGCGGTCCGATCCACTCGTCGGAGACCATGGCGGTGACCATGTTCGAGTACGGCTTCCGGCGCTCCGAGGTCGGTTACGCCACCGCGATCAGCGTGGCCATGTTCGTCATCAGTTTCGTGTTCGCCGTGTTCTACCAGCGCTTCGTGATGCGCCGTGACACCGAGGGAGCGATCACCGGAATGCAGGACAAACGGTGAGCACGCACGTGAGCGAGCGTGCCAGGCGGCGGGTTCGGCGGCTCCCGAACGGGCCGGGAGGCGGCGTGCGCAGACGGCCGTCCGGGCCGGTTCGCCGCGGCGGTCCGGCCGCGGTGCTGCGGACCGGCACGCTGTACCTGGTCGCGATCGTGGTCAGCCTCTTCGTGCTGGTGCCGATCGGCTACGGGGTGCTCGGCGGGTTCAAGGACAACGGTCAGCTCGCCACCAACCCGTTCGGGCTGCCCGGGCCGTGGAACCTCGCCAACTACACCGGAATCCTCGGCTCACCGGATTTCTGGCTGCCGCTGTGGAACACCACGTTCATCGCGCTGGCCACCACGGTTCTCGTGGTCGGGGTGTCCGCGCTCGCCGGGTTCGTCTTCGCCCGGTTCGCCTTCCGCGGCAGGGAAACGCTCTTCATGCTGTTCACGATCGGCCTGATGTTCCCGTTCGCGGTGGCCATCCTGCCGCTCTTCGTGCTGCTCCGGAGTTTGGACCTGCTGAACAACCCGCTCGGCGTGATCCTGCCGCAGGCCGCGTTCGGCCTGCCGGTGACGATCATCGTGCTGCGCGGCTTCTTCCGCACCGTACCCGGTGAGCTCGAGGAGGCCGCCACGCTCGACGGGTGCAGCCCGTTCGGCTTCTTCTGGCGGATCCTGCTGCCCATGGCCCGGCCGGCCCTGGCCACCGTATCGGTACTGGCGATCGTGGCCAGTTGGAACAACTTCATGCTGCCGCTCGTGGTCTTCAGCGACCACGATCTGTGGACCATCCCGGTCGCGGTGTCCCAGTTCAACTCCGAGCACAGCACGGACACCGCGAAGATCCTGGCCTATGTGGTGCTGGCCATGGTGCCCGCGCTCGCCATCTACGCGGTGGCCGAACGGCATCTGATCGGCGGGCTCACCTCCGGCGCCACCAAGGGCTGATCAGCAGGGTCCGGCGTAGCGGCAGGCCACCACGGCCGGGCGCTCCACCGGGGTACCGGCCTCGATCGACCAAGCCAGGCGGACGAATTGGCCATGTGTCCAGGCCAGCGGGGTGGCCGAGGTGGTGCCGGTGCCGGGCACCGCGCCCTGCGGCGCCCGGTTGTCCCACACCTGCTCGGGCAGCATCCGGCCCTCGTTGGCGGTGTTCGCGATGGACTGCAACCGCGCCTTCGCGGCCCGTGGGTCGCCGGCGAGCAGTTCGAACTCCCCCCGCTCGCCGGCGAAGATCGGCCAGAGCCGGCCGAAGGTCCTGGTCGGTGTCGGCGTCGGCGTCGGCCAATTGACATTCCACGGGCCCCCGTCGGCCTGCTCGCCGTAGCCGTCACCGGTGAACCGGTGCCAGAACGGTCCGGCCGGGGTTCGGTCCGCCAGCTGAGCGTCCACAACGGACAGACTGCGTACGATCGTCTGGTCGGTCGCCGGCCGCACACCGAGCCGGACCAACTCGAGGAAGCTCGGGTCGACGACTGAGCGCTGGTCGGCCTCGCCCGGGTTGTTGTCGCCCAAGTTGTACGTCGTGGCCTGGTCCGGCCTGCCGTCCTTGGTCAGCCGCAGGTAGTACGGCTTCGGTGCGTACGGTCCAGTGTTGGTCACCGTCCAGCGTTCCACCGACGCCGCCCAGGTGTCGGCGACGCCGAGATAGCGCTTGGCGCCTTCGGCATCACCGGCCCGGGTGAGCAGGTCGGCGAGGCAGACCAGGCCGGCGATCTCCGAGGCGAGCGTGGCCGGCGAGTAGCCGCTCTGGTTCTCCCAGCGCTCCTGCTCGGTCCACGGCGCGGAGTTGCCGTCCATGGCGTAGTTCACCATGAAGTCCGCCGCTCGGCGCAGTTTGTCCACAGTGGACCGATCGGTGCGGCCGAGCAGCCAGGCGAGCAACATCGGCGCGGCGGTCTCGTCCAGCTGCACGCTGGTCCAGTACGGCGTGCCGTCCACCCGGGTGTTCTGCGACAGATGGCCGTCGGGCTGCTGTTGCTTGCCGAGCATGAAGTCCAGCGCGCGGTCGGCGCCGGCGCGGTCGCCCGCGGCGATCATGGCGGTGGCCACGTGGTAGAGGTCGCGCGGCCAGACCAGCGCGTAGGAGCCGAACTCCGGCGCGATCTGCCGGTCGGTGCCGAACGCCCACGGGAAGGTGGGCGAGGCGATGAAGCCGCCCGGGTTGCGCTTGTCCTCGGTGGCCGCGAGCACCATCAGCGAGCTGGTGTAGACCTCCCGCTCCCGTGCGTCGCTCAGGCTGGCCGGCGGCCGGCGCAGCCCGGTGAGGTAGTTGCGCCAACCCTTCGCGTAGGAGTCGGCCACGGTGCGGAACCCGGTGACCAGCGAGCCGTGCGCGGTGGCCAGCGCGGCGCCCCGGTCCCGGCCGAACGCCAGGGCGACCGTCTCGTGCTGCTGGTGGACGCCGTCCATGCGCAGCTGTCCGATCTGCACCACGTTGCCCGGGCCGGCCGCGCGGTAGTGCCGGTCCAGCCTGCGGTCGGCCGACAGGTCGGTCCATCCGTCGCTGGAGCCAAGGAAACCGTTGGCGGTGTCGGCAAATCCGCGCCCGGCCACGAGCGCGCTGGTCGCCCCCGCGTCGCGGGCCACCAGCGCACTGCCAATCGTCTCGGCGCGGTCGTCGTTGCCTTCCCTGGACAGCATCGGGTCGTGCAGCACGTAGACCCGCAGCGGCCGGCCGGACCGGGACCGCAGCTCGATGTCCAGCAGCAGGCCGGCCCGGTTCGGGTCGGTGACATAGGTGATCACCGCGGTCCACTCGCGCGCATCGGCCAGCTGCCGGTAGGTCAGCCCGCGGCCGGCCACCAACTCGGTGCGTACCCGGACATCGTGGGCGCGCTCGACGAAGCTGAAGCCGTCGGTCACCACCAGCTGAAGATCACGCACGGCCGGGGTGCTCAGATCCGGGTAGAACACCTCGGTCATGCGCCCGCCGCCCAGGGTGAACCACACCGGGCTGCGCTCCGCCGTCCCGTGCGCGGTGCCGAACCCCACCTTGTCCGCCGGGGTGAAGACCGCCGGCTCGCCCGGCCCGCCCGGCGCCGCACCTCCCGGCGCTCCCGCCGGCAGCACGGCACCCAACGCTGTCACCACTGCTAGTAATGATGCGGTAACCACGTCAGCGCTTTCCCCGCACCGCGGTTCTCAAACCGGTTGGTGGGCCGCGCGGTTACACGCTCAGCTCGTCTACCCGGCGCTGAATCGCCGCGCGCGACTCCTCGACCGGGTAGGCCTGGCCCTGCAGCAGCCGCAGGGTGGCCTGGTAACGCGCGATGTCGACCGGGCTGTCGTGGTAGGTCCCGCGGACCCGGTCCTCGATGTAGACGACACCGGGGTCGTTCTCCAGCATCGCCGGGAAGCTCAGCAGCACAAAGGTTCCGGAGATGCCGGCGTGCATGCCCGAACCGAACGGCAGCACCCGGATCGTCACGGTGGGCAGTTCCATCAGCTTGAGCAGGTGGCTGAGCTGTTCGGCGAGCACCAGTTCGTCGCCGGCGACCCGGTAGAGCACCGACTCGTCCAGCACGCTGGTCACGGTCGGCGGGTCGGGCTGGCGGGTCAGCACATCCTGGCGGGCCATTCGGAGCTCGACCCGCTGCGCGATGTCGGCGCCGCTGAGCTCCGCGCCGACCGCGCGAACGCTGTGCTGGGCGTACTCCGGCGTCTGGAACAACGCCGGGATGACGAGGGCGTCGTAGCTGGCGATGTCCTGGGCGACGGACTCGAGGCCGAGGAACAGGTCGAACCAGGCCGGGGCCACCCCGGCGAACGGCGCCCACCAGTCGCGTCCGGCGCGGGCCGCTTCGAGCAACTCGAGAAACGCGGGAATGCGACTCTCCGCGTTGTAGTGCGTGAGCAGCAGTTCCAGCTCCGGCACCTTGGGCAGGTTGCGGGCTACTTCCAGGTGGGTGATATGACTCGTCGTGCAGCCGGCCCGCCTGGCCACCTCGTCGCGCTTGTACCCGGCGGATTCCCTCAGCCTGCGAAGTTCGACTGCCACATAACGTTTGAGCACGGTCGGGCTCGGTGCGACCACCGGGTCGTCCTCTCTATCCCTCGCAAACAGCACCCGAGGGCACATCACCTAATTGTGATGTGCAGCCGTTCCGCTACGCCTAGTCACAGCGTAACCTTTTACCTTGTAACGCGTTACGACGTACCGCAGTAGTCGTACTGATCCACACTAAACCCCCTGGCAAGGCCAGGTGCACGCCACGATCACCGTCGATCACTGATAGCGACTGACCATACGCCGAGCGCCATCAAGCCCGGCGGCGGCCTCCCGCGTTCCTCGTGCACCGGGGTCTTGTGCTGCCGCCTCCCCTCCCGCGAACTGAGCTCTGTTTCGTGCCGCACCGGGCCAGTCCAGCGAGTCGAGCTGGAGGCTGACGTGAGCAATGACCAACCGGCTCCGCCCAACCACCACTCCGTTCCCCAGGCGCCACCGGCCGACGGGCCCGGAATCCCCCTCCAGCGATCGGACAGCGGGGTCGGTGCGATCCCGCTCCAGCGCGCCGACAGCGGGATCGGCGTCGTTCCCGGCTACCGACCGGGCGGCTATCCGACGCCGGCCACCGGGCCGTTCCCCCGCCCGTTGCCCGGTGTCCACCCGCGTCCGGCCATCGGACCGGGGTCCTATCCGCGCCCGGCCATCGGACCGGGGCTCGGCACGCTCCCGCCGGCCGCCGACCGGTCCCGAACCGCGCTGTCCGTTGCGGTCCTGATTGCGGTGCCGCTGCTCGCGCTGAACCTGCGCCCCGCGGTGACCAGCATCGGCACGCTGCTGCCCAACATCCAGTCGCACACCGGCATGTCCGCCGCGCTCGCCTCCACCGTGGTCGCCGCGCCGGTCTGGTGCTTCGCGCTCGGCGGAGGACTGGCCTGGGCGCTGCGGGTGCGTTGGGGAACCCGGCGAACGGTCACCTTCGCGCTCACCGCGTTGGCCATCTCGCTGGCCGCCCGGGTCGCGCACGGGCCGTACCTCCTGCTCGCCGGCACGGTGACCGCCTGCCTGTCGATCGCCATCCTCGGCACCCTGCTGCCGGTGATCGTGCACGCCGCGCCTGCCCGGGAATGGGCCACCCTGACCGGCACCTACGTCGCCGCGCTCGGCAGCGGCAGCGCGGTCGGCGCGTTGGTCACGCCGCGGGTCAGCGCGCACTACTCCTGGCAGCTCGCGGCGAGCAGCTGGGCGCTGCTCGCCGCGGCGGCCTGGCTGGCCTGGCGGATCGCCTCCCGCAAGATCGTCGAGCCGCCCACGCCCTCGGCCCGGCGCACCGCCCCGACCCGGCTGGCGCCACGAACCACCGCCTGGTCCCTGACCCTCCACTTCGGACTGACCTCGGGTGTGACGTTCAGCATCATGGGGTGGCTGCCGAGCATCCTGCTCGACCGGGCGAAGGTGGCGCCCTCGATGGTCGGTTGGCTGTTCACCATCGCCATGGCGCTCGGCGTGCCGATGGCACTGCGGGTGCCGAAGTGGGCCCGGCGCTCGCGCAACCAGTGCCTGCTCGCCTTTCTGCTGGCCGCGCCGACCGTGATCGGAGTTGCCGGGTTGCTGATCGCGCCGGTGCTCGCGCCGCTGGTCTGGGCGGTCGCGCTCGGGCTCGGAATGCCGGCGGTCGGCCTCGCGCTGGCCCTGATCTCCCTGCGCTCCAGCGCGGCCACGAACACCGCCGCGGCGCTCTCGTCGATGGTGCAGGGTGTCGGCTACGCCCTGGCCGGACTGCTCGCGCTCGGCTGCGGCCTGCTGCACACCTACACCCACTCCTGGGACTGGCCGCTGGCCGGGCTGCTGATCGTCCTGTGTGGACAGGTCAGCACCGGGATCGTGGCCGGGCTGCCCTTCACCGTGTACCCGACACCCCGGCGGGTGCCGATCAAATGGACCACCCGGGCACCCGTCATGGTACGCCCGGCGCGGCGCAGGTGGCGCGACCGACTCGGCTCCGGCGGGCCGAGGGTGCGCCGAAACGCACTGCCGCACCCACCACTGTCGCCGACGGCATGGCGGATAACGGGTCGAGTCTGAGCCATTCCCTCACCGGCACGCCCTTGTTCGCGTCGAACCGCACGCCGTCCCCGGCCGTGGCCAGCTCGTCGAAGCGTTCCTCGGGGTCATGGCGCGACCGTGGCGGCGGGCACCGGCAGCGGCCGTCGGCCACACTGGGAATACCAGACCGGCTTGGCGGAAGGCCCGCAGAAGGAGGAGCGCACATGGCCACGGACCCGAAGCGGCTCGCGGAGACCTACTTCGAGTCATGGCGGGCACGGGACTTCGACACGTTCCGGTCCATCCTGGCCGACGACGCCACGTTCAACGGCCCGCTCGGCACGGCCGACGACGCGGATGGGTGTGTCCGCGGCATCAAGGGGATGTCCGAGCTGGTCACGGACATCGTGGTGCGGAAGATGGTGGCCGACGACGCGGACGTGCTCACCTGGTTCGACCTGCACACCTCGGTGGCGCCGCCCTGCCCGACGGTGAACTGGAGCCACGTGGAGAACGGCAAGATCACCCGAATCCGGGTCACCTTCGACCCGCGCCCGCTGGTGGATGGAGACGGCCGCAAGTAGTCCCGGCCATGGTTCTCGGTTGCCCGAGCGGGTAACTCGGTTGCCCGAGCGCGAGACTCGCTTGCCCGAGCGCGAGACTCGCGAGTGGCCTTGGGATGGCTGGCCGGCGGGTTCTGCCGGGAGCGCTCCCCCGTTCGGCCGTTGACAACGGCCTATCCGCTCGAAACTATTTCTACGTCCACTCTGGGAGCGCTCCCAGACGGCACGCCTCGCTGACGCGGCGAAGGGAATAGTCGTGAGCCGATCTGTACGTCGCCTGCTGCTGTCGACCATGGTTGCCGCGCTGGCGGCCGCCGGACTCACCGCGGCGACCGCCGCGGCGGCCGGGCCGGAGCTGGTCCACAACGGCAACTTCGACGCCGGCACCGCACCCTGGTGGTGGACCGGCAACGCACCCACCCAGATCGTCGACGGACGGATGTGCTCCAGCATCCCGGCCGGCACGGTGAACCCGTGGGACGCGATCGTCGGGCAGAACGACATCACCTTGCAGCAGGGTGAGTCCTACGAGTTCTCCTTCGACGCCTCCGCCTCGATCCCGGTCGGCGTGGTGCCCAAGGTGCAGTTGCAGGTCGACCCCTTCAGCGAGCAACTCTCCCGGCCGGCCACGCTCGGCCCCCAGGCACAGCACTTCTCCTTCACCTTCACCTCGGGCGTCGACTCGGCGATCGAGCAGGTGGCGTTCCAGGTCGGCGGCAGCACCGCGGCCTGGACGCTGTGCCTGGACAACGTGTCGCTGACCGGTGGCGCGCCGCCGCCGGTGTACGTGCCCGACACCGGTCCCCGCGTGCGGGTCAACCAGGTCGGTTACCTGCCGCAGGCGCCCAAGCACGCCACCGTGGTCACCGCGGCCACCTCGGCGCTGCCATGGACGCTGGTCGACGCCGGCGGTGCCATCGTGGCCAGCGGCATGTCGACGCCGCGCGGCGTGGACGAGTCGTCCAACCAGAACGTGCACACCATCGACTTCTCCGGGGTCACCGCGACCGGCGCCGGCTTCACGCTCAAGGCCGACGGCGAGACCAGCTACCCGTTCGCGATCGGTGCGGTGTACTCGGCACTGCGCTCGGACTCCCTCCAGTTCTTCGCCATCCAGCGCAGCGGCATCGCGATCGACGGCGCGCTGTACGGCCAGCAGTACGCCCGCCCGGCCGGACACGTCGGCGTCGCGCCGAACCAGGGCGACACCAGCGTGCCCTGCCAGCCCGGGGTGTGCGACTACCGGCTGGACGTGCGCGGCGGCTGGTACGACGCGGGCGACCACGGCAAGTACGTGGTGAACGGCGGGATCGCCACCTACCAACTGCTCAGCACCTACGAGCGAACACTCACCGCGGGGACGGTCGCCCAGGGCGCGCTCGCGGACGGCACGCTTCGGGTCCCGGAGCGGGGCAACCAGGTGCCGGACATCCTCGACGAGGCCCGCTGGGAGCTGGACTTCCTGCTGCGCATGCAGGTTCCGGCCGGGCAGTCGCTCGCCGGCATGGCCCACCACAAGATCCACGACCAGAACTGGACCGGGCTGCCGCTGGCTCCCGAGGCCGACCCGCAGACACGCGAGCTGCACCCGCCGTCCACCGCGGCGACACTGAACCTGGCCGCGACGGCCGCCCAGTGCGCGCGCCTGTACCTGCCCTACGACGCCGCATTCGGAAACCGCTGCCTGGCCGCCGCGCGCACCGCGTACGCCGCGGCCAAGGCGCACCCCGACCTGCTGGCCAGCCCGAGCGACGGCACCGGCGGCGGTACCTACAACGACAACGACGTCACCGACGAGTTCTACTGGGCGGCCGCCGAGCTGTACCTGACCACCGGCGAGTCCAGCTACCTGACCGACCTGCGGGCCTCGCCGCACCACACCGACGCGGCGTTCCCAGTGACCGGCTTCAGCTGGCCGTCCACCGCCGCGCTCGGCCGGCTCGACCTCGCCACCGTGCCCAGCAGGCTCCCCGCGGCCGAACGAGCCCGGATCAAGCGTTCGGTCACCGACGCCGCGGATGCCTACCTGGCCACGCTGGCCGGCCAGGCCTACGGGTTGCCCATGCCGGGCAGCCGGAGCAGCTACTTCTGGGGCTCCAACAGCAACATCATCAACAACGCGATCGTGCTCGCCACGGCGTTCGACCTGACCGGCGACGCGCGGTACCGCAACGGCGCGCTGGAGGGGATGGACTACATCTTCGGCCGCAACGCCCTCAACCATTCCTACGTCACCGGCTGGGGTACCAGGACCCCGCAGAACCAGCACAGCCGGCTCTACGGACACGAGCTCAACCCGAACCTGCCGAACCCACCCGTCGGCTCGATCGCCGGCGGCGCCAACGTAGGCCTCGAGGACCCGTTCGCCGCCGGCCTGCTCAAGGGCTGCGCCGCGCAGTTCTGCTACGTCGACGACATCCAGTCGTACTCGACCAACGAGGTGGCGATCAACTGGAACTCCGCGCTGGCCTGGATTTCCTCGTTCCTGGCCGACCAGGGCACCGGTGCGCCAGCGCCCCAGGCGGACTGCCGGGTGCGCTACCGGGTGAACGCCGAGTGGCCGGGCAACTTCCGCGCCGACGTCACGCTGACCAACACCGGCCGGACGCCGGTCAACGGCTGGACCCTGTCCTGGGCCTTCCCGACCGGCCAGCACCTGCGGCAGCCGATCCTGGTCGACGCGCGGCAGGACGGCCCGGTGCTCACCGCCCGAAACCAGTTCTTCAACGGCCGGATCAACCCAGGGCAGGCGCAGACCTTCGAGCTGCTCGGCACCTCTGCGCTGGCCAACCCCAGCCCGGAGTTGTTCCGGTTGAACGGGATCGCCTGCTCCGGCTGATCCCGTCGCAGGACGTCGAGCTCGCCGGAATGGGACCTGACATTCCGGCGAGCTCGACACCGCGCGCACGACTCGGACGTTCGGGACAAGCTGACCGGTAATTCCGCCGATGCGGAGAGTGGCCACCAGGCCAAACAATCAAGTCGTCCAGAGCTCCACCACGAGTAGGGAGTACGACGACGTGCATCCACGGAGCATGAACGTGCGATCCCGCACCGCGCGCGCGGCGGCATCGATGATCCTGGCCGTCGGCCTGGTCATGGCCGGCGCGACGAACGCGACCGCCGCGGACAACCCGTTCCAGCGCGGACCGGATCCGACCAACGCCAGCATTGAGGCGACCCGAGGCACGTTCCAGACCACCCAGGCGACGATCACCAACCCGCGCGGGTTCGGCGGCGGGATCATCTACTACCCGACCAGCACCGCCGAGGGCACCTTCGGCGCGGTGGCCATCTCGCCCGGCTTCACCGCCAGGTGGTCGAGTCTGTCCTGGCTCGGCCCGAGGCTCGCCTCGTTCGGTTTCGTCGTGGTGGGCATCGAGACGAACTCGACCCTGGACCAGCCGGACTCCCGAGGCTCGCAGTTGCTGGCGGCGCTCGACTGGGCGGTCAGCAGCAGCCCGGCGGCCAGTCGGATCGACCGCAACCGGCTCGCGGTCGCCGGCCACTCCATGGGCGGCGGCGGCACGTTGGCCGCGGCCAGGTCGCGGCCATCGCTCCAGGCGGCCATCCCGCTCGCGCCGTGGCACACCACGAAGAGCTTCGGCACCGACCAGGTGCCGACGCTGATCATCGGCGGCGAGTCGGACACGGTCGCCCCGGTGGCCCAGCACTCCGAGCTGTTCTACCAGAGCATCCCAAGCGGCACCGAGAAGGCGTACCTGGAGCTCAACAACGCCAGCCACTTCTTCCCGCAGACAGCGAACGCGCCGCAGGCCAGGATGATGGTCTCCTGGCTGAAGGCGTTCGTGGACAACGACACCCGCTACCTCCAGTTCCTCTGTCCGGGCCCGGCGCGCGACAACGTCGTCACCGAGGAATACCGGAACACCTGCCCGCTCACGGTCTAACGCCAGCGGGGGCTGGATGTCCTGGACGGCGACTCACCCAGCGCCGTCCAGGGCATCCGCTGCCATTCCCTTCCCTTCCAGTAATCAGAGCGCAACACTGTGCAACATGGCCGTGACACACGGACGCGACGGTGAGCTGGCCATTCTCCGCGAATCGGTTGACGGAGCCAGAGCCGGACGCGGTGCGGCGCTGACCCTGCTCGGCGAGCCAGGCATCGGCAAGACCGAACTGCTCGACGAGGCTCGAGGGGCGGCGACCGGCTTCCGCGTCATCGACATCTGCGGGATCGACTCGGAGACCGAGATCCCGCTCGCCGGCCTGCACCGGCTGCTGCAACCACTTGCCGCCTGGCTGCCGGCACTTCCCTTGCGGCACAACGAGATTCTCACCCGCATCGGAACCGGCGCGGAGCAGCGGCCGACCGGTACTTTCGCGCTGTACACCGCGGTGCACCGCCTGCTGGCCGAAGCCTCGCACGCCGAGCCGGTGCTCTGCCTGGCAGACGATGTGCACTGGCTGGACCGCACCTCATTGGCGGCACTGGCCTTCGCCGCCCGCAGGCTGGATGCCGAGCGGGTGCTGATGCTGTTCGCCGCGGCGCCCGACGGCGCGGACCTGCTGGCCGGGATTCCCGTGCTGCCGCTCGCCGCGCTGGACACCGAGGCCGCCCGCCTCGTGCTGGCCGAGCACTGTCCACATGAGATTCCCGAGGATCTGCTCGACGATCTGCTCGAGCTCGCCTCCGGCAACCCGCTCGCGCTGGTCGAGTTGGCCGGCGCGCTGACCGCCGAGCAGCTCGCCGGTGACGCCACCGGCCCGGATCGCCTTCCGTCCCAGAGCCGACTGCGATTCCTGCTGCGCCAACGTTTTCTACGGCTCTCCGCGGACGCGCGACGGCTGGTGCTGCTGGCCGCGCTGGACGACGCGCTGGACGTGGACACGCTTGCCAGGGCCGCCGACGCGGCCGGCATCGATCTCGGCGCGCTTGAGGAGGCCCGCTCCGTCGGGCTGATCCGGGTGGACGGCGATCTGGTCGAGCCGCCGAGCCCGCTGGTCCGCTCCACCCTCTCGGCCGAGGCGCCGCTGGCCGAACGGCAGGCCGCGCACCGGTTGCTGGTCGACGTGCTGGACGCGGAGCAACACCCGTTGCGCTGGACCTGGCATCGGGTGGCCCTGGCCGGTGAGCCCCGCAGCCGGCTGGCCGACCGGTTGGACCAGGCCGCGGCGAAGGCCAGGGCGAGCGGGGACCACATCGGATCGGCGCGGGCCTACCAGCGGGCCGCCGAGCTCACCGCGCGGCCGGAGATCAAGGCACTGCGGCTGATCGCGGCGGCCACCGACGCCTCGCTCGGCGGCCGCGCCCGTTACACCAGGGCCCTGCTGCGCCAGGTCAGACCCGTTGCGGTGTCTGAGGAGCTGCGCGGGCTGACCGACCTGCTGCACGGCGAGATCGAGCTGCGCGACGGGTTGCCGGCGCTGGCCACCGAGATCCTGCTCGGCGCGGCCACCGGGCTCACCCAGACGCACCGCACGCTGGCCGTGACGGCGCTGCTGCTCGCCGCGGACGCGAGCTGCCTTTCCGGTAACTACCAACACTTCATCGTGGTGGCCGGGCGCGCCGACGAGCTGCGCCGGTCGGACGAGCCGCCGGCCATCCGGCTCATGTTCGACCACCTGGCCGGCATGGCGGCCACCTACGCCGGCCGGCACGCCGAGGGCGTCGAGTCGCTGCGCCGGGTGGTGGCGCTGGCCGAGACCACCGACCACCCGATGGCCCGGATCTGGGCCAGCGAGGCGGCCTACACCCTTGGCGACGCCGCCCTCGCGCAGGAACTGGCCACCAGGGCGGTCGGCGCGGCGCGGCGCCGGAACCTGGCCATCCTCCTCCCCTGGGCCTACGTCTATCTGTCGCTGTCCGCACTGCTCAACGACCGGCACATCACCGCGGTGTCCAGCTCGGTCGAGGGGATGCGGCTGGCCGGGGCGATCGGGCAGCAGAACGGTGTGATCGGCCATCTGAGCATCCTGGCGTTGGCCGCGGCGCTGCTCGGCGACCGGGAGACCACGCTGCTGCGGTTGAACACCGCGGCCTCCGAGGCGCGCAAACGCGGGCTTGGCCGCAGCAGCGCGCTGTCCACCTGGGCGGTGGCCTGCGCGGACCTGGCCGACGACCGGCCCGCCGATGCGCTCGACCGGTTGCGGCTGATGGCCGCCGGCACCGGCTACGTGCACCCGGCGATCCGCGCCCTCGCCGCGCCACACTTCGTTGAGGCGGCCGTGCGCTGCGGGGAGCACGACAAGGCGGCCCACGCACTGGAGATCTTCGACCACTGGGCCAGCACCACCGGCAGCGCGCCCCGGTTGGCGCAGGCGCACCGCTGCCACGGCCTGCTCGCCGGTGGCGGGACCGACGCCGACGAGCACTTCCGCGAGGCGATCCGGTTGCACCGGGAGAGCAACACCGCGTTCGAGCTGGCCAAGACCGAGCTGTTCTACGCCCACCAGCTGCGTCGGGCGCGCAAACCCCGGGCCGCTCGGGAACATCTGCGGGACGCGCTGAAGATTTTCCAGTCCTACGACGCCGAGCTCTGGGCCGACCGCGCCCGCGCCGAGCTGCGCGCCGCGGGCGAGACGGTCGGCAGCCCCGCGCCACGCACGGCAGGGGAGCTGACCCCGCAGCAGCAGCAGATCGCCGAGCTGGTCGCCGAGGGCGCGACGAACCGGGAGATCGCGACCCAGCTCGTGGTCAGCCCGCGCACCGTGGAACACCACCTGCGCAACATCTTCACCAAACTCGGGGTGCGCTCCCGGGTAGAACTGGCCGCCCTCCTGCGTTGATCCGGGCCGCGACCGCTCCGGGGATACAGCGGAATGTCACCTTGCGCTGTTAGAAGCGAAGGAATGTCACCTCGCGCTGTAACCGGCTGGCGGATTGCCCAACACCAGCAACAAGGACAAGCTCACCGAATGGGGTTACGACAGGGTGCCGCGCGGCTCGCGGCCGGACTGGTGTCCACGATCCTGCTCGCCGCGACCGGCCTCGTGCTCGGCGGCGCGGTTGCGCAAGCCTTACCACAGCAGGGAATCGGCCAGGCCATCCCGGCTCAGCCGTACCGGGGCAACCCGGACGCGACCGACTGGATGGGCTCCTACGTGGTCGGCGGCAAGCAGGTCTTCTGCATACAGTTCGCCTTCCTCGCCCCGGAGCCGACCGAGGACTACAAGATCGGCGCGCCGCTGAAGACCAAGTGGGGCACGGATCTCGCGCCGGGCGTACCGGCGCGGCTGTCCTACCTGCTGCTGCGCTACGCCGACACGAAAAGCCCGGACGAGGCCGCCGCGCTCGCCCACCTGCTGCACTCGTGGACCGCGGCACCGCAGACCCCGGGCGCCACCGCGCCGACCAACGACTTCCGCACGATCGCCTACGACGAACAGTTCCACTTCACCCGGTTGACCCCGGGCGCGCAGCAGGCGGTGGCGAAGCTGCGGGCCGACGCCGACGCGAACCACGGGCCGTGGCGGATGAAGGTCACCAAGCCGGCCGCGGACCAGGTGCTCGGCACGCCCGGGTCCTGGACCGTGGCGGTGACCGTGGCCGAAACCGGCAAGGGTGTGGCGAACGTGCCGGTCCCGCTCACGGTCACCGGCGGCAAGTTCGCTGACGGCACGGCCACCGCCACGTTGCGGACCACTGCCGACGGGACCGTCGCGGTACCGGTGACGCCGACCGAGCCGAACGTCGTGCTGGCCGCCACGATCACCGCCCCCGCCGACCAACCAAGGGTGCAGCAGGCGTCCCGGGACAACGTCCAGCGGATCGTGTCCACCGGCGGAGAGACGCCGATTCCCGGCAGCGACACCGCCACGGCGAAGAACGCGCCCGGCAAGGTCACCGTGGCCAAGGTCAACGAGAAGACGAACGCGGGCATCGCCGGCGCGTCGCTGCGGCTCACCGTCGCGGACAAGGTGACGCCCGCGAAGGACCAGAACGGCGCCAACCTGCTCGGCCCGGACGGCAAGCCGGTCGTCCTGGTCACCGGCCCGGACGGCACGGTCGCCGTGCCGAATCTGGCCACACCGCAGGACGTCTGTGTGATCGAGGTGTCCGCGCCACCCGGCTTCGACAAGTCCTTCGACCCGGCCGCGCCGCCTTCGGCCTGCGGCACCCTCACCCCCGGCGCGACGCTCGCACTGACCGTGGCGAACAAACCCAACGCACCGAATGTGCCGGTCGCCGTGCCGGCGGGGGACCAGCCGGTCCCGGTGGCGCTCGGCACGGTGTCCCGGGTCTCCGGGCCGGGCGGGGTGCTCGCCATCTGCGGGCTGGCGGTGCTCCTGGCCGGGCTCGGCGGCCTGCTGGTCCGCCGCCGGGTCGTGCGGCACCGAACCACCTGGCGCTGAGCGTGTCCCGCCCCAGGAGGTTCCCGCCGGCCGCGCTCGGCGGCACCGCAATGCTGGCCCTGTTCCTGGCCATCGTGCTCGGCGCGACCGTGCACACCGCGCGGAACACGGTGGCCGGCATGGCGTTCGCCGAGCCGGAGACCGCGCCGACGGTGCTCCCGGCCGGTCCGCCCTCGGCGGGCGGGGCGGACCAGCGGCCGGCACCGGGGCCCGCCGGGCCCGCGGCACCGAACACCGGCGCGGCACCG
>JBJMIG010000067.1:0-27276 GCA_045806965.1 Labedaea sp. | reverse complement strand
CCGGGCCACGGCGGGCGCGGGTCGGCGCGCGGCGTCCGCTCGTCGCCCCACGGCACCAGCCGCACCCGGTCGGCCGGGCCGCGCCCGCCGCCGAGCACCGGGGTGACCACCCCCTCCGGACCGAGCAGACCCTGCACGTGTACCAGCGCACGGCCGGCCCGCTCGTCGGCCTGCGCATGCCCCTCGCCGCGCCACAGGTCCAGTTGCAGCGCGTGGCCCTCCACCACCTCGACCGGATCCAGGCGCAGCGCGGAGACCCCCGCCGTTGGCCGGTCCGTGCCGCGCAGCCAGCCGTCGAGCTGCCAGCGCACCCGGTCCGCGATCCCGGACGGGGTGAGCGGCTCGGCGCAACGCCAGACCCGGGCCAGCTCCTCGCCGCGCTCGGTGCTCGCGTTGATGCCGAGCCGGGTGCAGGCCAGACCGTGCGCGGCCAGCCCGGCGTGCAGCTGCTCGGCCAGCGTGCGGGCCACGAACGCGGCGGCGTCCACCCGGTCGACCGGCGGGTCGAGCACCTCGGTGACGGAGAGCTCCGGCGGCGGCTGCCGGCGCGACGGCGGACGCTCCTCCAGCCCCCGGGCCAGCCGATGGGCCAGCACCGCCTCCGCACCGAACCGGGAGGCCACGTCCCGCTCGGTGACCTCCGCGAAGTCACCGAGGGTGCGCAGGCCGAGCCGGCGCAGCAGGTCGACCAGCTCCGTCCTCCGCAGGCCGTGCGGCGCGTCCAGCTCCTGAATGCGAAGCGAGGCAAGGAAGTCCCTCGTGGCGCCGGGCGGGAGGAGCAGACCCCGGTGTGCGGCGAGGGTGGCCGCGAACAGCCCGTCGGCGATGCCGACCTGGCACTCCACGCCGGTGGTCGCCGCGACCTGGTCCACCAGCCGCTCCGCGGCCGCCTCCGGCCCGCCGAAGTAACCCACCGGGCCGCGCGCCGGCACCGCTACCACTCCGGGCCGGACCACTTCGACGCCGACCGCGAGCTGCTCGACCGCGGCGGCCACCGGCTCGAACAGCCGGGCGTCGCGCACCGGATCGTCGGCGAACACGGCCAGTTCCGGGCAGCGGCTCTGGGCATCGCGCCGGCGCATGCCGAGCTGCACGCCCTCCGTCCTGGCCACCGCGGAGCAGGCCACCACCCGGTTCGCCGCGACCACCGCCATCGGCAGCCGGGCCGGCGCGCCGGCCACCGTCGCGGCGGCCACCACCGGCCAGTCCGGACACCAGACGACCAGGAGCCGCACCGACATGCGTCGAACATACGTTCGAAGATCCAAGCGGTCAACCCACGAGCGAGGGCCGCTCCCTCGGCTCAGCCAGGCGCTCGACCGGCGGCCGCGCCGGCCGAACCGCCCCACCCGGACCGGGCAGCAGCAGCCGGGCCGTCGCCGGCCGCGCCGCCACCCCGCGCCCCCTGGCGCGCACCATGACCGGACGCTGCCGCAGGTACCCGTGCCTCGGGCCGAGCCCGGTCCAGCCGCCGGGCTCGGCCCGCAACTCAAGATCAGCACCCGGCCACGGTCCGTATGGCAACAGCACGGCGCCGCGATGCCTGGCCCGTGCGGACAGCCGCCTGGCCTGTGCGTCACCGCACTCACCGGCGGCCACCACAACCAGATCCATCCCGTCCAGCAGCGCGGCGACCACCGCGGCGGCCTGGCTTCCCGGCCGGGGCACCAGGGCCAGTCGGTCCACCGCGACCCCGAGTTCGTCGGCCGCCTGCACGCCAAGGTCGGGCAGTCCGACCACTCCGGCCCAGGAGCCGCTCGCGGTCGCCTCGGCCAGCAGCGCCAGCAACAGCGTCATGCCGCCCCGCACCGCGACCGTGCTGCCGCGCCGTAAACCGCCCCACGGCAGCACCGCGCCCAACTCGGCCGGCACCGGCAGCACCTTGGCCGCCTCCGCGGGCACCACCCCGAGCCCGCTCGCCACCCCCACCCCGGCGGGAGCCCCGAGCAGCGCGGTCACCGACACCGGCCACCTCCCCGCCGCGAGAACAACTCGAACACATGTTCGAACATCTTCAGGGTAACCGCAAGCCGCCCCCGGAGCCACACGGCTTCGGTGCGCTCGGCTTCGGTGCGCTCGGTGGGTGTGCGCTCAGTGGGCGAAGTGCCGGGTGCCGGTGAGATAGAGGGTGATGCCGGCGGTCTCGGCGGCGGCGATCACCTCGGCGTCGCGGACCGAACCGCCGGGTTGCACCACCGCCCGGACGCCGGCCTCGGTCAGGACCTGCAGACCGTCCGGAAACGGGAAGTAGGCGTCCGAGGCGGCCACGGTGCCCGGGGCGCGGTCACCGGCCCGGCCCACCGCGAGCCGAGCCGCGTCGACCCGGTTGACCTGTCCCATGCCGACGCCGACCGTGGCGCCGCCGCTTGCCAGCAGGATGGCGTTGGACTTGACCGCACGGCAGCACCGCCAGGCGAACACCAGGTCGGCCAGGGTCTGCTCATCCGGCGCGGACCCGGTGGCCAGGGTCCACTTCGCCGGATCGTCTCCCTCGGCCTCGATGGTGTCCACGCTCTGCATGAGCAGCCCGCCGGACACCGCCCGAAACTCCGCGCCGCCCCGCATCGGTGCGTCCCCGATCAGGATGCGGATGTTCTTCTTGCGCGACAGCACATCCACCGCCCCGTCCGCAAAGGACGGGGCGATGATCACCTCGGTGAACACCTCGGCCACCTGCTCGGCCAGGTCCACGGTCACCTCGCGGTTGGCCGCGATCACCCCGCCGAACGCACTGACCGGGTCGCAGGCGTGTGCCTTGCGGTGCGCCTCGGCGATGTCACCGGCCGCGGACACCGCGATGCCACAGGGGTTGGTGTGCTTGATGATCGCCACACAAGCGGCATCGTGGTCGTAGGCGGCGCGCAGCGCGGCGTCCGCGTCGACATAGTTGTTGTACGACATCTCCTTGCCGTGCAACTGCCGCGCGGTGGCCAGGCCGGTCCGGCCGGACTCGGTGACGTAGAGCGCCGCGCGCTGGTGCGGGTTCTCCCCGTAACGCAACACACCGCGACGAGTCCAGCTGGCGCCGACCCAGCCGGGGAACCGGGAGCCGGCATCGTCCGGTGCCAGCACGCTGCCCATCCAGGAGGCCACCGCGACGTCGTAGGAGGCGGTGTGCCGGAACGCGGCCACCGCGAGCGCCTGCCGGTCGGCCAGGGTGAAACCACCGGCCCCGATCTGCTCGAGCGCCCAGCCATAGCGCGCCGGATCCACCACGACCGCGA
Source organism: Labedaea sp. (assembly GCA_045806965.1). Classification (GTDB taxonomy): domain Bacteria; phylum Actinomycetota; class Actinomycetes; order Mycobacteriales; family Pseudonocardiaceae; genus DASYTH01. Next base: position 24,052 of record JBJMIG010000067.1, on the reverse strand, counting down.
CGCTGCCGTGGTTCTTGGCGGCGGCCCGCACCATCGCCGGCCCGCCGATATCGATCTGCTCGACACACTCGTCCGGGCTCGCGCCGGATGCGACGGCCGCCGCGAACGGGTACAGGTTCACCACGAGCAGGTCGAACGGCGCGATGCCGAGCGAGTCGAGCTGCGCGGCGTGCTCTGGTTTGCGCAGATCTGCCAGCAGCCCGGCATGCACCCGGGGATGCAGCGTCTTCACCCGGCCGTCCAGCGACTCCGGGAAGCCGGTCACCTCCTCGACCGGGGTCACCGGCACGCCGGCATCCGCGATCACCTTTGCGGTTCCGCCGGTGGACACGATCGCCACGCCGGCCGCGTGCAGCCCGGTGGCCAGCTCGAGCAGCCCCGCCTTGTCCGACACGCCGATCAGCGCCCGCCGAACCGGCCGCCGTCCGTCCACTTCGGACTGATAGGCACGACCGCTCGTGGCAGCGTCCAAGGATTCGCGCGGGGACTCGCTCACGCCAACTCTCACCTCTCGTCCGTTCACCGTGAAGCCTTCCCTGGCCATGCGGCCGATCACGTCGACAAGCAGCCGGCGCTCCACCACTTTGATCCGCTCGTGCAGGCCGGCCGCGTCCTCGTTCGGCGCGACGGTGACCGCCTCCTGGGCGACGATCGGCCCGGTGTCCACGCCGGCGTCCACCAGGTGCACCGTGCAGCCGGTCACCTTGACTCCGTGCGCCAGCGCGTCTTCCACCGCGTGCGCACCGGGGAACGCCGGCAACAGCGCGGGATGGGTGTTCACCACCCGACCGCCGAACCGCTCGAGGAAGAGCGGGCCGAGGATCTTCATGAAACCGGCCGACACCACCAGATCCGGCTCGTGCCCGGCGACCACGCCGGTCAGCACCGCGTCCCAGGCCGCCCGGTCGGCGTGATCGCCGAGCCGGGTCACGAACGTCGGCAACCCGCCGCGCCGGGCCCGTTCAAGGCCCTCGATACCGTCCCGGTCCGCACCGACGGCGACGACCCTGGCCGGGTAGTCCCGCCGGGCGGCCGCGTCAAGCAGTGCCTGCAACAACGTCCCGGAACCGGAGACCAGCACGACCACCCTGGCCGGCGGCCTGGATGCGGCGTCGGTGCGGCTCAACATGATCTGCCAAGCGTAGGCGGCGGTTACTCGATCTCGGCGGCCAGGTCCGGATCGTCCGGAGCCGACTCCTCCCCGTCGTCGTCCGGTTCCTCCCCGCAGTCCTCGGCTACCTCATCGGCGGTTTCGTCCTCCTCGTCCTCGTCCTCGTCCTCGTCCTCGTCCTCGTCTTCGTCGTCCTGGTCGTCCTCGTCTTCCCCGTACTCGTCGATCAGTCCGACGGGGCCATCCGGCAGCGGGCGGGAACCACTCAGCCAGGCCACTGCGGCCGCGGTCAGCCCGACCCAGGCGACCAGCGCCAGGGACAGCGCGACGGCCCGCAGGTCGACCGGATCGAACCGGCCGCCACCCAGCGCGCCGCCCGCGGTCGCGGCTAGCACCAGGAAACACAGCGCCACGACCCCGGCAGCCGCGGCCACCGCGCGCAGCCGGGCCATCGGTTCCTCGGCCACGTCCCGAAGCAGCCACCCGACCAGCGCCCCGGTCCCGACCGGCAGCACCAGCAACGCCGGACCCCAGTCGAGCGGCGCATCGGGCAGCGCGGCCAGCAGCGGCAACCCGGGCACCGAACCGCCGCTGAAGTGCAACGGTGCCACCGAGATCGCGCCGAGGCGGAAGCCGGGGCCGGCCACGAAGGACGTTCCGGCGAGCACCGCGTTCGGCAGGTACCCGACCGAGAGCAGCAACATGCCCAGCCCGCTGCCCGGCCCGGAAGCGTTGCGCGCGAACAACTCCCGGACGGCCGGCGCGGAACCGACCAGGCCGATGCTGACCGCGAGCGCACCGGCGGCCAGCAGCGCGACCACGGCGACGAGGCCGACCAACAGCCCGCGCCGGACCGCCGCGTCGAGCCGCCGCACAGCCAGGTCCAGCAGCCCGCTTGGGCGGGCCACTCCGGCCACCGAGGCGCCGGCGGCGAGCAGCGCCGGGTAGCAGAACGCGGCGAACAGCCCCGCCGTCACCGGGCCGCCGGCGGTCCACAACCCCACTGCCAACCCGAAAACCGCGTGCCCGCCGGCAATCGCGCCGACCACCTGCCCAGCCTGCCTCGGGGTGTACAGATCAAGCCGGTGTGCCGCGCCGGCCGCGGCCCGACCGATCAGCAGGACGACCGCCAGCGTCGGCAGCAACGGAAGCACGCCGAGCTCATGACCTTCGATCCGCAGTGGAACCTGGTGCACGGCAAGCCATCCGGGCATCGCGGCGGCGAGTACCCCGGTCGTGCTGAAGTGCGCGCTCGAAGCCACCGAGGTGACCAGCGCGAGCACCGCGGCCACCGCGGTGTAACCGGTGATCAGCGGGCCCGCCGCGGCCATGGCGAGCACCCGCGCTCGGCAACCGGGCGAGACCGGTTCCGGCGCGTCCTCGTACTCGACGGCCGGATCGTCCTCGGCGACCGGCTGGCCGGAGTGCGGCGCCATATCGTCCACTCTGACAGCCGCGTTGGGCCGAATGGCTGAGGCTCGCCGCCGTCACCCCATCCGGTGAACGCCGGCACACGTGCTCAACGCAGCGGACGTGACCAGGCCGGATAGCGCGAGGCGGGGTGGCATCGCATCGGATGCCACCCCGCCTCGGGTAGAACGGGCTCAGCCCTGCTGCGGGTACCCGCCGGGCGGAGTACCGGGGTGCTGCGGCCCCGGCCCGGGCGGTGGCGGGAACTGGCCGGGCTGCGGCTGGTACTGGGTCTGCGCCCCTGGCTGGTACTGGCCGGGCTGCTGCTGTTGCTGCGGGGGTGGCGGGAACTGGCCGGGCGGCGGGCCATAGCCACCGGGCTGCCCGAAGCCGGGGCCGCGCTGGCCGGGAACCGGGGTCTTGATGATGCCCGCCTCCATCAGGTATGCGCCGACCGCGACGAGCATCTGCAGGATGGCGAGGATCAACACGATGACGCCGCCCGCGCCGAGCGAACCGTCGGCCTGGAACACGGTGAACAGGAACGGCAGCGTGCCGCCGATCGCGAAGATCGCCGGCCAGGCGCCGGGCTTGCTGTCACCCGGCAGGATGTAGAACAGCGCGGCGATGCCGGAGATGAGCAGCAGCCCCGGAACCCAGCCGAAACCCGCCTCGTAGAAGCTCACTCCCGGAGCGTCGAACCCGCGCACCGAACTGCCGCCCTGTAGCGGGGCGAAGCCGAGGAACAGGTTGAGCACCCCGAGGCCGGCCGTGATCAGGAAACCGATCTGCGGGATGTTCAGCTTCTGACCACCCCCGACCGGCGGCCCATAGCCCGGGCCCGGTTGCGGCTGCTGCGGGCCTTGACCGGGGTACCCGCCCGGTCCACCGCCTGGGTAGGTCATCGCGCACTACTCCTCAGCTGATCGAGCGATACGGCAAGCAGAATCGGACATGCTTGTCGGGGCCGGACGCTACACCAACGTCCGGTCCCCGGGGTGCGGGACTCGCGAATTAGGCCCGGACTACCTCGCGGGCCAGATCGGCGGTCTCCGACGGTGTCTTACCGACGCGCACACCGGCCGCTTCCAGAGCCTCCTTTTTGGCCTGTGCGGTGCCGGACGAGCCGGACACGATGGCACCCGCGTGGCCCATGGTCTTGCCCTCCGGCGCGGTGAACCCGGCGACGTAGCCCACCACCGGCTTGGTCACGTTCTCCTTGATGTAGGCCGCGGCGCGCTCTTCGGCGTCCCCGCCGATCTCGCCGATCATCACGATGACCTCGGTGTCCGGATCATCCTGGAACGCGGCCAGCGCGTCGATGTGGGTCGTGCCGATCACCGGGTCGCCGCCGATCCCGACCGCGGAAGAGAACCCGATGTCGCGCAGTTCGTACATCAGTTGGTAGGTCAACGTTCCGGACTTCGACACCAGGCCGATCCGGCCAGAACCGGTGATGTCCGCCGGGATGATGCCGGCGTTCGACTTGCCGGGCGAGATCACGCCGGGGCAGTTCGGGCCGATGATCCGGGTCTTGTTGCCGGTGGCGCAGGCGTGCGCCCAGAACACGGCGGTGTCGTGAACCGGGATGCCCTCGGTGATCACCACCGCCAGCCCGATGCCGGCGTCGATCGCCTCGAGCACCGCCGCCTTGGCGAACTTCGGCGGCACGAACACCACGGTGACGTCCGCGCCGGTGGCCGCCATCGCGTCCCCGACGCTGTTGTAGACGGGCAGGAACAGGCCGGACCGCACATCACTGAAGTCGACGCTCTGCCCGCCCTTGCCCGGCGTGACACCACCGACCACGTTGCTGTTCGCGCGCAGCATCCGCCGGGTATGCCGAGTGCCCTCGGAGCCTGTCATGCCCTGCACGATGATCTTGGACTGCTCGTTGAGGAAGATCGCCATCGCGAGTCACGCCCCCTTGGCGGCAAGTTGGGCGGCCACCCGGGCCGCGTTGTCCATGGTGTCCACCTGTTGCAGACCGGACAGCGCCGCGTCGGTGAGGATCTTGCGGCCCTCGACCGCGTTGTTGCCGTCGAGGCGGACCACGATCGGCCGGTTGACCTCGTCGCCGCGCGAGGCGAGCAGTTGGAACGCCTGCACGATCCCGTTGGCCACCGCGTCGCAGGCGGTGATCCCGCCGAACACGTTCACGAACACGCTGCGCACGTCCGGGTCGGACAGGATGATCTCGAGACCGTTCGCCATCACCTCGGCCGACGCGCCGCCGCCGATGTCGAGGAAGTTGGCCGGCTTGACACCGCCGAACTCCTCGCCCGCGTAGGCCACGACGTCCAGCGTGGACATGACGAGGCCGGCGCCGTTGCCGATGATCCCGACCGCGCCGTCCAGCTTGACGTAGTTGAGGTCCTTCTCCTTGGCCGCCGCCTCGAGTGGGTCCTCGGCGCCCTTGTCCACCAGCGCGGCGTGCGCCGGGTGCCGGAACGCCGCGTTGTCGTCCAGCGTGACCTTCCCGTCCAGCGCGACCACCTTGTCCTCGGGGTCGCGCACCAGCGGGTTGACCTCGACCAGCGTGGCGTCCTCGGCCACGAAGGTGTCCCAGAGCTGCACGACGATCTCGGCGGCCTGCTCGGCCACCTCGGCCGGGAACTTCCCGGCCGCCACGATCTCCCTGGCCTTGGCCAGGTCCACGCCCTGGATCGGATCGACCGGGATCTTGGCCAGCGCCTCGGGCCGCTCGACCGCCAGCTGCTCGATCTCCACGCCGCCCTCCGCCGATGCCATGGCGAGGAAGGTCCGGTTGGCGCGGTCGAGCAGGAAGGAGAAGTAGTACTCCTCGGCGATGTCCGACGCCGGGGTGACCAGCACGCGGCGCACGACGTGGCCCTTGATGTCCAGCCCGAGAATCGCCTCGGCCTTGGCCCGCGCCTCGTCCGGCGTCTCGGCCAGCTTGACCCCGCCTGCCTTGCCCCGGCCGCCGGTCTTCACCTGAGCCTTGACCACCACGGTCCGGCCGAACTGCCCGGCCGCCGCGCCGGCCTGCTCCGGCGTGTCCGCCACGGTGCCCGGCAGCACCGGCACGCCGTGCGCGGCGAAGAGCTCCTTCGCCTGGTACTCGTACAGATCCACTCGACAGTCTCCTGACTACGGCGTCGTCGGACCCGAAGGACACTAGCGAGGGGCGGACTCCCCCGGCACGCCGACCACGGTGTCAGCGACGGTGAGGTCGCTCACCGTTGCCGCGGATGGGTGACCACGGCGACGACGGCCGCGACCACCAACGCGGCCACGCAGGCCAGCGAGAGCCAGGTGCCCGGTCCGACGACGGCATCGTCGGCGCGGTCCTTGGTGAGTGGGAACTCCAGCAGGTGCACCCCGACCACTCCGGTCGCGCCGAACAGCAGCGCGGCCGCCCGCGCCGGGCGGGAAACCGGGGCCAGCGCACCGGCCGCGATCACCACGACCAGGCCGAGCACCAGGCCCCAGGAGGCGAGGCGGAACTGGGTGTAGAGCCCCGGGGCGACGAAGTCGGCGGCCTTGACCGCCGGCAACGCGAACGCCCCGAGGGCGAGCACCATGGCCGCGACCGCCGGGATCAGCACGGCGCGGTTGACGCCGCGCTCGGTGAGGTCGACGTCGTCGCGCTCGGCGCTGCCCGCGACGCCGGCACAGGCCGCGGCCAGCACCGCGAGGAACATGGCGATCCCGGTGAACCAGACGCCCGCGCCGATGTGCACCGCCGGGCTGACCCCGACCCCGGTGAACGCGGCGTCCAGAGTGCCCGCGCCGACCACCGGCACCGCGGCCAGGGCCACCGTGAACGCCGGGCGAACCGCCGTGGCCCAGCGCCTGACCAGCAGGGTCGCCCCGAGCAGGCCGACGAGCAAGCCGGCGGGGATCAGCTGCCGGTTGGCGAAGCTCGCCGGTTGGTCCAGCCCGGAGTCGACGATGAGCTGGCGGCCGATGCCCCCGCCGAGCGCGGCGAGTCCGGCCAGCACGCCGAGCGCGCCAGCGGCCAGGTGCAGCCTGGATGCCTCGAGGGTGACCTCGGCGTGCGCATCCGCGTCCCGTTCGCCGGGCCGGGGCAGGAGGAAGATCACCGCAGCCAGCACGGCGACCGCGACCAGGGCGAGGTAGGGGCCGAACGCCGGCTCGAGGCGGTCGACGCTGAGGCCGGCCACGATGCCGGGGACGGTGACTCCGGCCACCGCGGCGAGCAGGCCGAGCAGCAGGCCCCTGGCCAGTACCGGTCGGGTCGAGGTGGCCGCGAAGACGCAGCCGAGCACGACCGCGGCGACGATCAGCAGCCCGCCGCCCCGGACCAGCGCCGGGCTGTCGAACACTTCGCGGGCGAGTTGGAAGGCATTGTGTGAGCGGTACGACGGGCGGAGCAGTCCGACCGCGGCCACCGTGGCGCAGACGAACGCCCAGCCCATCAGGTAGCGGCGCACGCTGAGCGTCTCACCGGTCTCTTCGAGCTCGGCGGCGTAGGCGGACCCGGGCTCCGCGCCGGCCGAGCCGGCCGCGAGCAGTCCGGCCGCGCCGATCGCCAGGTGGCCGAGGATGAGCACCCAGAGCCCGGCGCTCGGGCTGAGCGCGGCCAAATTGGTGGGTGCCATCAGCTCCGGGCGAGCGGTGAGCAGTGCGTCCCTGGCGAACTGGAGGTCGGTCAGCGCGCGGCCCGGGGCGAGCAGTGCCGATCCGATCAGTACGCCGGCGGCCAGCACCGGGCGCCGGGCCACGATCGCGGCGAGGGCGGCGACCGGAGCCAACGCGGCGAGCACGATCAGGAGCGGCAGCGCGGCGAAGCCCGCGGCCGGCTGGTGATCCACCAGCCCGAGCACCGGACCGAGCACCGTCAGGGCGGCTCCCAGCAGCGCGACCGGAAGCGCGACCCGGAGCCGAATGGGAACGCCGGCCCAACCGGTGCCGCGGGGTTCGGTGGAGGCGTCGGAGGAAGCGGCGTCCTCAGCGGTCTCCTCCGGCTCGCGCCCCTGCGCCGGGCGGGCGGGCGAGGATCGGGTCCGCTCAGTCATTGCCATGCACGCTAGCAAGACCAACATCAACCTTCACACCCCGGTGCACGGGCAACCGCGGTGCGAACCCGCCGAACCCGACAACCCGCCTCCCTTGGCCCCGGCGACAAGCAGCCGACCCCGGCCGTTGCCTGCGTCGCGAATGCGGCCATCCCTGGCTGAGGCGAGGTGAGCGCCAATCAGGTGCGGCCCCTCGAGCGGGCCACGGCTCGGGCCGCCATGCCGGAGCGCGGAACTCAGTTGCCCGAGCGCGCGACTCGCGACATGGGGGGAGTCCACCCCGGCCACCAGGTGCCCGAGCGCGGAACTCAGTTTGCCCGAGCGCGCGACTCAGTTGCCCGAGCGCGCGACTCGCGACATGGGGGAGTCCCACCCGGGCCGCCAGGTGCCCGAGCGCGCGACTCAGTTGCCCGAGCGCGCGACTCGCGACGTGGGGCAGTCCATCCGGCCGCCAGGTGCCCGAGCGCGCGACTCAGTTGCCCGAGCGCGCGACTCGCGACGTGGGGCAGTCCCACCCGGGCCGCCAGGTGCCCGAGCGCGCGACTCAGTTTGCCCGAGCGCGCGACTCGCGAAGGGGGAGTCCACTCCGGCCGCCAGGTGCCCGAGCGCGGAACTCAGTTTGCCCGAGCGCGGAACTCAGTTGCCCGAGCGCGCGACTCGCGAAGCGGGGGGAGTCCCACCCGGGCCGCCAGTTGCCGGAGCGCGGAACTCAGGTGCCGGAGCGCGCGACTCAGTTGCCCGAGCGCGCGACTCAGTTGCCCGAGCGCGCGACTCGCGAATCACCTCCTTACTGGCGCGTGCCGGCCTGTGCCTCGGCCGCCCGCGCGGCGGGGGCGACGGCTTTGTGAGGGGGTCTGGCTGTAATACGAGTCACAATCCTTGGGTAGTGGGTTTGTAACGTTGGGTCATAGGTGCTGACCAGATGGTCGGCGGGCTAGCACCCGATTGGCCGACACGCGGCGGGGAAGTTGCCGTAAGCACTCCCGCTTGGTTACTGTCCCCCGGTCCGTTGTCACAGTCCGATCACGAATTGGACAGGGTCGGCAACCCCGATGCCGACTCAGCTGGGTCCCCCGCCCGGTGTCCCGCCGAAGCTCGTCCCCGCGAGCCGGTGTCGTTCGGACTCCCCGAAGACGGAAGGGCAGGCCTTGGCTCGACACCGCTCCCCCGGCGGCCAGCAGCAGTCCAGGGTTCTCGCTGATGCAGGTAGTTACGCTTCAGCGCGTACCCAGGGCACCCGTAGCACCGGCACCTTTCGTGTGGCGTCACCTTCCTCGGCGGTCCGTGGCCGGGTCGTCGTCGCCGCTGTCGCCCTCGGTGCCATCGCCGCCGCCGCGGCCGGACAGACCCTCCAAGGCGCCAAGCCGACCGGCAACGACGTTCCGATGGACGGCGGTGGCCTCCCCTCCGCGCTGATGGGCGTCGGCGGCAGCAACCTCGGCGCGCCCGACGTCCTCACCGTCTCCCGAACCACCGACGGCTCGGCCGAGGCCCAGAAGATGGCAGAGGCCGCCAGGATCACCCAGGCTCGCACCGCCGGCCTACAGAAGCAGGAGACGCTCGGCAGGTTCGTCAAGCCCGCGGACGGCACCTTCACCTCCGGCTTCGGCCAGCGGTGGGGAACGACCCACCTCGGCGTGGACATCGCGAACCGGATCGGCACGCCGATCCGCGCGGTCACCGACGGCGTCGTGGTCGAGGCCGGACCGGCCAGCGGCTTCGGACTCTGGGTGCGCATCCAGCACGCCGACGGCACGGTCAGCGTGTACGGCCATGTGGACAGCTTCTCGGTGCACGAGGGCCAGACGGTCAAGGCCGGCGAGCAGATCGCCAGGATGGGCAACCGGGGCAACTCCACCGGCCCGCACCTGCACTTCGAGATCTGGGACGCGACGGGCAAGAAGCTGAACCCGGCGCCGTGGCTCGCGGCGCGCGGCATCAACCTCTGAGCCGCCGGCCGCCAACTCCCGATCCCGCTCCACCGCCCTGCTGGTCACTACTGGCTCAGTCCTTGATCCGGCGGAGAAAGTACGCGGTGGCCACCCGCCACACCGTGCACATGGCGTCGCGGCTGGCGCAGCCGGTACACGAGCGGCGGCGGCCGCCGGACGGCCGGTGCAGTCGGAGGACGGCGCGCCAGGCGGCGGACAGCCTGCGGAGTTCGGGGCCGGCCCGCGACTCGGCGCCGGCCAGCCGGTCAACCGCGTCCAGGTAGCGGCCCACGCTGTCGGCAAGGACCTGAAACAAGATCTCGTCCACCGCCACGTCCCCCCTCGCGCTCGTTCGATCATGCGGGGAAGTGAAGCAGGGGGCACTGACAGTTTCGTACAGGTGTTCGCCAGCGCTCCGCGCGCGGGTCGCTTGCTACAGCTTGACCAGCGGAACGCTGCCGATGAGCATCAGCCGGATGGTGCCGTTGGTGCCGAAGTCGATGGTGGCGGTGGCGCGCGGCCCGGCGCCGTCGGTGGCGATCACGGTGCCGAGGCCGTACTTGTCGTGGTTGACCCGATCGCCCACGTCCAGCGACAGCGCCGGGGTGTTCTGCCAGCCCTTGTTCACCGGACTCGGCCGGCCGAAACCGACGCCGGGCGAGGAACGGCCGCCCCGCTGGCTCCAGGTGGGCGCGCTCGGCGCGGCCCTGATCGGCTCCAACCGGCGCCACTCGATCAGCTCGGGCGGGATCTCGTCGAGGAACCGGGAGCGCGGGTTGGTCGTCGGCTGCCCCCAGGAGGACCGCACGATCGCCCGGGACACGTAGAGCCGCCGCTGCGCCCTGGTGATCCCGACGTAGGCCAGCCGGCGCTCCTCGGCCAGCTCCGCCGGATCGCCGAGGGCGCGCAGATGCGGGAAGACGCCGTCCTCCCAGCCGGTCAGGAACACCGCCGGGTACTCGAGCCCCTTGGCGGTGTGCAGGGTCATCAGGGTGACCACGCCGCTGGCGCCCTCCTCGGACTCCGGCACCGAGTCGGCGTCGGCGACCAGCGACACCCGCTCCAGGAACGCCTCGAGCGAGCCGGGCGCGATCGCCGGGGGCTCGGCGTCGGGAACGTCGTCCGCCGGCACCGCCGCGCCGACGCCGGTGACCAGATCGTCGGAGGCGAACTCGCGAGCCACGTTCACCAGCTCGTTGAGGTTCTCCAGCCGGGTCGCGTCCTGCGGATCGTCGCTGGCCTCCAGCTCGGCCCGGTATCCGGTGCGCTCCAGCACCGCCTCGAGCAGCTCGGCCACGTCCAGCCCGTCGGATACCAACGCGCGCAACGAGTCGATCAGCTCGACGAACGTGGTCACGGCCCGGGTCGAACGCGGGTTCAGCTCGCCGACCCGGCCGTCCGCGGCGGCCCGCAGGGCGGCGGCGAACGAGATCCGCTCCCGCTCGGCATGGGTGGACACGCACGCCTCGGCCCGGTCCCCGATGCCCCGCTTCGGCACGTTGAGAATCCGGCGCAGGCTCACCGTGTCGTCCGGGTTGGCCAGCACCCGCAGGTAGGCGAGCGCGTCCCGCACCTCGCGCCGCTCGTAGAAGCGCACCCCGCCGACCACCCGGTACGGCAGGCCGAGCCGGATGAAGATCTCCTCGAACACCCGGGACTGGTTGTTGGTCCGGTAGAACACGGCGATGTCGCCGTTGCGCAGCTCGCCCGAGTCGACCAGCCGGTCGATCTCGGCGGCCACGAACGCGGCCTCGTCCCGGTCGTTGTCGCCGACGTAGCCGACGATCTTGTCGCCATCCCCGGATGCGCTCCACAGCCGCTTGTCCTTGCGCCCCGGGTTGCGCGAGATCACCGCGTTGGCCGCGGACAGGATGGTCTGGGTCGACCGGTAGTTCTGCTCCAGCATGATCGTCGTGGCCTGCGGGTAGTCCCGCTCGAACTCCACGATGTTGCGGATGGACGCGCCGCGGAAGGCGTAGATCGACTGATCGGCGTCGCCGACGACGCACAGCTCGCCAGGGTCGTCCCCGGTCCCGACCAGCTCCCTGACCAGCACGTACTGTGCGTGGTTGGTGTCCTGGTACTCGTCGACCAGAACGTGCCGGAACCGCCGCCGGTAGTACTCGGCCACCTCGGGAAAACCTTGCAGCAGCTCGACCGTGCGCATGATCAGGTCGTCGAAGTCGAAGGCGTTGGCCTGCCCGAGCCGCAGTTGGTACGCGGCGTAGACCTCGGCCACCCTTCGCTCGAAGTCGTTGGTGGCGGCCGATTTCGCCGCTTCCGCGTCGATCAGCTCGTTCTTCAGGTTGGACACCGCGGCGGCGAGACCCCGGGCCGGGTAGCGCTTCGGGTCGAGGTCGAGGTCCCGGGCCACCAGGGTGACCAGCCGGCGCGAGTCGTCGGCGTCGTACACCGAGAAGCTCGACTTCATGCCGAGGGTCTTGGCGTCCCGGCGCAGCACCCGCACACACATCGAGTGGAAGGTGGACACCCACATCGCGCCCGCGCGCCGGCCGACCAGGTCGACGACCCGCTCCTTCATCTCGGCCGCGGCCTTGTTGGTGAAGGTGATCGCCATGATCTGGCCGGGGTGGACGCCGCGTTCGGCGAGCAGGTAGGCGATCCGCCTGGTGAGCACCCGGGTCTTGCCCGAGCCCGCGCCGGCGACCACGAGCAGCGGCGAGCCGGCGTGCTCGACGGCCCGGCGCTGGGCGTCGTTCAGGTCGCTGAGCGGGGTTGCCGAGGCGGTCTTCTTCCTTGGCGGGCGGGCATCCACCGGGATTTCGAACAGAGCACTCATTGTGCCGCCAACGGTACCGGGCCGGGCCGACGGATCGGGACTCCCGCGCCGCCGGTACGTCGGCGCGCGTAGTGCGGATGCCGCCTCGGGACCGATGCCGGCGGCGCCCGCGCCGCGCAACATGGGGCCATGACCACGGACAGCCACTCCGACCGCACCCCGGTGCGGGCCTCCGACGCCGAGCGCGAGGAGGTGGCTCGCGTCGTCCAGGCGGCCGGCGGCGAGGGTCGCCTGACGTTGACCGAGACCGAGGAGCGGCTCACCGGCGTGTTCGCCGCCCGGTTCCGGCACGAACTGGCCCAGTACACCGAAGACCTGCCGAGTGAGCGGGCCACGAGGCAATCGACAGCGCGGCGCGGGACAGCCCGGCAGTGGCCGGCCACCCGCCCGCGCGACCCGCTCGCCGTACACGCGGCGATCGTGGTCGTGCTCGCCACTCTGCTCCTGGTGCGCTGGCTGACCTCGGACTCGATGCACTTCTGGCCGGGCTTCCCGCTCTTCTGGCTGGCCATTTCACTGGTGGCGCACGCGCGCCTCCGTGGCCCCCGCTGGCCGTACCGCGACTCGCGCTCGGTCTGAGGGCCGGGTTCCACTGCGCGAACCGATATGTCAGAATCCGTCACGTGCCGACGCATAACTTCGAGTTTTTTTACGGGAACCGGACTCCGGCTCCCGTGGTTGCGTAAGCACGGCCGACCACCGCGAAGCCCCGGAGTCCTCGGACCCGGGGCTTCGTTGGCACCAGGGTCCGGAACTCGGCCAGACAAGCAGAGGATCACGATGACCCCGACGTCGCAGGACACCGCACAGAGCACGCCTCCCGAGGACGGGATGCCGGGACCCGAGCAGATCGCCGAGCTACGCCAGGAGATCGACTGGCTGGACAGCGAGATTCTGCGTCTGGTCAAACGGCGCACCGAGATCTCCAAGACCATCGGCGCGGTGCGGCTGGCCAACGGCGGCCCCCGGCTGGTACTCAACCGCGAGCACGACGTGCTGGCCCGCTACCGCGATCTGGGCAAGGAGGGCCAGCAGTTGGCCATGGCCCTGCTCAGCCTCGGCCGCGGCCCGCTGGGCCGCTGAGACACAGACCGAGACACAGACACAGAGACACGACGTACGGGCCGGCGAACGGTTCGGTGCGATCCGGGGCGGCATCAGGGTCTTCACCGATTCCCGCGCCGGCGAATGAGGGCACACTGGAGACATGCTCAACCTGATCGCCATCATCATCGCCATCGCCGCGGTGATCGCCGCGCTGGCTCATGTCGGCTATCTCGGGATGCTCAACTCGGCCGCCAACAAGCGGGCCGGTGGGACGCCGATCGCGCAGTACGTGCGGTCCCGCTGGCCGGTCGCGGGCATCACCACGGCTGGGGCGCTGCTCGCCTGGCTGCTCACCAACGGCGACGGTTTTGCCGACGTGCTGGCGATCCTCCTGGCGGGGGGCGCCGGGCTGACCGCGACGAAGTCCCTGCAATCAACCCAACAGCGGTATCGCACGGGCGAATAGCGCGTCGGTCGGTACGACGTGCGGTAGGTGTCCGACCCGCTGGTTCACCCGCCCGGGTGGTCCCGGGGGAACCTTGTTGCCCGGCGCCTCGAACGCTGCGCAACCGCATACTGTGGGCTGAATGAGTGCGGTTGTGTCTCAGGACGTGCGCAGGGCGCTTGTCGTCACCGCACACCCGGACGACGTCGACTTCGGCGCCGCGGGCACGGTGGCCACCTGGACCGCGGCGGGCATCCAGGTTTCCTACTGCGTCTGCACCCACGGTGAGGCGAGTGGCGACGGCTCGGTGAGCCGGGCGGAGATGGCCCGGATCCGGGAGGCCGAGCAGCGTGCCGCCGCCGAGTGCGTCGGCGTGCGGAACGTGACCTTCCTCGACCATCCCGACGGGACCGTGGTCGCGTCGATCGAGCTGCGCAGGGACATCGCCCGGGTGATTCGGCGGGTTCGGCCGGACCGGGTGCTCACCTGGTCCCCGGAGATCAACTGGCAGCACGTGCCGACCACCCATCCCGATCATCGCGCGGTCGGCGAGGCCGCCTTCGCGGCCGTCTACCCGGATGCCCGTAACCCCAACGCCCATGCCGAACTGCTGGCCGAGGGCCTGTCGCCGTGGACCGTGCCCGAGCTGTGGCTGGCCGACGGGCCGGCTTGGCTGCGCAACCAGGTCGTGGACGTGACCGACGCCTTCGACAAGCGGGTGGCCGCGTTACGCGCACACGAATCCCAGGTCGGCAACATGCCGGACGTCGAGGGCTTCGTCCGCCGGTTTCTCACCGAGAACGCCCGCCGGCACGGACTCACCGACGGCCGGCTGGCCGAGGAGTTCCAGGTAGTCGATACCCGATAGTCAGCAAGCGCTGCGACCCGAGGCGAGAGGAGGACCCGTTCCGACCATGGCCGGCGACGAACACGACACGGAACCCGAACCCCGACATGGCAAGCATCGGCGCGGTTCGGCCGGTGCGACCTGGACCCCCGAGATTTCGTGGACGACCGAGCCGATGATCGACACCCGCTTTGACCCGCCGCCGACCGGGCTGCGCAAGTTCAACCTGGGCACCATCCCGGCCTCGGTGACTCCGCCGAGCACCTGGCGCCGGGCGGCCGCGTTCGCCGTCGCCTCCGCCGCACTGGTCGTCGGTGCGCTCGGCTTCGCCACGCATGCGCTGGTCGGCAACCCGAGGGTGGCGACGACCATCGACGGGTTGCCCGGCCAGCCCAGCCAACACCTCGTGATCACCGGGCTGCCGGCGGACAGCGCCGGGCCGCCGACCGGCGCCGGGGCGACCGGTCCTGCGGCACCGACCTCTCGGCCCGCGCCCAGCACCAGCCAACCGGGGCCGCCGAGCGACACCGAACGCTCGGTCCGGACCGATGTCCCGGCGCCGGTCGTGCCGGCCGCGGCCGGGTCGGGCGACCCGGCGGATTCGGCCGAATCGGCCGGGCCGGCGGACCGGCCGCCCGCGGGCAACCGGCCACCGGCCGCCCTGGCGCCGCCGGGCCCGATGGAGACGTTCGACGTGCTCGTCGCCCCGACCGACCCGAGACAGCTGGGCGACCGCACCGCGCGGTATTTCACCCAGGTCACCCACAACCCGGCGGCGGCGGTGCAGATGACCTCCGGGCCGCTGCGGGCCGAGGGGCCGGGAGGCATCCAGACGCGCTACGCCAACCTGGCGCGGATCGAGGTCCGGTGGACCACCGTCGATTCCACCTCGACGTTCACCCGCAGCCGGCTGGTTCTGGTGCGCAAGGACGGCACCAGCAGCACGGTGGAGCGGGAGCTGACGTTTTCCGCCGGCTCCAACCCGAAGATCATCGGCGATCGTCTGGTCGGCTGACCCCACTTCTCACCGAGCGCAACCGCGCCACTGCACGTGCATACGGTCAGTCACTACTCCGATCGAGTGGTTGTGCCGTGCATTGGTCGCCACCTTCGAGTGATGGTTCGAGAATTACTGGCGCCGGCGGCCGCAGTCACGGTACGAGTTCCCCCGACCGCGCAATGCATCCGAGGCGCGTGCCAAACGCGAACACCACTCACATTGGACAGCACGTGGATCGTCTGACGACTGGACGGCGGCACATCCGTGCCGGTTCGGTGCCCGTCAGCGAACTGATCGGCCGGCGTGCCCGGCTCAAGGACATCGGCCCGGTTCGGCGCGACGGCAACTCCGGCGATCGCCCGCTCGAGCGCGGCACCACCAACAGCACCACCAACGACGGCACCGACCACGGCGTACTGGAGGACCTGTTCGACCCGCCGATTCCGCCGCCGAGCTCACACCGGCGCCAGCCGTCGCCGGGCGCCCAGCTAGCCAAGATCGCCGGTCTTGGTGTGGCATCGCTCGTGCTGTGCGCCGCGCTCGCGGTCGCCTCGACCGTCACCCACCAGCGCGACGAGGAAGCCGCTCTACCGGCGATGGCCATCAGCGGGGAGCAGGCGTTGCTGCCCGACCGGCTGAACAGTGTGGTGCCCAAGGGCGGGATGACCGGCCTGCCCACCCTGCCCGGTGCGCCGAGGATCGCCACCGGCGCCATCGACAACCCCGGCCCGGCACCGAAATCGGCGGCGGGCCAGGCGCCCGGCGCACCCGCCGCGGCCAGCTCCGACCCGGCGGACCCGTTCGACCCGATGACCAAGACCGAGCTGGTGCAGCGGTTCTACCAACTCGCGGGCAACGCGCCGGAGCGGGCGTTCTCCCTGCTCGACTCCACCCTGCTCGGCACCGACCTCGGCGAGTTCGTCCAGTCCTGGTCGCTCGTGCAGGACGTACAGGTGCTCGATGTGCGCGAGCGGTCCGGCGACGTGCTGGCCACCGTCCGGCTGCACCTGACGGACGGCAGCTTTCTGCGGGTGGAGCAGCTGCTCGACGTGGCGGACACGTTGCCGAGACGGATCGTCGACGCCGAGGTTCTCTCTGCCCAGCACGACTGACCGGTACGCACGTCGGCCAAGCAAAACGACACCACGCGGCGTAATGTTCGGCGGGTGCGCCTCTTACCTCACGTCCTGCCTCCATGCGCGGAGAGTGAGCGGCATAGCCTGTTGCACGGGTGGGGACCGCGGACACGCTTCGAGGGAGGTCGCGTGACGCGGGAGGCAGCAACTGCGGAGTCAGAGCGATGACCGATGAGGGCCGTGTCGTCGCCGGACGGTATCGGCTCATCGCTCGGATCGGCACGGGCGCCATGGGCGTCGTCTGGCAAGCCTACGACGAGCGGCTGAACCGCACCGTGGCGGTGAAGAAGGTGTTGCTCTCCCCCGGCCTGCCGGAGGACGAGGCGACCGAGGCGGTGGCCAGATGCCTGCGCGAGGGCCGGATCGCCGCCCGGCTGCATCACGCCAACGCCATCTCGGTGTTCGACGTGGTCGACGAGGACGGCGTGCCCTGCCTGATCATGGAGTACCTGCCGTCCAGCAGCCTGGCCATGGTGCTGGCCGAGCACGGCCCGCTCGATCCGTACGAGGTGGCCAGGATCGGCGCGCTCTCGGCATCCGCACTGGTCGCCGCGCACGCCGCCGGGATCGTGCACCGCGACATCAAGCCGGGCAACATCCTGCTCGGTGACGACGGCTCGGTGAAGATCACCGACTTCGGCATCTCGCGGGCATCCGACGACGTCACCGTCACCAAGACCGGCATGATCGCCGGCACGCCCGCCTACCTGGCGCCCGAGGTGGCCATCGGCAAGGAGCCGACGGCGGCCTCGGACGTGTTCTCGCTCGGTTCGACGCTCTATGCCGCGGCCGAGGGCGAACCGCCGTTCGGGCTGTCCGAGAACACCCTCGGGCTGCTGCACCGGGTAGCCGCCGGGAAGATCAATCCGCCGGTCAGTTCGGGCCCGCTGACCAACGTGCTGATCGCGATGTTGGCCACCGATCCCGAGCTGCGCCCGTCCACCAGCCGGGTCCGGGACCAGCTGGCCGCCGTGGCCAGGGGCGACGAGCCCTCGATCGGCCGAATTCCCGTGCTCGCCACGGCCCAGTTCCGCGAGCCGGACGAGCCGACCCAACTCGTCGCCGGGCCGACCCAGGTGGTCCGGCCGCGCCCGCTTGGCCCGCCGCCGCCGGCCCGGGCGGCCACCACGGACCGGTCGAAGCAGACCGTGCTGATCCTGACCACCGCGCTGCTCATCGCGCTGATCGCCGGGCTCGCCTGGATGTTGGCCAACCAGGACAACGCCGGCGACGTCAACAAGGACAACGTGGGCACCAACAGCCAGGTGGTGGCTCCGCCGGCCTCGCACTCGAGCACCCAGACCGAGCCGAGCGCGAGCGCGGTCACCACCACGACCCCGCCGTCGCGCACCACGACGACGACGACGACCACGACGACCACCACGACGACGCGAACCACCAGGCCGACGACGACCACCACGACCGTCGCGACCACCACGACCACGCCGCCCGCGAGTTCGGTCCCGCCGCCCTCCCTCTAGGGTTCCCTTCTCCGTGTCGAACCGACGGGAGCAGTTCTTGACCAACGACGTCCGGGTGGTTGCCGGCCGCTATCGGCTTGGCGCCCGCATCGGCAGCGGCGCGATGGGCGTGGTCTGGCAGGCACACGACGAGCGGTTGCACCGCACGGTCGCGGTCAAGCAGTTGCTGCTGGCCCCCGAGCTCAGCCCGGCGCAGTCCGAAGAGGCCCGGCTGCGCTCGATGCGCGAGGGCCGGATCGCGGCCCGGCTGTCCCACCCGAACGCGATCACCGTCTACGACGTGGCCGAGCACGACGGCGAACCGTGGCTGATCATGGAATTCCTGCCGTCGCGCAGCCTGGCCGCGGTGATCGCCGACCAGGGCACCGTGCCGCCCGAAGAGGTCGCCCGGATCGGCGCGCAGGTGGCCAACGCGCTGGTCGCGGCGCACGCCGCCGGCATCGTGCACCGCGACGTGAAGCCGGCCAACGTGCTGCTCGGCGACGAGGGCACGGTCAAGATAACCGACTTCGGCATCTCCCGGGCCACCGGCGACGTGACGGTCACCGCGACCGGGATGCTCGCCGGCACGCCCGCCTACCTCGCCCCCGAGGTGGCCAAGGGCCAGGAGCCGACCGCGTCCTCGGATGTGTTCTCGCTCGGCTCGACGCTGTACACCGCGGTCGAGGGGCACTCCCCGTTCGGACTCGGCGAGAACACCCTGGCACTGCTGTACGCGGTGGCCGCCGGGAAGATCACGCCGCCGCGTCAGGCCGGGCCGCTCACCGCGTTGCTGATGCGGCTGCTTCGGGCCGACCCGGGCGAGCGAATGACCATGACCGAGGCGCGCGAGGGCCTGACCGCGATTGCGAACGGCCGGCCGGCGCCCATGATGGCCGGCCCGACCGAGCTGATCGCCCCGCACCGGCTGCCGATGCCGCCGCCGCACGGCATGTCCGGTCCGATGCCGCCGCCCGGTCCGCCGGCCCAAGGGGGGTTCGAGGCCACCCGGCTTGACGCGCATCCGTTCGCCGAGCCGGTGCCGAGCGGCCCGCTGCTGGCCGCGCCGGGGCCTCGCCCGCAGGCGCTGCCCGCTTCGCGCAACCGCAACCGCACCGTCCGCTCGGTCGTGCTCACCGTGCTGGCCATCGTGGCCGCGGCGCTGGTCGGCATCCTGGTGGCCAGCCTGCTCAGCGATGGTCGGCACAGCTCACAGCCGCGCGCCGCGGATGTGGCCACGAACGACGCGCCGCAGGCTCAGTCCACGGCGCGCCCCGCGTCGAGCGCCACCTCGCGACCCGCCACGACCACCAGCACGCCGGCCGGACGCTCCGCCGCCGACCTGGAGAGCGCGGTGCGGCAGTACTACGCCCTGCTGCCGGCGAACCCGGACGCCAGTTGGCGGCTGCTCACCGAGAAGGCCCAGCGCCGGTCCCGCTCGCAGGAGGCCTACAACCGGTTCTGGGCGGGGATTCGCTCGGTGCAGGTGCTCTCCACGCGAGCCGTGGCGGGCAACCGGGTTGGCGCGGTGCTGCGTTACGTCACCGTCGACGGCCGGGAGACCACCGAGAACTACGGCTTCGCCCTGGTCGAGCAGGACGGCAACCTGCTGATCGACAACTTCGCCGGCGGCGCCGAGCGCTGAGCCGGCTCAGCTCGTGGCGGCAACGGCGGCGGCCCGCAACGCGTCGAGCAGGCAGCGCACCGCGGGAGCACCTGCATTCGGCGGATGTCGAGCATGGCCCGACCCTACAGTTTCGCTTAAACGTCCGCCCACATCTATTCACTTGCGCTGCCAGATCCCGTTGGGCAGCGTGAGGCCGTGGCGATCACCGGTAGGCAGGTCGGTTGGCACGGCAGTCTGGTCCGGATGGGCCTCCTTGCCCTGCTCTGGGGCTCGAGCTTTCTGTGGATCAAGCTCGCCCTGCGGGGGTTGTCGCCCATGCAGATCACCGTGATCCGGTCCGCGCTCGGCGCCGCGCTGGTCACCGTGCTCTGCCTGGCCGCCAGGCAGCGGCTGCCGAGGCGGCGCCGGGTCTGGGCGCACCAGGTGGTCGCCGCGACCTTCGGCAACGTCATCCCGTTCACCCTGTTCGGCATCGGCGAGCGGACGGTCGACTCCGGCGTCGCCGGTGTGCTCAACGCCACAACCCCGCTGTGGGCGCTGCTGATCGGACTCGCGATCGGCACCGAGCGCGGGCTCTCCCCGGTGCGTCTCGGCGGGCTGCTGCTCGGTTTCGGTGGCACGCTGTTGATCTTCGCGCCCTGGCAGGCCGGTGGGCTGGCCAGTTGGGGCGCGCTGGAGATCCTGGGCGCCGCGGCGAGCTACGCGGTCGCCTACGCCTACGTCGGGCGGTTCGTGTCCGGGCGGGGCGGCACCCCGATGGCGCTCTCCGCCACGCAATTGATCACCGCGACCGGTCTCGGCCTGCTCGTGGCTCCGGCCGGCGGCGGCCTGGCAGCCATGCGCCTGGACCCGCTGCCACTGCTCGCCGTGTCCATCCTCGGCCTGTTCGGCACCGGGCTGGCGTTCGTGCTGAACTACCGACTGATCGCCGACGAGGGCGCGACCAACGCGACCACCGTCGGCTACCTACTGCCGGTGGTGTCGGTGCTGCTCGGCGCGGTCACCCTCGGCGAGGACCTCACCCCCCGGGTGGTCGCCGGAATGGCGGTGGTCCTGACCGGCGTGGGGATGACCCGCTGGCAGCGTCGCGCGGCGTCAGACCAGGCGCCGGTCGGAGGCCCAGCGGGAGAGCTCGTAGCGGTTGGACAGCTGGGTCTTGCGCAGGACGCTGGAGACGTGCGTCTCGACGGTCTTGACCGAGATGAACAGCTCCGAGGCGATCTCCTTGTAGGCGTACCCGCGAGCCAGCAGGCGCAGCACATCGCGCTCGCGCGGGGTGAGCAGGTCGAGCTCAGGGTCGCTGATCGGCGCGGCGCCCGGCCGGTCGGCGAAGGCGTCCAGGACGAAGCCGGCCAGCCGGGGTGAGAACACCGCGTCGCCGTCGGCCACCCTGGTCACCGCACGGACCAACTCCTGACTGGAGATCGTCTTGGTGACGTAGCCCCTGGCACCGGCGCGGATCACCGCGATCACATCCTCCGCCGCGTCGGACACCGACAAGGCGAGGAACACCACGTCCGGGTACGCGGGCCGGGCCTTGCGCAGCACCTCGGCGCCGCCGCCGTCCGGCATGTGCACGTCCAGCAGCACCACGTCCGGCTTGAGGTGGCCGATCCCGGCCACCGCCTCGCCAACGGTGCCGGCCTCACCGACCACCTCGATCTCGTCGGTGGTCGATTCCAGCTCGGCCCGCACGCCGGCCCGGAACAACCCGTGGTCGTCGACGAGGAACACCCGTACCGGTCGGTTGCCAGTCACTTGTCTGAGCCGTTCCTGTTCGTAGGCATGTAGAGCTGCACCTCCGTGCCCTCGCCCGGCGAGGTGCGCAGCCGGACCTCGCCGCCGTTGCGCTCCATCCTGCCCCGGATCGAGTCGGTGAGGCCATGCCGATCGTCGGGCACGCTGTCCTGGTCGAAACCCTTGCCCCGGTCCCGGACGAACACGTTCACCCGGTCCGGCTCGACCTCGGCGTACACGCTGAACTCCGGGACCTCGGCGTGCTTCGCGGCGTTGACCATGGCCTCCCGGGCCGCCTGGACCAGCGCGCTGATCTGCTCGTCCAGCTCGAGGTCACCGACGACCACCTGGTCGATCTTGACCGCGAAGGTGTCCTCCACCTCGCCGGCAGCCCTGGCCACCGCGTCGGAGAGCACCACGGCCGCACCGGCGGCGCCCAGCTTGGGGCTCGGATAGAGCCACTCGCGCAGCTGCCGCTCCTGGCCGCGGGCCAGCCGGAGCACCTCGCGCGGCGCCTCGTTGTTCAGTTGGATCAGCGCCAGCGTCTGGAGCACGGAGTCGTGCAGGTGGGCGGCGATCTCGGCGCGCTCCTCGGTGCGAACGCGGGCAGTGCGCTCCTCGCCGAGGTCGCGGACCAGCCGCAGCCAGAACGGCACCGTCAGCACCGCCACCCCGACCAGCGCGGCCAGCACCGCGAGCAGGGCGAACTGCATCTGGTCCAGGTTCACGCTGCGCAGCAGGAAGATGGCGATCCCGCTGATCACCAGCGCGGCACCGGTGAGCACCCGGACCAGCGCGCCCCGGCCGCCGCTGCCGAGCACCGCGCCGACCACGCCGCCGCCCCGCAACCGCTTGCGTTGCGACTCGTCGGCCTCGCGCCAGACCAGCACCGCGCCGACCAGCGCCACGCCGAGTCCGCCGACCACCCAGCCGCTGACCGTGCCGGACAGCGTGCCGATCGCCACCGCGAGCCCGATACCCAACGCGACCAGGCCGAACGCCTGCTGGCGCTCCTTGGCCGAGGACGGCCGGGGCGGCGCGTCCCTCGGCTCCTGCGGCACGAACGCCCAGAGCAGGCCGTAGGCGAGCACGCCGGCGCCACCGAACGCGGCCAGCACCGCGAAGACGACCCGGACCCAGGCGACGTTGACGCCGAGGTGGTCGGCGAGGCCGCCGGCCACACCCGCCACGGCGCGCGCGGACCTGCGGCGGCGCATCTTGTTCACCACCGGGGCGCTGCCCGCCGTCTCGGCCACCGCGCCCGGCGCTGCCCGCTCGATCTCCGCGCCTCCCGGTCGCTCGTCAACCTGAATACTCACTCCACCATGGTCACACGGCCGAGCGCACCTCTCATCGGGGAAATTCCCGGATCGGGAGCCCCCTGACGCCGGAATCCGGGTCAACCTCAGGGCATGTCCCCGATGTGCCGGCGCCGCCCGGGACGCATCCTCGACATTGTGAGTGCACAAGGCGCAAGCGTGGAGGACACGCTCAAGGACTTCTGGGCCACCAGGCCCCGACGACCCCGGCGCGGGCGCAAGCTCGCCGGCGTGGCGTCCGGCATCGGCCTGCGAAACGGCATCGACCCGATCGTGATCCGGGTGGCGTTCGTGGTGGCCACCTTCTACGGCGGCGCGGGCATCCTGGTGTACCTGCTGGGCTGGCTGCTGCTGCCGGAGCAGGACGACGAGGCGGCGCCGTTCGAGTCCATGATCAACCACCGGCGCAGCTCCACCTCGTCGGCGTTCACCGTGCTGTTGTGCATCGCGCTGATCCCGGC
Source organism: Labedaea sp. (assembly GCA_045806965.1). Taxonomy (GTDB): domain Bacteria; phylum Actinomycetota; class Actinomycetes; order Mycobacteriales; family Pseudonocardiaceae; genus DASYTH01. The sequence goes on along the minus strand of JBJMIG010000067.1, from coordinate 718 downwards.
GTTCTGGTTCTTCGCGGACAAGCAGTTCGGCGGCATCCTCGGCCTGCTCATCGTGGCCGGCGCGCTGTTCCTGCTGCACCGCAGCCGCGGGCACCTCAACCGGCCGGCGCCGACCGTGGCGCCACCGTTCGACGAGCACATCGGGTATGCGCCGTTCGGCGCGCCGGTCACCGAGTCGTTCACCGGTTCGTCCACCGCGCAGTCCACCGCCCGGTCCACCGAGCCGTTCGGCGCAACCGCGGAGCCGGTATCCGGTGCGGCGGCACCGGCGCCGCCGGTGCCGCCGGCCGAGCCGGCGCCGGACCGCCCACCGGCCTGGGATCCGCTCGGCGCCGCGCCGTTCGCCTGGGACCTGCCGGAACCGAGCCAGCCCGCGCCCGAGCCGCCGCAACGCCGGCGCAAGTCCCGGATCGGCCTGTTCACGCTCGGCGCGGTCCTGGTCGCCGCGGGCACGCTGGCGCTGGTCGCGCCCTACGTGGGCGGCTGGGTCACCCCGGCGCACGTCGTCGGCGTGGTGCTCGCCCTGATCGGCTTCGGCCTGGTCGGCGGCGCGTTCGCCGGCGGCGGCCGGGGACTGATCGGGCTGGCCGTACCGTTGTCCGTGATCGGTCTCGGGTTGACGGTCATGTCGCCGGACGGGTACCACGGCATGGGCGACATCACGGACGAACCGGCCACGATCGGCGCGGTCCAGCCCATGTACCAGCGCAGCTCCGGG
>JBJMIG010000066.1:0-141584 GCA_045806965.1 Labedaea sp. | reverse complement strand
TCTTGCGGTCCGCGTGCATGACCGTCGTGTGGTCGCGGCCGCCGAAGGTCTGACCGATCCGGGGTAACGACAGGTCTGTGAGCTCGCGGCACAAGTACATGGAGATCTGGCGAGCTTGCGCAACGTGTTTGGTCTTGCCCGGCCCGCAGAGGTCTTCGATGGTGAGGCCGAAGAACTCCGCAGTCACCGCCATGATGTTGGGTGCGCCGATCTCATGCGCTGCCTCATCGGGAATCAAGTCGCGGAGCACGATCTCGGCGAGCTGGTTGTCGACCGGTTGCCGGTTCAGCGAAGCAAACGCCGTCACCCGGATCAGCGCTCCTTCCAACTCGCGGATGTTGCGCTCGATCCGCGCGGCGATGAACTCCAACACCTCATCCGGTGCGGCCAACCGATCACCCACAGCCTTCTTGCGGAGGATGGCGATCCGGGTTTCCAGCTCGGGCGGCTGGATATCAGTGATCAAGCCCCACTCGAACCGGGTGCGTAACCGGTCTTCCAGGGTGCCCAGTCCCTTGGGCGGGCGATCGGAGGAGATCACGATCTGCTTGTTGGCGTTGTGCAACGTGTTGAAGGTGTGGAAGAACTCCTCCTGGGTTCCTTCCTTCCCCTCAAGGAACTGGATGTCGTCGACCAGTAGCACGTCGATGTCCCGGTACCGGCGCTGGAAGGCCACCTTGCGGTCGTCGCGCAGGGAGTTGATGAAGTCGTTGGTGAATTCCTCTGTGGACACATAACGCACCCGCATGCCGGGAAACAGTCGTTGCGCGTAGTGCCCGACGGCGTGCAGCAGGTGGGTCTTGCCGAGCCCGGACTCACCCCAGATGAACAACGGGTTGTAGGCCCGGGCGGGGGCCTCGGCCACCGCGACCGCGGCGGCGTGCGCGAACCGGTTGGACGCACCGATGACGAACGTGTCGAAGGTGTACTTCTCGTTGAGCCGCGTCTTGGAGGTCTGCGGCTGGGCCGGTGCGGTGAACGGCTGACCACTGATCCGCTGCGATCCGGTGAAGGTGGGCCAGATCTCGTGCACCGTGGCGAGCGCCTCGCCCTCCTCGTCCACCTCTTCGCCGTCCGGGTCGACCTCGCCGTCCGGTCCGATGACGAGCTGCTGGCCGGGCGCGGCTTCCGGTACCTCCATGCCGGCGCCGACCGGCGCCGGATCGTGCACTCCGCCGTTGCCGTTGGTGCGTGGGCCGGCGGCGAGCGGCGGGGCGACCGGCTCCACCTTGACCGCCAAGGAAACCGGGCGGCCGAGCCGGCGGGACAGCGCCTCGGTGATCGGTTCGCGCAAGGCCCGTTCGATCGCGTCCTTCGCGAAGTCGCTCGGCGCGGCCAGCAGTGCGGTGCCGTCCAGGAGTCCGATCGGTCTGGTCACCCGCATCCAGGCGCGTTGTTGCGGGGACAACGTGCCCGCGGACAGCTCGCGCACGACCTGTTCCCAGACCACGCCAAGGTTGAGTTGATGATCGGACACCTAGTGGCTCCCCTCCCCCCGGTCGACCCAAAGTCGCCGGCCCCGTGCTCGGGCATGCCCCCGCGGACCCACCCCCGCGGCGAGTCGCACCATGTAGGGCCTCCAGTGTCAGCGCGCACGATCGGAGATGCCACTCGGCATCCACAGGGTTGTCCACAACTGTGCACGAAAGTGCGGGCGAACCTGCGGAGGCGGCGGAGGTTCAACCTACTTCAGTTGCGCAGCAGGGACTCCCACTCCCATGTGGCCAACCAAGAGCCCGCACGCTAACAAGCGCGGGCCCATGCCACAAGACGTGTTAGTAGGCAAACACCCGAATGACGACGGCGTGTCGCGCGGCGTCACCGAGCCGTGTGTCCCGGCCGGCCCGTCGGCACACCGGGGCCGACCCGGATTTGGCCGCCGCCGAGTGGGTGCGTAACCTCATAAGGTCCCCCGTGTGCGGTGGGCATGTTTCGTGTGCCCGTCTACCGGCAGCCGCGAGCAGACAACAGACTGACCGACATCTAACTGACGAACAGCTTGGTTAGCCAGCATCGGGGAGATCAGACCGTGAGCAAGCGCACTTTCCAGCCGAACAATCGCCGCCGCGCGAAGACCCATGGTTTCCGCCTGCGCATGCGGACCAGGGCCGGCCGTGCCATCCTCGCTGCCCGTCGGCGCAAGGGTCGCTCGGAGCTGTCGGCCTGACCGCATGACCCTGGGACGGCAGTGCTTCCCGCGGCCGCGCGGTTGACCCGCAGCGCGGACTTCCGCCTGGTGACCCGGCAGGGTCGTCGCGCGGGAGGGCCGCGAATCGTGGTGCACGCGCTGGTCCCGGTCGGCTCGTCGGAACGAATCGGAGCAAGCCCGCGCGTGGGCCTGGTGGTGAGCAAGGCGGTGGGCAACTCGGTAATCCGCCACCGGGTGTCCCGGCGGCTGCGGCATGTCGTCGCGGATCGGCTCGGAACTCTGCCCCCGGGTAGCTCGTTGATCGTACGGGCGCTGCCCTCGGCGGCCGAGGCTTCCAGCGCCGAGTTCCGGCAGGACTTCGATGCCGCGCTGCGCCGGCTGCGGCTGACGGCGAACAACGATGGCGGTGTGGTGTTGTGAGCGAGCTTGCGAGCGAGCTGTCGAACACTGCTGTGAGCGGGTCGGGGACCGTTGAACAGATGGGGCACGACCATCGGCGGTGCACCGAGGCTGCCGTCCGGCCCGGACCGGTCGCCTGGCTGCTGTTGCACGCGGTTCAGTTCTACCGCACCTGGATATCCCCGGTCCTGCCGCCGAGTTGTCGATTCGAGCCGAGCTGTAGCGCGTACGCGCTCGAGGCCCTGACCACCCACGGTGCGCTTCGCGGTAGCTGGTTGACCGCGCGCCGGCTGCTGCGCTGCGGCCCCTGGCACCCTGGGGGTTGGGATCCCGTGCCGCCGCGGCGCACCCGCAATCGTCCCGATGAGCCGGGTACAGCGAACCCGGCCCACCCGTTCGCCGCCGAGGAGTAGCTCCGTGCTCGACTTCATCTATTACCCGGTGTCCTTCATTCTCTGGTGCTGGCATTGGGTCTTCGGACACGTGTTCGGCGAGGCCAGCGGCATCGCCTGGGCGCTCGGCATCATGTTCCTGGTCTTCACCCTGCGCGCGATCATGTTCAAGCCGTTCGTGAAGCAGGTCCGCTCGATGCGGCAGATGCAGCAGTTCGCGCCGGAGATCAAGAAGATCCAGAAGAAGTACGCGAACGACCGGCAGAAGCAAGCGGCCGAGATGCAGAAGTTGCAGCGCGAGCATGGCTTCAGCCCGCTCGGCGGCTGCCTGCCGATGTTGATCCAGATTCCGGTGTTCATCGGCCTGTATCACGTGCTGCGGTCCTTCGTGCCGGGTCATACGGAGAACTACTTCTTCGACGCGCACGGGGTCGCGTCCTACACCAGCGCCAGCCTGTTCGGCGCCAAGCTGTCCAACTTCATCGCGCAGCCGGCTCAGGTGCTCGCCTCGTTCGGTGCGTCGCGGACGGCGGTAATCCTGGTGTCGATCCCGTTGATGATCCTCGCCAGCGTGCTGACCCACCTGACCGCGCGCCACTCGGTGGAGCGGCAGAACCCGGAGTCGGCCACCGCCCAGACCGCGATCATGAACAAGGTCACGCTGTACCTGTTCCCGCTCGGGGTGCTGGTGTTCGGTTTCTTCTTCCCCATCGGCCTGTTGCTGTACTGGTTGGCCAACAACTCCTGGACGCTGATGCAGCAGCGCGTGGTCTACCGGCGGATCGACCGCGAGGAAGCGGAGAAGAAGGCCGCCGACGCCGAGAAGCGCGCCGCGCTCGGTCCGAAGCCGGGTCAGCGGCCCACCGCCCCCCGGCCTGGCCAGAAGCCCGGCCAGGGCAGGAAGCGTCCGGTCGATGTCACGGCTGCCAGTGATGGCTCCGGTGATGGCTCCGTTGATGCCGACAACCCGGTCAGCGACGCCGAGGCGGTGGATGGATCGACGAACGGCGCCACGCCCCCGCGCGATGTGAAGGCGAAGACCACGCCCCCCAAGACGACGCCGACCAAGAACACACCGGCCAAGAACACATCAACGAAGAACACGCCGGCCAAGAAGCCGGCGACCAACCGGACGCCGGCGAGCGCCAAGCCGGCCCCCGATGGGGGTACCGAGATTCCCGGTCTGATCTCAGACCGATCCCGTAGCAAGAAGTCAGGTCGAAAGGACCGTTGAGGCGTCGACCTGGAGAGGAGACAGCGGTGCCGGAAACGGTGCAAGAGTCGGACGTCGAGCTGGAGGCCGTGAACGGCGAGGTCGACCTGGAGCAGGACGAGGAGGACTCCCCCGGGGCGAGCGAGGACCTTCTGGTTCATGAGGGCGACATCGCCGGTGACTACCTCGAACGGCTGCTCGATCTACTCGACTACGACGGAGACATTGATCTCGATGTCGAGGCGGGCCGAGCGGTGGTGAGCATCGACGGCGGCGAGGATCTGGAGAAGCTGGTTGGGCCTCGAGGCAACGTGCTTGAGGCGATCCAGGAGTTGACCCGGCTGGCGGTGCAGCAAGAGACCGGCGCACGGAGCCGGTTGATGCTCGACATCGCGGGTTGGCGAGCAGAGCGCCGGCGGGAGTTGAGCGAGCTGGGTACGGCCACCGCGGAGAAGGTGTTGGCCAGTGGCGAGCGTGCTCGGCTCCAGCCGATGACCCCGTTCGAGCGCAAGGTTGTGCACGATGCCGTGGCCGCGGTCAAGGGAGTGCACAGCGAGAGCGAAGGCGAGGATCCCCGTCGTCGGGTGGTGGTGTTCCCGCAAGACTGACGACTCGTTCGTGCCAAGGCGCGGCTCGCTTCGGCGGGCCGCGTCTTGCGTTTTCGGCGATCAGGAACAATGAGCGCGATCGTGGTTTCACGTGAAACTCGGACAGGTAGGACGCATGACGATGGTGGCTCCGGCGGCCGCGGAGGCGGTGTTCGGTTCTGGTCTGCCGCGCGCCATCGAGTTCGCGGAGCTGCTCGCCGAACATGGCGTGCAGCGTGGTCTGATCGGGCCGCGCGAGGTCGATCGGCTCTGGGATCGGCACCTGCTCAACTCTGCGGTGGTGGCCGGCCTGGTCCCGCAGTCGGCTCGAGTGGTGGATCTGGGCTCCGGCGCCGGACTGCCCGGGATCCCGCTCGCCATCGTGCGACCCGATCTCCGGATCACCCTTCTGGAGCCAATGGCTCGTAGGGTTGAATGGCTCGAGCAAGTCGCGGCGAGGCTCGGCCTGAACGTGACCGTGGTCCGCGGCCGAGCCGAGGAAGTGGCCGTCAAGCAGCGACTCGGCGGTTCTGATGTCGTCGTGGCGAGGGCGGTCGCTCCGTTGGCGAGGCTGTGTGAGTGGGGCCTGCCGCTGTTGCGACCCGGTGGCTCACTGGTCGCGCTCAAAGGCGCGACCGCGCCAGACGAGATTGCCCGCGACCGGGCCGCGGTGGCTCGGGCCGGCGGCGGCGAGCCACGAGTGGAGACCTGCGGAGTGGAGATGCTGAGCGATCCGGCGACGGCCGTGGTGGTTGACCGAGTGGTCGAGCACCGCGCCCGGCGAATGAGGAAGGACCGGTAGCAACGATGTTTCACGTGGAACGCTCCATGGAGCACTCGGCCGGCAGGGGCGTGAGCCGATGACGGGCTGGACCCCCATCGCCGACGAGGCGGAGCGGGCCACTCGGGTGCTGCACCCGGGCGACCCGTTTCCCCGGCCGAGCCGCCGTCGGGTGCTCACCGTGGCGAACCAGAAGGGCGGCGTCGGGAAGACGACCAGCGCGGTGAACCTCGCCGCCGCCATGGCACTCAACGGGCTCAAGGTGCTCGTTGTCGACCTCGATCCGCAGGGCAACGCCAGTACCGCGTTGGGGGTGGACCACCGGTCCGGCACGCCGTCGGTGTACGAGGCACTCCTCGGTGAAACGTCCCTGGCCGACGCGGCGGTGGTCAGCGACCAGTCGGACAACCTCTACTGCGTGCCGGCCACGATCGACCTGGCCGGTGCCGAGATCGAACTGGTGTCGATGAGCGCCCGGGAGTCCCGGCTACAGGAAGCGCTGTCGCCCGAGACGCTGGACAAGATCAGCCCCGATTACGTCTTCATCGACTGCCCGCCCTCGCTGGGTCTGCTCACCGTGAACGCCATGGTGGCCGCCGAGGAGGTCTTCATCCCGATCCAGTGCGAGTACTACGCCCTCGAAGGGTTGAGCCAACTGCTGAGCAACATCGAGCTTGTCCAGAGTCATCTCAACCGGAATCTCTGGGTTTCCACGATCCTGCTCACCATGTACGACGGCCGCACGAAGCTCGCCGACCAGGTCACCGCCGAGGTCCGTCGCCACTTCGGCGATACCGTGCTCAAGACGGTCATCCCCCGCAGCGTCAAGGTTTCCGAGGCGCCCGGTTTCGGTCAGACCGTGCTCGCCTACGATCCCGGCTCGCGCGGCGCCATGAGTTACCTCGACGCGGCTCGGGAAATGGCCGAGCGTGGCGCCGAGTTGGGGGACACGCCGTGAACGCCGAGCGCAAAGGTGGACTCGGGCGTGGCCTGGCGGCGCTGATTCCCACGAGCCCGACGGCCGGTGCGCCGGTGCGGCTGCCGCAGGGATCACGCAACGGTGACCCTGCCGCCGCGTCATCGGCACCGAGCGGCGAGGTGGCCGGCGCGGTCTACCGGGAGATCCCAACCGGCGCGATCAAGCCGAACCCGAAGCAGCCCCGCCAGGTGTTCGACGAGGAGGCGCTGGCCGAACTCGAGCACTCGATTCGCGAGTTCGGGCTGATGCAGCCCATCGTCGTGCGCGAGCTGGGTGGCGGCGACTACGAGCTGGTCATGGGCGAGCGGCGGCTGCGGGCCGCGCAGCGGGCCGAGCTCGACGTGATCCCGGCGATCGTGCGGCAAACCGCGGACGATGCGATGCTGCGCGACGCCCTGCTCGAGAACATCCACCGGGTTCAGCTCAACCCACTCGAGGAGGCAGCGGCCTATCAACAGCTGCTCGGTGAGTTCAACGTGACCCACGAGCAGTTGGCCGATCGGATCGGCCGGAGCCGCCCCGCGATCACCAACACCATCCGGTTGCTCAAGCTTCCCCTTCCGGTCCAGCGCCGGGTCGCCGCGGGCGTGCTGTCCGCCGGCCACGCCCGCGCCCTGCTCGCCCTCGACGACCCGGGCGGGCAGGAGGAGCTGGCCGCACGCATCGTGGCAGAGGGGTTGTCGGTGCGGGCCACCGAGGAGGCGGTCACTCTCGCCAAGAACGCGCCCGCCGCGAAGCCCAAGCCAGCGGCCCGCAAGCCGATGCAGGCGCCCGGTCTTCAGGATGTGGCGGAGCGTCTGTCCAACACGTTCGACACTCGGGTCAAGGTCGAGCTGGGCCGGCGCAAGGGCCGGATCGTCGTGGAGTTCGGCTCGGTCGAGGATCTGGAGCGCATCGTCGGGTTGATGTCGTCCACCGGAGGCAACCGGGCCGCGATCGGCGACCAGTAAATCCCCCCGGGTCGTTACGTCACGGTGACGATGCGCGGGCGATCGCGCGCTCGACCAGCGCGGCGTAGATGTCGCCGAGAGAGCGGCCGGCGGCCTCGATCGCCATGGGCAGCAGCGAGGTCTCGGTCAGACCCGGCGACGGGTTGGCCTCCAGGAAGTACACGGTCCCGTCGGCCGCCACGATCGCATCCGTGCGGGAGACGTCGCGCAGGCCGAGTAGCCGGTGCGCGGAGACAGCGAGATCAGCGACGGCGGTGGCAGCAGCTGGCTCCAGTCGCGCCGGGGTGTGGAAGTCGGTGAAGCCGGCGGTGTAGCGGGAGGTGTAGTCGTACACCCCGCTCTCCGGCACGATCTCGACGGCGGGCAGTGCGACCGGGCCGGTGGCGTCTTCGATCACGGTGACCGCGACCTCGACACCGGCAACGAACCGCTCGGCCAGCACGGTGTTGCCGTACGCCAAAGCGTCGACCATGGCCGCCGGCAGTCCCGCCCCGTCGCGCACCACCTGGGCACCGAGGGCCGACCCACCCTGGTCCGGCTTGAGCATCATCGGCAGGCCGAGCTGATCGACCATAAGGGCCAGCACCGCCTGTGCCCCGAGCTCGCGGAACGTGGTGTGCGGCAGCACCACCCAGTCCGGGGTGGCGAATCCGGCTCTCGCCAGCTCGGCCTTGGCGGTCGGCTTGTCCCAGGCCCGCCGGCAGGCATGCGAGTCACTCCCCACATAGGGCACCCCGACCAGCTCAAGCACGGTCTGGATGGAGCCGCCCTCCCCCTGGTCGCCGTGCAGCGCGATCACCACGGCGTCCGGGCGCTCCTCCCGCAACCGGGTCATCAGGGCCGAGTCGGCGTCCCATTCCTCCACGGTGATCCCGACCGAACGCAGCGCCGCGGAGAGCCGCCGGCCGGAGCGCAGGGAGACTTCCCGCTCGTGGGTGAGGCCCCCGGCGAGCACCGCTATGCAACGATCCGACACCCGTACTCCTCGCTTGACTTCGCTACCACGTCAACTGTCCACAGTAGATGGTCTGACCTGCCAGCCTGACCGTTCCATGTAGACACCACAGGTTTCCTTATCTGGCAACCGTTACGCCGTGTCGGGCGAGGGAACCTGGGGGCCTGAGCCGGCGCGCAGCGCAGCCGGTCCAAACGTGTCGAACAGTTCAAGCTCCTCGGCGAGCACGGTGGCCAACCGGCGGACACCCTCTCGAATCCGCTCCGGCGTCGGGTAGCAGAACGACAGCCGCATCTGCCGGCTGCCCAACCCGTCGGCGTAGAAGCCGGTGCCGGAGACATAGGCGACCCGGGCCGTCACCGCGCGCGGCAGCATGGCTTTGGTGTCCACCCCCTCGGGCACGGTCATCCAGACGAAGAACCCGCCCTCGGGCCGGGTCCACGAGCAGCCCGCCGGCAGGTACTGCTCGAGCGCGGAGAGCATGGCGTCGCGCCGCTCCCGATAGGTCTGCTGGAAGGCCTTGATCTGGCCCTTCCAGTCATGCGTGGTCAGGTACCTGGACACGATCAACTGGTTGAGGGTCGGCGGGCAGAGCGTGGCGGCCTCGGCCGCCAGCACCAACTTCTCCCGGACCGCGTGCGGTGCGAGCACCCAGCCGACCCGCAGGCCCGCGGCGAACGTCTTGGAGAACGAACCCAGGTACACCACGTTGTCCGCGTCCATCGACCGCAGCGCCGGGTAGGTCTGTCCGTGGAATCCGAGCAGGCCGTACGGGTTGTCTTCGACCACGAGTACCCCGTGCCGGGCGCAGATGTCCAGGATCTCGGCTCGCCGGCGAACTGCCAGCGTGATGCCGGCCGGATTGTGGAAGTTCGGGATGGTGTAGAGGAACTTCACCCGCCGGCCGCTGGACTTCGCCGATGTCAACGCCGCCCGGAGCGCTTCGGGGGCGAGACCGTCGGCGTCCATCCCCACGTGCACCACGTTGGCCTGGTAGGCGGCGAAGGTGCTCAGCGCACCGACGTAGGACGGGCCCTCGGCGAGCACCACGTCGCCCGGATCGCAGAAGATCCGGGTCACCATGTCAAGCGCCATCTGGGAGCCGACCGTGACCACCAGGTCGTCCGGGTGCCCGGACACCCCCTCCAGGCTCATCACCTCACAGATCTGCGCGCGCAGTTCGGGCAGCCCGTGCGCCGAGCCGTACTGGAGCGCGACCAGTCCGTCCCGGCTGACCACGCCGGCCATCTCCGTGGCGATCGAATCGAGCGGCAGTGCGGTGAGATTGGGCATACCGCCGGCGAGGGAGACCACCTCGGGCCGGCTGGCGACGGCGAACAGCGCCCGTACCTCGGAGGCGGTCATACCGGCCGCGCGAGCCGCGTACCGGTGCAGATGCGGGTCAAGGCTGCGCGCGCCCAGCCGTTCGGGCGGTGGCCCCGCTGTGCTCATGCCGGCTCCGTGGACTGTGCGTCAAATCCGCTCGAGTGTATCTGGAGTGGTAATCGGCTCTGTGCAGTTCCCGTCCCGGTCACATCGGCCTATCCTGTCCAGGGAATTGCGCGCGTCTCCTGCTACTGGCGCGTGGGGCCGGTAGCGCGCGAGGCTGTGTTCGGGGAGGTCGGGTGTCGCGACGCGTCGCTGGCGTCACGCTGGACAACCTGGAGGACCTGCCCAAACACTGCCGGGCATGTGTCTACTGGGAGCTCGCCCCGCATCTGCGTGACCAGGCCGAGGAGTTCGGTACCACCGAGCTGGAGAAGGAGGCCTGGGTCTCCAGCGTGCTGCTGGAATGGGGCTCCTGCGGGCGCATCGTCTACAGCGACAAGCTCCCGATCGGCTTCGTGCTCTACGCCCCGCCCAATGCAGTTCCCCGCGCCTCGGCGTTTCCCACCTCGCCGGTCAGCCCGGACGCGGTGGTGCTCACCGGTTTCCACGTGCTGCCCGAGTTCCGGGGTGGCGGCCTCGGCCGGATGCTCGTCCAGGCCGTCGCCAAGGACCTCACCCGCCGCGGGGTCAAGGCCATCGAGGCGTTCGGCAACGCCAAGCCGGACGAGGACGAGGCCTGCGTGGTGCCCGCCGACTTCTTGCTCAGCGTCGGTTTCAAGACCGTCCGCCCGCATGCCCGCTGGCCGCGCATGCGACTGGAGCTGCGCACCGCCCTGTCCTGGAAAGAGGACGTGGAGGCGGCCTTGGCCCAGCTGCTCGGCACGGTGACGGTGAGTACCGCCGCACCCGCCTACCAGCGCTGACCGGCCGGCCAGGGCCCCGCGCTACTCGGCCTTGGCCAGCTCGTGGGCAAGCACGTCGGCAAAGGTGAAGGTGCCGGTTGGCTGGTCGTTCACGCCGAGCAGGTAGAGGCGCTTGACGGCGATGAGGATGCCTTCGGCGACGATGTCGCGGAAGGCGGCATCGGCCAGCCGGGACACGTCGTCGGGATTGGACAGGTAACCGATCTCCACCCGGACCGCCGGGCAGCGGGTGAGCCGCAGCGTGTCCCAGGTCTTGGGGTGGGTGCGGCAGTCCTTGAGCCCGGTGCGGGCGGCCAGCTCGCGCTGGATGAAGCCGGCCAGCGTCTCACCGAGCGTGGACGTGGCGCCGTGCACGGTGCCGAAGTGGAAGCTGGCCACACCCTGGGCCAGCGGGGACCGGTTGACGTCGCAGTGCAGGGAGAGGAACAGGTCGGCGCCCTCGTTGTTGGCGAAGTGGGCGCGCTCGGCGTCGTCCGGGTCGGTGTCCTGGCCGCGGGAGAGCAGGGCCTCCATGCCGGTGGCCATCATCCGGCCCTCGAGCCGGCGGGCCAGGTCCCACATCAGGTCGGCCTCGCGCACGTCGCCAGCCACCACCCCGGGGTCGGCGCCGCCGTGACCGGGGTCGATCACGATCCGCTTGCCACGCAGCCGGGGGCCGGCGCGGCGGACCCGCTCCTGCTCGCGGAGCAGCACCGGCCGCCCGCCCCGGGTTCGCGGCGAGAGCTGCCGAAGCCCCCGTACCGTCTCGGCGCCGCAGATGCCGTCGACGGTCAGGCGGTAGTCACGTTGGAAGCTGCGTAACGCCAGCTCGGTCTGGGCACCGAACACGCCGGTCGGCCGGCCCGCGTCGTAACCCAGCTCGAGCAGTTTGACCTGGAGCTGGAACACATCGTCACCGCTGACCGGCGCGGACACCAGGTAAGCCAGCGGGCGGGCGCCGAGCTGATAGGTGGCGTCGCGCAGCGCCCGGTACGTGGTGGGGCCGACCACGCCGTCGGTGATCAGCCCCCGTTGCTGCTGGAAGGCACGTACGGCGTGCTCGACCGCCTCGTCGAACACCGCGATCGGGCCACTCCCGTTGGCCGGGGGTAGCAGGCCGAGCGCGGCCAGGGTCGACCGAACCTCGGCAACGGCCGGTCCCCCATCGCCGCGGCGCAGTACCCGCATGCACCCTCGCTCGGATCGGCACCGACTGGGTCGGTGCGGTTCAGTTCGCCCTATTGTGCCTTGCCGATCTCGCCGGGCTGCGCAGGGTCACATGGTGCGTCTTTCCAGTGACCCCGCATACACCGCCCATCGACCGACCGGTACCCAACAGACGCCAGCCGTCAGCAGAGGGTTGCCATTGTCAGCCGAGGTAATCGGCCAGATCCTGAAGTAGTGCGGCCTTCGGCTTGGCGCCCACGATCTGCTTCACCGGCTCACCGCCCTTGAACAGGATCAGGGTCGGGATCGACATGACCTGGTAGTCGCGCGCGGTGCCCGGGTTCTCGTCGATGTCGAGCTTGGCGATGGTCAACGTCTCGGGGTGCTCGGCGGCGATCTCCTCGAGCACCGGGGCGACCATCCGGCACGGATGGCACCAGGTCGCCCAGAAGTCGACCAGCACCAGCTTGTCGCTGTTCAACACATCACTGGCGAACGAGCTGTCGGTCACCGTGACGGTGTTTGCGCCCATGGCACTCTCCTTGTGGGTGTTCAACCGGGGACTAACCGGACGTCAGGCCGGGCCGTGACGTCACTGCTTGGTGGGGCCGTACCCGCCGCCGACCAGCTCCGGAGCCAGGTTGGCGGTCCGCGCCGCGTCGTGTTCGGCCAACCAACGCTCGGCGTCGATCGCCGCCGAGCAGCCGGATCCGGCCGCCGTGACGGCCTGCCGGTAGGTGTGGTCGACCAGGTCGCCCGCGGCGAACACGCCGTCCAGGTTGGTGTAGGTCGCGCCGCCCCGCTCCGGGCAGGTGACCACGTAACCCTCGCTGTCCACGTCGACCTGGCCCTTGACCAGCTGGCTGCGCGGGTCGTGGCCGATCGCGACGAACACGCCGGTCGCGGTCCGCTCGGACTCTTCGCCGGTCACCGTGTCGCGCACCTTCACGCCGGTCACGCTGTTCTCGCCGAGCACTTCGGTGACCACCGAGTTGAGCAGCCAGTGGATCTTCTCGTTGGCCCGTGCGCGCTCCAGCATGATCTTGGAGGCGCGGAACTCGTCGCGGCGGTGCACGATGGTGACGCTCCGGCCGAACTTGGTCAGGAAGAGGGCTTCCTCCATGGCCGAGTCGCCGCCGCCGAGGACCAGGATGTCGTGGTCCCGGAAGAAGAACCCGTCGCAGGTGGCACAGGCGGACACGCCGCGACCGAGCAGCCGCTGCTCACCGGGCACGTTCAGGTAGCGCGCCGCGGCGCCCATGGCCAGCACGACGGTCTTGGCCGCGTACCGGACGCCGCTCGCGGTCACGTACTTGACCGGGCCGGTCAGCTCGACCGACTCCACGTCCTCGCTGCGCAGGTCGGCACCGAACCGCTCGGCCTGGGCGCGCATCTGCTCCATCAGATCCGGACCCATGATGGCGTCGCGGAACCCGGGATAGTTCTCCACCTCGGTGGTGGTCATCAGCGCGCCGCCGTACTGGGAGCCCTCGAACACCAGAGGCTCGAGCTGGGCGCGTCCGGCGTACACGGCGGCGGTGTAGCCCGCCGGTCCGGAACCCACCACGATCAGGTTTCGGATCTCGTTGGTCGCCTCGGACATCTGCCCTCCGTCTATCGCGGGAACCCGTCGGTGTCAACACGATCGTAGGTGTCGGTTGTTCCGAGACCCGGAGTGACAGGGCGCACCGCGCACGATGGAAGTGAGCCGGCGGTCAGCCGCCGGGCAGCAGCGTGTTGACGATTTTGCCTGGGTGGCCTGGACCGCAGTCGGGCTGCACGATCAGCACCCGGAACCGGCCGAGCTCGCCGGTGGTGAGCAGGGCGAAGATGCCGGGCCGGCCCTCGATGGTGACCTGCCGGACGCCCATGGTCTGTACCGTGGTTGGGTCGATGTCGTTGGCCCGCAGGCAGGTGTCCAGGCCCTGCTGGTCCTTCAGCGGGCCGTAGTCACGCTCTTTGTTGACCCCGCCGATGGCCGCGGACAGGTTGCCCCGGTCGACCGGAAGCGGTGGCTTGGCGGCCGGCGCGCTGGCCGCGTACGGGCTGCCGCCGGTCGTGTCGGTGCTCGGAAACACGGCGATGGTCACGGCGACCGCGGCCGCCGCCGCGGTCAGCAGCCCCGCACCGAGGACCAGCTTGCGGTTGCGCCGCCGGCGTGCGTCGGCAAGGTCGGTGACCGGTGCCATGGGCGGCGAGACCGGGGCGGGCGTTCCGGCCGCCCGCATGGCCTCGGCCCGCATCGAGGCGTCGAGCTTCGCGGCGAACTGGGCTGGCATCGGCGCGGCCGGGGCGGTGCGCAGCCAACCGAGCTCGACCTTCACCCGGTCCAGCGCGTCGATCACGGCGCGCGCCTGCGGATCGGCGTTCACCCTTGGCCAGAGCCGGGCGGACTGTTCCGCGTCGAGCACGCCGCCATGCAGGTCAGCGAGGGCGTCCACCGACCACGGCGGTCCGTTGGGACCTCCGCCGGTGCTCCCGTCGGTCATCGTCCCTCCCAGTGACGCCGCAGCGGTTCGCCTCGCCCTTCAACAGCGTCACCTGGGACGTTCGCATCTGCATCGGGGTTCCGCAGGTGCCCCAGTGTTTTCGCGAGCTTCGCGCGGCCCCGGGCGCAGCGGCTCTTGACCGTGCCCTCTGCGATGCCGAGCAGCTTCGCGGTCTCGGCCACCGAGTAACCCTCGACGTCCACCAGCAAGATCGGCACCCGTTGGTCTTCGGAGAGCTCGGTGAGCGCGCGCTGCACCACCATCCGGGTCTCCCGCTCGGACATCGCGTCCCGCGGGGTCACCGGCTCGCCCGGCCCGGTCTCCGGCAGTGGCACGGTAGGCCGGGCCTGCCGCCTGCGCACCCGGTCCAGGCAGGCGTTCACCACGATCCGGTGCAGCCACGTGGTGACCTGCGACTCCGCCCGGAACGAGCCGGCCGCGCGGAACGCCGAGATGAACGCCTCCTGCAGTGCGTCGGAAGCCTCTTCCGGATCTCGCAGGGTGCGCAGCGCCACCGCCCACATCCGGTCTCGGTGCCGGCGGACCACCTCGGCGAACGCGTGCGGGTCGCCCGCGGCATGGGCCGCGATCAGCGCGGCGTCCGAGCTGGCTGCGGCGGTCACGCGACGAGGATATCCGGGCCACCCGGTCCGTCCACGACGTCACCGCGCACGGACGGCGAACTCGTTCGGGCGAGTTCGCTCCCGGCTCGGTGATGTTGCTCGCAGACGGTGCTCAATGGTGCTCATCGGTCGTTCGCAAGCGCGCTCACTGGGCCCGGATGAAGCTCAGCTCGGAGACCTCGGAGACGTTGCCCGAGCCGAGTTGGGTGATCCATACGACCACGAACTGGGTCGGCTCGGCGGCGTCGAGCTTGATCTCGTTGTGCCCCGCGGTGAGGGTGGCCTTGCCGATCACCTTGGTGTCCTCGAACGCCGGCTTGTCCGACGGGGCGGTGCGGATCTCCACGACCGTGCCGTCGCTCGGCGAGTCGATCGCGACGGCGGCGAACTTGAGCGGTTCGGCGAACCCGGCGATCAGCCCGATGCCCGGCTTGAGCGCGGGAAACTGCTGCTTGTACTTGGAGGTACGCCAGACCGTCTTCTGGTTGCCGTCCGCGGCGTTGTTGGCGCGCTTGGCGTTGTCCGGGTCGCCCTTGACGTTGTAGACGTTCATCGAGGCGGGCTGGATCGGCCCGGCCGGCTGCGGCGGCGACGCGTTCGCCGGGGCGCCCGGCTGGGCCGGCGCGCTGGCCACCACCGTGGGGCCGCCCGCGGAGGCCGTGTCGTCGGTGAAGAAGCCGACCAGCAGGGTGCCGATCCAGATCAGCACGCCGATGGTGGCCACGCCGAGCACGCTGACCCCGATGATCAGCTTCCGGTTGCGGTTGTCGTCCTGGGCTGGCGGCCGGGTGGTCCACACCGTGGAGTCGTCGTTGTGGTCCTCGACCGGCGGCATCAGCTCGGTCGCCTCATCGGTGTCGGACACCCGGTCCAGCACGCCGATCAGCGTGGTGCTGGTCCGGATGCCGCCGGCCGAGGCGTCCTCCAGGCTGCGGATCGCGGCCAGGGACAGCTCCTCCGGCACCTGTGGGCGCAGCACGCTCGGCGCGACGAGCAGGCCGTTCGGGCCGATTGGGGCGGGTGGCACCCCGGTCGGGCCGCCCGGCAGCGGCCAGGTGCCGGTGAGCAGCAAGTACAGGATCGCGCCGAGGCCCCGGATGTCGTCGCGCAGCGTGGCGTCCGGCAGCGGGCCGGGGAAGGCCAGGCGCAGCCCACCGACCGAGGTGACCCGGATCCGCTGCGGGTGGTCGACGCCGAGCACCAACCCGGCGTGATGGGCCACCTCGACCGCGGCGGCGAGCGGCTCGAGCAGGCGCGCCGCGGCGGCGCCTGGCAGCGGATGCTCGGCGACCAGGTCGACCAGGTCGGTGCCCTGCGACCAGTCGGCGACCACGACGCCGAGCAGGCCCTCGTCGGGGCCGATGCCGTTGCCGGTGTTGAGCACGTCGAGCACCCGGGCCATGCCGGGGTGACCGATCCGGGCCGCGTGCGCGGCCCGTTCAAGGGTGCGCCTGGCCGCCTGGACCGCGGCCGCGTCGCCCGGTTGGCCGACCAGCATGGTGAGCGCGACATCGCGGCGAAGCTGGCCGTCGCGGGCCCGCCAGAGATGGGCGGACACCCGTTCGTCCACGCCGAACTGGGCGAGCAGTCGATAGCGACCGTCGCCCACCACGGCGCCCGGGATCAGGAGCTCTTCGGTCGCCGGCAGCACCGGCTTGCCCTCGCCGCCCGGATACTCGGTTCGTCTCGTGGTCACCGCACTCTCCGCGTTCTGCCTTGCCAGCGAGCCTACGGGAAAACCGGTCGCGACATGCGACGAGCGTCAACGCCGGCGCAACCGGTCGAGCACGGCCGAGGTCTCCCGAACCCGGAGCAGGGTCATCAGCCCGAACGTGACCCCCCCGCCGATCAGCCCGCCGAGGATCAGCGAGAGCCAGGCGCCGGCCACCGAGTCCGGCCCGAGCGCGGCCCGCAGCAACAGGGCGATCGCCAGTGCCGCGCCCGCCCCCCATGTCGCCGCGACCACGGTCTTGGCCAGGGTGCGCAGGATCTGGCGGGTGCCGAGCCGGCCGAGCCGCCGGCGCAGCCACAGGTCGCCAATCAGCACCCCGACCAGGAACGTGAACGAGTTGATGAACGTCAGCCCGTAGACCACCGAGCGCGGCTCGAGCACGTGCGGGCACAGGTAGGACAGCGGGACCTTCACCGCGGTCATGATCAGCATGATCATCGTCGGGGTGCGGGCGTCCTTCATGGCGTAGAACACCCGCAACTGGAGCATGACGATCGCGTACGGCAGCACGCCGAAGGCCGACGCGGTGATCGACAGGCCGAGCCTGGTGGCGTCCGCGTCGGCGTTGCCGATGGAGAACAAGGCGGTGCCGATCTGCGGGCCGAGCACGGTCATCAGCGCGCACAGCGGGCCGAGCAGCACGATGGACAGCCGGCTGCCGAGCGCGAGGTCGTCGATCACCCGACGGAAGTCCCCGTCCGCCGCGGCGGCGCTCATCCTCGGCATGATCACGGTGAGCAGCGAGACGCCGATCACGCCGTACGGGAACTGGAGCAGCAGCCAGGTGCCGGCGTAGATCGCCGCGCCGCCGCTGGCTCCCGAGGTGGCCGCGTTGGTGATGGCGGACAGGCCGAGTTGGCCGAGCAGGGTGTAGCAAACCACCCACACGGCCAGCCCGCCGAACTCGGCGAGCCGGCGATCCCAGCCCCACCGCCAGCGGAAGGTGAACCCGGTCCGGCGCAATGCCGGGCCGAGCACCAGCAGTTGGGAGGCGATCCCTACCGGGAACCCCAGGCCGAGCACCAGCAGCTTGGCCTGGCCCATCCGGACCGGATCCAGCGAGATCTTCCCGGGCAGCACCGCGTACAGGCCGATCACGGTGAACATCACCACGTTGTTGAGCACCGGCGCCCAGCCGGTCGCGGTGAACCGCTGCCGGGAGTTGAGCACCGCCATGAGCATCGCGCTCATCCCCAGGAACACGATGGCGGGCAGCATCAGGTAGCTGAACGCCGTGGTCAGCCGAGGGTTCGAGGCGGAGTCGCTGGTGTATGCGGCGGTGAGCAGCGGTGCGCAGGCGATCGCCACCACGGTGCCGGCGGCCAGCACCACCAATCCGACGGTGAGCAGCCGCTGGGTGTAGGCCAAGCCGGCGTCGCGGTCCTCCTTCTGCGCCCGGACCAGCAGCGGCACCACCACGCTGGTCAGCACGCCGCCGAGGAGCAGTTCGTTGATGATCGTCGGGAAGTTGGACGCGACGGTGAACGAGTCGTTGATCGTGCTGAAACCGACCACCCAGGCCAGCACGACCTTCCAGCCGAAGCCGGTGATCCGGCTGACCAGCGTGGCGATCGCCAGTGATCCGCTGGCCCTGGCCAGCGACGGGGTCTGGGTTCGGGCGCCGGGCACAGCCGGAGATTGTGCAACGGGGCCGCCGGTGAGCCTCGCCTCGCTCAGTTCGCACCGCCCTCGGCCGGCGGACCCCCCGGTACGACCCCGGTCCGCCCGGCTCGGAACCGGCGCACCAGGCGCAGCCCGACCAGCAGGAGGAGCACGCCGGCCGCGCTGCCGGTGAGGATCAGGGTGACCGAGCCCTGGGTGGTCGAGCTGAGCTCAAGCCGGGCGGTGGAGCCGAGCGGGGTGCCGGTCGGTGTGGACAGCGACACGTCAAGGGTGAACCGCCCCGACCTGATCACCTCGGCGGCGACCAGCGGGTTCACCCGGCTGCGGGCCGGAATCAGCACGTCCGGCACGGACTCCGGGCGAAGGCCGGGGGTGTCCGCGAGGCGCACCCGGACCACCACCGCGACCGGCAGCGTGTTGCTGAGCAGTACCGGGATCGGGCTGTGGCCGGAGGCCAGGGTGAGCGGCCGGCCGGCGTTGCTCACCGTGACCTGCGCGCGCAGCGCGTCGAGCTGGGCGGCCACTTCGTCCACCGCGCGGTCGGCCTGCTGCTCGTGCCCGCGCCAGGCGGTGGACGTGCCGCGCAGCAGGCCGTACTGCAGCGGGGTGAACAGGGTGTTCGGGTCAACCTGGTAGGTGTCGTCGATGCGCATGGAGCCGACCAGGTCACGGCGGGCGTTGTTGATCCGGACCACCTCGGCGGACGCCCCAGGGGCGATCTCGGCCGCGCTGTCCTGCGCGCTGTAGTCCAGGCCGGAGGTGCTGCCCCTCGGGTTCGCCGAGACCAGCTCGGCCAGCGGCCGGGGCCGGGCCAGGTCGGCGTCGAACATCTGGCCGAGCGCCTGGAGGAACACGCCGAGCTCCGCCGCCGGGGCGGCCCACCGGCGCGGCGGAGCGATCAGCGCCGACGGCCGGCCGTCCGGGCCGGGCGCGGCGAAGGCCGCCTGGAAGGCCAGCGCCGCCAGCCCGTTCTGGACCGAGACCGGGTGTTCCTCGCCGGGGGTGGTGGAGGTGGTCGCGGCGCTGATCGAGCTGCCGGCGTCGTCGAGGTAGGAGGAGACCAGGGTGTCGACGGGCAACGCCTGGATCGCGCCGGTACCGCTCGGCGCGCTCACCCGGTACGGCGCGCTGCCCTGCCGGTTGTGCAGGTGCGCGGGGTCGGCCAGCACTGTGGTCGGCGTGCTGCCGGCCAGGTCGAGCAGGGTGCGCTGGTCCAGCGTGCCGCCAGCCGGCCAGAGCACGGTGCCCGGCAGTCCCGCCGGCTTGAGCAGGTCGTTCACCACCGCCGCGCTGTTCAGGGCGGGCTTCTGCAGGTCCACGGCGCCGGCCCGGGACAACGCCACCAGGTCGGCGTCGGCGTACGGGACCGCGATCACGCACCGGCCGGTGGTGAGCGCCTCGAGGTCGGCGAGCCACGTCTTGGCCGCCGCGGCCCCGGCGCCTTCGGCCGTGCCGCCGTCGCCGGTGCGGTAGCGGTAGCCGGTGCTCATCTGCCTGGCGGTGTCGAGCAGGTCCGGGTCGACGGCGAAACACAGCCCGTCGAGCAGGTCCTGGTTCGCCGCGCCGGCCTGCGCGGCAGTGCTGACCAGGCCGTAGAGCCGGCCGCCCGGGGACAGCGACTGGGCCAGCCCGTCGTCGGAGAGCAGCGAGCGGCCGTCGGGCGACGGCACCAGCCGAGGATGGTCGTCGATCAGCGGCCAGAGGACGGTGATGCCGGTTCGTGCGGCCGGCGGGGTGGCGGTGCCGCCCGGTACGGACAGCACGGGCAGCAGCACGGACACCGCGGCGAGCCGGGCCCGGCCGCCGTACTCGGGCCGGCCGTTGATGTTGACCAGGAGTTGGTACACGCCGGTGCTGTCGATCTTCAGCGAGGTGTCCCCGCCTCGGACCGGCACGGTGAGCGCGACCTGGGCGCTCTGCCCGGGCTCGAGCGCGTCGCTCACCACCACGAAGGGCGACCTGGCCGAGTCCGGCGTGCCGCTGGTGGCGCCGCGCAGCCGCTGCTCGGTGTCCAGTGGCTCGCCCCGGAGCAGCTGTGCCCGGATGTCGTCGATGCGCCGGTCGCCGGTGTTGGTCACCCGCCCCGTGACCGTCACCGACGTGCTGTCCGCGGTGAGCAGCCGGGGGGACAGCGACTCGATGTCCAGCCGCATCCGGCTGGGCTGGTCCGGCACCGGCTGGGCAGCCGCGTCGCCGGCCGTGCCGAGCGGCAGCAGCATGGCCACGGCCAGGAGCACCCCGAGCCAGGCGGCGAGCCGGTTCATGCGGTCCCCTCCTGCCCCGCCACCCGCTCGTCGAGCAGCTCGCGGGCCTTGCGCACCAGGCGGCGCTCGTCGGCGTAGGCCAGCCGCTCGTCCAGCTCGTCCAGCGCGACCCAGGCCACCTCGGTCACCTCGACGTCGGCGTCGGACAGCTCGCCCGCGACGGCCTGCATCAGGTAGTGATGCACGGTTTTGTGAATGCGCCGGTTGTCGGCGACGAACCAGTAGTCGATGGTGCCGAGCGGGCGCAGCACCTCGCTGGAGATGCCGGTTTCCTCGGCCACCTCGCGCATCGCGGTCTGCTCCGGCGTCTCGCCCTCCTCGATGTGCCCCTTCGGCAGGGACCAGAGCAGCCGGCCGCGCCGGTCGAGCCGGCCGATCAGCGCCACGTTGGCCTGCTCCGCGTCCAGCACGACCCCGCCGGCCGAGGTCTCGTCCACCGCGGTGACCCGCCGGCCGCGCCGCCGGCCGCGCCGCCCGGAGCGGGCACCGCGAGAGCGGCCGGAGGAGGTGGGCATGTTCGCGATCGTAGTGCGACCGCGCGACCATGGACTTCTCGCCGAGGTGGTCGGGTAAACCTGGCGACATGGCAGATACGCTCGACTCTCGTGTCGATGTCCCGCCTGAGCACGGTAGAAGAGCTGTTGCGGATCTCACCTATCGCGGAAGACCTGGCTGCCCGGTTCCGCGCGGCCGGGCACCGGCTGTACCTGGTCGGCGGCAGCGTGCGAGATGCCATACTCGGCCGGCTCGGCACCGATCTGGACTTCACCACCGAGGCCCGCCCGCTCGAGGTGCAGCGGATTCTGTCCGGCTGGACGGATGCGGTCTGGGACATCGGCATCGCGTTCGGCACGGTCGGCGCCAGCAAGAACGGCGTCACCTGCGAGGTGACCACGTTCCGGGCGGACTCCTACGACCGGGTCAGCCGCAATCCCGAGGTGCGCTTCGGCGACTCGATCGAGGGTGACCTGGTCCGGCGCGACTTCACGGTCAACGCGATGGCCATCGAGTTGACGTCTGAGTTGTCGACAAAGCAATTCATCGATCCGCATGGCGGGCTGAGCGCCCTGGCCGAGCGCCGGTTGGACACCCCGGCGACGCCGGAGGAGTCCTTCGCCGACGACCCGCTGCGGATGCTGCGGGCGGCCCGGTTCGTCAGCCAGCTCGGTTTCCACCCGGCGCCGAGGGTGGTCGCGGCGATGACCGCGATGAGCGGGCAGATCGAGCGGATCACCGTGGAACGGGTGCAGGCGGAGCTGTCCAAGCTGCTCTGCGGGGCGCAGCCGACGGACGGGATCGCGCTGATGGTCGACACCGGGTTGGCCGACCGCGTGCTGCCCGAGGTGCCGGCGATGCGGCTGGAGATCGACGAGCACCATCAGCACAAGGACGTCTACCAGCACTCCCTGGTGGTGCTCGACCAGGCGATCGAGCTGGAGGAGCCGGGCGGCGAGCCGGACCTGGTGCTGCGGCTGGCCGCACTGCTGCACGACATCGGCAAGCCGGACACCCGCCGGCACCTGCCGGGCGGCGGGGTGAGCTTCCACCACCACGAGGTGGTCGGCGCCAAGCTGGCCCGCAGGCGGCTGCGCGAGCTGCGCTACGCCAAGGAGATCGTCGAGGACGTGTCCCAACTGGTGTACTTGCACCTGCGGTTCCACGGCTACGGCCGGGGCGAGTGGACCGACTCGGCGGTGCGCCGCTACGTCACCGACGCCGGGCCGCTGCTCTCCCGGCTGCACAAGCTGGTCCGCGCCGACTGCACCACCCGCAACCGGCGCAAGGCCATCGCGTTGCAGCGGACCTACGACGAGCTCGAGGCGCGAATCGCCCGGATCGCCGCCGAGGAGGACCTGGCCAGGGTGCGCCCGGACCTGGACGGCAACGAGATCATGAAGCTGCTCGGCATCGCGCCGGGACCCCTGGTCGGCCAGGCCTGGCAGCACCTCAAGGAGTTGCGCCTCGATCGCGGCCCGCTCGACCACGACGAGGCGGCCGCCGAGCTGCTCCGCTGGGCCGCGGAGCGCGGCATCACCGCGCCGGGTGCCGCCGGCTGACCAGGACGAAGCCGGCCAGCCCGAGCAGGTAGAGCGCGGTGGCCACGAGGATCATGACCGGCGACCGGCCGTGCATCGGGACCACCGCCGCGGCGATCGCCACCGCCACCACCTGGGTGATGTTGAACAGCGTGTCGTAGAGCGCGAACACCCGGCCCCTGGCCTCGTCACCGATGTCACGCTGGCAGGCGGCGTCCACGCAGAGCTTGATCACCTGACCGGCGTAGATGATCACGAAGGTGGCCAGCAGTATCGACGGCAGCACCATCGGCAGGCCGAGGCCGAGCTGAGCCGCCGCGGCCAACAGCAACGCGCCGCACACCGCCTGCCGGCGGCCGAACCGCTCGACCAGCCGCGCGGTGGTCAGCCCGGCCACCAGGATGCCGAGCCCGCCGGCCACGAAGATCTCACCGAGCCCGGGCAGCCCGGCCTTGAGCGGGCCGAGGTCGGTGAACGTGTAACGCATCAACAGCACGGTGATCAGGAACGAGATGCCGACCGCGGCGCGGTGCGCGAACAGCGCGACGAACCCGGCGGACACGCTCGGGCTGCGCAGCGCCGCCCGGCCGCCGTCGAACAGCCCGCGCGCCACCGCGATCGCGGCCACGGCCGGCTCGTCGACGTCGTCGGGGCCGAGCGCGGCGCGCGCGAACCGGGCCGCGAAGGCGGCGGCCAGCAGCGAGCCGAGCGCGGCGAGCCCGGTGGTCCAGCCGGAGCCGACGTTGCCCGCGCCGAAAACCGCTCGAAGGCCGACCGCGCACACCGCGCCGAGCACCGCGATCACCGCGCCGAGCGTTGCGGCCAGGGCGTTCGCCTCGACCAGGGTGCGTACCGGCACCACGTGCGGCAGCGCGGCGGAGAGCCCCGACAGTACGAACCGGCTGACCCCCACCGTCACCAGGGCGAGCATCAGCAACACGCTGCCGTTCGCCCCGGCGGCCACGCCGAGCGCGCACAACAGGATCAACGCACCGCGCAGCAGGTTGGCCACCACCAGCACCTGGCGCCGGTCCCAGCGATCGAGCAGCGCGCCGGCGAACGGCCCGACGAGCGAGTACGGCAGCAGCAGCACGGTGAAACCGGCGGCGATGGCCAGCGGGGACGCGCCGCGCTCCGGGTTGAACATCACCGCGCCGGCCAGACCGGCCTGGAACAGGCCGTCCCCCCACTGCGCGGCGAAGCGGCTGAACAACAACCTGCGAAAGTTCGGCATGGCGAGCAGCCGGCGCGGCCCGACGCGCCCTTCGGCGCCGGCCCGCCCGCCAGGGGGTGCCGGCGCCGGCATCGCCGGCGAGGATGGCGCGTCGGCCGAGGTGCTCACGATGTCTCCTCGCAAGCCCGGAGCCGCCGCACCCCGCCGCCTCGCACGCTCGGCGCTGGGGCAGTGCCCGAAGGTTCGCTCGCACGCTCGCTCACGAAGTCTCAGCCTACGACGCGGGTTGTGTGACGGGGATGACCTGAAAGTTGTGCGAACGAGCCCGGGTGGCCCCGAACAACGGGGCCACCCGGCGCCGACGCCCGGTCGCCTCTCGGCGAATATGCGCATCGCGGCTCCGGTGGCCGGTATTCCGCGACGGCGGTTCTGGTTGGGCCCGGGGGACTCGATGGCGTCGGTCACCGGGTCAACGAGCGTGGCCAGCGGGTTGTTCCCGACCCAGGCACTGATGGAATCATTTCCAGCGTGCACCCTGACGCCGATGTGGAGCCGGGCACGCTGCTCGTCGCGGCGCCCAGCCTGCTTGACTCCAATTTCCGGCGAACGGTCGTGTTCGTCATCGACCACCGCGGCGAGGGCACTCTCGGCGTGGTGCTGAACCGGCCGAGCGACGTGCCGGTCGACGACGTGCTGCCGAACTGGGCGCCGCATGTGAGCCGGCCGGGTGCCGTGTTCGTCGGCGGCCCGGTCGAGCAGAAGACCGCGCTGTGCCTCGCCGCCATGCGCACCGGCGAGGACATGGCCAATGTCGCCGGGTTGATCGGCGTGCGCGGGCCGGTCGCGCTCGTCGACCTGGACGCCGACCCCGAGCCGCTGGTGCCCAAGGTTCGCGGACTCCGGGTGTTCGCCGGCTACGCGGGCTGGGATGTCGGCCAACTCGCCGGGGAGATCGAGCGCGGCGACTGGATCGTGGTCCCGGCGCTGCCGAACGACGTGCTCGCGCCGCCGGATGAGGACCTGTGGGGTCGGGTGCTGCGCCGCCAGGGCATGCCGCTCGCGCTGCTCGCCACCCATCCCGGGGACGTCCGGACCAACTGACCGGCGGACCACCGGCGGCGCGGGCTCAGCCCGGCACGGCCCCGCTGACCGGGCAGTTCCCGCAGGCACATCCGCCGCAGCCGGCCGGCACCGCCGGGACCGGTTCGGGTATGGCCAGCGCGGCCCGATGGCCGAGCAGGCCGGCGCCGAACGTGATGGCCAGCATCCCGGCCGTCGCGACCAGCACGCAGACCAGCACGCCGCCGGTGCCGGGCAGGATCAGCGCGGCGGCCGCCGCCAGCACGCCGACCAGGCCGCCGACCAGGATGGGCAGCCCGGCGACCTTGTTCGCCAGCCGGAACGCCTTGTCGTCGCGCAACGTCGCCGCGGTGCGCACGCCGAAGAACCGGTTGCGCGGCAGGCGTTCGCGCAGGCCGAGCAGACCGACGACGGCCAAGAGCAGCCCGGCGAGCGCGGGCACGGCGGCGAGTGCGAGCACGGCCTCGATGTTATGCGGTTGCTCCCGGGCGGTACGCTGAGGTACATGAGCACGGCACGCCTGCTCCTTATCGAGCCGCGCTGACCGAAGTTGGTAGTCGGCGCGGCAACCCCTCACGCCCATCGGGCTGAGGGGTTTTGTCTTGTTCAGGAGCGGCACAGATGGAGGAACCGTGATGAGTGACGCCGCCGAGGCGGTACCGGCCCACCGGTACACCGCCGCGCTGGCCGGCGCGATCGAGCGCCGCTGGCAGCAACACTGGGAGGAGCACGGCAGCTTCCACGCGCCCAACCCGGTCGGCCCACTGGCCGGCCCGGTGCCGGCGGACAAACTGTTCGTACAGGACATGTTCCCGTACCCGTCCGGCGCCGGACTGCACGTCGGGCACCCACTCGGCTTCATCGGCACCGACGTGTTCGCCCGGTTCCACCGGATGGACGGCCGCAATGTCTTGCACACCATGGGCTTCGACGCGTTCGGGCTGCCGGCCGAGCAGTTCGCGGTGCAGACCGGCCAGCACCCGCGCAAGACCACCGAGGAGAACATGCGGACCTACCTGCGGCAGCTCCGCCGGCTGGGCCTTGGCCACGACGAGCGGCGCCGCATCGCCACGATGGACCCGCGTTACTACCGGTGGACGCAGTGGATCTTCCTGCGGATCTTCAACTCCTGGTACGACGAGCGGGCCGGCCGGGCCCGTCCGATCGAGGAGTTGGCGGCGGAGTACGCGCAGGGCACGCGGTCCACACCGGACGGCCGCGACTGGGGTGAGCTGACCGGTGCCGAGCGGCGTGCGGTGATCGACTCACACCGCCTGGCCTACCTGTCGGACGCGCCGGTGAACTGGGTGCCCGGCCTCGGCACCGTGGTGTCCAATGAGGAGGTCACCTCGGACGGCCGCAGTGAACGCGGCAACTTCCCGGTATTCCGCAAGAACCTGCGCCAATGGATGATGCGGATCACCGCATACGCCGACCGGCTGCTCGACGACCTGGACCGGCTGGACTGGCCGGAGAAGGTCAAAGCCATGCAGCGCAACTGGATCGGCCGCTCGCATGGCGCGCGGATCGCCTTTCCCGCCGCCGAGGCGGCCATCGAGGTGTTCACCACCCGGCCGGACACCGTGTTCGGCGCGACCTACCTGGTGCTGGCGCCGGAGCATCCGTTGGTGGACGCACTGACCGCGACGGAGTGGCCGGACGGAACGCAGCGCCGGTGGACCGGCGGCGCGGCCACCCCGAACGAGGCGGTGGCCGGCTACCGGCGCGCCGCCTCGATGAAGTCCGAGCTGGACCGTCAGGAGAACAAGGAGAAGACCGGGGTGTTCGTCGGCACCTACGCGACAAACCCGGTCAACCAAGCCAAGATTCCGGTTTTCGTGGCGGACTACGTGCTGATGGGCTACGGCACCGGGGCGATCATGGCGGTGCCCGGGCAGGACCAGCGCGACTGGGACTTCGCCGAGGAGTTCGGTTTGCCGATCGTGCGCACCGTGCGGCCGGACGAGGATTTCGCCGGCGAGGCGTACACCGGCGCCGGCCCGGCGACCAACTCCGGCTTCCTGGACGGCCTGGACATCGACGAGGCCAAGAAGACGATCATTGCCTGGCTGGAGGAACACGGCCACGGGCACGGCACGATCCAGTACAAGCTGCGGGACTGGCTGTTCTCCCGGCAGCGTTATTGGGGCGAGCCGTTCCCGGTGGTCTACGACGAGTCCGGTGCGCCGGTCGCGCTGCCGGAAACCCTGCTGCCGGTCGAACTGCCCGAGGTGGACGACTATTCCCCGAAGACCTACGACCCGGAGAACGCCGACACCGAGCCGCTGCCGCCGCTGTCGCGGGCCGCGGAATGGGTCGAGGTGGAGCTGGACCTCGGTGACGGCAAGCGGACCTACCGCAGGGACACCAACACCATGCCGAACTGGGCCGGCTCCTGCTGGTACCAGCTGCGTTACGTGGACCCGGTGAACGACGAGCGGTTCGTCGACCCGGAGAACGAGCGCTACTGGCTGGGCCCGCGCCCCGACATCCACGGGCCGGGCGACTCGGGCGGCGTCGACCTCTACATCGGCGGCGTCGAGCACGCCGTGCTGCACCTGCTGTATGCCCGGTTCTGGCAGAAGGTGCTGTTCGACCTGGGCTACCTGAGCGCGGACGAACCGTACCGGCGGCTATTCAACCAGGGCTACATCCAGGCCTACGCCTACATCGACGAGCGCGGCAGCTACGTCCCGGCCGAGGAGGTGTCCGAATCGGACGGCCGGTTCTTCTGGCAGGGCAAGGAAGTCCGCCAGGAGTACGGCAAGATGGGCAAGAGCCTGCGCAACGTGGTCACGCCGGACGAGATCTGCGACCGCTACGGGGCCGACACGTTCCGGCTGTACGAGATGTCCATGGGCCCGATGGACGCCTCGCGCCCGTGGGCGACCAAGGATGTCGTCGGCGCGCATCGGTTCCTGCAGCGGCTGTGGCGAAACGTGGTGAACGAGGAGACAGGTGAACCGCGGGTGTCCGAGGACCCGCTGGACGAGGAGACCGCCCGCGCGCTGCACCGCACGGTCGCCGCGGTGCGCGAGGACTTCGCCGAGATGCGCTACAACACCGGCGTGGCCAAGCTGATCGAGCTGAACAACCACGTGACCAAGAAGTTCGGTACGGCGCACGCCAGCCCGCGCGCGGTGGCCGAGCCGATGGCGCAGATGCTGGCGCCGCTGTGCCCGCACATCGCCGAGGAGCTGTGGGCCCGGCTGGGCCACACCGAGTCGCTGGTGCGCGGGCCGTTCCCGGTCGCGGACGAGCGCTACCTGGTGGACGACACCGTGGAGTACCCGATCCAGGTCAACGGCAAGGTGCGGGCCAGGGTGGTGGTGCCGGCGTCGGCCACCACCGACGAGGTCCGCGCCGCGGCGCTGGCCGAGGAGAAGATCGCCGAGCTGGTGAACGGCGGCGAGCCGCGCCGGGTGATCGTGGTGCCCGGCCGGTTGGTCAACGTCGTGCTGTGAGCACCGGAACCGATCCTCGCCTGGCGGTGTAGGGACGGGTGTAGCCATGGACGACGAGTCGGATCAGCAGGTCGTGATCCGAGCGCGAGCAGGCGACCAGGATGCCTATGCGCTCCTGGTCGCCAGGTATGGCGCGCTCGCCCACCGGACCGCCTACCTGCTCGGCGCCGGACCGAACACCGAGGACGTGGTGCAGGAAGCGTTCGTGAAGGGCTTCCGCGGGCTCACGGGGTTCCGGCCGGACGCCCCGTTCCGGCCGTGGCTGCTGCGCATCGTCGCCAACGAGGCGCGCAACCTGAATCGCTCGGCCCGCCGGCGGGCCGCGCTCGAACTTCGGGTGGCCGGCCGCGCCGAGCAGCTGTCTGCGGCCGGGCCGGAGTCGATAGCCCTGTCCTCGGCGTCCCGCACGGCGTTGCTCGACGCGGTCCGGGCACTGCCGGAGAAGGACGCGCTGGTGCTCACCTGCCGGTACTTCCTCGAGCTCTCGGAGGCGGAGACCGCGCAGGTGCTCGGCTGGCCGAGGGGCACGGTCAAGTCCCGGCTGTCCCGCGCGCTGGCCCGGCTGCGCCCCGTGGTCGCCGGTCACCTGCGGGAGGAGGCGGCCCATGACTGAGCGGGAGAGCCTGCTGCTCGAGGCCGCGCTGCGCGATCTCGGGGCGAGCCTCGAGGTGCCCGAGCCGCCCGGTGTCGCGGAGCTGACCGCGGCGGTGCGCACCAGGCTGGCCCGGCCGGCGCGGCGATCTCCACTCGTGCGCGTGGCGGCCGCGATCGCGGTGCTGCTGCTGGCGTTCGCCGTGCTGGTCGCGGTGTCGCCGCCGGTTCGGGCGGGCGTAGCGCACCTGCTGCGGTTCGCCGGGATCGAGTTCGGTTCCACGCCCGCGCCGCCGACCGGGCTACCCACCACGGTCACGCTGCCCGGCCAGCGCGGCGCCGACCTGGCCGAGGCGCGCCGGGCCGCGCGGTTCCCCGTGGCGGTGGCGGAGACGCTCGGGCCACCGGATCAGGTGCTGCTGGTCGACGGCGACCCGCCGAGGTTGGTGTCGCTGCTCTATCGCGACGGCACGATCCGGCTCGACGAGTTCGACGGGCGGCTGGACCCGGCGCTGTACAAGAAGCTGGTGGTCGGCGGGGAGCTGGAACCGGCGCGGGTCGGCGAGGACGAGGCGCTCTGGGTGGACGCGCCGCACGAGGTGACCTACGTCGACCGGGACGGCCGGTATCGCACCGAGTCGGCCCGGCTCTCCGGCAGCACCCTGATCTGGCAGCACGGCGACGTGACGCTGCGCCTCGAGGGAAAGCTGTCGCTGACCGAGGCGCTGGAGATCGCCCGGTCGGTCAGCTGAGTCCGACCTGGTGGATCAGGTCGGCGAGCAGCGCCTCGAACAGTGGCTCCGGCTTGGCCACGGCGAACGGGAAGCGGCCGAACACCTCGAGCGCGATCTGCCCGTAGAGCCGCACCCAGAACTTCAGGATGGCGTAGGCGACGCCGACGCCGAGCACCTCTTCGGACACCTGGAAGCCGGCATCGGCGATGGTGGCCAGCAGGCTCGTCCGGAACGTGTCCAGATCGGTCCGAAGCTCGATGGGCACCGAGTCGGCCGGCGGCGCGGCCAGCGTCATGGTGGTGAGCACCCGGCCGGCCACGGAAAGGAAAATCCGGCCGAACGGGTCGGTGCCGGGCACCAGGATGTGCAGCTCTCCGTCCTGCCGGGCGGACGGCTCGGCCGGCGAGGCGAACACCAGCGAGAACTCCTGCGGGTGCGCGATGGCCCAGCGGCGGAATCCCCGGCAGATGGCCAGCACCTGGCCCAGCACGTCGCTGCCGGGAAGCCCGGCGAGGTCCACGTCGAGCTCATCGGCCAGATCGGTGCAGATGTCCATCCGGATGTGCTCGATCAGGTCCTCGCGCGAATCGTAGTAGCGGTACAGCGCGGGCGCGGTGATACCGACCTTGCGCGCGATCGCCCGCAGCGTCACCGCCTCCGACCCCCGCTCGATCAGCAGGGCCCGGGCCTGCTGACGGATCTCCCGGTCGGTGTCCGCCTTGCTTCGCTCTCGGCGTGTGGGCGCCGTCATCGTTCACCCCAATGTCGACTACGTCCCCCGATGCCTGACCCTACGGCACCAATTGGGGCGCAACGGCCACAATGCCGGCGGTGCAGGAGCCGAAGAGGCCGCGCCGCGGTAGACCGCGCCGCCGGCACCGACCGCTCGGGGGGCTACGCGATCGGCGCCGGCAGCGCGGAGCCCGGCGGAGCCGGACCCCGACGCCCGGTTGCGAACCTGGCGTGGGCTCTGGAGCGCGGTGTGGGACACCACGCGGAAGAGTCGACGAACATTGTGGCATTCACCGTCCCCAGCGCCGCCTATTCGTTCACAGTTGCATACGGCTGACCGGCGGCCTCGGGTGTTTGCGCCGGTCGGCGGCGTTCGTGGCGCACAATTGGGTGCGTGGACATCGTGGTGCTCGGCTCGGCGAACGCCGATCTGGTGGTGGCCGTGGCCCGCCGGCCGGAAGCCGGCGAGACCGTGCTCGGCTCCGACACCACCGTGCTGCCCGGCGGAAAGGGCGCGAACACCGCGGTCGCGGCCGCCCGGCTCGGCGGCCGGGTGGCGTTCCTGGGCGCGGTCGGCCCGGACCCGAACGGCGGTCTGCTGCTGGACTCGATGCGCGCGGCCGGGGTGGACGTGTCCCGGGTCCGCCGCGCCAAGCGGGGCACCGGCGTCGCCTACATCACCGTGACGCCGGATGGGGAGAACGCGATCGTGGTGTCCCCCGGCGCCAACGCCGAGTTGACCGGGGACGACGTGGTGCTCGGTCCGGCCCGGGTGCTGGTCGCCTCGCTCGAGGTGCCGGTTTCCGTTGTGGAGTACGCGATCGCGCTCGCCGCGGCGGACGGGGTGCGGACGGTGCTGAACCTCTCGCCGGCCACCAGGGTCGCACCGGCCACCTTGTCCATTGTGGACACGTTGGTGGTGAACGAGCACGAGGCGGCCTGGCTGCTCGACGGCCCGGCCGACCCCGGCCGGCTACTCGGCCTCGGCCCGCGTTCGGTGGTGCTCACCCTCGGCGCGCGCGGGGCGGTGGTGGCCGAGCGGGATGCGACCGTCGAGATCGCCGCGCCGAAGGTCAACGCGGTGGACACCACCGGCGCCGGCGACGCGTTCACCGGGGCGCTCGCTGTCGGCCTTGCCGCAGGCTCGGATCTGCGCGCGGCGGTCGAGCTCGCCGTGCGGGTGGCGGCCGTCTCGGTGACCCGCCGCGGCGCCCAGCCCTCCTACCCGGCCGCGGCCGAGTTGAGCTGATCGCGGGCGGCGATGAACGCGTCCACCGCGCGGTTGACGTCGTCCGTCGAATGCGCGGCGGAGAGCTGGACCCGGATCCGGGCCTTGCCGTGCGGCACCACCGGGTAGGAGAAGCCGATCACGTAGATCCCGCGCTCCAGCAACAGGTCCGCCATCCGGGCGGCGAGCGCGGCGTCGCCGATCAGCACCGGGATGATGGGGTGCTCGCCGGGTGAGAGGTCGAAACCCGCCTCGGTCATCCTGGCGCGGAACAGCGCCGTGTTGGCCCGCAGCCGGGCGAGCAGCTCGGCCGAGGAGTCCAGCAGCTCGAGCCCGGCCAGGGTGGCCGCGGTGATCGCCGGAGCCAGCGAGTTGGAGAACAGGTACGGCCGGGAGCGCTGCCGGAGCAGCTCGATGATCTCCGCGCGGCCCGAGGTGTAGCCGCCGCTCGCGCCGCCGAGGGCCTTGCCGAGGGTGCCGGTCACCACGTCCACCCGGTCGATCACGCCGAACCGCTCCGGGGTGCCCCGGCCCTTGTCGCCGATGAAACCGACCGCGTGCGAGTCGTCCACCATGACCAGCGCGTCGTGCCGGTCGGCCAGGTCGCAGATCTCGTCGAGCGGGGCGAAGTAGCCGTCCATGGAGAACACGCCGTCGGTCGCGATCAACCGGTAGCGCGCGTCCGCCGCGTCCACCAACTGCCGCTCGAGGTCGGCCAGGTCGCGGTTGCGGTAGCGCAGCCGGCGTGCCTTGCACAGCCGCACCCCGTCGATGATCGAGGCATGGTTGAGCTCGTCGGAGATCACCGCGTCCGCGTCGGAGAGCAGCGTCTCGAACAGGCCACCGTTCGCGTCGAAGCATGAGCTGTACAGGATGGTGTCCTCGGTGCCGAGGAACTCCGAGAGCCGGGCCTCGAGCTCCTTGTGCGGCTCCTGGGTGCCGCAGATGAAGCGCACCGAGGCCATGCCGAACCCCCAGCGCTCCAACGCGTCCTTGGCCGCGGCGATCATCGCGGGATGGTCGGCGAGGCCGAGGTAGTTGTTGGCACAGAAGTTGAGCACCTCGGCGCCCGCGCCGACCCGAACCGTGGCGTTCTGCGGGCTGGCGATCACCCGCTCGCTCTTGTACAGCCCGGCGGCGCGGATCTCCTCGATCGTTCGGCGCAGGTCGTCGCGCATCGTGCCGAACATCAGCCCTCCGTCCAGTCCATGATGACCTTGCCGCACTTCCCGCTGCGCGCGGTGGCGAACGCGGCGGCGTGCTCGGTGTGGGGCAGCCGGTGCGTGATCACCGGGGACAGGTCGAGACCGCCCTGCAACAACACCGACATGGCGTACCAGGTCTCGAACATCTCCCGCCCGTAGATGCCCTTGATGGTGATCATCTTCAGCACCACCGAGCTCCAGTCGACGGCGATCTCCTCGGCGGGCAGGCCGAGCATGGCGATCCGCCCGCCGTGCGCCATGTTCGCGATCATGTCGCGCAGCGCGGAGGGCTGGCCGGACATCTCCAGACCGACGTCGAAGCCCTCGGTCATGGCCAGCTGGGCGTAGATGTCGCCGATGGACCGCCCACTCACGTCCAGGGCCAGGTCGACCCCGAGTTTGCGAGCCAGCTCCAGCCGGTGCTCGCTCACGTCGGTGATCACCACGTGCCGGGCGCCCGCGTGCTTGGCCACCGCGGCGGCCATCAGCCCGATCGGTCCGGCGCCGGTGATCAGCACGTCCTCGCCGAACACCGGAAAGGACAGCGCGGTGTGCACGGCGTTGCCGAACGGGTCGAAGATCGCTGCCACGTCCAGGTCGACGGGGTAGTTGTGGACCCAGGTGTTCTGTTCGGGCAGCACGGCGTACTCGGCGAACGCGCCGTTGACGTGCACCCCGAAACCGCGGGTGTTGGCGCACAGGTGCCTGCGGCCCGCCTTGCAGTTGCGGCACATCCCGCAGATCAGGTGGCCCTCTCCGCTGGCGAGGTCACCCACCGACACGGTGCTCACCGCCGGGCCGACCTCGACCACCTCCCCGACGAACTCGTGGCCGAGCACCAGCGGCGCCCTGATGGTCCGCGCCGCCCAGTCGTCCCATGCGTCGATGTGCAGGTCGGTGCCGCAGATGCCGGTGCGCAGCACGCGCAGCACCACGTCGCCCGGGCCGGGCGCCGGATCCGGCACGGTGGTCAGCTCGAGCCCCGGACCCTGTGCGACCTTGACGAGAGCCTTCACGCCGATCCCTCCGTCAGTCCCAACTGATCTTCCATGGGAAGCGGATCACCAGGGCGCCGAGGCGGATGTAGGTGGGGCGTCGGATACGCAGCGACCCGGCCCGCACCGAACCGCTGAGCACGATGTGCGGCCGACCGCCCCGGTTCCCTCCGCCGATCTTGTTCTTCAGGCTACCCATGTTGACCTCGACCTGGTCCGCGTCCACCGTCGCGGTGTCCGGCACGAGCAGGTTCACCGACCCGCCCGCCACGTCCAGTTCGATGTGCACCTCGGCATGGTCGATCCGGGCCTCGGTCAAGTCCAGGTCCGTTGAGGCCATTCGGTTCTGTACCAGGAGGGTGGCCGGCACCACCCAGTCGCCGGTGCGCTTCAGCGTGGACATCGTGGCTCGCAGCTCGACCGGCTGTTGACTGGCCGGCGCGGTGGCCTCGCGGTGCACCATCCCGGGCAGGTCGACCAGCACCGCGTTCAGCTCACCCCTGGTCTTGGCGGCCAACGCGACGTCGGTGCGGCCGGTGAACTCGTCCAGGCTGAGCAGACCCTGCCCGATCGCCTTCTGCAACAAGGCGACCACATGCTCGCGCTCCGCGTCGGACACCCGCAGGGTGCGCGGATCCACCGGGTGGTTCATGGCTGCCTCACCAACTCGCTCACTCCACAAAACTAGCTGTCGCCGTCCAAGCCGTGCTCAATGGCGTAGCGAGCCAGCTCGACCCGGTTGTGCAGCTGCAACTTGCGCAGCGTGGACTGCACGTGGTTCTCCACGGTGCGGTGCGACAGGAACAGCCGGTCGGCGATCTGCCGCGCGGACAGTCCCTTCGCCACCAACCGGAGCACTTCGGTCTCCCGCTCGGAGAGCCGCGGCGCCCGGCCCTCCGGCTCGGTCGCCATCCGCCGGTACTCGCCGAGCACCAGCCCGGCAAGGCCCGCGGTGAACACCGCGTCACCGGCCGCGGTCCGGCGCACCGCGTCCACCAACTCCGCCGCGGAGGCGGATTTCACCAGATATCCGGAGGCACCCGCCTTGACCGCCTCCAACACGTCGGCGTGCTCGCCACTCGCGGAGAGCACAAGCACCCTGGTGCCGGCCCGCTGCCCGACGATCTCCCTGGTCGCGTCCACCCCGGAGGCGGTTCCGAGGTTGAGGTCCATCAGCACCACGTCCGGTCGGACCGCCCTGGCGATCCGGATCGCGGCGGCCGCGTCGCCGGCCGTGGCTCGCACGTCGAAGCCGCGCTCGGCCAGGTCCCTGGCGACTCCGTCACGCCACATCGGGTGGTCGTCCACCACCATCACGGAGATCCGCCGCTCGGTCATCTCGGCACCCGCACCTCCCACTCCGTGCCGGCGTCGGGCGCCGTGTCCAGAGCGATGGTCCCGCCAAGTTCTCCCACCCGCCCCTTGATCGAACGGGCGATGCCGAGCCGCCCCTCCGCATCGGCAGCCTCGATCCGACCCGCCGGGATGCCCGGGCCGTCGTCGCGCACGCTGACCACGACCTCGGTGCCGAGATCCTCGACCAGCACCCAGGCCTTGGCCAGCGGACCGGCATGCCGCCGGACGTTCTGCAGGGCCTCCCGGACCAGGAAGACGAGCTCGGCGACGGCGGCCTCGGCCAGCGGCACCGCGGTCGCCGGCGTGGCCACTTGTACCCGGTCGGTGGCCAGCACCCGCAGCCGCGCCGACAGGTCCGCGGTGCCGTCCGCCGTCGACTCCGGTGGTCCGGCGGTGACCAGCGCGCGCAGCGCCACCTCCTGCGCGCCGGCCAACTCGGCCAGCTCGGCGGCCTCGCCGCCGAGCGCGGCGCCCCGGCTGCGGACCCGGGCCAGCACCTGGAGCACGCCGTCGTGGATGCTCCTGGCCAGCCGTTCCCGCTCGGCCGTCGCGGCCTCCGCGCGCAGCGCCCGAGCCAGCCGCTCGGCCGCCTTCCTCGAGTTGTTCGCGGCCAGCCCGAGCACGTAGCCGGCACCGATCAGCAGCACCGCGTCCCTGGTCAGGTCGGTGTCGACGAAACCGCGCACGCCGTAGTTGAACCCGGCGACGACCACGCCGAAGATCGTGCCGACGACCGGGCCGCCGCGCACCGCCCCGGCCGCCACCGCCCCGGCCACCCAGATCGTCGGCACCAGCGGGGTGGCCGGCCCGGTGAGCTGCGCGTCGGTGAGCACCCACCGGGAGGCGGTCATGAACACGCAGCACAACGCCAGGTCGAGCACGGTGAAGGTGAGCCAGCGCGCGGACTCGTTGAGGTAGACGTAGGAGCACAGGGCGGTCCAGCCGATCATCAGGGCGATCACCACCGCGCCGAGGGTCGGCCGGGCGTACCCGTCGTAGTGCTGGACCAGGACCGCACCGGCGAAGAGCAGGGTGAACACCCGCAGCACCACGGCGCCCCACCACAGCGGTGTGGTCGGGTCCTGGGTGGCTGCCAGCGGGGTCATGTCCGCTCGGCGGTCTCGCCGATCTCCCCGGACTCGGGCGTGGCGAGCGGGTCGACCTCCTCCGGTTCGGGCTCCACCTCCTGATGTGTCAAGGACCTGATGCCGGCGTTGAGCGCGGCCAGCAGCGGCACCGCCATCAGCGCCCCGGCAATCCCGGCGGCGAGTAAACCGGCGGCGATGGCCAGCACCACGGCCAGCGGGTGCAGCCGCACCGCCCGGCCAAGCAGCCACGGCTGGAGCACGTGGCCCTCCAGTTGCATCACCGCGATCACGACGGCCAGCACGATCAGCGCGGTCACGAAGCCATTGGTGACCAGCGCGACCAGCACGGCCACGGTGCCCGCGATCACCGCGCCGACGATCGGGATGAACGCACCGAGGAACACCAGCGCGGCCAGCGGGATGACCAGCGGGACGCCGAGGATCCAGAGCCCGATGCCGATGCCGACGGCGTCGACCAGGGCCACCGCCGCGGTCGCCCGGACGAAGCTGACCAGCGCCCCGAACCCGCGCCGGCCGGCCAGGTCG
This sequence comes from Labedaea sp., assembly GCA_045806965.1. GTDB lineage: Bacteria > Actinomycetota > Actinomycetes > Mycobacteriales > Pseudonocardiaceae > DASYTH01. The sequence goes on along the minus strand of JBJMIG010000066.1, from coordinate 104,821 downwards.
ACCCGGTCGCGCACCCGCTCCGGCACGCCGCGGATCACGAACTGCCAGATCCCGCGCCCGTCGTACAGCAGGAAGATCAGCACGAACAGGGTGAGCAGCAGCCCGGTGAGCACCTCGCCGATGGTCGCGGCGGTGGTGATCGCGCCCGAGGTGATCGCCGACTGGTTCTCCTTGATCGAACTGATGACGTTGTTCAGGTAGGTCGTGAGTTGTTCGCCGCTGACATGGAGCGGGCCGTTGGTGACCCAGTCCTTGATCTGGTCGAGGCTGCTCGACACCTGGTCCTGCAGTTGCGGCAGCCCGTCGATGAACTGCAGGATCACGAACGTGAGCAGGCCGCCGAGCACGGCGAGACCGCCGATCAGCACCAGCACCACCGATGCCCAGCGCGGCACGTTCCACCGTTCCAGCCGGTCGACCCCCGGCGCCATCAGCGCGGCCAGCAGCAGCGCCACGGCCAGCGGGATCACCAGCTGGAAGAAGTAGCCGGCCAGCCACACGATCACGTACAGCGCGGCGATCACCACGAGGAACCGCCACGCAAGGGCGGCGCTCACCCGCAGGCCTCTCGGCACCAGCTCGGTCACATCGGTGGCGGTGCCGTTGCTGGGGTGCTTCAGGCCCGCGACCCGGTCTTTCGTTGGTCTGCTCATCGGACGTCACGGTATCGGTCGAAGCCGACATCCGGGAGCGGCATCTGGGCTCGGCGCCCAGCGAGCCGGACCGGAAGAACATGGCACCGGTGGGAACACTACTCACCGTGAAGAGTGAAAACACTCTGTGTTCGTCACACGATCAGGGAGTCTGTTGGTGTCGGGCGTGCGTGGCGGGCCGAACTGATGAAAATCTACCGGCTGCACGACCCATGGCCCCCGACCGACAGGTATGTCTACTGTGGACGAATCCCCCGCCGACGGCGCCGCGCTGTTGCGCCGCACCATGCGGCGGACACTGATCGTTCTCGGTGGTTCGGTCGCCGGCACCGCGATCGCGGTCGCGATCTCCTCGGCGTCCGCTTCGGCGGATCCACGGTGCCCGGCGGCCCAACCGGCCGCGCCCGGGCTGGCGGAGCCATCCGTCGCCGGCGAACTGCTGGCCGTGCGGCCGACCCAGCAGGCGTGCGAGGTGGAGCGGATGTTGCCGGCACAAGGGGTCACCGACCTCGGTGCCTGGCCGGCCCGGCTCGCGGACGACCTGGGCGGCGGCTTGGCCGAGAACCTGCGCGACGATCTGGCCGACCAGATCGGGCAGGCGCCGCGGGTGCTGGTCGACCTCGGCGGGCTCGACCAGGGCGCCGGCGCGGCGGGGGTCCTCGGGCCGGCCGGCGCTCCGTCCGAGTCGGCGGTCCTCGCGCCGCCTGCCGGTGCACCGTCCGCCACCCCGGAGGCGTCCGCGCCGGGCGAACCGGTCGACGCGTCCGCCGGTCTGATCCGCCATGGGTCGCCGGCACCGGGGTCGCCGGCGCCGTGGGTTCTCCCGAATCCGCCGCGGCTGCCGGTCGCGCAACCGGCGGCGCCCTCGGGCGGCGCCGGCCATGCGGGCGGCGGAGGTGACTCCCCGGTGTTCGCCCTGCCGGTCAGCGCCGGGCGCTGCGGCCTGGTCCGGGTGCCGGCACCGCCCGCAACCGAGCCTCGGCTGATCGCCGCGCCGCGCAGAGCCCCGGGGGTAAGCCCCGACTGACCTCCCGGCGCGCAGCGCCGAATCGCCAGCACCGTTCCACAAACCCCCACGAACTCGGGTGGTCGTTGCCCCGCTGTGCCATGCGGCCGGCCACCCGCCCAAACCCCCGCAAGGGACTACGGAAGGAGAGCCTTCGATGCAAACCTGGGCGAAGCGCGGACTTCAGACCGCACTGGTCACGGGTGGGCTGCTGATGCTGGGTACCGGCATCGCGTCCGCCGACGAGGATGTGAACCCCGACAAGCCGGCCTCGGCGATCGACGGGTCGTTGACCATTCCGGTCCGGATCGATCAGAACGCCTTCGGCACGCCACTCGGCCCGGTCGAGGCGCCGGCCATTGAACGCACGATCGAGATCAGCCCCTCCGATCTGGGCAACCCGTCGGCGATGGCGTCCGGCGTGCTCGGCTCCGGTGCGAGCGGCGACACTCTCACCGGCAACCGCGTCGCCGGTGACCTGGTGGTTCCGGTCAACGTCTCGGGAAACGCCATCGCGCTCGGTGGCGACGCCGTCGCACAGGGCACCTCGGACCAGTCCGCGGCGGTGTCCCGGCCCCAGGTCGCCGACGGCGCGGGCGGCACCTTGGCCGGCAACGTCGTCGACCTCGACTACGCACTGCCCGTGCAGGTGACCGGCAACGCGATCAGCGGTATCGGCAACGCCTACGCGTGCAGCACATCCACCCAGTCCGCGGCGGCCACCGGGGACATCATGACCGACGGCCGCGGCGGCACCCTTGCCGGCAATGTGGTGGCCGGGCAGTGGGCGACCCCGCTACAGGCCACCGGAAATGCGATCAGTGGCCTCGGCTCGGCCGCCGCGACCTCGGACGCCACCACCGAAGGGACCGCGGGCGGCTGGATCTGGACCAACGGTGACGGCAGTTTCGGTTCCGGCACCGTCGGAGCGATTCCGCTGGCCGTGCCGCTTGAGGCCAACGGCAATGCGCTCGGCGCCGCGGCGGTGACCGGGTCGCAGACCACGAGCGACGCCACGGCGACGGTCGGCGACAAGAAACCCGGCCGCTACTACGACCTCGACCGGCCCAACTATGTGCTGACCTCTGGCAACCTGGCGACCGCCGCCGGCACCGTGGTGGCCCCCGCCGTGGCCGGTCCCGTCTCCGTCAACTGCAACTCGGGAGGCGTGCTCGGCCTCTCCGGCGCCGGATGCGCAACGGTCACCTCCGCCGACGCGGGCGGGAACGCGCAGACCGACGGGTTCGGCTCCGCGGTCGGCGGCAACATGGTCGACCCGGCGGTGGCGCTGCCGGCCGAGGTCATCGGCAACGCCGCGGCGGTCGGCGGCGATGCGATCGCCGTGCAGGACAACGCGGTCAGCTCTACCGCGGGCGGCGGGAACCAGACACACGGCACGGACGGCGCCGCGTGTGGCAACGTGATCGCGCCGATGGCCAGCGGCCCGGTGGATGTGATGAGCAACGCCGCGGCCGCGGTGGGTAGCGCGGTCACCGGCGTCAGCAACACCGCGGACGTGTCGTCGGGCGGCTTCACCGGAACCGTCGGCACCGACTCGCTGATCAGTGGCAACACCGCGACGACCGAGGCGGTGCTTCCCGCCGAGGGCTTCGGCAACGGCGTCGCCGCGCTCGGCGAAGCGTCCACGAACACGACCGAGACCAAGGTCTCGAGCGCCGGCGGCCCCATCGTCAGCCTCGATCCGGCCGGGTTCGGCGCGGCGAACGTGCTGGACGGTGCGCTCGCCGGCCCGGCCCAGGTGATGGGCAACGGCGCCGGGATCGTGGGCGACACCAGCTCGGTCATCAACGCGCACAACACGATGCAATCGAGTGGCGACGCCACCACCACCGGCAACAACGGCAGCCTGGCCGGCAACATCGGGCGGCTCGCGGTCTCCGCGCCCACCCAGGTGTTCGGTAGCAACGCCACCGCGGGCGGCACGGGTGTCGCTCAGGGCATGTCCGACACCCAGTCGACGGCAGGCGGCAAGAACCAGTCCAACGGCATCGGAGGCTTCGGTGCCGGCAACCTGGTTGACGTGCCGGCCGGCGGGGCCGCTCAGGCGTTCGGCGAGTCCGTCGCCGCGCTCGGGCTCAGCGGCGGGACCGGGCAGAGCAGCACCGCGAGCACCGCGGGTGGTACCGACGGTACCGCCGGTACGGCCGGCACCGTGTCCGGCAACGTGGTCACCGCGCAGGCGATGCCGATCGTGCAGAGCTTCGGTGCGGCCGCGGCCGCCCTCGGCGGGTTGAACGGGGCAGCTGGTTCCAGCGCCACCTCCGCCACCTCCGGCGGGGCCGCGGCCACCAACGGTGACTTCGGCACCATCTCCGGCAACCTGCTCGCCGTGCCCGCCCTCGCGGCCGCGCAGCCGTCCGGGGACGCCGTGTCGGCGATCGGTAGCACCGCGTTCGCGACGTCGGCCGCTCAGACCAACGGCACGGCCGGCGGTGCCACCACGACCAGCGGCGTCGCCGGTCTCCTGTCCGGCATGGACGGGACGGTGCCGCTCGGCGCGGACGCCCCGGTCTATGACGTACCGGTCGCCCTGCTGGCCAACGCGCTGACCAGCTCGAGCAACTCGAGCAACTTCACCGTTGGCGAGACCAAGCCGACGCTGGAGTTGGCGTACCTGAGCAACTCGCTCAAGGGTCTCTCGGTCACCCAGGCGCCCCGGATGCCGGAGCTCAACCGCTCGTCGCGTGACATGGGTCCGGTGCCCGGCCTGGAGATGCTGTCCGGTCTGTTGAACGGGCTGCCGCTCGTCGGCGGGCTACCGGTCGGGAACGTCGCGGGTGGTCTGCCGACCGGGAATCTCGCGGGTGGTCTGCCGACCGGGAATCTCGCGGGTGGTCTGCCGACCGGGAATCTCGCGGGTGGTCTGCCGACCGGGAATCTCGCCGGTGGCCTGCCGGTCAAGAACCTGACCGGTGGCCTGCCAACCGGCGGGCTTCCCGGGCTGCCGGGACTGCCGGCCATTCCGGCCATGCCCGGGTTGCCGGCCGGCCTCCCGGTGCACCTGAACGCACCGCAGGTCGGCGCGCCGGCCCTGCCGGCGCTCGGCCAGACCGGCGGGCTGCCGGTGCGAGTTCCGGCGCTGCCCGGTCTGGACACTCCGGCGGCGCAGCCGGCAGCTGGCACGGACAGCCCGACGCTGGCCGACACCAGGTCGAAGCTGGCCGCGTTGTTCAGTGACCAGCACATCAGCTGAACGGCACCGCGAACCAACGGGCCCGGGAGCGTTGGCTCCCGGGCCCGTTCGCGGGTCGGGCCCACCGAACGAGACCCAGTAGCTGATCAACCGCGGGGCGGCCCGGTCAGACGTTCTGTCCGATCGGCCGAATCACCATGGTGTTCACGTCGACGCCGGTCGGCTGGTCGACGGCCCACACGATGGCGTCGGCGATCTGCTCGGCGCTGAGCAGGTGCCCGTCGGGCAGGCCGCCGTCGCGGTTGTCCCAGAACGCCGTCTCGACCCGGCCGGGTGCGATCAGGGTGACCCCGATGCCATCCCCGGTCACCAGCAGCCTGGTGTTCTCGGCCAGGCCGGTCACCGCCCACTTGGTCACCCCGTAGATGTTCCCCGGTGTGTTCTTGACCCCGGCCACGCTGCCGACCAGCACGATCCGGCCCCGGCTGCGGCGTAGTTCGGGCAGTGCCGCGTTGACCAGCAGCGCCGGCCCGAGCACGTTGGTCAGCACCATGTCGGACCAGCCCGCCGGATCCCCGTCGGCGAGGTCGTCGTGGGTGGCGTGGCCGGCGTTCGCGACCGCGTTGTCCAACCGCCCGAACCGGGCCACGGTGGCGGCCACACTCTCCCGGACCGCTTCGGGTTGCGCCGAGTCGGCGACCAGGGTCAGCAGCTCATCGGGCGCACCCAACTCCTTGGCCAGTCGGTCGAGCCGATCCTGGTTCCGCCCGGTGACCGCGACCCGCCCGCCGCGCTCCAGCAGCCGCCGGGCCGTGGCCGCGCCGATCCCGCTCGAACCGCCGGTGATCAACGTAACCGCGGTGCCGCCGTCCAATGAATCGCTCATGGCGCCGACGCTACGTTCTGGAGCGCGCTCCAGGTCAAGCCGGCAGGCCCGGTCGGCGGGTTCACGACACACGACACGTTGATCTTGTGGACGCACCCCGTTGCGGCCGGTCAGTCCACGGGGATGTCATGGGTGATTACCGATCTGGATCATTCCGCGACTATCGGCACGCAGCCGCGAACATCCCCACGCGCGGCACCTGGAACCGCCACATTCCAACGTGGACCTGAATATCGTGCAGGCGTGAACGAGGATCTGCCGGTGCGGATCGTGCCGGCGAACGAGGCCGCCTGGCCGGACCTGCTCGCGATCTTCGGCCGGGCGGACTACGCGGCGCGCTGCCACTGCCAGCGGCTAAAGGTGGCCGGGTGGATCTGGCGCGACTCAAGCCAGGAACAGCGCACCGCGATGCTCCGCGCGCAGACCGCCTGCGGTGATCCGGACGCGAAGGCCACCAGCGGCCTGGTGGCCTACGTGGGGGACGAGCCGGCCGGCTGGGTGGCGGTCGAGCCGCGCACCGCCTACCCCAAGCTGCGCACCGCCCGGGTTCCGTGGAGTGGCCGCGGCGAGGACAAGGACGACGACACCGTCTGGGCGGTGACCTGCTTCGTGGTCCGCACCGGCTACCGGGGTCGCGGCCTGACCTACGCCCTGGCCCGGGCCACCATCGACTTCGCCCGCGGGCGCGGTGCCCGGGCACTCGAGGCGTATCCAATGATCACCGAGCCGGGTAGGGAAATCACCTGGGGTGAGCTGAACGTTGGCGCCCGCCAGGTGTTCGCCGACGCGGGGTTCCGCCAGATCAGCCATCCCACCCCGCGCCGGGTCGTGATGCGGATCGACTTCACGCACTGACCGGGGCGGCACGCGGTCCGGCCATCCCCACGTCTTCGGCCGGTCCACCCGGCGGATGCCGGACCCACACCGCAAGGATGGCCGGCATGATGTTGCCCGCCCTCCCCGAGGAGTCCTTCCAGCGCGTGCTCTGCGTCGTCGCGCACCCTGACGACATGGAGTACGGCACGTCGGCGGCCGTCGCTCGCTGGACCGCCCGCGGCATCGAGGTCGGTTATCTCCTACTCACCCGCGGCGAGGCCGGCATGCCGAACCCGCCCGAGGAGACGGCACGCCTGCGCGTCGCCGAGCAGCAGGCCGCCTGCGCCGTCGTCGGCGTCAAGCACCTGACCGTCCTCGAACATCCTGACGGTGTGCTCGTCTACGGCCTCGACCTGCGCCGGGACATCTGCCGGGAGATCCGCCGGTTCACACCCGACGTCGTACTCGGCACCGGTTACGAGATCGACACGCCCTATGGCTTCGACCAGGCCGACCACCGCGCCGCCGGGCTCGCGACGCTCGACGCGGTGCGCGACGCGGGCAACCGATGGGTCTTCCCGGAACAGGTCGACGACGAGGACCTCGAACCGCACTCCGTGCGCTGGCTCATCGTCCCGGGGCTCGCCGGCTTCGGTGCGACCCACGGCGTCGAGGTCACCGGTGAGCCGTTGCGCCGCGGCGTCGCCTCGCTCGAGGCGCACGCCGCGTACCTGGCCGCGCTCCCGGACCACCCCGCCCCCGAGGACATCATCCCGAAGTTCACCGCGATGGGCGGCAAGGCCATGGGCGTCGAGCACGCCGTCCTGTTCCGCGCCCGCGACCTGCAGGCACCGCCGGAGTTCCGCACCGAAGCCGTACAGGACTGATGCGGAGGCCCGTGGCCGTCACATCTTCGGGTCCCGGTCCCGCGCCGAAACCCGCAGCAGGACCACGCCGGCCACAGCGGCCAACAGTGATCCGCCCAGGATGCCGATCTTGGCCTGGTTGATCAGAGCCGGGTCGTCCAGGCTGAGATCGGCGATGAACAGCGACACCGTGAAACCGATGCCGGCCAGCGCCGCCATGCCGCGCACATGGGCGCCGCGCACTCCCGCCGGCAGGGCGAGCCGGCCGGCCGCGGTGGCCGCCGCCGCCGTTCCCGCGACGCCGATCGTCTTTCCCAGCAGGAGGCCGAGCACCACGGCCAGGGTCAGGCGGGAGCCCAGCGCCGCGGCGAGCTGTCCGCCGCGCAGGTCGACCCCCGCGTTGGCCAGCCCGAACAGGGGCACGATCCCGAACGCCACGAACGGATGCAACCGGTGCTCGAGGGTCGGCAGCACCTCCCGACCGCGCACCGGACGGGCCGGGCAGAGCAGGGCGAGCACCACCCCGGCGATCGTCGCGTGCACCCCGGACTCGTGCGTGGCGTACCAGGTCGCCACCCCCACCAGCACGTATGGCCAGATCATCCACACTCCCAGCCGGCGCAGGGCCAGCATCACCAGCACGCAGAGCCCCGCCACCCCGAGCCAGCCCAGCGCGAGGTCGTGCGAGTAGAACACCGCGATCACCGTGATGGCCACGATGTCGTCCACGATGGCCACGCTGAGCAGGAACAGCCGCACCCCGTCCGGCACCGACCGGCCGAGCAACGCCAACACACCCACCGCGAAGGCGATGTCCGTGGCGATCGGCACGCCCCACCCGGACGCACCTGGGCCGCCGGCGACCACCACGGCGAACACCACGATCGGCAGCAGCACCCCGCCGAGCGCGGCCAGCACCGGAAGCATCGCCGCCCGCGGCCGGTTCAGCTCGCCGACCACCAGCTCACGCTTGATCTCCAGGCCGACCAGGAAGAAGAACAGGGTCATCAGCCCGTCGTTCACCCAGTGCTTCAGATCCGCCTCGACCCCAAGGCCCAGGTTGGACTGCCAGAACGCGTCGTAGGAGCCACCCGCGGCACTGTTCGCCCACACGACCGCCGCCAGGGACGCGACCAGCAGCACCACACCACTCGCACTCTCGGTGCGCAGGAACTCTCGCAATGGCGTCGTCCGCATGCCGGACAGCATGGTGGAGCTCGCTGGCCACCGCATTTTCCGGACAGCGACCGCGGATCAACCGCAGGCCGGCGACAGCAGTCGTGAGTTACGACATCAGCCCTGGGCCAGGTCGGCGAACCGGCTGTAGTGCAACTGGTGCGCGACCGTCACGGTGGTCGTCGGTCCGGCTCGGTGCTTGGCCAGGATGAGGTCGGCCTCGCCGGCCCTCGGATCGTCGCGTTCCCAGGCGTCCGGGCGGTGGATCAGCAGGACCATGTCCGCATCCTGTTCCAGGGAACCACTTTCCCGCAGATCGGCGAGCATCGGGCGCTTGTCGGTGCGTTGCTCGGGGCCACGGTTGAGCTGGCTGATCGCGACCACCGGGACCTCGAGCTCCTTGGCAAGCAGCTTGAGCTGGCGGGAGAACTCGGAGACCTCCTGCTGGCGCGACTCGACCCGTTTGCCGGACGTCATCAGCTGCATGTAGTCGACCACGATCAGCTTGAGGTCGTGCCGCTGCTTGAGCCGCCGGGCCTTGGCGCGGATCTCCATCATGGTCATGTTCGGCGAGTCGTCGATGAACAGCGGCGCCTCGCTGATCTCGCTCATCCGCCGGGCCAGCCTGGTCCAGTCGTCATCGCTCATCCGTCCGCCGCGCATGTCCTGCAGGCGAATCCGCGCCTCGGCCGAGAGCATCCGCATCACGATCTCGGTCCGGCTCATTTCCAGCGAGAAGATCGCGCTGGTCAGCCCGTGCCGCACGGAGCAGGACCGGCAGAAGTCCAAACCCAGGGTGGACTTCCCGATGCCGGGACGGGCCGCGATGATGATCATCTGACCGGGGTGCAGGCCATTGGTGATCTCGTCGAGATCGACGAACCCGGTTGGCACGCCGAGGGCCGACCCGCCGCGCGAGGCGATCGCGTCGATCTCGTCCATGGTGGGCTGGAGCAGCTCTTCGAGCGCGACGTAGTCCTCGGACATGCGGCGCTCGGTGACCTCGTAGATGGACGCCTGGGCCCGGTCCACCACCTCGTTCACGTCGGCCCCGTCCGCGCCGGCGTAGCCGAGCTGGACGATCCGGGTGCCGGCCTCGACCAGCCGGCGCAGGATGGCCTTCTCGGCCACGATCTCGGCGTAGTAGCCGGCGTTGGCCGCGGTGGGCACGGTGGCGATCAGCGTGTGCAGGTACGGCGCGCCGCCCACCCGGCGGATCTCGCCCCGCCGCTCGAGCTCGGCGGACACCATCACCGCGTCGGCCGGCTCGCCCCGGCCGTAGAGGTCGAGGATGCAGTCGTAGACGAGTTGGTGCGCCGGCCGGTAGAAGTCGCCGCTGCGCAGCACTTCGACCACGTCGGCGATGGCATCCTTGGACAGCAACATGCCGCCGAGCACGCTCTGCTCGGCCGCCAGATCCTGGGGCGGCTGCCGGTCGAGGCTCGGCGCGGGGGCGGACGGCGGTGTCCGCTCGTCGGTCAATGCCACGTCGCCACCCCCTCCTCCACTCGTCGAACACGTGTTCGAGTTCGACTGTACGCGAACCGCCGCGCAGGCACCAAGGACTCCGGTGCCGCGGCGCGTTCTCCGGTCCCACGGGCGGGCGCCTGTCGGGGAGGCGCCCGCCGCGCGACGGACAGTAGGGCCGCCGGCCGGACGAGAGCAAACCGCCTTGGGGACGCAGATGGGGACAGGTTGGGGATGCCTGCCGCCAACTGAGCACAGGTATCCGTCGACCTGGGGACAACTTGTGGACAGCCTGCGTCGTATGCCGAATAAGCGCAGCTCAGACCGTGTGCACAGACTGTGGACAGGTTGTTGGAAAATCACTCCGGCGTGTCGGACCGAAATACTTCCTCGGCGTGTCGGATCGGTGAATTGGCGCGCCGCAAAATGCCGTCCACAAACAGCACCGCCCGCGCCGAAGTCGTTCGGCGCGGGCGGTTTGTGATCGTTTTCTGTTCAGCCCGAGGAGGCCACGTTGAGGTTGAAGGCCGCGGTGACGTCCGGGTGCAGCCGAACGGTGACCTCATGGCTGCCGATCGCCTTGATGTGCCCGGCCAGCTCGATCGAGCGCTTGTCCAGTGCCGGCCCACCCGCGGTGCGGACGGCGGACACGATGTCGGCGGTGGTCACCGAGCCGAACAGCTTGCCGGATCCCGGTGCGGCCTTCGCCTTGAGCGTGACGTTGAGGTCCTCGAGCACGGCCTTGATCTCCTTGGCGTGGTCGAGGTCCCGGATCCGCCTGGTGTCCTGCGCCCGGCGGATCGTCTGCACCTGCTTCTCCGCCCCCTTGGTCGCCCGGATGGCGAGACCTTGGGGCAGCAGGTAGTTGCGGCCGTAGCCGTCCTTGACCTCGACCAGGTCACCGGGACCGCCGAGGCCGCTCACATCGGTGGTGAGAATGAGCTTCACGGATGCTCCTGTCGGCTCAGCGGGCGGTCGAGGTGTACGGCAGCAGCGCCATCTCGCGGGCGTTCTTCACCGCGATGGCGACGTCGCGCTGGTGCTGGCTGCAGTTGCCGGTGACCCGGCGCGCACGGATCTTGCCGCGGTCGGAGATGTACTTCCGCAGCAGCGTGGTGTCCTTGTAGTCGATGTTCTGCGCGTCCTTGCCCTTGCAGAACACGCAGATCTTCTTCTTCGGTTTGCGAATGGGTGGCTTGGCCACGGCGGTACTCCTGAATGGGAAGTTCGTGGAACGTGCGTTGGTGCGGGTCGATCAGGTCAGAACGGTGGCTCATCGGCGTATCCGCCGCCGCCGCCGGCGGTGGAACCGGAACCGGCCGGCGGGGCCGAGCCCCACGGGTCGTCCGGCGGCGCGGAGGGACCGTTTCCCGAGCCGTAGCCGCCGCCACCGCTGCCCCGGCTCACCTTGTTGACCTTGGCGGTGGCGTAGCGCAGCGACGGGCCGATCTCTTCCACGTCCAACTCGACGACGGTGCGCTTCTCGCCCTCGCGGGTCTCGAACGAGCGCTGCTTGAGGCGGCCGTTGACGATCACGCGGGCGCCGCGGGTCAGCGATTCGGCCACGTTCTCCGCGGCCTGCCGCCAGATGTTGCAGCGCAGGAACAGCGCCTCGCCGTCCTTCCATTCGCCGCTCTGCCGGTCGAACGTGCGTGGCGTCGAGGCGACGGTGAAGCTCGCCACCGCCGCGCCGGACGGCGTGAACCGAAGCTCGGGATCGGCGGTCAGGTTGCCGATCACGGTCACCATGGTGTCACCAGCCATCGCGTGCCTCCTCAGGTATCAGGCCCCGGCGGGGTCGCGCCGCATGACCTTAGTCCGCAGCACCGACTCTTGAAGCGACAGCTGACGGTCCAACTCCTTGACCGCGTCCGGTTCCGCGTTCACGTCGAGCACCGCGTAGATGCCCTCGGCGTGCTTGTTGATCTCGAACGACAACCGGCGCTTACCCCAGATGTCGACCTTCTCGACGTTGCCGCCGGACGTCCGGATGACATTGAGAAAGGTCTCTAGCGACGGCTGAACCGTCCGCTCGTCGAGAGTGGGATCGAGGATGACCATGACCTCGTAATGACGCATGAAGACCACTCACCTCCTGTGGACTCGGCGGCCACGGACTCTCCGTGGCAGGAGGGGTCTACCGGGGAAAGTCTAGCTCAGGCCAGCGGGGCCCGACGGAGCACCCAGGTGCGGACCAGCGCCGCGGTCACGCCGGACAGGGCGAACACCGCGAGCAGGATCGGGAAGGCGATCCCGGCGCCGGTCGGCGGGCGCAGTCCCTCGGCGTGCCCGGCGGCCTGCACGCCGTCCGGGGCGCCGCTGCCGAGGATGCCGAACTGGGGCGAGTAGCCGGTCACCGCGCCGCCGTAGCGCACGCCGGGTGCCGGGGAGAACAGGCCGGCCTTGGCGAACGGGATGGAGCTGTAGTCGGCCATCGGTGAGCGGCCGGTCCAGAACTGGCCGAGGTCGAAACCGCCGCCAGGGGCGCCGCCGAGCACCGGCTGGTTGGGCTGGTTCGGTCCACTCCCCGTGGTGGTGCCGGCGCCGCCGGAACCGCCGCCGGGGTTGGTCCCGCCGGGTAGCCCGGTACCTGGCGGAGTCGCGCCGCCGGGCCCGCCGCCCGGCAGCAACCCGCCGGTGGCCTGTGCCGAGGCGTCCGCGACCGCCTTGGCGCCGTCCTGCACCGGCGCCGCCGCCTGGTTCACCCCGGTGACCGCGACCCCGCACATGCTGGTCAGGCTGCCCTGCACGGTGCCGGCCACGGTGCCGATCACGCCGCCGAGCAGCGGGATGGTGCGCAGCGCCGCGACCACCTGGTTGGCGATGGTGCCGCCGGAGATGTAGCCGGTCCCGGTGGGCAGCGCGCCGATCGGGATGGGCGGCAGGCCGGCGAACACCGGTGCGACCTGGCCCGCCAGAACCGGGCCGACCAGCGGCACGGTCCGCACCGCGTCGGTCACCACGCCGAGCACCGCACTCGGGCTGAGGGAGACGGGTTGGCCGGGGGTGCCCTGCACGGAGGTGGCGCAACTGCCGATGACGATGGGCGGGGCCGCCGCGGCGGCGGCGCTGCCGGCCAGCATCGCCGTGGCGGACCCGGCGAAGGCCAGGGTCAGCGCGGCGGCAAACCTCTTCACACGCTGCCGCATCGTCATCCCTCCCGGCTTAGATACTCGCGAGTAGCTCCTGTACTGAGAACGACGGTAACCTGACCTGGTGACGCGCACAGCGCTATTGCCCCATTCGGCCTAGCGGCAATGAGCGCGGTGGCAGCATTTCGCCACCTACTAGGCTCGTTGTCCATGAGCATAGGCGCCCACATCCACGCCGAGGACGTGCTTGGCGGCGCCCTCGAGCGTCAGGCCGAGGTGGTTCAGTTCTTCCTTGGCGACCCGCAGAGCTGGACGGCGCCCAAGCCGCACCCCCAGGCCGACGCGCTGCACGAGGCCGGACTGACCGTGTTCGTACATTCCCCCTATCCGGTCAACATCGCCTCGATGAACAACCGGATCCGGATCCCGTCCCGCAAGACCGTGGCGCAGCACGCCGACGTGGCCGCGAAGATCGGCGCCGCCGGTCTCGTCGTCCACGGCGGGCACGTGGCCAGGGGCGAGGATCCGGCGGCCGGCCTGGTCAACTGGCGCAAGTTCTTCGAACGCCAGGCCGCGGACGGCGGCTTCCCGCTGCCCATCCTGATCGAGAACACCGCGGGCGGCGACAACGCGATGGCTCGGGGCTTCGACATGCTGGCCCGGCTGTGGGACGAGGTGGCCGAGTTCGGCGCCGGCTTCTGCCTGGACACCTGTCACGCGTTCGCCGCGGGCGAGGACCTGGTCGGGATCGTTGACCGGGTGAAGGCGATCACCGGGCGTATCGACCTGGTGCACCTGAACAACTCCCGGGACGAGTTCGGCTCGTGGCGGGACCGGCACGCCAACATCAAGGCTGGCACGATCGACCCCGAGCAGCTCGCGAGTGTGGTCACCGCGGCCGGCGCACCGGTCGTCGTGGAGACTCCGGCCGAGGGCCAGGCGGAGGACATCTCGTTCCTGCGTGAGGCCGTGGGACGGTGAGGGCCGTGTCGGCCGATGCGGCGGTACCCATGTCAGGAAAGGCAAACCGGACGGAGAGCGTGGACAACCCGGTGCCCGGAGCGGCGACCTCGCCGGTTCCGGAACCAGGCGAGCGCGCCGGCACCGGCGCGCGCCTCGGCCGGACCGCGCTCGCCGTGCTGGTGCTGCTCTGCGGGATCACCATGGTGCTCGGCTTCGTCAACAAGAACCGGTGCACCGGGCCGAGCTTCGACCAGTGGGGCCGCAGCGTGAGCACCGTGGAGTACGAGCGCCGCAACAAGGAAGACGTCTGCTACTCCGACATCCAGTACCTCTGGATCGGCCGGGACATCGACCGGCACGTCTTCCCGTACGTGCACGGCAAGCTCACTGAGGACGGCCACCTGATCGGCGGCGTCGTGGAGTACCCGGTGCTGACCGGCCTGCTGATGTGGTTCTCCGCCAGGTTCGCCACCAACGACGCCCAGTTCCTGCTCGCCTCGGCGATCCTGCTGGCCCCGTTCGGCCTGTTCACCGCCTGGCTGCTCGGCAAGCTCTCCCGCTGGCGGGCACTGGTCTGGGCGATCGGGCCGCCGCTGGTGCTCTACGCGTTTCACAACTGGGAGCTGCCGGTGGTGGCCTGCGCGGTCGCCGCGGTCTACGTGCTGCACCGCGGCTGGGGCCGGGCCGGGGCGGACCGGCCGCTGATCAACCGCGCCATGTTCGCGGCGGTGCTGCTCGGGGTCGGCTTCGCGTTCAAGCTCTATCCGGCCATCTTCGTGCTGCCGCTGGCGTTGTACGTGCTCACCGGCGGCAACCGGGGAGGTGAGTTGCCGCCGGGCCGGCGGTGGAACGTCGCCGGCGCGTTCCGGGTGGCCGGGACCGCGCTCGGCACCGCGATCCTGATCAACCTTCCGTTCGCGATCGCGGGGTTCGAGGGTTGGCAGGCGTCGTTCGTCTTCCAGTGGCAGCGCAAGGCGGACATCACCACCAACTCGATCTGGTTCTGGGGTCTGCGGCCGGACTCCAACCCGGACAACGCCGGCGTGCAGGACCTGATCAGCCTGATGTCACTGACCTCGATGCTGATCGCGTTCGTGCTCGCCTGCGCGATCGGCTGGGCGCGCTACCAGCGCGAGGGCACCTACCCGTGGGTGCCGGTGTCCGCCGCGATGCTGTGCGGATTCCTGTTGCTGCACAAGGTTCACTCGCCGCAGTACACGCTCTGGCTGGTGCCCATGTTCGTGCTGTTGCGGATTCGCTGGGGCTGGATTCTCGCCTACTTCGTCGCCGACCTGGCCATGGGCATCGGGATCTTCCGGTGGTACTACGAGATTGTCTGGGGCAAACACAGCGGCATCTTCGACGGCTTGGCCGCACAGGCCGTGATGGTCGGTGTCTGGGGCCGGGCGGCGCTGCTTGCCGCGTTGTTCTTCGTGTTCCTCACCGCGCGGTCCACTGTGGACGAGGACCTTCCCAGGCTGCCAGCCGCGGGCGCTCGGGCGCCGGCGTGACCGCGGGATACTCCGGCAAGCCGCTGACCGTCAAGCTCGGCATCAAGGACACCAGCCGGGTGCTGGTCGCCGGCGCGCCCGACGGGTTCGCCTTGGACTGTCCACACCACACCCGGGCCGGCCGGGAACCTTATGACGTGCTGCTGATGTTCTGCCCCTCGCTGGCCGACCTCCAGCGCGGCTGGGCGACGGCGGTCGACCGGATCGTGGTCAACGGCGCCCTGTGGATCGCCTGGCCGAAGAAGTCCTCCGGGGTGTCCACCGACCTGACCGGGAACGTGGTGCGGGAGCACGCTCTGGCCGGCGGCCTGGTGGACGTGAAGGTCTGTGCGATTGACGAGGTCTGGTCAGGGCTGAAGCTGGTCCGCCGGCTCGCCGACCGTTGAGCCCGGTTTCGCGATGTTCAACGTGAAACGATCGGGCGCGCCGTCCAGCACCCCGCCGGCCGGATCGTCGTCGCCGGCCTGCCGGACCAGATCCCTGGCCGGGTGGTAGATCTCGTAGATCACCAGCACACACAGCCCGAGCACGATCGCGTCGCGGACCAGCACCGCGCCGAGGAACCAGTCGATCGGCAGGCCCTTCTTCGCGTTCTGCGGATCCACCCCGAGATAGAACATCATCCGCGGCGCCCAGAGCAGCGCGTCGATGGTCATCCAGGCCAGCAGCGGCTTCCATCTCGGCACGGCCAGTACGGCCAGCGGCACCAGCCACAGTGAGTACTGCGGGCTCCACACCTTGTTGGTCAGCAGGAAGCCGGCCACCACAAGGAAACCCAGCTGGGCGACGCGCGGCCGGACGGGCGCGTGCAAGGTCACGAACGCGACCCCGAGGCAGCAGGCGATGAACAGCGCCGCGCTCACCGCGTTCAGCAGGGTCGGCGTCTGCTGGAAATCGAGCCGCCCGTCGAACCCGCCCCACCCGCTCCACTGGGTGATCGCGTTGTAGATCGAGTCCGGATCCGCGCCGCGCAAACTGTTGCGCCGGAAGAACTCCCACCAACCGTCGCGGTAGGCGTACCAGATGGGCACGTTCACCGCGACCCAGGCCAGCACCGCGCTGACCGCGGCGGATCGCCAGGCGGCGGTCCGGCCGGCCCGGATGCACAGCACCAGCAACGGGCCGAGCAGGAACAGCGGATACAGCTTGGCCGCGCCGCCGATGCCGAGCAGCACGCCGGCCAGCACCGGACGCTTTCGCGCCCAGGCCAGCATCCCGGCCGCGGCGCACGCGGTGGCCAGGGTGTCGAAGTTGGTGAAGGCGTGCACCGCGACCAGCGGTGAGACGGCCACCAGCACGGCGTCCCACGGCCGGCGCCGAGCCGTGCGGGCCACTGCCCAGACGGTCACCAGCCAGGCAAGGGCCAGCCAGAACGCGTTGATGTCGAAGTACACCACCACCGGCAGCCCGGTCGGAATCCACGGCGAGTCGGCAAGCCGCACCCAGCCCTGGGCCAGCTTGGCGTTGACCCACTGGAACATCCCGGTGAGCACCGGGTACTCCATGTACCGGTCGTGCGCGGTTGGCTTGCCCTCGTCGTCGACCCACTTGGTCCGGTACGGGAACCCGCCCTGGTTCAACCGCTCCGCCGAGTACAGCGGGATGATGTCGGAGTAGCACATGGCGCTGAACGCGCGGTTCGACCGCCAGTCCAGTTCCAGTTGCTTCGAGTCCGCGTTGTAGTACTGCTGGGCGCAGGCCGCCTTGCCGAACCAGCCGAGGGCCAGGGTGGCCACGGCGAGCAGCAGGCAGACCCGCAGCGGCGTCCAGAACCAGTGCCGTCCGATCACCGCGTGCCGCCCGAGCGGCCCGCCGAACGGCTCGGACGCTCCCGCCGCCAGCGGCTCCGACCAGGACGGCACCACGCGATCGGCCGGAGTCAGCGTCAGCGTGTCCGGATCATCGGCGGTCCCGGTGTCCTCGTCCGTCATGGCCCCCGATTCACCCTGCACGCGCGCGATGGTACGGGGCGTGTTCGGGCCGGCTCAGCCGGTACCGTCACCCGGCCCGGGTAGGCCGGGGATGGTCGTCGGCCCGCTCGGGCCGGGTATCCTGGTCCGCTTGGTGGTCGTGGTCGGCGGGTCCTCCGGCTGCTGCGTGGTGGAGGTCGTCGGGTTGTTCGGCTGCTGGCCCGGGTTGGACGGCTTGGAGCTGGCTGACGACGCGGCCGCCGAAAGGGGCGACTCCTTGCCGATCGGCTCGTACTTGCCGAAGTCCTCCTTGGGCAGCTTGAACGTCTTGTGGTAGTTGTCCATGAACCGCTTCCAGATCGCGCCAGGCACCCGGGAACCGAAGATGTCGCCGCCCTTGGCGTCCTCGATCGGCGCACCCTTCTCCGCGCTCAGCGACACCGCCGTGGAAATCTGGGGGGTGTACCCGACCATCCAGGCCTTGGCGTTCTTGCCGGTCTTGCCGAGCTGGTGGGTGCCGGTCTTGCCGGCGCACAGCCGACCGTCGGCGCACGGGATCTTGGAGTACCCCGGCACCGGCAGCAGCGCCTCGGTGACATTGCGGGCGATCTGCGCGTTGGTCTTCGGGTTGCTGTCGAACGCCGCCCGCTCCTGGTCCGGGGCCTGCCAGTAGACCGAGCCGTCCGGGTTGAGGATCTTGGCCACCAGGTGCGGCGCGTGGTAGGTGCCGCGCGAGGCGAACGTGGCGTACGAGGCGGCCATCTCGATGGTGCTCACCTCGGTGCTGTCACCGCCGATCGCGATGCCGTCGGTCGGCGGGGAGCCCGGCTCGGACAGCTTCGAGGTGATGCCGGCCTGCTTGGCCGCGTCGGCCACCTTCTGCGGGTTCAGCACATTCAGGGCGATGTCGAAGAACACCGTGTTGACCGAGCGCTTCATCGCCTCGGCCACGCTGCATGACGGGCACTGCGCGTTCTCCGAGTTGCGCCGCTCCTGGCCCTTGAACTTGCGCGGCGAGCTGCCGTCGAACACCTCGCCGAGACCCTTGCCGGTCTCCAGCAGGGCCACCAGGTCGAACGGCTTGAACGAGGAGCCAGGCTCCTGTCGGATCCTGGCCCAGTCGGTGCCGAGCTCCCGGCCGCCGTAGTAGGCCTTGATCTCACCGTTGTTGGGGTCCACCGCGACCAGACCGGGCTGCAGGTTCTCCGGCTGGCCCTTCATGGTCTCCTGCACCGCGCTCTCGGCCAGGGACTGCGCCTTCGGGTCGATCGTGGTCTGGACGATGTACCCGCCATGCGCTAGGTCGTCCTCGTTCATCCCGGTCGGACCGTCGGCGATCTCGGCGTAGACCGCGGCCTGGAGCTGGCCGCGCGGGCCGGCCAGCGCCTTGGTCTTGGTCTGCTCGTAGGGCACCGGCGTGGGGAACTGCTCCACCTTGCGCTGATCCGCCGGGAACCAGTTGTTGGCCACCAGCTGGTCCATCACGTAGTTCCAGCGCCGCTGCATGTAGGCGTTGTCCTTGAACTTGCCGGGGCCCTGGATCATGCCGGCCAGCAGCGCCGCCTCGGACGGGGTGAGCGCCTTGAGCTCCTTGCCGTAGTACGCCTTCGCCGCGGCCGCGATGCCGTAGGCGTTGCGGCCCAGGTAGATCGTGTTCAGGTAGGCGGTGATGATGTCTTCTTTGGAGTACGTCCGGTTCATCTTGTAGGCGGTGACCACCTCGAGCGCCTTGCGGCTGATCGTCTTCTGCTCGTTGCCGGTGGCCTTCTTGACGTACTGCTGGGTGATCGTCGAGCCGCCGCCGGTGCCGCCGCTGAGCTGGTTCCAGCCGGCCCGAAGCACACCGCTGAGGTCGAAGCCGGAGTTGGACATGAACGTGTTGTCCTCGGCGGCGAACACCGCGTTGAGAACCTGCTTCGGGATGTCGTTGTAGTCGACGAAGGTCCGGTTCGCGCCCTCTGGCACGATCTTGGCCAGCTCGCTGCCGTCGGCGTAGCGCAGGGTCACGGGCTGAATCTGACCGGCCTGGATGTCCCTCGGCGACGGGACGCCTACCGTCTGATAGGCGATGAAGAACGCCAGCACCGGGCCGACGATCATCAGGACGAGCAGCACATACATGGTGCGACGCACCCGGCGCCAGATCTTCTTGCGCCGCTTGCGCCGCTCGTCGTCGCTGAGCGGGCTGTCCTCGTCGTCGAGGAGATCCTCGTCCTCGTCGAAGTCCGGGTCGCGGTGGGTGAGCAGGTCCGGCTCGCGGCGGGCCAACCCGGGCGTTGGCGGCAGCAGCTCGGTGGGGGCGTCGGAGTTGTCCCTCGGCAGCTCCACGGTCTTGCCGCCGTCCAGCGCGGGCGCAGCGGGCCGGCGGATCGCGGTGGTCGGCTGCTGGCCGGGCGGGCTCACCGGCCGGCCGGGCTCGGGCCGGCTGTTGCCGTTGGCGTGTCCGTTCGGATGTCCGTTGGCGGGCGCTCTGCCGCTGGCGCGTGCCGGGCGGGGCGCCGGCACCTCGTTGTCGTCCTCCCACAGGGGGCTCCAGAAGCCGGTGCGCTCCTGGGGGACGTCGGGACGGGGCCAACGGGTCGCGTCGGGGTCGTCCCCCGCTGGCCATGCCGGCTCGCTCAGGCGATGCCGCTCATCGCGGTGGTCTGTCACGAATGGGCCTTCCAGTGCAACTGCGATGGGTGCAACCTGCGAAAATGGGCACGGTGGTCGGTCGGGCTCACTCCGCGGCTGTCCTCCTACGTGGCTTGCGGGCGTCGAGGCCCCCTGTTCCCAGGACGTATGACTGCACCAGGTGGTTCCAACTGCAGGTGCGGCAAACCTCGACCACGTAGACGGTGAACTCCTCGAACAGCGCTGCCATGCGGGCCAGTTCCACGGGCGCCCGCGCCGATCCCGCTGCGTGCTTGAGCGCGTCCCCGTACACCCAGGACACCCTGGTGAGCGGTTCCTTGCGGCACACAGGACAGGTCACGTCGCTCGGCTGACCATGGAACTTGGCGGCACGCAGCAGGTACGGGCTCGCGTCGCACACCTCACTGGTGCCGACCCGGCCCGAGTAGACATCGGCGAGCAGCGCCTTGCGCTGCAACGCGTAGTCGACCACCTGCCGCTGACTTTGCACGAGGACAGCGTACGCGGCGTCGTTATCACGTCGAGACACCGTTTGGTCGACGGGACACGCTGGGGCGGTGATGATCGACACGGTTTAACCCCGAGATGTATCGGAGCGATATAGTGGGCCGGTAGGTCAGCTCACTGTTGTCGAGGGGGTGCCGATGCTCGAGTTCGCGATTCTCGGGCTGCTGCACGAGGCCCCGATGCACGGCTATGAGCTGCGCAAACGGCTCTACGAGATGCTCGGCACACTACGCGCGTTCTCCTACGGCTCGCTGTACCCGACGCTACGTCGGCTGCTGCGGGCCGGCCTGATCGTCGAGGAGGCGCCGCCGGTCGAGGCGGACGACCGGGCCGCGGCCAGGTCCTGGGGCCGGCGGGCGAAACGGGTCTACAAGCTGACCGCCGAGGGCAAGGAGCGGTTCGCCCAGCTGCTCGCGGACACCGGTCCGCAAACGTGGGACGACGAGGGTTTCGGCGTGCACATGGCGTTCTTCTCCCGGACGCCGGCCGAGATCAGGATGCGCATCCTGGAAGGCCGCAGGCGCCGGGTCGAGGAGCGCCGGGAGGGTTTGCGCGCCGCCATGGCCCGTGCCGGCGAGCAGATCGACAAGTACACCCGGGAGCTGCACCGGCTGGGGCTGGAGAGCAGCGAGCGGGAGGTGCGGTGGCTCAACGAGCTGATCGCGGACGAGCAGCGCGAGCAACGGGGCGGCGCACCCAACTGAGGCTCCGCGGCCGGGGCCGCGGGCATGAGACGAGAAGGAGTACGGGATGGGCGAGTCTGTTCGGGTAGCCGTCGTCGGGATCGGGAACTGCGCGGCATCGCTCGTGCAGGGCGTGCACTTCTACCGCGACGCCGACCCGGCCTCCCGGGTGCCCGGCCTGATGCACGTCCAGTTCGGCGACTACCACGTGCGCGACATCGAGTTCGTCGCGGCGTTCGACGTGGACGCCAAGAAGGTCGGTCGCGACCTGTCCGAGGCCATCGTGGCCAGTGAGAACAACACGATCAAGATCTGCGACGTGCCGCCGCTCGGCGTCACCGTCCAGCGCGGGCACACCTTAGACGGGCTCGGCGAGTACTACCGGGAGATCATCGACGAGTCGGACGAGCGCCCGGTCGACGTGGTCGCCGCGCTGCGCGAGTCGGGGGCCCAGGTGCTGGTCTCCTACCTCCCGGTCGGCTCGGAGGACGCGGACCGGTTCTACGCGCAGTGCGCGATCGAGGCCGGGGTCGCCTTCGTCAACGCACTGCCGGTGTTCATCGCATCGGACCCGGAGTGGGCGGCCAGGTTCACCGAGGCGGGCGTGCCGATCATCGGCGACGACATCAAGTCCCAGGTCGGCGCCACCATCACGCACCGGGTGCTTGCCAAGCTGTTCGAGGACCGCGGAGTGGAGCTGATGCGCACCTACCAGCTCAACTTCGGCGGCAACATGGACTTCATGAACATGCTGGAGCGCAAGCGCCTGCAGTCCAAGAAGATCTCCAAGACCCAGTCGGTCACCTCGCAGATCCCGCACGAGATGGAGCGCGCTTCGGTCCACATCGGACCTTCCGACCACGTGCCCTGGCTGGACGACCGCAAGTGGGCCTACGTTCGGCTGGAGGGCAAGACCTTCGGGGACGTGCCGCTGAACCTGGAGTACAAGCTCGAGGTGTGGGACTCGCCCAACTCCGCCGGAGTGATCATCGACGCGGTGCGGGCCGCGAAGATCGCGCTCGACCGCGGCGTCGGCGGCCCGCTGCGCTCTGCCTCCGCCTACTTCATGAAGTCGCCGCCGGAGCAGTACTCCGACGTCGAGGCGCACGAGGCGGTCGAGCGCTTCATCCGCGGCGAGTTGGAGCGGTAACCAGCCGCTCCGCGTGACCGGAGCGCGATCACCCGGCCGACAGCAACCGCTGGGTCACCGCACTCGCCTCGGCCTGCACCCGCGCCCGGTCGACCCTGGTCGTCTCGCGGCCGGCGACCACCCGCTCGCCGGCCACCCAGACGTCGCGCACCACGCGGGATCCGGCGGCCCACACCAGGTTCGCCAGCACCTGCCGGTCCGGCACGTCAAGGCCGCCGGTGAAGGCCGGGTCGTCCACGTCGACGTGTACCAGGTCCGCCCAGCGGCCGGCCTCCAGCGCGCCGATGTCGTCGCGGCCGAGGGCCTGCGCGCCGCCTCGGGTGGACATCAGCAGCGCGTCCACTCCGCTGAGCGCCGCGGAGTCCATCGTGGACAGGCGCGCGAGCAACGCGGCCAGCCGCATCTCCTCCCACAGGTCGAGGTCGTCGTTGCTGGCCGGACCGTCGGTGCCGAGCCCGACCACAACGCCGGCGGCGCGCAGGTCGCGGAGCCGGGCAATGCCGGAGGCCAGCTTCGCGTTCGAGCCAGGGCAGTGCGCGACCGCCGTGCCGGCGCGAGCGAAGGTCTCGATGTCGGCATCGGACAGGTGCACCGCGTGCGCGGCCAGCACCCGGCCGCCGAGCAACCCCAACTGGTCCAGCATGGCCGGCACCGAGCCGTAGCGCTCCCGTTGGACCGCGTCCTCGGCGGCCGACTCCGCGACATGGATCTGCACCAGGGCGTTCCGGGCCCGGGCCGCCTCGCCGATCATGGTCAGGGCCTCCGGCGGCAGCGTGTACGCGGAGTGCGGGCCGTAGCCCACCTCGATTCGTTCGTCCGGGCCGTGCCGCAGCCCGTCGACGTCGATCCAGGCATTGATCGACTCCAGCATCCCGCGCCAGTCCCATGCGGGCGCGTCGAGGATCGCCATGGTCGCCACCAACCGGGCCCCGGACGCCAACACCGCACGGACCAGCGCGTCGCCGTGGAAGTACATCTCGGTACTGGTGGTGACCCCCGCGCGGAGCATCTCCACCGAGCCGAGCAGCATGCCGGCCTCGATGTCGGCCGGGGTGAGCGACGCCTCGGCCGGCCAGATCACCTCGTGCAGCCAGCGCAGCAGCGGCAGGTCACCGCCCATGCCGCGGAGCACCGTCATCGGACTGTGCGCGTGCGCGTTCACCAGGCCGGGCAACAGGATCCCGGGGAGGTCCTGGACCAGCTCCGGCTCCGGCGGCGCCGCGTGCGCCGGGCCGCAGTAGCCGATCCGGCCGTCCGCGCCGACGTCCAGCACGGCGTCGCGGAGCACCGAGCAGGCCGGATCACAGGGCAGCACGACGGGGGCACGCAACCGGAACGGCGACCGCATGGACCGATCCTGCCAGGACGGCGCGGCCGGCGAGAAACTTCCCGCTAGGGCGACCGCTCGAACACGAGGTCCCGGCTGACCCGCCCGGCCGCCTCGGCGCGGCCCTCGAACTTGGTCACTCCGCGCCACGACGGCCGGGGCGCCCACCCGCCCGGCAGGTCCGGATAGACGTTGCGCAGGGCCGGTTCGGCGGCGCAGACCGCCATCATCTCCTCGGCGTACGGCGCCCAGTCGGTGGCCAGCCGCAGCCGGCCGCCGGGCGCCAGCCGGGCGGCCACCATGGCCACGAAGTCGGGGCGCACCAGGCGGCGCTTGTGGTGCTTGGTCTTCGGCCACGGATCCGGGAAGAAGATCCGCACCTCCGCCAGCGCGGCCGGGGCGATGTGCTCGGCGAGCAGCGCCACCGCGTCCCCGCGCACCAGCCGCAGGTGCTCGAGGCCGAGTGCCTCGGCCCGCATCATCAGCTGGGCGAGGCCCGGCTGGTAGACCTCGACGGCCAGGTAGTTCACCTCGGGCGCGGCGGCGGCCAGCGCCGCGGTGGTCTCACCCATCCCCGAGCCGATCTCCAGCACCACCGGCGCGTGGCGGCCGAACCAGGCGTCGGTGTCCAGCGGTCCGTCGGGCAGGTCGGCCAGATCCCGGCCGAGCCGTCCCCAGCTTCGCTGCCATGTCCTGGCCTGGCCGGCGCTCATCCGCCGGCCGCGGTGCACGAAGCTGACGACGGAACGCTGGCTCTGTCCGGTCGGAATCACTCCGTGATGCTAGGCCGCAGCGACTCCAGCCGAGCCAGGTTGGCGCGCAGGTCGGCAAGGCCCTGCACCGGAATCGGCGCCGGAGTCGCACCGGCGTGCACCGGGATCACGTCGATCCAGCCCTGGTGGCGGTCGGTGAGCAGGAGCGTGGTCGGCACCCCGGGAACGCTCAGCGTGCGTTCGGACGGCATGTACTCCCAGAAACCGGAATCGCCCTCCGCCGCCCAGGGCACGAACACCCAGCCGGGGCGCGAGGCCAGCAGCTTCGCCACCCGGTCCTCGACGGCGAGGCCCTCGGACCGCGACCGGATCACCCCCGCGGCCAGCGCCCGCAGCCACCATGGGGCGGGCAGCCGAGGGTCGTGTTCGCGCGCGGCCAAGTAGAACGTGAGGACCTGCTTCTCGGGAGCCCGGTGCACCCATGCGTTGCGGGCGTCCGCGGGGCTGTTGGCCCGTTCGCCGCCCCACTGCTCGATGGCCTGCGACCATTCGAGGCCGACAGTGGGTTCTACGCGCAGGTCGGGCGGGCTCGGCGGATGACTCTCTTCCGGAGGGGCGACTTCTGGGGGCACGCTGGTGTCAACCACCGTCAACGGTCAACCTCCAAGACAGGTCGGCGGCCAGTCACTATCGATCTGACAGGGTCGGTACCGCGCCTGTCCGTAGGGTGTGACAAAACTCATATCAGCTTAACGTGGTCTTTACCCCAAAGTCTGCTGTACAAAACACGCCAAAATTTCGAGCCCGGGCCACCCCCCGAAGATGGCCCGGGCTCGAAATTCCCCTGTCCCCTGCCCCCGCGCCCCGATGCGCCGGGAGGGACTCCCCTGTGGTTTGCCTTGGTGTGACCGGTTTCGACGTCGCCGGCCGGCCGCGGTTACGCGTCCCGCTTGTTCGCCACGAACAGCGCGGTGGTCAGGAACACCAGCGCGATCCCGGCGAAGTAGGCCAGCGCCCACCACGGGCTGAGCACTGTCTCCGACGGAGGCGGACCCTCGCCGATCGGACGGGCGGTCAGGTCCGGGTTACCGGTCAGGAACCGGTTGGCCACGTAGAACGGCATCCACTTCTGGATGTCGTCGCCGACCTTGGGGATCAGCGAGACCAGTCCCTCCACCAGCTGGGTGTAGATCAGCAGCAGCGAGATGGCGCCGGCCGAGTGCCGGACCAGTGAGCCGACCGAGACCGCGATCACCGCGGCGACGGCGTAGACGAGTGCGACACCGGCCACCGCCCGCCACTCGAAGGCGGTGTTGATCGCCAGGTCGGCGTTGGGCCGGATGAGCTTGGAGATGGCCACCGAGCCGAACGCGCCGACCAGCCCGATCAGTCCGGCGAACAGCGCCACCACGGTGGTCTTGGCCAGCAGCACCGCATTGCGGTTCGGGATGGCCTGGAAGGTCGCCCGGATGGTGCTGAACCGGTACTCCGTGGTGATCGCCAGTGCGGCCATCACCATCACCACGACCAGACCGAAGTTGTAGCCGAACTGGGTGCTGGCGACGGTCACCGGGTTCTCGTTGTCCACCCCGGCGATGAGCGCGGCGAAGCCGACGGTCACGCCAAGGGCGACCAGGGTGCACCACAGCGGCGAGCGCGTGGTGAACAGTTTGATTCGTTCGACGGCGAGCAGAGTCATCGGTTCACTTCCCGTTCGCGGCGCTGACCAGGTCGGCCGGCTTGTTGTCGATGCCGAGGCCGGCGTGGTACTCGACGGAGTCGCCGGTGAGCTGGATGAAGGCCTCCTCGAGCGAGCCGCGCTGCGGGCTGAGCTCGTGCAGCACCGCACCGCTGGCCGCGGCCAGTTCGCCGATCGACGCACTGTCCATTCCGGTCACGACCAAGGTGTCGCCCTCGTCCCGGACGGTCGCCTCGGCTCGGCGCAGCGCCGAGCGCAGGTCGGCCAGTTGCGGGCTGCGCACGAGGACCGAGCTCTCGGTGGCGTGGGCGACGAACTCCTCGGTGCTGCTCTGCGCGATCAGCTTGCCCTTGCCGATCACGATGAGATCCTGCGCGGTGAGCGCCATCTCGGAGAGCAGATGACTGGACACGAATACGGTTCGGCCCTCGTCGGCCAGCCGGTGCATGAACTTCCGGATCCAGAGGATGCCCTCGGGGTCGAGGCCGTTCACCGGCTCGTCGAACAGCAGCACCTGCGGGTCGCCGAGCAGCGAGGCGGCGATCCCCAGCCGCTGTGACATGCCGAGCGAGAACCCGCCGGCGCGGCGGTTGGCCACCGCGGTCAGACCGACGATCTCGAGCACCTCGTCGACCCGACGGGCCGGCAGGTTGTTGGACTTGGCCAGCCAGCGCAGATGGGCCCGGGCCGAGCGGTTCGGGTGCACCCACTTGGCGTCCAGCAGCGCACCGACCATGCGCAGCGGGTTGTGCAGCTCGCGGTAGCGCTTGCCGTCGATGCGCACGCCGCCCGCGGTCGGCGCGTCGAGGCCGAGGATCATGCGCATGGTCGTCGACTTGCCGGCGCCGTTGGGGCCGAGGAACCCGGTGACCCGGCCAGCCGCGACGGTGAAGGACAGATCGTCGACGGCCAGCGTCCGCCCGTACCGTTTGGTGAGGCCGACTGCCTCGATCATGGTTTCTCCCTGTCTGGTTGCTGATGTGAACCATGCTGTCGGGGCATCGGCACCCCGCACGTCCCCCTGAGGTCGAGACCTCGGATCAGCTTTCAGAGGTAGCGTCTATCAACCCAAAGTCGGGTCGCGTCGGTGACGACCCTGAGCGAACCCTGATTTGTCGGTCCGATCCGGTAGGGGTGACCGCATGGCGAACGAAAAGAACGGCCTGGCAGGCAAGGTCGCGGTGGTGACCGGCGCTACCCGGGGGTGTGGCCGGGGGATCGCGGTCGAACTGGGGGTGGCCGGCGCCACCGTGTACGTCACCGGGCGTACCACCCGCGCCGAGCGCTCCCCGATGAGCCGGCCGGAGACCATCGAGGAGACCGCCGAACTGGTCACCTCGGCCGGCGGGCAGGGCATCCCGGTGCGCTGCGACTTCACTTCGGTGTCCGACGTCGACGCGCTGCTCGCCCGGATCGAGACCGAGCGGGACGGCCGGCTGGACATCCTGGTCGACGACGTCTGGGGCGGCGACCCCCTCGTCGAGTTCGGCACCCCGTACTGGGAGTCCGATGTGGACAAGGCGTTGCGGGTGGTGCGCAACGGGGTGGAGACCCACCTGATCGCGCTGCACCGGCTGCTCCCGCTGCTGGTACGCCGGCCGGGCGGGCTGGTGATCGAGGTCACCGACGGCGACGACGAGGAGTACGTCGGCGCCGGGATTCCTTACTACCTGGTCAAGTCCGGCGTCCGGGCGCTCGGCCGGGCGCTCGGCGCGGAGCTGGCCAAACACGGGTGCACCGGCCTCGCGGTGACTCCCGGCTACCTGCGCTCGGAGTTCATGCTGGAGGTGGTTTACCAGGTCACCGAGGCGAACTGGCGGGATGCGGTGAGCGGCGGCCCGGATGCGCAGGGGCCGCACGACCCGCACTTCGCGATCTCGGAGACACCCCGCTACCTCGGCCGGGGCGTCGCGGCACTGGCCGCCGACCCGAACGTCGCGCGCTTCGCCGGCAACACCCTCGCGTCCTGGACCCTGATGCACGAGTACGGCTTCACCGACCTGGACGGCAGCCGGCCGGACTGGGGCCGGTGGCGCGAGGACGTGGTGCGCCCCGGCCTCGACCCGACCACCGTAGACGCCGCGAGCTACCGCACCTGACCAGCAAGTGACATCACGCCGGAAGGTGACATCACGCCGCAAGGTGACATCACGCGGCAAGGTGACATCACGCCGCAAGGTGACTCACGCCGATGCACCGGAGCTGTGCGAGTCGGCCGCCGGTGTCTGGACCGACGAGCAGCGCAGCGAGCGAGGAACGAGCGAGTGAGCAGCGCAGGAGGGAAGACGCCGGCTCAGGGCCGACGAGCCGCGCGAACGAGCTTGCGAGTGAGCGCCGAAGACACAGCGAGCCGCGCGAACGAGCTTGCGAGTGAGCGCCGAAGACACAGCGAGCAGAAGATACCGCTCAAGCATCACCGGGCCGGACCAGGCCGGTTTCGTAGGCCAGCACCACGGCCTGCACCCGGTCGCGCAGGCCCAGCTTGGCCAGCACCCGGCCGACGTGCGTCTTCACCGTGGCCTCGGACAAGAACAGCTTTCTGGCGATCTCGGTGTTGGACAGGCCGTGCGCGATCAGCACCAGCACCTCGCGCTCCCGTTCGGTGAGCACGTTCAGCTCGGACAGGTCCCTCGGCTGGCCGCCGGCGGCGCCGAGGAACCGGTCCAGCAGGCGCCGGGTGACGCTCGGCGAGACCACCGCATCGCCGCTGGCCACCGAGCGCAGCGCGGACACGAGGTGGTCCGGCGGGGTGTCCTTGAGCAGAAACCCGCTGGCCCCGCTGCGCAGCGCCGACAGGGCGTACTCGTCGAGGTCGAACGTGGTCATCACGAGCACCTTGGTCGCGGTCCGCTCGGTGATCAGCTTGGTCGCCTCGACCCCGTCCAGCACGGGCATCCGCACGTCCATCAGCGCCACATCCGGGCGCAGCCGTTCGACCAGATCGACGGCATCCTTGCCGTTGCCCGCCTCGCCGATGATCTCCATGTCGTCCTGTGCGCCGAGCACCATTCGGAACCCGACCCGCATCAACTCCTGGTCGTCGACCAGCACCACCCGGATCACGTAGGCCAACGTAGTGCCTCTACGCCGCGCCGAAGGGCAGAACGGCGCGCACCCGCCAGCCGCCGCCGGGGTGCGGCCCGGCGTGCAAGGTGCCGCCGTAAACATGCGCTCGCTCCCGCATGCCGATCAGCCCGTTGCCGCCGGACACCCCTACCAGCTTGCGCCGGCCGCTCAACCCGTTGTCCAGCACGTCCAGTTCCACCTGCCCGGCCGTGCGCTCCACCCGGACCAGGGCGGACGCGCCCGGCCCGGCGTGCTTGAGCGAGTTGGTCAACGCCTCCTGCACGATCCGGTAGATGCCGAGGCCGACGCCGGCCGGGAGGTCGTCGATCACGCCGACGATGTCCAGCCGCACCGGCAGGCCCACCGTGCGGACCCGCTCGGCGAGCTCGGCGAGCGACCGGGTGCCCGGCTGCGGGGTGCGTTCCTCCTCGCCCTGCTCGCTGCGCAAGACCCCGAGCAGCCGGCGCAACTCGGTCAGCGCCTCACGCCCGGTGCTCGAGATGGTCTTGACCGCCCGCTCGGCCAGCTCCGGCTGGCAGCGCACGGCGTACGCGGCGCCGTCCGCCTGCACCACGATCACGCTCACCGCGTGTGCCACCACGTCGTGCAGCTCGCGGGCGATCCGGGCGCGTTCCTCCGCCACCGCGATCTTCGCCTGTTGGTCACGCTCGGTCTCCAGCAGGTGCAGCCGGGCCTCCACCTCGGCCTGGTAGGCGCGCCTGGCACCGACGAACTCGCCGAGTGCCCAGCACAGCGCCACGGCCAGCACCGCGAAGATCGCCACGGCGAGGATCTCTTCGGGGGAGTCGGCCTGGAACCGAAGCTGGATCGCGCCGGTCACCAGGTTGGCGATCACGTACAGCAGGGCCGGCTTGCGTCCGACGTAGGTGACCAGCGTGTACACCGCGATGCACAGCCCGAACAGGCTGGCGAGGCCAAGCTCGAGTGCCGAGTGCGGGATCCCGATTACCAGCACCAGGTAGGCCGCGACCAACGGGTACTTGCGTCGGAAGGCCAGCGGCGCGACCGTGCCGATGATCAGTGGGATGGCCACGTACCAGGGCGGCACCGTCGGCCCGTTTGGCACGTTCGCGGTCGCCTGCACTCCGAAGAACAACAGGTCGACCGCCGCGATCAGGCCGGCGAGGAGGCTGTCCCCGAAGCCCGGATGGGCCTTCATCCACAGGCTCAGTCGACGCACCGGTCCAGAGTAGGCACGGCGAGCCGAATTGACGTCGCACTGTGGGCTGACCGGTGGGTCCTCCCAAATGGTGACCCCGGTCAGCCCACAGTCGCTGGCGGTCGAGAGCGGCTCAGCTGGTCGGCGAGTAGGGGTTGCCCTCCTCGATCGGCGGGCTGACCGCCGGGTGCCGAGCCGGGTCGTTGGGGATCGGAGTGCCGTTGGTCACCGGCGCGTTCCATCCGGTCGGCGGCAGCGATCCGGTCAGGCCGGCCGGATCGGTGGTCGGGTTGGCCACCGGACCGCGGTCCACCAGCTCATCGGTGAGCTGCTGTTCGCGGAGCCGGTCGCGGACCCGGGACAGGATCGCCATCGTGGCCCCGTGCGCCGCGGCCAGCACCAGCAGCACCACGCCGAGCTTCACCACCACGGTCTGCACCTGGTTGCCGGTGTCGATGTCGATGGTGGAGATGAGCGCGAGCACACCGAGCACCACCAGGCAGAACAGCACGGTGACGAGCTGCACCATGGACCGGGAGGCCCGAGGATCGCGGTACGCGTCGTCCAGATAGGCCCGTCCGCTGCGGTAGACGATCGCAGCGTCCAGGGCGACCAGCGCCACGCCGAGAATCAGGAACGCCACATATCCGTTGGTGTCCACCTGCGCACCATCCCTTCGGGGAGAACCAGGCCGGGAGTACCCGTGGCGGAGCGTGGAAAACCCGTTACGGGCTCCGGGGATGCGCCCGGGCATGGCACGATCTGCGGCAGGGCGGCCAGGTCGGAGCGGGTACCGGCCGCGGGGAGCGTCGAAAGGGAGCGGCAGCGGTGACCACGGCGACCGAGCAGCACGTGGCCGGGCCGCTGTCCGCGGCGGTCGCGCACCTCTGCCACCGGTTGCAGCCGCAGGTCTCCGCGCGCACCGCCGCCGGGTTCCGCGAGGTGCTGCGCCGGCTCTCCGCGCCACTTCAGGTCGCCGTGGCCGGGCGGATCAAGTCGGGCAAGTCCACCCTGGTCAACGCCCTGATCGGGCGGCGGATCGCGCCGACCGACGTGGGTGAGTGCACCCGGCTGGTCACCCGGTTCCAGTACGGCACGGTCGACCGGGTCGAGGTGGTGTTCACCGACGGGCGCAAGCAGGTGTTGCCGTTCGACGCGGGCGGGGTCATCCCCCGCGACCTCGAGGTCGACTTCGATCAGGTTTCGCACCTGGAGGCCTACCTGACCAACGCGGTGCTGCGCGACCTGACCGTGATCGACACCCCCGGGCTCGGTTCCCTGGACGCCGCCTCGGTGCGCCGGACCGAGCAGCTGCTCGGCGCGGCCAGACACCGCAAGAACGACGACGAAGACGGCGCGCACCACGGTGCCGAGCCGTCGGACGACGAGCTGGACCAGACCTCGCGCAGCGCCGTGGCCGGCGCCGAGGCCGTGCTCTACGTGGTGACCCAGGGCGTGCGGGCCGACGACCAGCAGGCGCTGGCCGCGTTCACCGCGGCGACGGCCAGCCGCGAGGCCGGGCCGGTGAACGCGATCGCGGTGCTGAACAAGGCGGACACCATCGCGCCGGAGTCGGTGGCCGGCTCCGGCGGCGACATCTGGCGGGCCGCGACGCTGTTGGCCGAGAAGCAGGCACAGACCCTCAAGCCGAGGGTGGCCGACGTGATCCCGGTGATCGGGCTGCTCGCCGAGTCGGCCGAGTCCGGCGGGTTCACCTCGGCCGACGCCGACGCGCTGCGCCAGCTGTCCCACACCGACGATGCCTCCTGGGAGACGATGTTGATGTCGCCGGACATCTTCACCACCTGGGAGTGCGACGTGCCGGCCGGGACCAGGGTGCGGCTGCTGGAGAAGCTCGACCTGTACGGCATCCGCACCGCCGTGGACGCGCTGCGCGCGGACCCGGACCTGACCGCGGGTGCGTTGCGCCGCAGGCTGCTCGACGCCTCCGGGCTGGACAGAGTGCGCGGCCGGCTGGACGCGGTGTTCCGGGCCAGGGCGGACGGGATCAAGGCGGCGGCCGCGCTTGCCTCGGTCACCGCGCTGGCCCATGCGTCCGGGGATCCCGGTGAGCGGCAACGGGTACACGACGCGATCGAGGTACTCCTGGCCAAGCCGGAGGCGCACCAGCTGCGGCTGCTCGAGGCGCTGACCCTGGTCACCTCGGGCGCCGTGGCCATGCCGGAGGACCTGGCCGAGGAGGTGCTCCGGGTGGGCAGCCACGCCGACGTCGCCGAGCAGCTCGGCATGGCTGGCCGGCCGGTGCGCGAGCTGTCCGCGTTCGCGCTCGAGCGGGCCGGCTGGTGGCGCTCGTTCGCCTCGTTCGGGGCCACCCCGGCACAGAGCCGGGTGGCGCACGTGGTGCACCGGGCATATTTCCTGATCTGGCAACAACTTCGCGCGGCGGAGTGAGGGGACAATGGAGTACTTCGTTTACTGTCGCGACAATCCGGGGGCCGCGGAGCTGCGGGAGCGCATCCTCGAGGCGCACTGGACGTTCATGGACGGCTACGCCGACGGGATGATCGCCAGAGGGCCCACCATGGACGACGCCCGCATGGTCGCGACCGGCAGCCTGCACCTGGTCGACCTGCCGGACGCCGATGCGGCCCGCAGGTTCGCTTTCGAGGAGCCGAACTATCGGGCCGGCGTGTACCGCGAGGTGCTCATTCGCCGCTGGCGCAACGGTTTGGGCCGCACCATGTGGGAGTTCACCGGCGCTCGCGACGGCTACCAACGGTTCCTGGTCATCGGCCATGGCCGAGCTGGGGTGGCGCGGCGGCACGCGGAGCTGCGCGACGCGCATCGGCGCTACTTCGTCGAGGGCGGCTACGAGGACCGGTTCATCGCCAGAGGGGCCCTGCTGTCCGACGACGGCACGGCGTGGGCCGGCAGCGCGATGCTCGTCGAGCTGCCGGACCGCGGCGCGGTGGACACCATGTTGGCCGGCGAGCCCTTCGCGCGGGGCGAGTTGTTCAGCGAGATCGAGGTGCACCGCTGGCAGTTCGGCGGGCGCAGTTGATGAGCGTGCAGAGCAAGAGCGAGGGGGTGAGCCGAGGTGGCTTCGTGGTTCAAGCGGGGTAGGTCGGACGAGGAGACGGCCGATCCGACCGTCGAGGTCAAGGCGCAGGTGATCGCGGACGCGGTGCGGGCCGGGCAACCGGAGGGCGGACCCGACACGCCGCGGCCGGCCGGGTCCGGCGGCGGGATCGCGGCCGACGGGCTGATCGCCGGCGGCGACTTCGAGGCCGGCCTGACCATGGCCGAGGCGGACGCCGCCGACGGCCTCGACGACGAGGCGGTTAACCAGGCTTTCGCCGAGCGGAAGTCGTTGGTGCACCTGTGTTTGTACGCACTCGACCGGGCGCGCAGCTCCGGCGTGGCCGAGCGGATCGAGGAAGGCCTCGCGTCGGTCGGGGTGACCGCGCTGCGTCCGGACGGACAGCGGTTCGACCCGGCGCACCATGAGGCGGGCGGCACGGTGAACACCGAGGACGAGGCGCTCGACGGGGTGGTCGCGGAGACCGAGCTGGTCGGGTTCGCCGACCGGGGCGAGGTGCTGCGCGCACCGATCGTGACGGTCTACAACCGGACGGCCCGATGACCGCCGCCACCGCCCAGCAACCGTCGCTGCCCAAACAGGTGGCGGCGGCGCGGGAGAAGCTGCTCGCGCTGATCCGGGAGGTGGACCCGGACTCGGCCCGCTGGGTGGAGGAGATCAGGGCCAGGCGCGGGCGCAACCCGTCGGCCGTGGTGGTCGGCGAGACCAACCGCGGAAAGAGCTCGCTGGTCAACGCGCTGCTCGTGGCGCCGGGCCTGTCCCCGGTCGATGCCGAGGTGGCCACCGCGACCTACCTGGTGTTCGGCCACGCCGAGCGCTGGGCGGCCAGGGCCTGCTACCCGGGCCAGCTCGCTCCGGTGCCGATCGACCTCGCCGAGCTGGTCAGGTGGGTGTCCGCGGCGCACGAGCTGCCGGCCGGCGAGCTGCCGCCGCGCTACGTCGAGGTGGACGGTCCGGTCGAGCTGCTTTCCAAGATGTCCCTTGTGGACACTCCAGGAGTTGGTGGGCTGGATTCGGCGCACGGCGAGCTGGCCGCCGAGGCGGCCGCGTCCGCCACCGCTCTGCTGTTCGTGGTGGACGCCTCCGCGCCGTTCACCGCGGGCGAGCTGAACTTCCTCGCCAGCGTCGGCGAGCGGGTGGAGACCGTGCTGTTCGCGCTGTCCAAAGTGGACCAGTTCCGGGGCTGGCGCCAGGTGCTCGACGCCAACCTGGCATTGCTCGCCGAGCACGCCCCGCGGTTCGCCGGCGCCCGGTTCCACCCGGTGTCCGCCCGGATGTACGAGCTGTCGGCCACGGCGCCCAACGCCGAGGCGGCCGCCATGCTTCGCGAGCGCTCCGGCGTGGACCAGCTCCGCACCGCCATGCTCGAGCTGCTGGTCGGCCGTTCGGTGATGCTGTCCGAGGCGAACACGCTGCGCGCGCTGTCCACCGCGCTCGGCGAGCTGCGGGTGCGCTGCGAGGCCGAGCGCCGGGCGCTGTCCACCGGCGAGGCCGAGGCGGACGCGCTGCGGGCCCGCAAGGAGGAGCTCACCGCGGATCGCCGCTCCTCCACCAAGGGCTGGCAGGTCCGGCTGCGCAGCGAGGTGCAGCGCACCCGGGTGGAGAACAACCACGAGGTCAGCCGGCAGATGCGGGACGTCCAGTCGTGGTTTCGCCAGGCCATCGACGTGGCCGACAAGGACACCCTGGTAACGCTGCCCGGCCAGGTGGACG
This sequence comes from Labedaea sp., assembly GCA_045806965.1. GTDB lineage: Bacteria > Actinomycetota > Actinomycetes > Mycobacteriales > Pseudonocardiaceae > DASYTH01. The sequence continues at coordinate 69,588 of JBJMIG010000066.1, read as the reverse complement.
CGGCGCTGCACCTGGTGTCCGGCCGGATCAGCGCGACCGTCGGCGCGCGGCTCAACCAGGTGACCGACGCGGTGCTCGGCGAGCTGTTCCAGCCCGACGAGCTCGAGGTGATCCGGGCTCAGTTCGCCAGGGCCGGCCGTCCGCCGATCATGCTGCGCCCGCCGGACAAGCGCCCGCCCACTGCGGAGGACAAGCTGCTGGTGTTCATGGGGGTGAGCGGTGGCCTCGGCCTGGCCAGAGGGGCGACCGCCATGCTCGGCATCGGGGTGGCCGGGGCCGCCGCGGCCATCGTCGCCGTACCGACCATCGTGGTCGGGCTCGGCGCCGGCTGGTGGATCGCCAAGACGCGCCGGCACACCGCGGACAAGCAGCACATGAAGCAGTGGCTCACCGAGTCGATCGCCGACGCCCGGTCCACTCTGGACCAGCTGGTCGCCGAGCAGCTGATCGAGGCGGAGTCGCAGCTCTCCCTGGCGCTCGACGAGGCGCTCGGCAAGCGGATCGCCGGGATCGAGGAGGAGTTGCGTGAGGTGGACAAGGCGCTGCGGCTCGACACCAGCGAGCGGTCCAAGTTGCTCACCGTGGTGAACAAGCGGCTGACCGAGATCACCGCCGGCCGGGAACGCGCCGAGCAACTGCTGGCCAGCATCAGGTCGGTCCGTGACCGGCCGTGACCCGCCGGGAGACCTCGCTTGGCCCGGGAACCACCCGCGCCTACGGTTAGTCCAACAACCGTCAGCACAGAAGATCTTTCATCCCGATTGGGGGGTACGCCCGTGTACGTGGACGAGCATGGTGACGACACCAGCACCACCACCGAGACCCACGGCGGCGACGAGCTGACCGTCGAGGTCGACGGCGAGAGCTACGAGGTCGAGGAGAACTACGACTACGACCACGACGGCCACAACGACACCGCGGTGGTAGAGACCGACGACGGCCACATCGCGTTCGCGGACACGGACGGGGACGGCGCGGCGGACGTCGCGGTCCAGTTCGACCACGACGGGAACGTGGTCTCCGGCGCCGAGTTCGACGAGTCCTCCGGTGAGTGGAAGGAAGAGGACGTGAACAGCCTGCCGACGCCGAGCGGGGACGGCGCGGACGGTCATGCTGGCGGCGCGCCGCACAAGAACGACACCGACCACTCGGGCGGCACGCCGAAGGGCGGGTCCACCGAAACCGGGCACAGCGGCCAACCCGGTGAGCACAGCGACGAGCAGCCCGGCGGTCAGCACGGTTCGGGCGAGGACATCACCGTGCACACCAAGAGCGGTGAGTTCGACGCGGGGCAGGCGGAATACGACTCGGACGGTGACGGCACCAACGACACCGCGATCGTGACCGACAAGGACGGCACCACCTACGCGTTCACCGACGCGGATGGCAACGGCACCGCGGACACCGCGGTCGTGATCGAGGCCGACGGCGACGTCACGGTGACCGCGAACAAGGGCGGCGAGGACTGGGAGGTCACCGAGCGGGGTCACCTCGACGCGGACGGCACCTACCATGCCGACTCCCCGGCCAGCGGCTCCGACTCGGTGTGGGCGGAGTCTCGGTAACGCCGCGTCCCGACTCGACCTGATCCCGGCACGCGTGAACGTGCCGGGATCACTGTGTTTTGGCGGTACTTCATCCGTGTGCTGAATCGATTCCCTTATCGGTCTTGTGAGGCAAACGACAGGTGAGAAGCCGGTTAACGGACGATTAGCGGGTTAACCTCTGGGCATCCACCTAAGCGGCACAGCCCGCCCCGGAGCTGAAACGGGTCGGGTGTTTTTGCCATTCGATAGTGAGGACGCCGGAGTCCCCCCACCTGGGACAACGGCGTCCTTGAGGGCTACGGCGTTCAGTCTGGAGACGAGGCAGATGACGGCAGTGGCAATTCCTGGCTTGGATAGGGCACCGACTACGCATGGGCGGCTCCTGTCGTGGGTTCAGGAGGTGGCCGAGCTCACCACGCCGGATCGGGTCGTCTGGTGTGACGGTTCGGACGCCGAATGGGAGCGACTGACCGGAAAGCTGGTCGCTGCCGGCACGCTGACCCCCTTGAAGGAGAAGCCGAACTCCTTCTGGTGTGCCTCCGACCCCGGCGACGTGGCCCGGGTCGAGGAGCGCACCTTCATCTGTTCGCGCAGCCCCGAGGACGCGGGTCCGACGAACAACTGGATGCAGCCGGACGAGATGAAGTCGATCATGACCGAGCTCTACCGGGGCTCGATGCGTGGTCGCACGATGTACGTGATCCCGTTCTGCATGGGACCGCTCTCGGCGAAGAACCCCATGCTGGGCGTGGAGATCACCGACTCCGAGTACGTCGTGATCTCGATGCGGGTGATGACCAGGATGGGCAGCCGGGTGCTGCCGAAGTTCTTCGACGAGCGGGGCAAGGAGCGCGAGTTCGTGCCGGCACTGCACTCGCTCGGTGCGCCGCTGGACTCGGACCAGGAGGACGTGCCCTGGCCGTGCAACGAGACCAAGTACATCACCCACTTCCCCGAGGAGCGGTTGATCTGGAGCTACGGCTCGGGCTACGGCGGCAACGCGCTGCTCGGCAAGAAGTGCTACTCGCTGCGGATCGCCTCGGTGATCGGCCGGGACGAGGGCTGGCTTGCCGAGCACATGCTGATCCTCAAGTTGATCTCCCCGGAGAACCAGGTCTACTACATCGCGGCGGCCTTCCCGAGCGCCTGCGGCAAGACCAACCTGGCCATGCTCCAGCCGACCATCCCGGGCTGGAAGGTGCAGACCCTCGGCGACGACATCGCCTGGATGCGGTTCGGTGACGACGGCCGGCTCTACGCGGTGAACCCGGAGTTCGGCTTCTTCGGCGTGGCCCCGGGCACCGACTGGCACACCAACCCGAACGCCATGCGCACCATCGCGAAGGGCAACTCGCTGTTCACCAACGTCGCGCTCACCGACGACGGGGACATCTGGTGGGAGGGCATGGGCGATCCGCCCGCGCACCTGACCTCATGGAAGAAGCGGGACTGGACGCCGGAGGACGGGAAGAACGGGGAACCGAGCTCGCACCCCAATTCGCGGTACTGCACGCCGATGGCGCAGTGCCCGATCCTGGCGCCGGAGTGGGACGACCCGAAGGGCGTGCCGATCTCGGCGATCTTCTTCGGCGGCCGGCGGGCCACCACGATCCCGCTGATCACCGAGTCGCGCGACTGGCAGCACGGCACCTTCATGGGCGCCACGCTCTCCTCGGAGACCACCGCTGCGGCCAAGGGCAAGGTCGGCGTGGTGCGCCGGGATCCCATGGCGATGCTGCCGTTCATCGGTTACCACGCCGCGGACTACTTCCAGCACTGGATCGACACCGGCAAGCGGGCCGACGCGGCCAAGCTGCCCAAGATCTTCTACGTGAACTGGTTCCGCCGCGGCGCCGACCGGCACTTCCTGTGGCCCGGCTTCGGGGAGAACTCCCGGGTGCTGAAGTGGGCCATCGAGCGGATCGAGGGCAAGGCGGCGGCCAACGAGACACCGATCGGCTGGGTGCCGACCGCGGACGACCTTGATCTGTCCGGTCTGGACGCGCCGCGCGAGGACATCGAGGCGGCGCTCCGGGTCGACGCGGCCGAGTGGCGCGAGGAGATCCCGCTGATCGAGGAGTGGTTCGACAAGATCGGGCCGAAGACGCCGACCCTGCTCAAGGACGAGCTCATGGCCCTCAAGCAACGGCTGATCTCGTTGGCTTGATCGTCCCCGAAGCGGGTATCCACAGGCTGTGGACGCAGCTGTGCACAGCCTGTGGAGCCGCTCGATGCCCAATCGAGATCGACTCGATATTCGGTTGGCCGCAGGCCGGCGCAACGCGCACGCTCCGTCATACGTCCACGTAGTGACACTGGTCACGAGGGACGAAGGAGGTGCGTGATGGTCGCCGGCCTGGCTATGTTGGTCCTGGCGTTAGGTGCCGTGCTGATGGTCGCGGTCGCGCCGTCCAAGTCGTAACCGCAGTCCGTCCGGCCAGCGAACTCGCGGGCCAGCACGGGATGCCGTGCGCCTATGGCGCGTGAGCGGGGCAACGCCCTACTGTGACCGGATGCCGAATGCACCGACGCGTTCCGGTCTGCGGTGGAACGCTTGGAACCTGCTCCTGCTGATCCCGCTCCTGTGGCTCCTCACGCCGCTCTACAACCACTCCGGCCCGACCCTGTTCGGTATGCCGTTCTTCTACTGGTTCCAGTTCGCCGGGATCGCCGTTGGCGTGTTATGCACCTCAGTCGTCTACTTCAAGACCAGGGACGAGCCGGTGTCCGCCGAGGCGCCGGACCTGCTCAGCGTCGACGACCTCGATGAGGGGAGCGCGCGGTGAGCGGCATCCACTGGACCGAGCTGATCATCTTCCTGCTGCTCTTCCTGCTCGTCACCGTGCTCGGTTTCATGGCCGCGCGCTGGCAGGCCGGGAGCACGCTGGCGCACCTTGACGAGTGGGGGCTCGGCGGCCGCAAGTTCGGTTCCTGGGTCACCTGGTTCCTGATCGGCGGGGACCTCTACACCGCGTACACCTTCGTCGCGGTTCCCGCGCTGCTGTTCGGCGCGGGTGCGACCGGCTTCTTCGCGCTGCCGTACACGATCATCGCCTATCCCCTGGTGTTCCTGCCGGTGCTGCGGATGTGGTCGGTGTCCAGGGTGCACGGTTACGTCACGCCGGCCGACTTCGTGCGCGGCCGCTACGGCTCCTCGGTGCTCGCGTTGCTGGTCGCGATCACCGGCATCGTGGCCACCATGCCCTACATCGCGCTGCAACTGGTCGGGCTCGAGGCGGTGCTGCGTTCGATGGGCTTCAACCGCGCTGGCGTCCTGGGCCACCTGCCGCTGCTGATCGCGTTCATCATCCTGGCCGTCTACACCTACCAGTCCGGCCTGCGCGCGCCCGCGCTGATCGCGTTCGTCAAGGACGTGCTGATCTACCTGGTGATCCTGGTCGCGGTGATCTACCTGCCGATCAAGCTGGGCGGTTGGGACGCCATCTTCGGCGCGGCGGACAAGAAGTTCCAGGGCACGCCGGCGAAGACCGACGGCATCCTGCTCAACGCCAACAACCAGTTGCAGTACGCGACGCTGGCGTTCGGCTCGGCGCTCGCGTTGTTCCTCTACCCGCACTCCGTCACCGGCGTGCTGGCCTCGCGCGGGCGCAACGTGTTGAAGCGCAACATGTCCGCGCTGCCGGCCTACTCGCTGATGCTCGGTTTGCTCGCCCTGCTGGGGTTCGTGGCGATCGCGGCGTCAGTCAAGCCGCTGAACAACGCGGCCACCGGGCGGGCGGACACCTCGACCGTGGTGCCGCTGCTGTTCGACACCCAGTTCTCGTCCTGGTTCGCCGGCATCGCGTTCGCCGCGATCGGGATCGGCGCGCTGGTTCCCGCGGCGATCATGTCGATCGCCGCGGCCAACCTGTGGACCCGCAACATCTACAAGGAGTACGTCAACCGCGACGCCACTTCGGCGCAGGAGGCCAAGCAGGCGAAGATCGCGTCGCTCGTGGTGAAGTTCGGCGCGGTGGCCTTCATCCTGTTCATCGACCCGCAGTTCTCCATCGACCTGCAGCTGATCGGCGGCGTGATCATCCTGCAGACCCTGCCGTCGGTGGCGATCGCCTTATACACCAGGTGGTTCCACATCTGGGGACTGATCGCCGGTTGGGTGGCCGGATTGGGCTGGGGACTGTACCTGCTCTATCTGATCCCCAGCGCGGACGGCTCCAAGCAGCACTTCGGCGGCTCGGCGCTGGCCCTTGGCAAGATCAGTTTGTTCGGCTGGCACCCGTTGCAGGGCTCGGCGGTGCAGATCTACGTCGGGGTGCTCGCGCTGTCGCTCAACTTGCTGGTCGGCATCGTGGTCACGCTGATCGTCCGGCGGATGGGCACGCCGAACGGCATCGACCAGACCGCTCCCGACGACTACCACGCCGACGAGGGCAGCTCGCGGCTGCGTCCGGTGGCGGTGGCCAGCACGCCGGTGGCTAGCACGCCGTAGTTTGGGCCAATGGCTGAAGAAGTGAGTCGGTTCGGTGCGGTCACGCTCGGCGAACTGCCCGCCGACCTGCGGGAACGGATCGGTGCCATTGCCGAGAAGTCCGGGTTCGTGCCCAACGTGTTCCTCGCGCTGGGCCACCGTCCGGCCGAGCTGCGGGCGTTCTGCGACTACCACGACGCGGTGATGGAGCGCGAGGACGGACTGTCCAAGGCGGAACGGGAGCTGGTCGTGGTGGCCACCTCGGGCGCGAACCACTGCACCTACTGCGTGGTCGCGCACGGGGCGATCCTGCGGGTCCGGGCCAGGGACCCGTACCTGGCCGACCGGGTGGCCACCAACCCGTGGTCCGCCGAGCTTTCCGACCGGCAGCGGGCCATCGTGGACCTGGCGCTGGCGCTGGCCGTCGACCCGGCCGGCTTCGCGGCGGACGATCTCGTCGCGGCGCGCGAGTCGGGCCTGTCCGATGCGGAGATCTGGGACGTCGGGGCGGTGACCGCGCTGTTCGCCATGTCCAACCGGCTGGCGCACCTGATGTCGTTGCGGCCCAACGAGGAGTTCCATCTGATGGGCCGGGTGCCGCGAACCTAGAGTTCCAGGCGCCAGGTCTGGCCGGTGAGGCGGTGGCCGAACATGTCGCGCTGCTCCTGCGACGCCAGCTGGAAACCCGCCTGCTGGTAGATCCGTCGAGCGGCGTGCAGCACGCTGACCGTCCACAGCTCCAACGTCCGATAGCCGGCGGCGCGGGCGAACTCGACGCACTCGCCGGCCAGGCGCGAGCCGACGCCGTGGCCGCGGGCGCTCGGCTCGACCAGCAGCAGCCGCAGCTTCGCGGTGTCCTTGTCCTTGCGTACGCAGAAAATGCTGCCGGCCGGCTGGCCGCGCACCTCGGCGATCCAGGCCGCCTCACAGCGCGGGTCGTTGCCGGCGAGGAAGTCGGCGACCACCGCCGCGGTCATCCCCTCGAACGTGCTGTCCCAGCCGTACTCCGCGGCGTAGAGGGCGCCGTGCCGGCTCACCACCCAGCCGAGCTCGCCGGGCCGGGGCGGCCGGAGCACCACGGTGTCCGGCCCGGGACGCTCGCCGAGTTGGTCCCGGATCTCGGCCATGGCGGCCACCAGCCGGCGCTGTCCGTCTTCGGTGATGCCGGCGAGCAGCTGCCGCACCTGCTCGCTGGACCGGGCGTCGAGCAACGCGAACGCCTCGCGGCCGGGTGCGGTCAGCCGCACCACCTGTTGCCGGGCGTCCACATCGGATCGCTCGCGCCGGACCAGCCGGTCCGCCTCGAACCGGCCGAGCAGCCGGCTGAGGTAGCCGGCGTCGAGGTCGAGCGCCCGGCGCAGGACGCTGACCGGCACGGTGTCCCGGTGCGCCAATTCGAAGAGCACCCTGGCCTCGGTGAGCGAGTACGGCGTGTGCAGCAGGCCCTCGTCGAGCACGCCGACCACCTTGGTGTACATCCGGTTGAACGCACGCACCGCGTCGACGCGGGCATCCGGGACGGTCGTGTTCATTGCCCACCTCAACCAAATCGTTGACTGGGTCAACGTTACCGTCAGGTGGCGTCGAGCGCCAGCCCGGCGGCCCCGATCAGCCCGGCCTGCCCGCCAAGCGCGGCCGGCACCACCCGGAGCGTGTCCACAAAGGACAATCGGGCGTGCTCGGCCAGGCTCGCCCGCACCGCTTCGAACAGCAGATCCCCGGCCTGCGCGACGCCGCCGCCGATCACCACGAGGTCGAGGTCGCAGACCACGGCGACCGCGGTCACGGCCAGTGCGACCGCGTGCCCGCCCCGCCGGAACGCCTCCGTCGGGATCTCGTCGCCGGCCCTGGCCGCGGCCGCGAGATGGGCGGCGTCCGCGTGGTCGGGCGCCTGCCAGCCCTGCTGTCTGGCCCAGCGCACCAGGTTGGGCCCGCTGGCCACGGTCTCGACGCAGCCGCGGCCGCCGCAGGTGCACGGCCAGCCGCCGTCGGGCTGCGCCACGACATGGCCGACGTGGCCGGCGTTTCCGGTTCGTCCGCACAGCGGCCGGCCGTCGAGCACCAGCCCGCCGCCCACGCCGGTGGACACCACCATGCCGAGCATCGAGCCGCTACCCTGCCCGGCGCCGGCCCGGTACTCACCGAGCGCCATGCACAATCCGTCGCCGGCCAACGCCACGGGCAGATCGCCGAGCGCCTCCCGGATCCGGTCTCGCAGCGGAAACCCCTGCCAACCCGGAATGTTGATCGGGCTGACCCGGCCGGTGCGCAGATCCACCGGACCCGCGGCGGCGATCCCGGCGGCCTCGACCGGATCCGGGATCGCGGCCAGCACCTCGGTCATGACGGCAAGCACCGCGGCGAACGTGGTCTCGGCGTCGCCGGCCGGGGTCGGCCGGCCGACCCCGTGCAGAATCCGCCCGGTCTCGTCGACGATCCCGGCCGCGATCTTGGTGCCCCCGACATCCACGGCCAGCACGGTCCGCGCCACGACTGCTTCTCCTAGTGCCGGTGGGTGTTGTCCGGCTGACCGGGGTCGCCGGGGTGCTCGTAGCCCGGCGCCAGCCGGACCAGCTTGAGCACCCGGCCGTCCAGCCATGCGGTGAACGCCCGGCGCCGGTCGGCGGCCAGCAGGGTTCGCTCGATCTCCGGCGCCACCTCGGCGAGCGGCCGGGTCCGCGCCGGCTCGACCGACTCGACGCGCAGTACGTGCCAACCAAGCGGATCCCGCACCGGACCGACCGTCTGCCCGGCCCGTGCGGCGAACACCGCGTCCTGCACCGGACCGACCAGCTCACCACGCCGGATCGGCCGCGGCGGACGGTCGGTCAGGCGCGGTTCCAGCTCAGGCGCGGCCAGGATGGCATGTCGGATCATGCGTTGCTCGGCCAGGTGGAACCGCTCCGGGTTGTCCGCGTGGTAGCGGGCGATCCGGTCCGGGGCGACTCGCAGGTGCCCGGTTACCGCCGGGAAAACCGCCCTGGCAAACGGGTTCTGACTCAGCAGCGCGGCCGCCACGCTGCCGAGCTCGAGCAGCGCGGCGCGGTCGGCGGCGAGCTCGGTCAGGTCGGGCGCGTCGCCCGCGGTGAGCCGCCTGGCCCGCGCCTCGGCGTCGACCAGACGCTCGGCGGCGATCAGCTGCACCAGCCAGCGGCGCAGCTGCCGGCCTTCGCTGCTGTCCGAGCGGGGCAGCGCGGAGCTCGCCGGGCCGGAGCGGATCGCCCGCTCGCGATCGTCCACATCGGACAGCTCGAGCGGGGTGCCGTCGACCCACGCCACCGCCGTCACGGACGGGCCTCGTCGCCGGTGCCGCAGGTGTCCGTGACGTGCAGGGCGACCGCGGGCGAGTACAGCACGGTGCCGGCGCCGGACACCTTGATCAGCGCCCACCACCGACCGGGCGCGGCCCACGGTGGCGGGCTCAGGTCGAAACCGAGCTCCACCTCGCCGTTGGCCGGCAGCTCCGTGCCAAGGCCGCGCGGGCCGCCCAGCTCCCAGGTGCCCCAGGGGCTGATCAGCGCCGCCTCGACGGCCACCGGCGCCGACGCGGCCGAAGCCACTCGAACGACCAGCCGGCCGGTCCGGCCGGGGCGCAGGGTCAGCGGCGCGGGCTCGGCGGCGAACCGGATCAGGCGGACGTCCTCGGCCACCTGGTCCCCGGCGCGGCCGCCCGCGCCGAGCACCACCACGTCCTCAACCACCTGGCGCCAGCTCTGCGGCAGGTCCGGGCCGGCCAACTCGGCCTGGGCGCGCACGGGGTAGGCGCCCGGCTCGGCGCCCTCCGGCCCGGTGACGGTCAGCTCGGTGCTCAGGTGCCCGGCGGGCGGCAGGCCGAACGGCACCTCGGCCGGCTCGGCCCGCCAGCCGTCCGGCAGTACCAGCCGGACCCGGCCGTGCAGATCGCCGTCCGTCCGGTCGGAGGCGACGGTCAGCCGCAGCCGGCCGTCGCCGCCGCGCTCCAGGTGCACCGCGAGCGGCAGCCCGCCGAGCGGCGCCGGGCCCCGGTTGTGCAGCCAGTACTTGGCGTACAACGGTTGTGCCGGCTCCGCCTCCGGCCCGAGCAGAGGTCCGTCCACAGCGGACGGAGTGGCCGGCACCGGCTCGGCACGGGCCAGCACGGTCACCGCGTCGCAGCCGGCGACCGGCACGCGCGGCCCGGCGAGCGGCTCGCCGGGCTGCTCGAGCAGGTTGGCCAGCACCGGATCGGTCAGCCGGAGCACCGGCGAGTCGATCGTCGCGGTCACCGGCTCCCCCTGGTGCGCCACCAGCCGCAGCGCCACCCGGGCTCTCGGGTCGGCGGCCGCGGCGCTGCCCATGGTGAGCGGGTTCCCGGCCGCCTTGAACGCCGCCAGCCGCACCTTGTCCGCCGGCTCGACCCGGAGCAGCGAGCCGCTGGCCGGCAGGTTGGGCGGGCTTTGCGACGCGGTGGCCAGGACCGCGTGCAGCGGATGGCTGTACTCCGCGCTGGCCGCGGCGATTCCGGCCGCGCGCCAGTCGCCGTCGCCGGCGACGATCGCGTAGCCGAACTCGTGCGTCCAGTGCTGTAGCTGGAAGTTCGAGCCGTCCGGAGCGGTGCGTCGCGGCGGGTCGATCCACACGCCGGAGGGCCAGCCGGTGCACGAGCGCAGCAGCGATGCGTGCAGCGTGCCCCCGCTGTCCACGGCGAACCCGGGCAAACCGCGGTTGAGCAGCGCCACCGTGCGCCCGGCGTAGTGGTCCTGGCCCGGATCCGCCGCACCGACCTCGATCACGTGGTCGGCCAGGTCGGCCACGACGGACGGCACCGCGTCGGACGGCACCACGAGCACGCCGAGTGCCCGCGCGTCGCGCAGGTCCGCGCTCGGCTGCCAGACCTCGGCGAGCGGTTTCTCCGGCGGCACCCAACACAGCCCGGCTGGCGCGGCGATCCCGGCCCGGTCGAGCACCTCGGCGGTGAAGGAGTTCTCCGCCGGGCCGCCGATGGTGATCCGCACGTCCGGCAGGTTCGAGTCGACGCCCAGGTTTCCGTACCGCGCGTCGCCGGCCGAGCTGACCGTCGCGGTCACCCCGGACCGGGCCAGCGCCACCGCCAGTTCGCGGGCCAGCGGTGCGGCGTCGGCCCGGCTCGGCACGATGATCTCGGCCACCCCGATCGGCCGGAGCACGTCGCCGGCCAGGCGCAGCGAGGCCGCCGCGGACAGGCCGAACCAGGTGTGGGCCGGGTTGTCCAGGGTCCACGGGTGCTGCGCGGAGTCCACGTCGATCAATCCGAAACCGCGGCCGACGACCGCGTTGCCGACCTCGCTGACCGGCAGCGCGCCCGGTATGTGGCACGGCCAGCGGACCCGCAGCAGCTGGTCGGACCCGGTGAACTCGTCCACCGTGGTCTGGCAGTCGACCCGGTTCACCCCGTGCCACAGGGTGATCGTCTGGGTGTAGCGCACCGGCCCGACCCGTCCGTTGATCACCAGGCGGTCGCCGACCGGGCTGTGCCGGTGCGCGACCTCGGCCGCGCCGTGCGCCGAAGTGCCGACCGGGCCCTTGGGCAGCAGGTGCCACGGGCCCTCGCCGAACGTCGGATGCTGCGGGTACTCCTCGTACACCGCGAGCTCGTTGCCAAGCCGGTCGGCGGTGATCAGCTCGCGGCCGGTGGCCAGCTCAACCAGGCTTGTCACCCCGCCGCCCCGGCGTGGTTCGACGTCCACCCGGTAGAACTCGTTCGCCGCGGTGACCCCCTGGGCGGGCATCCAACCCTGGTCGGCGCGGTCGGCCGGCCGCAGCCAGAACGTCCGCCAGCCGAGCGAGGGCACCTCGGCGGCCAGGAAGGTGACCGTGTGCCCGCCGTGCTCGACCAGTGCGGGCAACTCCGCACCGGCGTCGTCGAGCACCGCGGCGCCCTCGCCGATGGCCTCGGCCAGCCGGACCGTGACCACGTCCGTGCGCTCGTGGGTGAGTGGATTCCAGACCACGACGGGAGTTCCGGCGCCGGCATGGTCCACCCGGGACGAGAGCACATCGAGCGCCGCGTCCCGGACGCCGGTCGCGAGGTCGTGCGCGTCCCGCCAGCCGGTGAGCAGATCCAGGTACACCTGGTCGGACTCCGAGCCGGTGATGCCGTCGTGGTGTGCCCCGTACGCGAGCTGCACCCAGGCCTTGGCCAGTGCCGCGTCCGGGTAGCGGGCGCCGCCGAGCAGGTTCGCGAACACGGCGTAGGCCTCGGCCTCGAGCAGGGCGAACTCGGCCGCGCGCTGGGCCTGCTTGGTGTCGATGTAGGAGACGTCCTTGCCGGTGTAGACCGGGTTCATGTCCCTGGTCTGCGGGGCCGGCAGCTCGTCGCGCTCGGCCAGCTCCGCGCGCACCGCGGCGAAGAAGTCGCGGGGCAGGGAGCAGACGAACCGCGGCCACAGGTAGCGGGCGTTCCAGTTCCGGTGGATCGCGGTGACCCACTTGTTCGGCGGGGTGTAGTCGGTGCCGACGGGCAGCAGCACCTGCCGGGTGCTGGCGACCTGTTTGAGCCCGAGGAAGAGGGAGTAGGTGGCGGCTTCCGCGGCCTCGAGCGTCGGCGCCGAGTCCATCACCCAGCCGGCGCCGTAGTGGTCGGCCATGTAGGCGGTCAGCAGGCCACGGCCGGACGGGGAGATCCACTCGAACTCGCTGGCGAACTGCATCCGGCGCGGGTCGCCCTTGCCGCTCGCGGTGCGTTCCATCGGACCCCACTGGTGAAACGGGCCGCGCGCCCAGGAGCTGGAGCTCAGCCCGGCGTCCGCACACAACCCGGGGAATGCGGGGTCGTGCCCGAAAGCGTCGAGCTGCCAGGCGGTCCGCGGGTCGGCGCCGAGCACGTGCCGCTGGAAACCCATGCCGTGCACGAAGTTGCGCACCGTGGTCTCTGGGTCGGTGAGGTTGGTGTTCGGCTCGTTGTACGCGCCACCCATGATCTCCAGCCGGCCATCGGCGAGCAGCCGGCGGATGGTGGCCCGGTCTTCGGGGTGGTTGTCCCAGTACGGCTTGAGGTAGTCCACCTCGGCCAGCACGAAGCGGTACTCCGGTTCGGCCAGCGCCAGCGCGAGGTGGGCGCGGACCAGGTCGAAGCCGGCGAGCTGCCGGGCGCCGCGCGGGGAGTTGGGGAAGTCCAGCCGGTCCCACGCCTCGGTGTAGGCCGCCTGGGTGTTCCACCAGACCGGGTCGTAGTGGAAGTGGCTGACCATGTGCATGGTCCAGCCCGGCTCGGCGACCACGAGGTCGAAGCCGGCCTCGAGCCGGCCGGTGCCGGACTCCAGCACGGCCGTGGCCGGCAACCGGGTGCCGGGTGCCGCGCCCCGGGTGTCCACCGCGACCTCGACGTCGAACTGGCCGTTGGTGGCGAGACCGGCGGGTACCGGCGTGGTCAGGCCGGCGCCGTCGATGGAGACCCGGGCCCGGCCGTCCGGCGCGGTGACGGACACCCGGACGACCTGAAGGGGGTGGGACTCCGCACCGACGAACAGCTCGGTGGACTCGGCGGACAGGGCGGCAACCGGCATGCCCGACACCCTTACCGGTCGGTCAGGATCACACAAGTCACCCGGACAAATGGAAACCCCGTACTGCTGCCAGGTCGGGGGTCCGCCAGCACTACGGGGTCAACCGGAACATCGCACGTGCTCGCGGGCTCGTTACACGCCCGGGAGTTGTGCGCTGGGTCACACTAGGTAAGAGAGATCAACGCAGCCGGTTCTGCGCGATCATGATCAGTTCGTGCCGCATGGCCGGGGTGGCGGCCTGCTCGATCGCCTGGCGCACCGCGCGACGGTTGCGCGCCTCGATGCGCCGGCTACGGATCTTCGCGGCGATGTTCATCTGTTCAGCCTCTCGTGTACTGCTCTGGTGTTGACACCAGTATGTCTCGTATAACGCGGTGAATGCACCCGATTATTCGGTGAGTTGTCGCACATACCGATGAATCGTTGGCCATACAGCTCTATTTCGCTCTCTAGCATGATCGCTAGAGAGGTCCAGAGAGCGCTATTCGTCCATCCCGAGTAGGTATCGGCCGAAGTGCGGCACAGTGAAGGCAATCCGGCCGCGCTCGGCCGAGTAGATGAGGCCCTTCTTGATCAGGTTGTCCCGGGCCGGAGACAACGAGGAGGGCTTGCGGCCCAGGTAGACGGCGATGTCCGAGGTGCCGGCGCTCTCATCCTTACCCTCGGTCATCTCCGCCATGGCGCGCAGGTACTCCCGCTCTGACGGGGTGGCCCGCTCGTAGCGCGAGCCGAAGAACCCGACCGCCAGCTCCGCCTCGGCCTCGGGCGCGGCGACCGCGACGTCCTCCTTGGTGATCGGGTCGGCCGGCGCGGCGTCCCAGGCCGCCTTGCCGTACGCCTGGATGAAGTACGGGTAGCCGCCGGACGCGTCGAACAACGCGTCCAGCGCCTCCGGGGTGATCCCGGCGTTCTCCCTGGCGACCGGCGCGAGCACCGCCTGGTCGGCGTCCTCGCGATCCAGCCGGTCGATCCGGACGTAACGGAACAACCGCTCGGAGTAGGACTTGCTGGCCGAGAGCACCGCCGGCAGATGCGGCAGCCCGGCGCCGACCACCACCAGCGGTGCGCCGGACTGGGACAGCTCGTGGCAGGCGGCGCACAGCGCGGACACGTCCTCCGGCTCGACGTCCTGCATCTCGTCGATCAGCACGGCCACCCCGGTGCCCACGTCCTGGGCCAGCGCGGCCACGTCGGAGAGCAGCTCGACCAGGTCGATCTCGATGTCACCGGAGTCGGCCCGGCCCTGCGCGGCCGGCACGTCGATGCCCGGCTGCCAGCGCTCGCGCAACTTCGCCCCGGGCGGGGTCGCCCGCAGCGCGAACGCCTTGAGCACGGCGAGCACGTCCTCCACCCGCTCCGGCGCGCGGTGCCGCACGGCCAGATCGCGGATCGCGCGGTGCAGCGCGGCGGACAGCGGGCGGCGCAGGTCCGCGTCGGGCCGGGCCTCGATCTTGCCCGCGCCCCAACCGGCGCGAACCGCCATGGAGCGCAACTCGCCGAGCAGCACCGTCTTGCCGACCCCGCGCAGCCCGGTCAGCACCAGGCTCCGCTCCGGCCGGCCGCGGGCGACCCGCTCGAGCACCACCTCGAACGCGTCGACTTCCCTGTCCCGCCCAGCCAACTCTGGCGGCCGCTGCCCCGCTCCTGGCGCGAACGGATTCCGAACCGGGTCCACCATCGGACCGTATCCACATATCTAGCGCGAACCCGATATTGACCGAGAAACCGCTAGGCGTGTCGCCGGGCAACGATCCGCGGCGGGTCTACTTCTCCAGGATGGCGGTGACGCCCTGGCCGCCAGCCGCGCAGATGGAGATCAGACCTCGGCCGGAACCCTTGTCGTGCAGAAGTGTGGCGAGGGTGGCGACGATCCGCGCGCCGGTGGCGGCGAAGGGGTGGCCGGCGGCCAGCGACGATCCGTTGACGTTGAGCTTGGCCCGGTCGATCGGCCCGAGTGGCTCGTCGAGGCCGAGACGCTCCTTGGCGAAGTTGATGTCCTCCCAGGCGGCCAGCGTGGCCAGCACCTGGGACGCGAACGCCTCGTGGATCTCGTAGAAGTCGAAGTCCGGCAACGACAACCCGGCCCGGGCCAGCATCCTCGGCACGGCGTAGGCGGGGGCCATCAGCAGGCCCTCGGCACCATGCACGTAGTCCACCGCCGCGGTCTCGGAGAAGGTCAGCCGGGCGAGCACCGGCAACCGGTGTTGCCGCGCCCAGGCTTCGGAGCCGAGCAGCACGGTCGAGGCGCCGTCCGACAGCGGCGTCGAGTTGCCGGCGGTCATCGTCGCGTCCGGGCCGCCGTACACCGGCTTGAGCCTGGCCAGTTTCGCGGCCGTCGAGTCCGGCCGCAGGTTCTGGTCGCGGGTCAGGCCCTGGAACGGGGTGACCAGGTCGTCGAAGAAGCCGCGGTCGTAGGCCGCCGCGAGCTTCTGGTGGCTGGCCGCGGCCAACTCGTCCTGCGCCTCGCGGCTGATTCCCCACTCGCGGGCGGTGATCGCGGCGTGCTCGCCCATGGACAGCCCGGTCCGCGGCTCGGCGTTGCGCGGGATGTCCGGCACGATGTGCCCCGGCCGCAGGCGGGCGAGCAGGCGCAGCCGCTGACCGGCGGACCTGGCGCTGTTGAGCCCGATCAGGATGCGTCGCAGATCCTCGTTGACGCCGAGCGGAGCGTCGCTGGTGGTGTCCACGCCGCCGGCGATCGCCGAGTCGATCTGTCCGAGGGCGATCTTGTTGGCCGACTGGATGATCGCCTGGAGTCCGGTGCCGCAGGCCTGCTGGATGTCGTAGGCCGGCGTGTCCGGGGCCAGTCTGCTGCCGAGCACGCACTCCCGGGCGAGGTTGAAGTCCTTGCTGTGCTTGAGCACCGCCCCGGCGGCGACCTCGCCGATCCGCTCGTCCTGCAATCCGAACCGGCTGACCAGCCCGTCCAGGGCGGCAGTGAACATGTCCTGGTTGGACGCCGTCGCGTACGGACCGTTGGACCGGGCGAACGGGATCCGGTTGCCCCCGATGATCGCCACTTCGCGGACCGGGTTGGGAGCCATGCGCATCCTCCTGGCGTTTCCTCGGTTGGCAGCCTTAGTTTACTCATGAGTAGTATTACTAGCGAGTAGGGAGGCGCGCCACATGACCGACCGCTACCAGCAGTTCGCCACGTCCGGCATCGGCCGGCTGATCGTCAGCCGGCTCGGTCTGCCCAACCCCACCCCGCTGCGTCGCTACCGGCCCGGTGAACCGCCGCTGCCCGGTCCGGCCATGCTCGGCGGCGCACCGGGCGGCCGGCTGGTCGACCCGCTGGCCACCGTGCTCAAGTCGGCCGGCATCGACGTGCTCACCGAGCCGCTGGCGAAAACCGCGGACGGGACCACCGATCCGCGCTACGGCGCCCTGGTGTTCGACGCCACCGGCATCTCCGGTCCGACCC
This sequence comes from Labedaea sp., assembly GCA_045806965.1. Classification (GTDB taxonomy): domain Bacteria; phylum Actinomycetota; class Actinomycetes; order Mycobacteriales; family Pseudonocardiaceae; genus DASYTH01. The sequence goes on along the minus strand of JBJMIG010000066.1, from coordinate 52,686 downwards.
AGCTGCGCGAGTTGCACGCGTTCTACCAACCGGTGCTCCGCTCCCTCGCCGGTTGCGGCCGAGTGGTCGTGCTCGGCACGCCACCCGCCGCCGCCGCGTCCCGGTCCGAGGCGATCGCGCAGCGCGCGCTCGAGGGCTTCACCCGCTCGCTCGGCAAGGAGCTTCGCCGGGGCGCCACCACAACGCTGGTCTACGTGTCGCCGGGCGCGGAGGGCGCGATCGAGTCGACGCTGCGGTTCCTGCTCTGCGCCAAGTCGGCCTACGTCTCCGGCCAGGTGGTCCGGATCGGCGCGCACGGCGGCGAAGGTGTCGAGCCGCAGGACTGGGACCGTCCGCTGGCCGGCAAGGTGGCCCTGGTCACCGGCGCGTCCCGGGGCATCGGGGCGGCCATCGCCGAGGTGCTGGCCAGGGACGGCGCGCAGGTGGTCGCGCTGGACGTCCCGGCACAGGGAGCGGACCTCTCCGCCGTGGCAAACCGGATCCGGGGAACCGCGATGCAGCTGGACATCACCGCGCTGGACGCGGCCACCCGGCTGGTCGAGCAGGTCGGCACCCGGCACGGTCGCCTGGACGTCCTGGTGCACAACGCCGGGATCACCCGGGACCGCAAGCTGGCCAACCTCAGGGAAGCCGACTGGGACGCGGTGCTCGCGGTGAACCTGGCCTGCCAGCCGGTGATCAACGACGCGCTGCTCGACGCGAACCTGCTGGGGCCCGGTGCGCGGATCGTCGGGGTGTCCTCGATCGCCGGGATCGCCGGCAACACCGGGCAGACCAACTACGCCACCAGCAAGGCCGGGGTGATCGGCATGGTGGACGCCTACGCACCGGTGCTTGCCGAGCGCGGTGCCACGATCAACGCGGTGGCCCCCGGGTTCATCGAGACGAGGATGACCGCCGCGGTCCCGCTGCCCATCCGCGAGGCGGGCCGGCGGATGAACAGCCTGACCCAGGGCGGGTTGCCGGTGGACGTGGCGGAAACCGTCGCCTGGTACGCCAACCCGGCCTCGGGCGCGGTGAACGGCAACGTGGTCCGGGTCTGCGGCCAGAGCCTGCTCGGTGCCTGAGATGACCGTCCACGAGCTGTCCACCGCGCCGAACCTCCTTGCCCTGTACGGGAAGGCGGTGCTCAGCGGGTTCACAAGGCGCGGCGGCGACCTGCCAGCCACCGGTTACGAGCAGCCGGTCGTGCCGGTCGACGTGGCGCACCTGGCCGGCTACGACCGGATCTGCGGCTTCCGGCTGACCGACGAGCTGCCGGTCACCTATCCGCACGTGCTGAGCTTTCCGTTGCAGATCAAGCTGATGACCGATCCGGGCTTCCCGTTCCCGCTGGTCGGCTCGGTGCACCTGGCGAACCGAATCACCCAGTACCGCCCGCTGCGGGTGTCCGACCGGTTCGGCCTCCGGGTGCGGGTCGCGGATCTGCGTCCGCATCCCAAGGGCCGGCAGTTCGACGTGGTCAGCGAGGCGGTGGCCGGCGGCGAGGTGGTCTGGCGCGACGTGAGCACCTACCTGCGGCGGGGCGGCGGCTCCGGGCCGCGCGAGGAGCGCGAGCCGGCCGCGCCGCCGGCGCCCACCGCGATCTGGCGGGTGCCCGGCGACATCGGCCGGCGCTACGCCGAGGTGTCCGGCGACCGCAACCCCATCCACCTGCATCCATTGACCGCCAAGCTGTTCGGCTTCCCGAGGGCGATCGCGCACGGCATGTGGACCAAGGCCCGCTGCCTGGCCGCGCTCGAGGGCCGGCTGCCGGACGCGTACACCGTCGACGTCGGGTTCAAGCTGCCGGTTCTGCTGCCGGCCAGGGTTGGCTTCGCCGCGCGGGAGACCGAGGCGGGCTGGGAGTTCCACCTCTTCGACGTCCGCACCGGCAAGCCGCACCTGGCCGGTTCGGTCAGCCAGTGTGGTTGGCTCGGCGCAGCGTGAACGTGTCCGAGGTGCCCCCGCCGAGCAGTACCCCGAGCTCACCGCTGACCGCGTAGTCGCCGAACGGCGAGCCGGCGACCGTGGACGGGTCGGGCACCGGCCACGGCTCCCGGCCGCGCTCCCTGGCCTCGTGCCCGTTCGCGTTGACCCGCAACACGGTCAGCGCGTCCACCGCACCCGGCGCGGACAGGTCGTTGGTCATCGCGACCAGATCCCCGTCGCGGTGCAGGGCGAGCCCGTCCACCCCGACCAGCGGGCGGTCCAGCCGGACCTCGTCGACCTTGGGAACGCCCCTGATGGAGACCCGGAACAGTTGCCCGGTGTCGTACTTGCCGACCAGCAGGTAGCCGCCGGGATGCGAGACGATCCCGTTGATTCCCACACTGCTGCTGGCGAACCGCGGATCCCGGACGAACACACTGCCGTGCCCGCTCGGGTCCACCCGCCAGATCGCGTCACCGGAGGAGTCGGTCACGTACGCGTTGCCGGCCGGATCGAACGTGACGTCGTTGGCCGTGTGCGTGCCGTCGGCCAACGGGACCACGTGCAGTGCCGCGCCGGTGCGCAGGTCGAAGATCCCCAACCCGGTGCGGCGCAGCGCCGGATCCGGTTCGGAGTGCGACGAGATCCCGATGTCGCCGTAGGTGACCAGGATCCGGCCCCGCGCCGCGTCCACGTGCAGCCCGACCGTGGACGGCATTCGCGGGTCGGAGACCAGCGTGCGGACGCTCCCGTCCGGGTGTACCACCGACACCGTGCCGTGCCGCAGCGACGAGACCAGGAACGTCCGCCGGGTCGGGTCGTACGCGATGCCCTCCGGGTGCAGTGCCGGGGCGTGCCCGTTCACCACGGCCGGATACGGCCGGTGCGCGATCGCCCCCGCGCTCGCCGGCGCAGCCGGGCTGATGGCGACGGTGACCCCCACCATGACTCCGGCGGTCCTCGCCAGCAGGCCGCCGTGTGCTCGGCGGCGCAGTCCCCTCATGAGTGTCCTTCCCCATCCTCGGTGATCTGGACCTAGGCTCCCCAGCCTTGAGCGTCCGGCCGCCGGTTGAGTAGTGCCCGTGGATACCGGTATCGCGGGCACTACGAAGATGAGAGCGGGTAACCGTCGCGGATACCGGCGCGGCTCAGCCGGCCGCGCGGAGCAGCGCGGCGGCGTGCTCCGGTGCGACGTCGTTGAGGAACGCGCCCATGCCGGCCTCGGAGCCGGCCAGATACTTGAGCTTGCCGGGCGCCCTACGGCTGGAGAACAGCTGTAAGTGCAGGTAGCCGAGGTCGCGCTCGGCGCGGACCGGGGCCTGGTGCCAGGCGGACACATAGGGCATCGGCGTGTCGAAGAGCCGACGGAACCGGCCGAGCACGTCGATGTAGAGGGGACAGAAGGCGGCGCGCTCGGCGGCGTCCAGCCCGGCGATGTCGGCAACCTTGCGGTGCGGGAAGACGTGCACCTCGAACGGCCAGCGGGCGGCGGCGGGCACGAACGCGGTCCAGTGCTGGTTGCTGGTGATCACCCGGGGGCCCGCGCGCTCGGCGGCCAGGGTGTCGGCGAACAGGTCGCGGCCGGTGCGCGCGGCATGCCGGCGGGCGGCGTCGAGCATCCCCTTGGTGCGCGGGGTGATGTAGGGGTACGCGTAGATCTGGCCGTGCGGGTGGTGCAGCGTGACGCCGATCTCCTCGCCGAAGTTCTCGAAGCAGAACACCTGCTCCACATAGGGCAGCGAGGAGAGCTCGGCGGTGCGGTCGGCCCAGGCCTCCACCACGGTCTCGGCCTGCTCGACCGGCAGCGTGGCGAACGCGGCGTCGTGGTCGGAGGTGAAGCAGACCACCTCGCACCGGCCGAGCCCGGGGCGGGCGCCGGGCGGGCCGTCCTGGTCGGGTCCGGTGCGGTGGCTGAAGGAGGGAAAGCGGTTCTCGAACACCGCCACCTCGTAGTCCGACGCCGGGATCTCGGTGGCCCGGCCGGGCCGGGACGGGCAGAGCGGGCACTGGTCGGCGGGCGGCAGGAAGGTGCGGTCCTGCCGGTGTCCCGCGATGGTGACCCACTCGTCGGTCAGCGCGTCGTAGCGCAACTGGCCGGCCGTGGCCGGATCGGGCAGTTCCCTGCTGTCCGGTTCCGTTCGGTCGACGTCCTCCCGGCGGTCGAAGTAGATCAGCTCACGGCCGTCTGCGAGCCGAACATGGGTGCGCTTCACCATCCGGAGCATGTTTCCCGCGATCTCAAATGTCAACACCATCAAACACCGGTGAACCTACCCAGCTCGGCCCGCGGTCACCAGTGGCCCTCCGATAACCCGATCGTTACTTGACCGTCGTCTGGAGATGGTCGATATTGTTCGAACCTGTTGGGCCACTGCACGTGGAGATGCACCATGTCGGACTCCCGCTCACCTTCCTCCTCCTCCCCGACTCCAGGTGGCGAGCCGCGGCTGAGTCGCCGGTCCGCGCTGCGCGGTCTCGGCGGCGCCGCAGCGCTGGCCGCGATACCCGGTGGGCTGCTCGCCGCGTGCGACAGCAGTCCGCAGGGCGGCTCGACCTCGCCGTCCGGCTCGTCCGGCGGTCCCATCACGTTCGGCTCGAACTACTCCGACGCCGGCCCCAAGGACGCGTTCAGTGCCCTGATGGACGCCGCGACCGCCAAGTCCGGGGTCAAGACGACGATCAACACGGTCGATCACAACACGTTCCAGAACAACATCAGCAACTACCTGCAGGGCACTCCGGACGACCTGGCCACCTGGTTCGCCGGCTACCGGCTCCAGTTCTTCGCCGCACAGAACCTGCTCGAGCCGGTCGACGACGTCTGGGAGAAGATCGGCGGCAACTTCAACGACGCCGCCAAGAGCCTGTCCAAGGGCATCGACGGCAAGTACTACCTGGTGCCGCTCTACAACTACCCGTGGGTGGTCTTCTACAACAAGAGCGTGTTCCAGCAGAAGGGCTACACGGTCCCGAAGACCTGGGACGACTTCATCAACCTGTGCAAGAAGATGCAGACCGACGGACTGGTCCCCATGGCCTTCGCGGAGAAGGACGGCTGGCCCGCGCTCGGCACGTTCGACATCATCAACCTGCGGGTCAACGGCTACGAATACCACATCAAGCTGATGAAGCACGAGGTGCCGTGGACCGACAAGGGCGTCACCGCGGTGTTCGACAAGTGGCGTGAGCTGATGCCCTACCAGCAGAACGGCGCCAATGGCCGGATCTGGCAGGACGCGGCGAAGACATTGGAGAACAAGCAGGCCGGGATGATGTTCCAGGGCTCCAACCAGGTGGCCGCCAACTACGCCGAGGCGAACCTGACCGACCTGGACTTCTTCCCGTACCCGGTGATCAACGAGCAGTACGGCCAGGACTACATGGACGCCCCGACCGACGGCTTCATGCTGCCCAAGAAGGCGAAGAACAAGGACGCGGCCAAGAAGATCCTCGAGTACCTCGGCACCGCGGACGCCGAGTCGACGTACCTCAAGACCGACCACTGGGACGTCGGCCTGGCCAACGGGCTGGTCGCGCCAACGTACAACGACATCCAGAAGAAGTCGGTCCAGGCGATCAGCGCGTGCAAGGCGGTCTCCCAGTTCATGGACCGGGACACCGTGCCGGACATGGCCACCGCGATGACCAAACTGATCCAGGGCTTCATCGACAACCCGGCGGCGGCCAACGTCCAGTCGTTACAAAAGAGCGCCGAGGACCAGGCGAAGACTATCTTCACTGCCTGATGGCCTTAGGCACGACGAAGTCGACCACCACCCCGCCCGCGGCCCGCCCCCGGCGCCGCGGGCGGGGTGCCCGGACGCTGTCCACCCGCGACAAGTGGGTGGTGGCCGGGCTGCTCGGCATACCACTGCTGCTGGATCTCGCGTTCGTCTGGCTCCCGGCGCTCGGCTCGGTGCTGCTCTCGTTCACCAAGTGGACCGGCGTCGGGCCGGTGCACCTCGACCCGTGCAAGAGCACCGCGACGCTGCCCGGCATCCCGCAGCCGGGCTGTGTGTACGGGGTGCAGAACTACAAGCAGGCCTTCACCGTCTACCCGGACTTCTGGCCGGCGGTGCAGCACAACGCGTTGTGGCTGTTGGTGTTCATCGCGTTCGCCACCCCGCTCGGCATGCTGTTCGCGGTGCTCATCGACCGGGGCATCCGGGGCAGCCGGATCTACCAGAGCGTGCTGTTCCTGCCGGTGATGCTGTCCCTGGCGCTGATCGGCATCATCTGGGAGCTGATCTACTCGCCGAACTACGGCCTGATCAACTCCATGCTGGGCCGCACGGGCAACGCGAACCTGATCGACTGGCTCGGCAACCCGCGGCTCAACCTGTGGGCGGTCCTGGTCGAAGCGAGCTGGCGGCAGGCCGGCTACGTGATGGTGCTCTACCTGGCCGGGCTGAAGGCGGTCGACCCGGCGCTGCGCGAGGCGGCGCTGGTCGACGGCGCGAACGCCTGGCAGACGTTCTGGCGGGTCACCTTCCCGGTGCTGCGCCCGATCAACATCGTGATCCTGGTGGTCACCGTGATCGAGTCGCTGCGCGCGTTCGACCTGGTGTACATCACCGCCAAGGGGAACCCGCTCAAGGGATTGGAACTGCTCTCCGTCGCGGTCACCCAGAACATCGTCGGCGAGACCCAGCGGATCGGCTTCGGCTCCACGCTCGGCGTGGTACTGCTGGTGATCTCCCTGGTGCCCATCTGCGCGTTCCTGTACCAGGTGTTTCGGAAGGAGCGGCAGACATGAGCACGGTCACCGCGACCGAGCGGGTCGGTGCGGTGGTCCGCAGGCCGCCCCAGCCCGGCTCGACCCGGCGGCGCAACATCGGCCGCGCACTGGCTCAGGTTTTCATGGTCGTGATGACCCTGGCCTGGATCACCCCGATCCTGTTCGCGCTCTACGTCGCGCTGCGGCCGATCGCCGAGACCAACGAGCTCGGCTACGTTTCCGCCCCCCGGCAGCTGACCCTGCGCAACTTCGGCGACGCCTGGCGCCAGTCGGAGATGTGGAAGTTCTTCCTCAACTCGGTGTACATCACCGTGCCCGCGGTGTTGCTGACCCTGCTGCTGGCCTCGATGGTGGCGTTCGTGGTGGCCCGGTTGAACTTCAAGTTCAACATCGCCATGCTGATCCTGTTCACCGCCGGGAACCTGCTGCCGCAGCAGGTGATCATCACCCCCCTCTACCGGCTGTACCTGGCCGTTCCGCTGCCGCACTGGCTGGCCGACAGCGGTCTGCTCTACAACTCCTACGCCGGCCTGATCGTCATCAACGTCTCGTTCCAGCTCGGCTTCTGCGTGTTCGTGCTGAGCAACTACATGAAGACGATCCCGCTGGAGATCGACGAGGCGGCCATCGTGGACGGCGCGTCGCTGTTCACCCGGTACTGGCGGCTCACCCTGCCGCTGTGCCGGCCGGCGCTCGCCGCGCTCGCCACCTTGCTGACCACCTGGATCTACAACGACTTCTTCTGGGCCATCACGCTGATCTCGACCGGCGACCGGCGGCCGATCACCTCGGCGTTGAACAACCTTCAGGGGCAGTTCGTGTCCAACCAGAACATGATCGCCGCCGCCGCGCTGATCGCGGCGGTGCCCACCCTGGTGGTCTTCGTCCTGCTACAGAAGCAGTTCATCCGCGGCCTGGCCCTCGGCGCCACCAAGGGCTGACGCGGTGCCTGGCGCAGCGGTGGCCGCCGGCACCCACACGGTGCCCTCGACCAGGTCGCCGAAGCCCATCCAGACCAGGTTCATCAGCCAGGAGGCCAGCGTTCGGTCGGAGATGTCGGGGTGGTCGAGCCACCAGTCGGCGAGCGACTCGGCGGAGCCGACCAGCGCGGCGGCCAGCGCCTCGGTGGCTCGGGTGGCCTGCTCGTCCAGACCCCGCTTGGTGGCCGCGCGCACCAGCAGCCCGTCGACCAGGGCGATCGCCCGGCCGCGCATGTCCAGCACCTCCGCGCTGAACGGACCGCCGTGCGAACTGGCCTGGCGGTTCAGCACCCGCCAGCTCTCCCGGTGCGCGCCGACGAACCGGAAGAACGCGGCAAGGCCGTGCCAGAGCTGCATGTCCGGGGGCAACTCACCGTGGATGCCCCCGCTGACCGCCTCGAGCAGCCGGGTGGCCTCGCGGCGGATGCAGGCGCCGAACAGATCCTCCTTGGAACCGAGGTAGGCATAGATCATCGGCTTGGACACGCCGGCCACCTCGGAGACCTCGTCCATCGAGGCGTCGTGGTAGCCGTGCGCGGAGAACACCCGGACCGCGGCGTCCAGGATCTGCCGTTCCCGGACCTCGCGGGGCAGCCGCCTGGTTCGTTCCGGTCGCCGCCGCTGCGGAACCTCCACCACACCTCCACGGTGTTCACGCCAGGTCGCCCAGGGCCTGAGGGTAACCGTACTCGTGAGTAGGTAGGCCCGCGGCGACCAGTCGTCGCCGCGGGCCTGTTGGGTCTTCCCGGCCGTTGCTGGTCGGGGCCGGTTCGAGGCTGGTGAGTTGCTAGTAGGTGACGGCCATCGCCGGGTCGGACAGCAGCGCCCCGACGTCGGCGAGGAACCGCGAACCCTGCTGACCGTCGATCACCCGGTGGTCGAAGCTCAGCGAGAGCTGGCAGATCTTGCGCGGCACGATCTGGCCGCCGACCACCCATGGCATGTCCCGGATGGCACCGAGCGCGAGGATGGCCGACTCACCGGGATTGATGATCGGGGTGCCGGTGTCCACGCCGAACACGCCGACGTTGGTGATGGTGAACGTGCCGTTCATCATGTCGGCCGGGGTGGTCTTGCCGTCCCTGGCGGTGGCGGTGAGCGCCTCGATCGCCTCGGCCAACTGCCGCAGTGACATCCGGTCGGCGTCGCGCACCTTCGGCACCACCAGACCGCGCGGGGTGGCGGCGGCGATGCCGAGGTGGACGTAGGACTTGTAGACGATCTCCTCGCCGGTCCACACCGCGTTGACGTCCGGGGTGCGCCGCGCGGCGAGGCAGACCGCCTTCGCCGCGAAGGTGAGCGGAGTGATCTTCACGCCGCGGAACTCGGGATGGTCCTTCAGTTTCGCGCGCAGCTCCATCATCGGCGTGACGTCGACGGTCAGGAACTCGGTGACATGCGGTGCGGTGAAGGCACTGCCCACCATGGCGGTGGCGGTCGCCTTGCGCACGCCCTTGACCGGCACCCGGCGCTCCCGGGTGGCCGGGTCGTAGCCGTCCAGGCGCTCCGGTGTGGACACTCGCGCGGCACCGGGGGCCGCGCGTTCGACGTCCTCCCTGGTGATCACCCCGCTGGTCCCGGAGCCGGCCAGCGCCCGCAGGTCGACCCCGAGGTCGCGGGCCAGCTTGCGGACCGGCGGTTTGGCCAGCGGAACGTGGTAGCCACCCGGCGAGTCGACCAGGGCGGCCGGCGAATCCGGCACCACCGGCGGCTCCTCCTCGACCGGCGCGGGCGGTGCGGGGGCCGGCTGGCGGGCGAACGCGCTCTGCACCGCGCCGGCGGGCACCGGGGAGCCCTTGCGCGGTCGGCGTTTCGCCGTACCCGACTTCGGCCCGTAGCCGACCAGGGTCGCGGTCCGGCCGTTGTCGCTCCGCTCTTCCTCGGCGGCAGGTGCGGGCGAGGCGGCGGCCGGAGCCGCCGTGCCATGGGGGTCCACGTCGATGGTCACGATCGGCGTGCCCACCTCGACGGTGTCACCGGCCTGCGCGTGCAGTTCGGTGACCACCCCGGCCCACGGGCAGGGCAGCTCCACCGCGGCCTTGGCGGTCTCGATCTCCACGATGATCTGGTTGACCGTGACCTCGTCGCCCGGGCCGACGTGCCAGGCCAGGATCTCGGCGTCGACCAGACCCTCGGCGGTGTCCGGCAGGGGGAAGACTTTGTAGTCAGGCATCGGTTTCCTTACCAGCCGAGCGAGCGGTCGACGGCGTGCAGCACCCGGTCGAGATCTGGCAGGAACTCCTCCTCCAGCTTCGACGGCGGGTAGGGCGTGTCGAACCCGGTCACCCGAAGCACCGGCGCCTCAAGCGAGTAGAAGCACTCCTGCTGCACCCGCGCGGCGATCTCGGAGGACAGCGACGACTCCTGGGGCGCCTCGCTGACCACGACCAACCGGCCGGTCCGGCGCACCGACTGGTACACCGGCGCGAGGTCCATCGGGGACAGCGCCCGCAGGTCGATCACCTCGAGCGAGGTGCCGTCCTCGGCGGCTGCCGACGCGGCCTCGAGACAGGTCTTCACCATCGGCCCGTAGCTCACCAGGGTCGCCGCGGGACGGTCGCCGCCCGGCCGGACCACCCGCGAGGCGAACAGCGGGTACGGCTCCGCGCCGACGTCGAGTTGACCCTTCTCGTAGTAGCGCCGTTTCGGCTCGAAGAACAGCACCGGGTCGTCGCAGCGGATCGCCTGCTGGATCATCCAGTACGCGTCCACCGCGTTGGAGCAGGAGACCACCTTGAGGCCCGCGGTGTGCGAGAAGTACGACTCCGGCGACTCGGAGTGGTGCTCCACCGCGCCGATCCCGCCGCCGAACGGCACCCGGATCACCATCGGCAGCTTGATCTTGCCCTGGCTGCGGTAGTGCAGCTTGGCCACCTGGGAGGTGATCTGGTCGAACGCCGGGAAGATGAAGCCCTCGAACTGGATCTCGCAGACCGGGCGGTAGCCGCGGATGGCCAGCCCGACCGCGGTGCCCACGATGCCGGACTCGGCCAGCGGCGTGTCCAGCACCCGGTGCTCGCCGAAGTCCTTCTGCAGCCCGTCGGTGATCCGGAAGACGCCGCCGAGCTTGCCGACGTCCTCGCCCATGATGAGCACCTTGGGGTCGGCCTCCATGGCCGCGCGCAGGCCGAGGTTCAGGCCCTTGCCGAGGGTCACCGCCTGGGCGGCCGTCGCGGCCGCCGTGGTCTTGTTCAGTACCGGAGTGGCCATCAGTGCGCACCTCCCTTGACACTCGAGCCCGCGTGCGACGACTCGTCGGCCGCGAATCCCTCGGCGTAGGCGAGGAACTCGTCGCGCTGGGCGTCCACCTGCGGACTGGGTTCCGCGTAGATGTTGCGGAACATCCGATCCAGTGGCGGATCCGGCATGTTCACGCAGAACTCGCGCAGCTCCTTGGCCAATTGGTCGGACTCGGCCTGCACCGAGTCGAAGAAGTCCTGGTCGGCGTGCTCGTGCCGGATCAGGTTCACCCGGACCCGCTCGATCGGGTCCTTCAGCTTCCACGCCTCGAGCTCGTCGGAGAGTCGGTAGCGGGTCGGGTCGTCGGTGGTCGTGTGCGCGTCCATCCGGTAGGTGAACGCCTCGATCAGCACCGGGCCGTTGCCGTGCCGGCACTCGTCGAGCGCCCACCGGGACACCGCGAGCGTGGCGAGGACGTCGTTGCCGTCCACCCGCACCCCGGGGAAGCCGTAGCCGCGGGCGCGCTGGTAGAGCGGGAGCCGGCTCTGCCGCTCGGTCGGTTCGGAGATGGCCCACTGGTTGTTCTGGCAGAAGAACACCAGCGGCGCGTCGTACACCGAGGCCCAGACGAAGCCCTCGTGCACGTCGCCCTGCGAGGTGGCGCCGTCGCCGAAGAAGACCATGGTGGCCTCCCCGTCGTCGTCGCCGACCTTCCCGTCGAACCGCTGCCCCATCGCGTATCCGGCCGCGTTGAGCACCTGGTTGCCGATCACGATCACGTACAGGTGGAAGCGCTTGGCGATCGGATCCCAACTGCCGTTGTCGGTGCCCCGGAAGATGCCGAGCAGGTCCTCCGGCCGAACTCCCCGGCACCAGGCCACGCCGTGCTCGCGGTAGCTGGGGAACGCCATGTCCTGCGGCTTGAGCGCGCGCCCGGCGCCGATCTGGGCCGCCTCCTGGCCGAGCAGCGGCACCCAGATGCCGAGCTGGCCCTGCCGCTGCAGCGCGTTGCACTCGCGGTCGGCGCGCCGCACCAGGACCATGTCCCGGTAGAAGCCACGCAGGTCCTCGACGGTGACGTCGGCCACATACCGCTCGAACTCCGGGTTCTCGACCCGTTCACCTTCCGGCGTCAGGAGCTGCACCAGCTCCGCGCCGCCCTCGCTCGTCGCACGCAAACCCGCGATCACCTGCTCTGCCGTAGGGGTGGCAGCGGTGGCGGCGGGAGCATCCCCGGGTTCCGGGTGCGTCCACTGATCTGGGGACGACATGCGCGTTTCTCCTCGATGTCGGTGCCGGGTGGGTCACTTGTGGCGACTTGTCCACGGCCGCGCCGCCGGATGCCACCGCCTCGGGTCTTAGGCGGTCGGTCAGCCGTCAACGCTGACGGGTTCTCGGTTCCATCCTGACACGAGCCCACCGGTTCTGGTGAGTCCGCATGGCGGGATCGCCTCCCAGTTGCGATGCGCTGAACTGGGAAAACGTATGACACCCGATGGTAGGTGGTCCTAGGGAGGCGTCGGCGGCCGCACCGGTCAAGCACCGTGAGCGACCGGACGCGGGCAGTGAACGGGGCTGCTCATGGCGGGCGCCGCCGGGAGCGTCGGACCCGCCGGAAAGACCCCGAGGAGGCCGGATTCGACGTCCTCCGCCGGCGGTGGCCGGCATGGCAGGATCGACCGGGTGGACACCACGACGATGCGCACGGACGTACGCCGAACCTGGGACGCGGAGATCCTGCCGAGCCTGGTCGAGTTCGTCTCGATTCCCGCACTATCGCCCGCCTTCGACGCCGACTGGGCCACCACGGGTCACCTGGATCAGGCGATCGAGCACCTGCGCGGCTGGCTGGCCGGGCGCGACCTGCCCGGTGCCACGATCGACGTCGTCCGGCTGCCCGGGCTGACCCCGACCCTGCTGATGGACGTGCCGGCGAGTGCTGGAGTGCCGGACAGCGCCGGAACCGTGCTGCTCTACGGCCACCTGGACAAGCAGCCGCCGTTCGGCGAGTGGTCCGCCGGGCTCGGCCCGTGGAGCCCGGTACTGCGGGACAACCGGCTCTACGGCCGGGGCGCGGTGGACGACGGCTACTCCGGCTACGCGGCCACGGCGGCGATCGAGGCGGTGCTCGCGGCCGGTGGCCGGCACGCGCGCTGCGTGGTGATGCTGGAGACCTCCGAGGAGTCCGGCAGCCCGGACCTGCCCGCTTACCTCGAGCACGTTCGGCCCCGGCTGGGCGATGTGTCGCTGGTGGTGTGCCTGGACTCCGGCGGCTACGACTACGACCGGCTCTGGCTGTCCACCTCGCTGCGCGGCCTGGCCGCCGCCGAGGTGACCGTGCGGGTGCTGACCGGCGGCGTGCACTCGGGCAGCGCCAGCGGGATCGTGCCCAGCTCGTTCCGGGTGTTCCGGACGCTGCTCGACCGGCTCGAGGACGCGGCCACCGGCCGGGTGCTGCTCCCCGAGATGCACACCGACATCCCGGCCGACCGGCTGGCCGAGACGCGCGCAACGGTGCGGGCCGCGCCCGGGTCGGTGCACGAGGCGTTCCCCCTGCTCGACGGCGTGCGACTGACCGAAGCCGACGAGGTCGAGCTCATGCTCAACGGCTCCTGGCGGCCGACCCTCTCGGTGATCGGCGCGGCCGGCTTCCCGGCTCCGGCCGACGCCGGCAACGTGCTGCGCCCGTCCAGCACCTTCAAGCTGAGCTTCCGGCTGCCGCCGGCCGCGGACTCCGCCGCCGCGCTCGAGGCCGTGCGCAAGGCGGTGACCACCGACGTGCCGTTCGGCGCGCGGGTCGAGTTCGGCTCGACCGAAGCGGCCGACGGCTGGAACGCGCCGCCGCTCGCGCCATGGCTGCGGGCCAGCCTGGACGGCCTGAGCGAGTCGGTGTTCGGCAACCCGTGGCGCACGGTCGGGATCGGCGGTTCGATCCCGTTCATGGGCCTGCTCGCCGAGACCTACCCGGACGCCCAGTTCGTGGTCACCGGCGCGGCCGGCAAGGACAGCAACGCGCACGTGCCCGACGAGTGGCTGAACCTGGACCAGGCCGCGCGCGTCACCGAGGCCGTCGCCGTGATCCTCGACGCGCACGCGCGGCGGCACGCTCGCTAGTCCGCCGGTTGGTCCACGCAGAAGCAGAAGAGGTGTCCGGCCGGGTCGCGGAACACCCGGAAGTCGCCAGCCGTGCTCGGTTGGTGGTCTTCCTTGGTGGCGCCCAGCTTGAGCGCCTGCCTCTCGGCCTCGTCGAGATCGTCCACCGTCAGGTCGAGATGGATCTGCTGAGCGCTCGCCGGGTCCGGCCACGGTGGCGGCTGGTGGTCGGGCGCGAGCTGAAACGCGAGGCCGGTGGCGCCGGCCCCGGAGATCTTGATCCAACCGCCCTGCTCCGGGGTCTCCGCGTAGCTGATCTCCCAACCGAGCAGGTCACAGTAGAACTCGGCGAGCCGCCGGGTGTCCGGCGCGTCGAGCACGATTGAGCGCATCCGCGCGATTGCCTCCATGATCGGGTTCTTCCCCGGTGCGCACTCCAGCAAACCTCGAGCCGACGTGGCCCATCGGGCTTGGGTGACCGGCGCCACTCGCTCAGACTGGGAAGGTGAGTGAACAGGCGGAGCGGCGCAGGCTGGCCGAGTCGGCGTCGGCCGAGGCGCGCTGGCGGCTCTGGGGGCCGTACCTGGCCGCCCGCCAGTGGGGGACCGTCCGCGAGGACTACTCGCCGCACGGTGACGCCTGGGGCTACTTCCCGTTCGACCACGCCCGATCGCGGGCCTACCGCTGGGGTGAGGACGGCATCGCCGGCATCTGCGACCGGCACGGCTTCCTGAACTTCGGCCTGGCGCTGTGGAACGGCCGCGACGAGATTCTCAAGGAGCGGCTCTTCGGCATCACCAACGCGGAGGGCAACCACGGCGAGGACGTCAAGGAGCACTGGTGGGTGCTGGACGGCACGCCGACGCACTCCTGGATGCGGGTGTTGTACCGCTACCCGCAGGCCGCCTTCCCGTACCACCAACTGCGCGCGATGGCCGCCGAAGCCAGGCGCGACGAGCGCGAGCCGAAGCTGGCCGACACCGGCGTGCTGGCCGAGGACCGGTTCTTCGACGTCACGGTGACCTACGCCAAGGCGGCGCCGGACGACATCTGCGTGGAGATCACCGCGACGAATCAGGGTCCGGACCCGGCGCCGCTGCACCTGCTGCCGCAGCTCTGGTTCCGCAACACCTGGTCCTGGGGCCGCGACGCCCGCCGGCCGGCGCTGATCGCCAGCTCCGCGGACGGCTGGTCGCGGGTGGTCTGCGAGCACTCCCGGCTCGGCCGCTACACCCTCCAGGCCAGCGGCACCCCGGCGCTGTTGGTCACCGACAACGTCTCCGACGACGTGGCGTTGTTCGGCAGCGGCGCCAATGCCAGTCGCTACACCAAGTCCGGCATCGACGACCATGTGGTGCGCGGTGCCGCGGACACCTGCCAGGTGGTCGCCCCCGGTACCGCCTCGCAACCCGGCACCAAAGCGGCGACCTGGTACCGGTTCGACTCGGTGGCCCCCGGCGAGTCGGTGACCGTCCGGTTACGGCTGATCGCCGGCGCCGGCCACGGCCGGGCCTTCGGCCGGACCTTCCAGTCCACAGTGGACGAGCGGCAGCGGGAGGCGGACGAGTTCTATGCCGCGCTGCCCGCCCAGACACCGGCCGACCCGGAGCGCGCCAAGGTGGTGCGCCGAGCGCTCGCCGGTCTGATGTGGACGAAGCAGATCTACCGGTTCCGGATCCGGCACTGGCTCGACGGTGACCCGGCCAGCGCGCCGGCACCCGGCGAGCGGCGCTGGCCCTACGCGCGCAACCTGCACTGGCGGCACCTGGACGTGGCCGATGTGCTCTCGATGCCGGACGAGTGGGAGTACCCCTGGTTCGCCGCCTGGGACCTTGCCTTCCACATGGTGCCGTTCGCTCTGGTGGATCCCGGGTTCGCCAAGGAGCAGCTGCTGTTGCTGTGTCGCGAGTGGATGATGCACCCCAACGGCCAACTGCCCGCCTACGAGTGGTCCTTCGGCGATGTCAACCCGCCGGTGCACGCCTGGGCGAGCCTTCAGGTGTACCGGGCCGAGCAGGCCATGACCGGCACCGGGGACCGCGCGTTCCTGGCCCGGGTCTTCCACAAGCTGCTGCTGAACTTCTCCTGGTGGGTCAACAACAAGGACGCCGACGGCAACTATCTGTTCGAGGGCGGGTTCCTCGGCATGGACAACATCGGCCCGGTGAACCGCTCGGCGCGGCTGCCCGAGGGCTGGTGGTTCGAGCAGTCCGACGCGACCTCGTGGATGGCCACCTACTCGTTGCACCTCATGCAGATCGCGCTCGAGCTGGCTCGGGTCGACGAGGCGTACGAGGACGTGGCCACCAAGTTCGTCGAGCACTTCCTCTCCATCGCACAGGTTTCCGCGCAGTTCGGCTCGAGTGGCCGGGGCATCTGGGACGAGCGCGACGGCTTCTGCTATGACCTGGTGTCCCGGCACCTTCCGGACGGCGCGGTGGAGTCGCGGCCGGTCCGGGTGCGCTCGATGGTCGGCCTGATCCCGTTGCTGGCCTGCGCCCCGCTCGAGCGCTGGGTGTTCGACGAGTTGCCCAACTTCGCCCAGCGGCTCAACTACCTGTTACGCCACCAGCCCGAGTTCGGTCAGTTCATCACCTGGCAGACGGCGCCGGACGGCGGCCGGTGCGCGCTGCTCTCGCTGCTCGACGAGCGCCAGCGGAGCCGGGTGCTGACCACCATGCTGGACGAGGCGGAGTTCCTTTCCCCGCATGGGATCCGGTCGATGTCCGCGGCGCACCGGGACGGCCTCGCGGTGGAGATCGCCGGGCAGCACCACGGGGTCGGCTACGAGCCGGGCGAGTCGCGCACCCCGATGTTCGGCGGCAACTCCAACTGGCGCGGCCCGGTCTGGTTTCCGTGCAACGCGCTGCTGGTCGAGGCGCTGCACGAGCTGGACCTGTTCCATGGCGGCGGGTTCGAGGTGGAGATGCCAACCGGCTCCGGCCGGCGGTGCTCCCTCGGCGAGGTCGCCAAGGACCTCTCGGCGCGCCTGTCCGGGCTGTTCCTGCCTGGGCCGGACGGCCGCCGCCCGGCCGACGGCAAGCGGATCGAGGCGGCCGACTCCCCGCTCTGGTCCGAGCAAGTGACGTTCAACGAGTACTTCGACGGCGACACCGGCGAGGGCCTCGGTGCCACGCACCAGACCGGCTGGACCGCGCTGGTCGCCGTGCTGATGCTCGGCTGGCCGTGCGCGCGTTCCGGCTCTCCTCCGGCGGAATAGCGGCTCCGATACAGCGGAATGTCACCTTCCGCTGGATCGGGACGGTCACCCGGCCGGTGAGCCGCCCGCGTCCCGGTGGGCCAGATACTCGTCCACATCGGACACCTCGCCGACCTCCGCGTGCGTCGGGTCGAGGACCCGGCGCAGGAAGGTCCGGGTGCGCGGGTGCTGCGGCGCCCCGATCACCTGGTCCGGCGTGCCCTGCTCGACGATCACCCCGCCGTCCATGAACGCCACCTGGTCGGCGACCTCGCGGGCGAAGCTCATCTCGTGGGTGACCACCAGCATGGTCATCCCGTCCTCGGCGAGCGAGCGCATCACCGCCAGCACGTCCCCGACCAGCTCCGGATCGAGCGCCGAGGTCGGCTCGTCGAACAGCATCAGCTCCGGGTCCATGGCCAGCGCCCTGGCGATCGCCACCCGCTGCTGCTGCCCGCCGGAGAGCTGCGCCGGGAAGGACTTCGCCTTCTCCGCGATGCCCACCTTCTCCAGGTTCTGCATGGCGAGCTGGCCGGCTCGCGCCTTGTTGCGGTGCAGTACCCGACGCTGCGCGATGGTGATGTTCTCCAGCACGTTCAGGTGCGGGAAAAGGTTGAACGACTGGAACACCATGCCGATCCGGGCCCGCGCCGCGTCGATGTCGGCGTCCTGGTGGGTGAGCTCGCGCCCGTTCACGATCACCTGCCCGCGGCTCGGCTGCTCGAGCAGGTTCACGCACCGCAGCAGGGTCGACTTCCCGGAGCCGGACGGTCCGATGACGCACACCACCTGCCCGGTCTCCACCGTGAGGTCGATGCCCTTGAGCACCTCGAGCGGGCCGAAGGACTTGTACAGCTCACAGATCTGCACCGCGTAGGTCATCGGGTCACCGGCCTCTCGCCTGGCGCGCCTCGAGCCGGCGCACCACGAAGCCGAGCGGCACGGTGATCAGTAGATAGGTGAAGCCGGCCACGATGAACGGCGTCGAGTCCGCGCTGTTGATCGCCTGGTCGGAGCCCATCTTGGTGAGCTCGATCTCGGCGGCCACCACGCCGATCGCGGAGACGAGCGAGGAGTCCTTGAAGATCGAGATCAACTCGTTGGTCAGCGGCGGGATCACCACCCGGATCGCCTGCGGCAAAACGATGGACACCATCGCGCGGGGATGCGACATGCCGAGCGAGCGGGCCGCCTCCACCTGGCCCCTCGGCACGGCCTGGATACCGGCCCGGAACGTCTCGGCCGAGTAGGCGGCGTAGACGAGGGCGAGCCCGAACGCGGCCTGCCCGTAGTGACCGAACGGGAACTCCAGGCCGGGGAACGCCACCGGGAGGCCGAAGGCGATCACCAGCAACACCAGCAGCAGCGGCAGGCCGCGGAAGATCTCGACGTAGATCAGCGCCACCCAGCGGTACGGCGGCACCGAGGACAGCCGCATCAGGGCGATCAACAGACCGAACACGAACGCCAGCACATACCCGGAGACCGAGTAGATGATGGTGTTCACCAGCCCGACGGTGATCACCTTTGGCCACATCTTCTTGGCCTCGTCGACATCCAGGAAGTACTCCTGGATATCGGCCCAGTTGACGCTGAATGCCACGACCAGGAGCACCGCGACGAACAGGCTGTACTGCACGGCCAGGCTGATCCGGCGCCGCTTGCGCGGGCTCATCCGCCGGGCCTCGGGTGCCTTGGCCGGACCCGCCGGCTCAGTGGCGGTGGTGGCCATGGTGAGTTACTTGGCTGCTGGGGTGGACTTCGGGTCGGAACCCATCCACTGCTTGTACAGCTTCGACCAGGTGCCGTCCTTGATCGCGCCCTCGATCTGCTCGTTGAGCAGCTTCAGCAACTCGGGGTT
The DNA here is from genome assembly GCA_045806965.1 of Labedaea sp. GTDB lineage: Bacteria > Actinomycetota > Actinomycetes > Mycobacteriales > Pseudonocardiaceae > DASYTH01. The sequence continues at coordinate 33,724 of JBJMIG010000066.1, read as the reverse complement.
GCCGCCCTTCTTCACCGCGAAGCCGTACTGCGCGCCGGTGGAGACCTCGGTGGCCAGCTCGAGCTTGTCGGAGATGTCCGGGCGCTTGAGCCAGTCGTTGACCACCGGCAGGTCCTGAAGCACCACGTCGACCTGCTTCGACTGCAGGGCGAGCAGTTGCTTGCCGGCGTCGTCGAACTCGGTCGGGCTGAAGCCCTTCTCCTTGGCCAGGTCGAGGCTCGTGGTCCCGGTCTGCACGCCGAGCTTGAGGTTCTTGGCCTTCACGTCGTCAAGGCTCTTCACGCCGGAGCCCTTCTGCACGAACAGCGCGATGACCTCGTCGAAGTACGGGACGGTGAAGTCCAGGTTCTGCTTGCGCTCGTCGGTGATCGTCATCCCGGCCGCGGCCAGATCGCACTGGTTGGAGTTGAGCGTCGCGCCGCTCTTGATCACGTCGAACTTGACGTCCACGATCTCCTGCGGCACGCCGAGCTTCTTGGCCGCCAGGTCGACCATGTCCACGTCGAAGCCGACCGTCTTGCCGTCCTTGTCGAACTGGAACGGCGGGTAGGGCAGGCTGGTGCAGGTCTTCAGCTTTCCGGCGCTGACCAGCTTGACGTTCGGGACGCCGGGCTGCGAGGAGCTGCCGGAGGACCCGCTGTCGCTCTTACCGCAGGCGGTGAGAGCGAGGCCGGCGGCGAGGACGACCGCGCCGTAGGTCGTGATGCGTCGGAGCGGGGTGTGACTCACGGTGTTCTCCTTCAAGCATTCGGGCATATGGCCCACCTCAGCCGGCCAGATCATCCAGGCTGCCACTTGGCCGGTCAACCCATGCGCTCGGGGTGTGCAAGGTCGCGGCCCATCCGAAACATGCCGGCAACCTAGCGCGATGACGGGTACGGCGAGCAACATCACGAGAACCTTGCGTAGCCGCGTCTCGTCAGATTGGCTGCGGCCCGTCACCATATGCGTGGAGAGGTCGCAATGGAGCCGGAAGAGCTGGTCGGGGGGATTCTCAACCCGCACGAGGAGTACCCGCCCACCTGGGCGTACATGGCCGCCGAGGACGTCATGCGGCAGGTCACCGAGCGGGAGCCGGGCGGGATGCTGCGGTTTCGCCGGCGGCCGAGCGTCGCCCCGGTGCTCACGGTTTCGGATCGTTACCTGGTCGGCACGCTGGATTTGCGCGCGGTGGAGTTTCCGTACCTGCTCGAGTTCGTCCGCTGCCGGTTCGAGTACCCGCCGGACCTGCGCCAGGCCAAGCTCGCCGGCTGCGAGTTCAGCGGTTGTTGGCTGCCAGGTATCAAGGGCCGCAACCTCACCTGCGACAACGACCTGAGCCTGGTCGCCGGCACCGCGGTGCGCGGCACCGTCGACCTGACCGACGGCGCCATCCACGGCTCGCTCGTGCTCCAGGATGCCCGGCTGGACCATGCGGGCGGTCTCGCGCTGCACGCCGACCGGCTGATCCTGGCCGGGGCGTTGCTCGCGGCCCGGCTCGAGGTCGAGGGCGAGCTGCGCATCCCGGGCCTGCGTACCGGTGGCAACGTGAACTTCGCCGGCGCGAAGCTCAACAATCCCAAGGGTTTCGCGCTCAACGGCAACGGGCTGCACATCGGCGGGAACCTGCACCTGACCACCGACCCGAGGACCGGGCGGTTCTGCTCGGTCGGCCGGATCTTCCTGCCGAGCGCCCGGATCGACAGCAACTTCTCGATGCGCGGCGCGTCGATCGCGCCGCCGCCGGACGACCCCTTCCAGGCGCCCGACGAGCCGTTCTTCGATCCCGCGGCCACGCTGGTCGCCGACCGCATCCGGGTGTCCGGCAACGTGGATCTGGACCAGGGCTTCGAGAGCACCGGCACGCTGCGCATGGTCAACGCCTACGTGGGCGGCTCGGTGCGGCTCACCGGGGCCACGGTCGATCTCTCCGGCGGCACCGAACCGTTCGCCGAGCTGGTCGAGGGACCGCAGCCGGGCCCGTACCAGAACCTGGCACTGCACTTCGACGGCACCGAGATCCGCGGCGGGATCGACGCCAGGCGAGCCCGGATCGCCGGACAGTTGCGGCTCGTGGACGTGGTCGCGCAGGGCACCGTGCTGCTGGACCGGGCGATCCTGTCCAACCGCAACGGCGACGCCATCGAGGGCCGGCGGTTCAGCACCGGCGGCAACCTGGACGGGCGCGGCATCGTGGTGTTCGGCTCGATCCTGCTGCCCGGGGCGAAGATCGGCGCCAACGTCGACCTCGGCGGCAGCCGCCTGATCAGTCCAGGGCACTACCGCGACCGCAACCTCAAGCCGTCGATCGACCTGCGGGTGGCCCAGATCGGCCGGGACCTCATCTGTGCCACCCGGCAGGGCGTCGGGTTCTCCTCGCACGGCGAGATCCGGATGCGCCGCGCCGAGGTCGGTCGGGAGACCAACTTCCACGGCGCCGAGCTGGGTTCCGGGCCGACGGTCACCGCGCTGAACGCGTTCGGCCTGATCACTCAGGAGCTGCGGCTCGAGGTCGGGGTGGCGCCGCGCGGGAAGGTCAACCTGCGGCACGCCCGCTGCGCGTCGCTGGCGGACAACGAGCGGTTCTGGGACGCCGAGGGGCGCATCGAGCTCGACGACTTCCGGTACGACGCGCTGGCCGTGCCGATCGAGCTCGAGGACGACGCGGAGATCAGGAAGCGGCTGCGCTGGCTGCGCCATGCCATGCGCGACGTGTACCGACCAGGGCCCTACGACCAGTTCGCCGCGATGCTGCGGGCCAGCGGGAACGAGGAGCACACCTCCACCGTGCTGCTGGAGAAGCAACGCTGGCGCTACGTGGCACTGGCCGAGGGCTACCGGGTACTCGGGCCGGTGGTGCGGCTGTGGAGCTGGCTACAGCTGTGGATGGTCGGCTACGGCTACCGGCCGATGCGCGCCCTGTTCTGGCTGATCGCCTGCCTCGCGTTGGGCACGACCTGGTTCGGCACGCATGCCCCGTCGCTGCCCGTCTCGGTGGACGACCAGCATCTGGTGTGGAACGCGCCGCTGTACACCCTGGATCTGATGGTGCCGATCGTGGACTTCGGCTACACCAACCGGTGGTCGTTCGCCGGCCCGTCGCAGTGGATATCCGCGGCGCTGGTCGCGGCGGGCTGGATCCTCGCCACCACGGTCGCCGCCGGCGTCACCAGGATGCTCCGCCGGACCTCGTCCTAGCGGCTCGGACGCCGGCACCGCCCGAGGTCTGCCCAACCCCGGCCGACCGTTACCATGCCTCGGTGCCCGATCCGAAACTCGAGATTCAGATGCTGCACGACCGGGTGTTGGTGCGGCTCACTCCCGAGGAAGGAGAACGGCGCAGCACCGGAGGCATCGTGATCCCGGCCACCGCGCAGATGGCTCGCCGGCTGGCCTGGGGCGACGTGCTCGGTGCGGGGACGAGCGTGCGCCACGTCAAGGTCGGCGACCGGGTGTTGTTCAACCCGGACGACCAGTCGGAGGTCGAGGTGCAGGGCCACTCGTACCTGGTCATGCGGGAACGGGATCTGCACGCCATCGCCAGTGAGCGCACCGAGCACGGGACCGGCTTGTACCTCTGAGGGGGTTGTGGTGGGGCAACACCAATGGCCCGAAACGCACGCGGAGCAGACCGATGTGCTCCCGCCGATCCTGGTGTCCCCCCGCTATGAGCCCGAGATTCCGGTCGTCGGGCCCGAGCGTCCCACCCGGCCGCGCCCGTCGATGCGCCGGCCGGCGATCATCAGCTGCGCGGTGTTCGGCGTGCTCGCCCTGCTCTACCTGGTCGACCTGATGGTGTCCAGCGGCGAGGTGCCGCGCGGCGTGACGGTCGCCGGGGTGGACATCGGCGGGCTCTCGCACGCCGACGCCGAGCAGGCCCTGCGCCGGGAGATCGAGCCGCGCCTGTCCCGTCCGGTGCACCTGCGGGTCGGCGGCACCGAGGAGACCATCGACCCGGTGCAGGCCGGCCTGCGGCTGGACTGGCAGGCGACCCTGAACCGGGCCGGGGGCCAGCCGCTCAACCCGATCACGCGGCTGACCTCGCTGTTCAGCGGCCACGAGATCGGCGTGGCCACCGGCACCGACAACCTCAGGCTCACCGCGGCGGTCGAGACGCTGCGGGTGAAGACCAACGTGGACCCGGTGGAGGGCGGCATCCGCTACGACGGCCTGACCCCGGTCGCGGTCGAGCCGCACAACGGCAGGCAGCTGGATGCGGACGCGGCCCGGAAGAAGATCATCGACCAGTGGGCCAACGGTGACCCGATCGACCTCCCGGTGCGCGACACCCCGGTGCACACCAGCCCCGACGGGGTGCGCGCGGCGCTCGACGCGATCGCCCGGCGGGCGGTGTCCGGGCCGGTCACCGTGCACGGCGAAGGCAAGGACGCCACCCTCGCGCCGGCCGCCATCGCCGGCGCGCTGATCTTCGAGCCGGACGGCAACGGCGGCCTGACCGCCAAGCTGGACCACGCCAAGATCGTCGCCGCGGTGCAGCCGCAGCTGGCCAGCACCGAGAAGGAGGGCAAGGACGCGCAGATCGTCTTCTCCGGCGGCAAGCCGACCGTCCAGGAGTCGGTGGACGGCAAGACGATCAACTGGGACACCAGCCTCGGCGGCCTCGTCGACGTACTGAAGCAGCCGTCCGGCCGTGAACTGAAGGCGCAGTACACCACCAAACCGGCCAAGGTCACCACGGACGCCGCCAAGGGGCTCGGCATCAACGAGGTGATCGGCGAGTTCACCACCGGCGGCTTCGCCGTCGACTCCGGCCAGAACATCCGCACGGTCGCGGCGAAGGTGAACGGGGCCATCGTCAAGCCGGGCGACACGTTCAGCCTCAACGGGTTCACCGGCCCGCGCACGGCCAAGCAGGGCTATGTCGAGGCCGGCGTGATCAAGGACGGGGTGCCGGCCCGCGAGGTCGGCGGCGGCATCTCCCAGTTCGCCACCACGCTGTACAACGCCGCCTACTTCGCCGCCATGAAGGATGCCGGGCACAAGGAGCACAGTTACTACATCAGCCGCTACCCGGCGGCGCGCGAGGCCACCGTGTTCCAGAATCCGGACGGCAGCAGCGTGATCGACATCAAGTTCACCAACGACGCGCCGACCGGGGTGGCCATTCAGACGATCTGGACGCCGTCCTCGATCACCGTGAAGATCTGGGGCACCAAGCGCTTCATCGTGGAGTCCGTCACCGGGAGCCGCAGCAACCCGGTCGACCCACAGGAGAAGCCAGGTCCGGCGGCGAACTGCCATGCCACCAATGGCATCCAGGGCTTCACCACGACCGACACGAGGATCTTCAAGGACCTCTCCGGCAACGAGGTGCGACGCAGCACGCGCACCGTGCGGTACAACCCGCAGCCCAAGGTTCTCTGTCCGCCACCGGCCTGAGCCGGGGCGATGCGCGCCATCGGATCGCGGGCGCCGGTTTCGAACCGGGCGGTTCTGGGCATCTCCGTTGCTGGCCTGAGGAGGCACGATGACCACGACCAGCAACCCGGCGAGCGCGGCGCGCAAAGCCAAGAACAACAGCGCGATGACCGTGCTCGGCCGGGCCGGGATGGTCTGCTACGGCACCGTGTACGTGGTCGTCGCCTACCTGGCGCTGCGGGTCGCGTTCGGCGACAGCGGTAGACAGGCCGACCAGAAGGGCGCCTTGCAAGAGGTCGCGGCCAGCACGTTCGGCGATGTGTTGCTCTGGGTGCTCGCCATCGGACTGCTCATGTTCGGTCCGTGGCAACTGCTGCTGGCCGCGGTGAGCTACCAGTGGCGCACCCCGAAGCGCAAGCGGGTCACCAAGCGGATCGGCGCGGCGATCCGCGGGATCACCGGGCTCGCCCTCGGCATCGCGGCCATCGGAATCGCCACCGGCGACGGGGGTGGCAGCGGGAACGAGAAGGAGCAGACGTTCTCCGCGAAGGTGCTCGAGCTGCCCGCCGGGCGGCTGCTGCTCGGCGCGATCGCGCTCGTGGTGATCGGCTTCGGCGCGGCCAGCGTGTACTCCGGCGCCCGCCGCTCGTTCATGAAGGACCTGGAGACCGGTGAGCTGCCGTCCGGCACCCGGTCCTGGGTGGCCCGCATCGGCATGGTCGGCTACATCGCGAAGGGCGTTGCCGTCGGCATCATCGGCGTGCTGCTCGGTATCGCCGCGCTGCGGCGCAGCCCGGGCCAGGCCGGTGGCCTGGACGCCGCGCTGCGCACCCTGGCCGGCCAGCCGTTCGGCTCCGTGCTCCTGGTCATCATGGCGATCGGCTTCGCCGCGTTCGGCATCTTCTGCTTCGCCGCGGCCAAGAGCCAGCGCACGTAGCGCTAGAACGCGTTCTCGTCCAGCTCCATCAGGCTGTTGTCGGCCGCCGCGACGATCGTGCGGGCGGCGGACAGCTCGGGCAGCACGTTGCGGGCGAAGAACGAGGCAACCGCGATCTTGCCCTCGTAGAACGACCGCTCCCGGCCGGTCGCACCCGCGTCCAGAGCCTTGATGGCCACCTCGGCGCCCCGCTGGAGCAGCCAGCCGATCAGCAGGTCGCCGGTGGCCATCAACAGCCGGACGCTGTGCTGGCCGACCCGGTAGACGCTCGCCGGGTCCTCCTGAGACGCGGTCAGGAAGTTGATCAGCGAGCCGAGCATGCCCTGCACGTCCTCGAGCGCCTGCTTGAGCAGCAGCCGCTCCTCCTTCAGCCGGCCGTTGCCCCGCTCCGACTCGATGAACTCGGTGATCTCACCCGAGAGGTACGCCAGCGCCTGGCCCTTGTCCCGGACGATCTTGCGGTAGAAGAAGTCGAGGGACTGGATCGCCGTGGTGCCCTCGTACAGCGAGTCGATCTTCGAGTCCCGGATGTACTGCTCGATCGGGTAGTCCTGGAGAAACCCGGAGCCGCCGAAGGTCTGTAGCGACTGGGCGAGCTGCTCGTAGGCGCGCTCCGAGCCGACCCCCTTGACGATGGGCAGCAGCAGGTCGTTCACCCGGCTGGCCAGCTCGAGTGCCTCCTCGTCGCCGTCCTTCGTCCACATCTGGTCGGCGAAGCTCGCGGTGTAGAGGTAGACCGCGCGCAGTCCCTCGGCGTAGGCCTTCTGCGTCATCAGGCTGCGCCGCACGTCCGGATGCCGGGTGATGGTGACCCGCGGCGCGGTCTTGTCGAGCATCTGGGTCAGGTCCGCGCCCTGCACCCGCTCCTTGGCATAGTCGAGGGCGTTGAGGTAGCCGGTGGAGAGCGTGGCGATGGCCTTGGTGCCGACCATCATCCGGGCGTACTCGATCACCTGGAACATCTGCGCGATGCCGTTGTGCACCTCGCCGAGCAGCCACCCGACGGCCGGGGTGCCGTGCTGGCCGAAGGTCAGCTCGCAGGTGGTGGACACCTTGAGGCCCATCTTGTGCTCGACGTTCGTGGCGAACACGCCGTTGCGCTCACCCAGCTCGCCGGTCTCGCTGTCGAAGTGGAACTTGGGCACCAGGAACAGGCTCAGGCCCTTGGTGCCGGCGCCGGCGCCCTCGGGGCGGGCCAGCACCAGATGCATGATGTTGTCGGCCAGGTCGTGCTCGCCGGAGGTGATGAACCGCTTCACGCCGTCGATGTGCCACGAGCCGTCCGGCTGCTGGATCGCCTTGGTGCGCCCGGCGCCCACGTCCGAGCCGGCGTCCGGCTCGGTCAGCACCATCGTCGCGCCCCAGGCGCGCTCGATCATGAACTGCGCCCAGCGGCGCTGCTCCTCGGTGCCGTTGTCGTGCAGGATCATCGCGAAGTTCGGCCCGGCCATGTACATGTACAGCGCCGGGTTGCTGCCGAGCAGCAGCTCGCTCGCGGCCCATTGGATGGTCGGCGGCAGGCCGAAGCCGCCGAGCTCGTCGGTGAGGTTGATCCGCCACCACTCGCCGTCCATCAAGGTGCGGTAGGCCTTGCGGAACGAGTCGGGCAGCGTCACCTGGTGCGTCTTGGGGTCGAACACCGGCGGGTTGCGGTCGCCATCGACGAAGGAGTCCGCGAGCGGGCCCTCGGCGAGCTTGCGGAGCTCGGCCAGGATGCTGCGGGCGGTGTCCTCGTCCGCCTCGGCCAGCACCCCCTTGCCCAGCCGGTCCTGCACGCGCAGCACCTCGAACAGGTTGAACTCCAGGTCCCGCACATTGCTCTTGTAGTGACCCATGGCGTCGCTCCCCGGGGTGTTCGCTACTCGTCGGTAACTTCGAGGTTATTACTTGCCGGTAACCCCGGCAAGTCCAGTTCACCCGACCGTGCTCGACAATCGCTATGGTGCCCGTCACTTCGAGCTAGTCCTGGCTGTCCTCGTCGTCCACGACCGGTGTAGCGGCAGGTCGGTGGCGATCCTCGTCGGGGATCAACACCCCGGACCGGAACGCGACCGCGACCGCGTGGGTGCGATCCCGGGCGGCCAGCTTGCGCAGGATGCTCTTCACGTGGGTGCGCACCGTCTCGACGGAGACGAACAGGATCTTCGCGATCGCCTGGTTCTCCAGCCCGTCGGCGATCAGGTGGAGCACCTGGTACTCGCGCCGGGACAGCGGCTGCTGCACCGGACCGGTGAGCTGACCGAGCTGGCCGCGGGGTGCGGCCAGCACCCCGGTCAGCGCCGCGTCCAGGTAACGCCGCTCGGAGTGCACCGACCGGATCGCCTCGACTAGTTGTGGCGGCTCGGCGGCGCGTAGCAGCACGCCGTGCGCGCCCGCGGCCAGTGCGCCGGCGATGTAGCGGGTGGTCCGGTTCGGCTCCGCGATCAGCACCAGCAGGGCCAACGCGGGGTCGCCGGCCGCGAGCATGCTGCTCAGCTGGTTGCGCGGATCCAGCGCCGAGTCGATCACCACCACGTTCGGGCGGAAGCGTTCGCAGAGTTGCAGCGCCGCGTTCGGCCGCTCGGCCGCGCCCACCCAGCGCAGCCCCGGCGTGCGGTGGACCAGCGCGGACACGCCGTCCCGGAACAGCGGTAGCCCGTCGACGAGCGCGACGGTGAGCGCCCCCGGCTGTTCCTGGCGCTGCGTGAGGCTGTGCGACATACGTCCCTCCTGGGCCGCGCCGGCCGCGGTGGCGGCGCGACTCCTCCTTGCTCGTGACGTATGGCGAACGAGTGTTTTCGTGCGTGGATGTGCGTATAGCGGACAGTTAGTGGTCATCTGTGGCGGATCGTTATGGTTGCCGCCACTCTCACGGCCGATAGTTGTTCAGTAGGTGGTTGATGTACTTGTGATCTGGGAGCAGGACGGAGCGGAGGGGCGACCGGTGGAAGCAGGGACGAACCGCAGCGCCCAGGACTGGTTCCGGCTCATGGTCGACATGGGCTTGGCCCCCGGGTTGCGTGCCATCGGCTTCACCGGCGCGGGCCGCCGCTTTCGCCGGGAGCTCGACCGGCACTGGGCCGAGATCGCCATCATCCAGTCCCCGTCCCTGACCGACGGCGTCCGCTTCACCCTGCTGCTGCGCGTGCTGCGCAAGGACGAGTGGACCGAGCAGTTGCGCGTCCGCCCGTACTCGACCCCCGCGCCGGCCCAAGCGGCGTCCGTGTCCGCGCCCGCGTCCCCGGCCGAGCCGCACGTCACCTGGGAGTCCCCCCTCGGCGCCCTGGTCACCGTCGGCGGCTACGCCATGGGCGAGCTCTGGTGGGACCTCGAGGTAGGCCAACCCTTCGACGCCCTGGCCCGCGAGGTCCTCACCGTCCTGTGCACCTTCGGCCTGCCCGCCATCACGCAGCACACCGCCGCCCCGTAGTCCGGTAAGCTCACGGCGCGCCACTGCGGATGTAGTTCAATGGCAGAACATCAGCTTCCCAAGCTGAGAATGCGGGTTCGATCCCCGTCATCCGCTCCAACGCCTGTCACAGCAGGTCAGCGGCCCGGTACCCGATCATGGGAAGCTGGCCCGTGGGATCCTTCACCGTGCTGGCGTGCTGTTCGGGTGTCGTGTTCAGCCCAACCGATGTGGTGTGGACCTATAAGCACAATGCCGTGGACGCTCTATACCCCGCTCTCCCTTCCCCAACCCGGTCACCCCGGCGCCCGACCGCACTTCTCGATATCCACGACATCGGCCTATCAGCCACCGGACGCATGCCGGTACGCACCCGGATCCTCAGAGGTGTTCGGCGCTGATGTAGTCACCATCGAGGACTGCTGCGCAGAGATTGCGGGTGCGGTGTTGAAGCATCCTGGGCGTCTGGTCCAGTGGATGGATTGTGGCCTTCGAGAAGTCCAACTGTTGAAAGTCCTGTACCTGGGTCGACCGGTCAGTTGAGGCATCGGCGCTGGTGGGGACGGTGCTGGCGTGGGATTTCTGGTCGTGCTTGAGGAGGGGGCCGAGGGCTTCGAGCTGCTTGGCCGCGCCCAGCAGCTTGGTGGCGGTGAGAGCAGCCTGATCGCTCTTCTGTGCGCGCAAGAGTTCGAGGTCTTCGGCCTCTCGACGGACATCGCCGTCGAGGTGGGCTTGCTGGACGACGGATCTGCCCAAGCCCTGAATAGTGATCATCAGTTCGCGGTAGTCGCGCAGCGCGTCAGCGCACTCAATGAAGACCACTCGGGCGACAGTCCATTGGGCTGTTAACCGTTCGTGGTAAGACTCGAACGCATTGGCCGCTGCTCCAACCCACGCCTCCAGCGGAAGCCTCTCGGCCTGGTGCGCGGCGTGTCCGCAGCGCTCGCTGAGGGTGCGGTAACGGGTGATCTCACCTTCGAGGGCGTCGGTGTTGCAGGGGAAGGGGTTGCGCCTGTCGGGCGGGAAGTCGTCGGTCATGGCGACTGGCCCCCTCCTCCGTCCTCGTAGACGGAGTTCAGGCGGATACGTCCCCGGTCGTCTGTCTCTTGATACAGCGTCGCCGTCAGGGCCAACTCTTGGGCTGTATCCAGAGCGTTCTCACGAAGAACCGTGGTGGCTGTGGTTGTAGCCTTCTGCAACTTGGTCAACGCGGCGGCCAGTTCCGGGTCTCCGACCTCGTTTGGGTCGATCTTGTAACCGAGGATGGAGCCATCAGCGAGTGGTTGTGCCAGGTTCTCCACGGTTGATGCGGCGTCGGCCAGTTCCTGCGGGTCTACGGAGAACCGGTCCACGTCCACTTCCTCCTGATGGGCGCAAATGCGGAGCTCTCGTAGAACTCTGCCGAGCAAGGGGTTGTTGGTAAGTGGTCTGCTCGGGAGCCGCAGCATCCGAGCAGGCCAGGTCGTTGGGTCTAGTTGTCAGGGGCGCCGGGCGAGTTCCATCACCTTCTGGGGGGAGATCTCCAGGGCGCCTGCCGCGTGACCATCTCGGAGGGCTGGTGGATTGACCAGGATGCCGACCTGGTGATCCAGATCGCTCAGCAGGGTCACGACGTCCGCGCCCGACATCGTCCGGGAGCCACCGGATCGCGGATGCGGTCTATGCCGAGTGGCTTCCTGATGCCCTGTCAAGCTCTGCGGATCAGTGAAGACGCACAACCAGTCCCCGTCGGTTGATGTTCTGGCAATGATCGGCATCCCCGTGTCAGACACACCGAAGGACACCCGAAGCTTTGGGAATGCGTCGATCGGCCCGTCCAGCGCGGCGACATAGGCCTGCTGGACCAGGTTCGTGAACTTCTCCGGGGGGATGAACTCGTCGGTCTCTTCACTGAAGTGATCTTCCTGCCGCACGATCCTGGCAAGGTTCTTCGAGTCAAGGGGAGGCAGCGGTGACTGCAGCGACTCCACGAGCGCGTCTTGAAACTGCTTCAGAATCCTGTTTTGACTCTGAGTCGATGACGCCTTGTCTGGGTACCGGCTCGTGATCGCCGCTTGCCGCTGGGTGAAGGGCAAGCCGCGCAGTTCGTGGTCGGGAACGAGATTGTATAGGGTCCGCAGCACCGTCTTGTGCCAGGTGGGCTGTTCGTAGATGACCTCTTCCAATCGGCAGATGACCGTGCCGACGGCTTCAAATTTGAACAGTGAGCGATCTGACGGCAGGCCCCACAGGGCGCCCAGCATGGTATTGGTGAGTTGGCCGTGTAGGTCGGCGCTCCACACACCCGCGCCTTTGTGCAGCCCACGTACGCATTTCTTTGTCGCATCGTCCAAAGTCACCGCTTCACGCTCCCAGTCACATGGGGACGCACTTAGCCTAGCGTGACTGATCAAGTCGTGTGGGTAGGGACACAAGCCTCTGCCCAAAACGGCGGATGGGGCTTCTGACCTGCGGATATGCCAAAAAAATGCCACTGAAGCTCCTCGCGCGTGGCGGTGTCGGCTGCGACCGCGGGACCACCAACGTAGACATGCCAAAAACATGCCAGTTCGTCTGTCGCGCATGGAGTTTATTTGGCACGTTCATCGATCACGGCCGGCTGTTGGTATTTTTTTGGTAGTTCCGGATGGCGATAATTTGGTCGCCGCAATCGCTCGACGCCGTGCCCGTTGCCCAATCAGACTTGACGCCAGAGGGGCATGCCACCAGCGCCGCCCTTCTGTCCATATAGGAACCCGGTTCGCCCGGAAATGCGAAACGGGCCTCCAGCTCACAACCGGAGACCCGCTATATCCGCACTGCTGTCCACCAGTCCCCTTACCAGGACTCCAGTAGAAAACAGGCCCCATGAGCATGGCACGAGATCGTGATCAACATCCAGAACCGGCGCCGTGGGAGACCAACGGTGCCAGCCCTGGTCAAGCCCGTGAGCCGGCTGCCCAGAGCTGGCTTCAGATGATCTCCGAACCGGTCAAGGCACAGTTCCGGACGTGGGGCAAGACGCTTCGTCTCTGCCTAGTCATCCTGGTGGTCGCGCTCGCCGCCAGGATCGTGCCACACGAGGTGGTAACCGCGATCATCGACGCGGTCGTCGGGGGCTGAGCACGCACCCCAAGTATCAACGACCCCGCACCCGCCTCCGACAGGAGGAGTAGCGGGGTCGTTGCTTGCACGGCTGATCCTCGACCATCAGGCGAGGCCCTCATCTACCGGACCTCCATTAGGACCTTCCCTTGGCCTCGGGAATGATCAGGGTCCGCATCCTGGCTCGGGACCGCCGAGCGATCAGCTCTGTCCGCTGCCGAGTAGGAGCCGGTCCCGGGTCCAACTCATGGCCTGAACGCCGTACCCGAATTGGACTCGGGCCACTCGCGGACTCCTCTAGCAGGTCAGGCACGCTGTGGCGATGTCGCCGCCGTCGTTGGAACGCGGGGGCGGGGCCGGGCGTTGGGGTGGTGTGAGCGCCGTGGAGCTGGTGATGTCGCTGACCGTGCCTGGCGTGATTGTGCTGATGGTGGGGGTCGGCGTGTTCGAGCTGTGGCGCCAGCGGCGGGGGAAGCGGGTGGGCACGCCACTGACCGCCACCTATGTTGACGAGTTTACCGCCATGTTTTACGGCACCAAACGGGTCGAGTTGGAGTCGCGGGCCTCGATGTCGATGATGCGCGAGGACGACGAGCAGGGTGCGCCGCCGTGGATTCAGGGTGACCTGGACCGGGGCATCGCCATTCTCCGGGCGGAGGATTCCGGGCGGGCGGCGAAACCGGAGTAGCGCGGCCGGTCACTGAGTCAGTATGTAGTGCAGGGTGCGGTAACTTCGCATCCGATGCGCCAGCGGTACCAGGATGCCGTGCAGGAAACGATATTTACCAGCCAGCAACCGGGCGGCGTGCCGCGCCTCCGCGCCATCGAGGAGCCGGGCCCTGGCGGAAACGGCCTCGCCGGTCGGCCGGCCGCGCATCGTCGATGGGGCCACGGTCACCGTGGGATTGTTCTTGAGGCGCTTGGTTTTCCAGGCCGCGTCGTAGGTGCGGAAGTACGCGTGGTCGCCCTCGACAACCAGACTGACCGGCGTGCCGACGCCGGTGCCGTCCCGTTTGAACGTGGTGAGCAGGACGGTCTTCTGCTTGGTGAACCGCGTCAATGTCGTCATGTACCTGGGACGGGGCGACCGGGACCGGTGTGACAATCAGGGCCCTGGTTCTTACCGGCGGCCGGCAGTGTGATCAGCTCGGCGACAGCTCAGACCGCGATCACCCTGAGCACGCCGTCAAGGCCGGCGAAGTCGTTGGCGTCGCGGCGGCGGCGGCGTCGAAGGGCAGCGGATCGAAGTCGACGATGGCGGCGCCCAGGATCTCGGTGCGGGCGCAGCTCGGCCATCGTGATCGCGGTGATCTCCGGAACGGCCGGCAGTCGGTTCGGATCAAGCCGAGCGAGACCGATGTAGGCGCAGGTGTCGAGCACGCCGGACCCGTGACGAACGGTCACCGGCGCTGCTGCCACGGGTCGTCCTTGCCGAGACGACTCATGGCCGCTCTTTCCGGCCGGCGGCCAGGTGGGTGATCAGCTCGGCGACGCGGGCGGCCCGCAGCTCGGGCCGCCGGGTGGTGGCGTTCACCCAGCGCAGGTAGCCCTTGCGATAGAACGTGGCGAGCGAGTCGAAGAACGCGGCGGCCTCCGGGTGCGCGGCGAGCGCCTCGGCGAGATCCGGGGCAAGGTCGGCGCGTTGCGGCCCCTCCGGGGTCAGCACCGCCTCGACCGCGTCACCGGCCGACACCCCGCAGTCGCGCCGCCAAGCGGCGCCGAGCGACAGACCGCGCTCGTCGCCGAACGCGGAGATCGGGCCGCGCACCCGCATGTCGTTGACGGTGCCGTTGACGTGATGCACCGGCTTCGCGCCCCAGACCGCGTCCGGGTCGAACGGGACCGGCAGATAGACCTGGCCGCGTGGACCGGCCGCGACCCTGGTGGTGAACCGTTGCGGCTGCACGAGGCCCCATGCTAGCGACGAACTAGGGTGGGCGAGTGCTGCTGAGCGACCAGGATCTGCGCAAGGAGCTGGAGTCCGGCCGGCTGGGGCTCGAGCCGTTCGATCCGGCCATGCTGCAACCGTCCAGTGTCGACATCCGGCTGGACCGCTACTTCCGGGTGTTCGACAACACCCGATACACCCACATCGACCCGCAGCAGCAACAGGACGAGCTGACCACGCTGGTCGAGGCGATCGGCGACGACCCCTTCGTGTTGCACCCGGGCGAGTTCGTGCTCGGTTCCACCTTCGAGGCCGTGACGCTGCCAGACGACCTGGCCGGGCGGCTCGAAGGCAAGTCCTCACTCGGCCGGCTCGGCCTGCTCACCCACTCGACGGCGGGGTTCATCGACCCGGGGTTCTCCGGCCACATCACCCTCGAGCTGTCCAATGTGGCCAACCTGCCGATCACGCTCTGGCCGGGGATGAAGATCGGTCAACTGTGCCTGTTCCGGCTCACCTCGCCGGCCGAGCACCCGTACGGCTCGCAGCGCGCCGGCTCGCGCTACCAGGGACAACGCGGCCCGACCCCGTCCAAGGCCTACCTGAACTTCCACCGGGTGGACACCCAGCGGAGGTAGGGACAACCCCCCGGTCTACTCGGGGGCGTTCCCGATGGTTCCCGCCCGGCCGCACCCCTAGCGTCGGATGCACGCAAGGTTGATGAGCCGAGGGGTGAGGGCAGTGGCTGGACGAAACGCCGGACGGATGACGGTCGGGATCACGGCGGGTGTGGTGCTGCTGGGCGCGCTCGGCGCGTGCGGCTTTGCGGGGACGCGCAATACCGACTCCGACGACACGCCGGTGCAGGGGCGGATCAGCAGCGTGCGGGTCTCCAGTGACTCCGGCGCGGTGCGAATTCGCACCGGCGAGCGCGCCGGCGTGCGCCGCACCGTGCACTACGGCCGGGAGAAGCCGGGCGCCACCCATCACCTGGACGGTGACGTGCTGGTGATCGATTCCTGCCCGCGGCGCAACTGCTGGATCGACTACGACATCACCGTGCCGCCGGGCGTGCGAGTGGACGGCGCCGTTGACTCCGGCCAGTTCGAGGCGGCCGGTGTGGCCGAGGTGAACCTCGAGATCGACTCCGGGGACGCCACGATCCGGCAGGTCAGTGGCATGGTCAACATCACCGCCGGCTCGGGTGCGGTACACCTCGCCGACATCGCGGCCGCCGTGACGGTACGCGCCGAGTCGGGCGACGTGTCCGTGGACAACGCCGGCGCCGGCGTGACGGTCCAGGCGGACAGCGGCCGGATCACGGTGTCCGTGCCGCGCGGCGGCTACCGGGTGAACACCAGGTCGGACAGCGGCGACGTCGAGTCGGCCGTGACCGTCGACCCGAACGGCAAGCCGCTCGACCTGCACACCGACAGCGGGGACATCGCGGTCCGGTATGCCTGACCTGCGAGGGAACACCACACCGGGGTCGCGCGTTAACCCAGCAGGAAGGTTGAGCGAGTTGGGCTCAAGTCTGGTATAGACTTGCGGCGCAACGGTCAACAGAGACGTAGAGCGACAAGCAGGAGGAATCCATGGCGCGAGCGGTCGGCATCGACCTGGGGACGACCAACTCGGTCGTCGCCGTCCTCGAGGGCGGTGAGCCCACGGTCATCGCCAACTCGGAGGGTTCGCGGACCACGCCGTCCATCGTGGCCTTCGCCAAGAACGGCGAGGTACTCGTCGGCCAGCCGGCGAAGAACCAGGCGGTCACCAACGTGGACCGCACGGTCCGGTCGGTCAAGCGCCACATGGGCACCGACTGGAAGACCGAGATCGACGGCAAGACCTACACGGCCCAGGAGATCAGCGCCCGGGTGCTGATGAAGCTCAAGCGGGACGCCGAGAGCTACCTCGGCGAGCAGATCACCGACGCGGTGATCACCGTGCCCGCGTACTTCGAGGACGCCCAGCGGCAGGCCACCAAGGAGGCCGGGCAGATCGCCGGCCTGAACGTGCTGCGGATCGTGAACGAGCCGACCGCGGCGGCCCTCGCCTACGGGCTGGACAAGGGCGAGAAGGAGCAGACCATCCTGGTCTTCGACCTCGGCGGCGGCACGTTCGACGTGTCCCTGCTCGAGATCGGCGACGGCGTGGTCGAGGTCCGCGCGACCAGCGGTGACAACCACCTCGGTGGTGACGACTGGGACCAGCGCATCGTCGATTGGCTGGTGGACAAGTTCAAGGCATCCGCCGGCATCGACCTGACCCGGGACAAGATGGCGCTGCAGCGGATCCGGGAGGCCGCGGAGAAGGCCAAGATCGAGCTGTCCAGCTCGAACAGCGCCAACATCAACCTGCCCTACATCACGGTCGACGCGGACAAGAACCCGATGTTCCTGGACGAGACGCTGACCCGCGCCGAGTTCCAGCGGATCACCTCCGACCTGCTCGACCGGACCAGGGCGCCGTTCAACAACGTGATCAAGGACGCCGGGATCAAGGTCGGCGACATGGACCACGTGGTGCTGGTCGGCGGCTCCACCCGGATGCCGGCCGTCAGCGACCTGGTCAAGGAGCTGACCGGCGGCAAGGAGCCGAACAAGGGCGTCAACCCGGACGAGGTGGTCGCGGTCGGTGCCGCGCTCCAGGCCGGCGTGCTCAAGGGCGAGGTGAAGGACGTCCTGCTGCTGGACGTCACCCCGCTCTCGCTCGGCATCGAGACCAAGGGCGGCGTGTTCACCAAGCTGATCGAGCGCAACACCACCATTCCGACCAAGCGCAGCGAGATCTTCTCCACCGCGGACGACGGGCAGACCACGGTCGGCATCCAGGTGTTCCAGGGTGAGCGCGAGATCGCCGTGCACAACAAGAAGCTGGGCACCTTCGACCTGACGGGCATCCCGCCGGCACCGCGCGGCGTGCCGCAGATCGAGGTCACCTTCGACATCGACGCCAACGGCATCGTGCACGTGAACGCGAAGGACCTCGGCACCGGCAAGGAGCAGTCGATGACCATCACGGGCGGCTCGGCGCTGCCCAAGGACGACATCGACCGCATGGTCAAGGACGCCGAGGCGCACGCCGAGGAGGACAAGAAGCGGCGCGACGAGGCGGAAACCCGCAACCAGGCCGAGACTCTGGTGTATCAGACGGAGAAGTTCGTCAAGGAGAACGACGAGAAGATCCCCGCGGACGCCAAGGAGAAGGTGAACTCGGCGATCAAGGAGGCCAACGAGGCGCTGGCCGGCACCGACACGGCCAGGATCAAGTCGGCCATGGAGACGCTGGCCACCGAGTCGCAGGCGATGGGCTCGGCCATCTACGCCCAGACCGGTGCGACCGCGTCGGCCGGCGACGCCGGGGCCTCCGCCGGGGAGTCCGGCGCGAGCGGCGGCTCGGCCGAGGACGTGGTGGACGCGGAGATCGTGGACGAGGAAGGCAAGAAGTGAGTTCCGACGAGCGGGCCGAGAGCGAATCCGGAGAGGAGCCCCGAGTGGTGGTGCGGGACCGGCGCCGCATCGATCCGCAGACCGGCCAGGTTCGGGCCATCCCCGAGGAGGGCACCGGGACGGCACCATCCGCCGCCCCGGCCCCGCCGGTCACGGATCCCAACCCGGAGGCCGAGTTGAAACTCCAGTTGGAGGAGCGGACCGCCGACCTGCAGCGGCTCCAGGCCGAGTACGCCAACTACCGCAAGCGGATCGACCGGGACCGGGAGGTGGTCATCACCGCGGCGAAGGCGGCGGTGGCCACGGAGCTGCTGGCCGTGCTCGACGACGTCGAGCGGGCCGAGCAGCACGGCGACCTGACCGGCGCGTTCAAGTCGGTGGCCGACAAGCTGGTGGCCGCACTGCAGCGCACCGGCCTCGAGTCGTTCGGCCACGACGGTGAGCCGTTCGACCCGTCGGTGCACGAGGCGGTGCAGCACAACACGTCCCCGGACGTGGCCGGCCCGACGGTGACCGCGGTGCTCCGCCGGGGCTACAAGTTCGGTGACCGGCTGGTGCGGGCCGCCCTGGTGGCGGTGACGGACCACGAGCCGGCCGCGGCCGGCGGCGGTGCGGACCGCCCGGTGACCGACGAGGACGACGACGGGAACGGCTGGTTCGAGCCGCCGGTCGTGGACGCCGAGCCCGGCGACCCCGAGCGGACCTGAGCAGCGGGCGGCGGACGGAGGGGATGTCCACTTGAGCGCTAGGGACTGGATCGACAAGGACTTCTATCGCGAGTTGGGGGTCTCCTCCGACGCCTCCGACGCGGACATCAAGAAGGCGTACCGGAAGTTGGCCCGCGAGCTGCATCCGGACGCCAACCCGGGCAACTCGCAGGCCGAGACGCGGTTCAAGGCCGTGTCCGAGGCCTATGGGGTGCTCGGCGACGCGGAGAAGCGCAAGCAGTACGACGAGGCCCGCCGGCTGTTCGGCAGCGGCGGGCTGCGCGGCGGCTTCGGCACCGGCGGCTCCAACTTCGAGTTCGGGGACGTGTTCAGCGGCGGCGCCCAGCCCGGTTCGGCCGGCGGGTTCGGCGGCCTCGGCGACATGCTCGGCAACCTGTTCGGCCGGCGCGGCACCGCGACCGGGGCGACCAGCCGGCCGCGCCGCGGCGCCGACGTGGAGACCGAGATCAGGATCGACTTCCTCGAGGCGGTCAAGGGCGCGACCGTGCCGCTGCGGCTGTCCAGCCCGACCACCTGCGACACCTGCCACGGCTCCGGCGCGCGCCCCGGCACCGCGCCGAGGATGTGCCCGACCTGTTCCGGCAGCGGGTTCGTCAGTCGCAGCCAAGGGGCGTTCGCGTTCAGCGAGCCGTGCCGGGACTGCCGGGGCACCGGGCGGATCGTGGACGACCCGTGCCCGGAGTGCGCCGGCGACGGCGTAAGCACGAAGAGCCGAACGCTGACCGTTCGCATCCCGCCCGGAGTGGACGACGACCAGCGGATCCGGCTGGCGGAGCAGGGCGAGCCGGGCCAGAACGGCGGGCACGCCGGCGACCTGTACGTGCGCGTGCACGTCACCCCGCACCCGGTGTTCGGCAGGTCCGGCAACGACCTGACGATCAAGGTGCCGGTGACGTTCACCGAGTTGGCCCTCGGCACCACGCTTGCGGTGCCGACGCTGGAGGACAAGGTGTCCCTGCGGGTACCGCCCGGTACCGCGACCGGCCAGGTGCTGCGGGTGCGTGGCAAGGGCATCGCCCGCCGCGACGGCCAGGCCGGCGACCTGCTGGTCAGCCTCCAGGTCACGGTGCCGGCCAACATGGACGGCAAGGCGCGCACGGCACTCGAGCGCTATGCCGAGGCGGTCGCCGAGCAGGATCCGCGGCCCGAGCTGACCAAGTTGCTCCAGCAGCGGAGCGGGTCGTGACCGGGCTGTCGTTCCCGCCGGGGGCGGACGAGGACACGCCGATGTTCGTGATCTCGGTGGCCGCGCAGCTGTCCGGGTTGCACGCCCAGACGCTGCGCGGCTACGACCGGATGGGGCTGGTCTCGCCGGGCCGGACCTCCGGCGGCGGACGGCGCTACTCGATGCGCGACATCGCACTGCTTCGTGAGGTGCAGCGGCTGTCCCAGGAGGAGGGCGTCAACCTCGCCGGCATCAAGCGGATCATCGAGCTTGAGCACGAGGCCGACGCGCTGCGCGACCGGCTGGCCGAGGTCACCCAACAGTTGGCCACCGCCTACGCGGCGGCCGAGCGGGCCGCGGCGGCGATCCACGCCTCCTACCGCAACGAGCTGGTGCCGGTGCGCCGGCAGACCGCGCTCGTGGTGTGGCAGCCGCAGCCCCGCCGCCCCCGGTAACGGCCGGCCGGCCCGGCTCAGTCCAGGGTGAACGGGTCGTAGGTGATCCGGTCCAGCGGCGTGCCGGCGACCAGCATCCTGGACACCGTCGAGCGGATCATCGCCGGCGAGCCGGAGACCAGTACGTCCCGGTCGGCCCAGCCGCCGTAGCGGGTGACCACGTCGGCGAGCGTGCCCTGCTGCATGGTGGCCGGGTCCGCGTCCGACTCGACCACCGGCACCACGGTGAGCCACGGGTTGGTGCTCGCCAGGCTCAGCAGGAAGCCGAGGTCGTAGAGGTCGGCCCGGACCCGGCCGCCGAAGAACAGGTGCACCCGCGGGTTCTCGCCCCACTGCGCCAGGTCCTCGAGGATGGCCCGCATCGGGGCGAGCCCGGTGCCGCCGGCCACCATCACCACGTCCCGCCCAGCGGAGCGGTCCACCTTGAGCCGGCCCATCGCCGGGCCGATCCGCCACACGTCACCGGGCTGCGCCTCGGCCACGATCGCCCGGCTCACCCACCCGTTCTGCACGGCCCGGACGTGGAACTCAAGCACCCCGTCCGGCCGCGGCATGGTGGCCGGGGTGAGGTAGCGCCACATGCGGGTCCGCTGCGGCACCTCGATGCTCAGGTACTGCCCGGGCAGGTAGGGCACCGGGTGGTCCGGCTGGAGGCGGACCACGGCCAGGTCGCGGGCCCGCCGCTCGTGGTCGATCAGGGTGGCCGACCACCAGGCCGGGCCCTCGTCGGCGGCCGCGGCGTCCAACATGGAGCGCGCGACGATGGTGTAGGCCTCGGCCCAGGCGTGCTCCACCTCGACGGTCCACGCGGGGCCGGCGAACTTCTTGATCGCGGAGAGCAGGGCCATCCCGAACGGCTCGTAGTACCGGCTGACCACACCGAACTTGCGGTGGTCGCGGCCGAGCTGGCGAAGGAACGGCATCAGCTCGTCCGGTCGGTCGATCATCTGCACGATGTGTACCAGGGCCCGCAGGAACCGGGACCGTTGCACCTGCATGTTCAGCGGGAACAGCTCGCGGATCTCGGGCGCGATGCTGAACAGGGTGGCGTAGAAGGTCTCGGCGACGTGGTCGGCTTGCGGTTCCACGACGGCGAAGCTTTCCCGGACGAGCCGCACCATCAGGGCGACCGCCGCGGGCTGTTCGTCGCTCTGCTGCGGAGTTTGACTCACCGGGGCCTTGGCTGTCATGTCGTCGGGACGGCTCCAGTTGGCGGGCGCCCCACGTTAGACGCCACGCTACTAAAGCAACTATCCCCCGAGCGTGTGGATGTGTGGACCGGATTTTCGCCGGCCGGGCCGGCGGAGACCCGTGAGCGTGACATATTGTTACCGAACCTCGGGGTTCCCGCCTGTTGGGGTAGGCGCAGGTGCGGTTGATCGGTCCCGAAGGGGTGACTCTACGGTCACCGCCGCCGCGCTGGGCCACATGTCGGGGGTAGGCGTCACTCGAGTGGTGGTTGCGCGGTCGATTCCGCCACGCTGTGGGTAGCGTCCGAAGCTTCTTGTGGACAGGCACCTGGGCTTTGTGGACAACCAGGCCCCTGGTGTGGACAACCCGCTGGTACATCTGAGTGACCAAGACGACATGACCGTGAGTTGAGTGGAACTGGCTCAACTTTTCTGACGTTGGGCATTATGGAGACGACAACCAGGCGACCCTGAGGTGAGGGATGGACGCGTTCAATCCGACCACGAAGACCCAGCAGGCGATCTCCTCGGCCGCCCAGGCCGCTTCGGTGGCGGGCAACCCCGACGTCAAGCCGGTGCATCTGCTCGGTGCGCTGCTGGCGCAGGGCGACGGGTTGACCGCACCGCTGCTCACCGCGGTCGGCGCTGACCCGACCCAGGTGCGCAAGGAGCTCGACCAACTGGCCACCGGGCTGCCTTCGGCCAGCGGCGCGACCGTGTCCGCGCCGCAGCTGGACGGCCAGGCGCTTCGCGCGCTCACCCACGCCCAGAAGCTCGCCACCGAGATGGGCGACGAGTACGTGTCCACCGAGCACCTGCTGGTCGGCCTGGCCAGTGAGGGCGGCAACGTGGCCGACCTGCTGCGCCGGCACGGGGCCACCCCGGACGCGCTGCGTGAGGCGTTCGTCAAGGTGCGCGGCTCGGCCCGGGTGACCAGCGCGGACCCGGAGGGCACCTACAAGGCGCTCGAGAAGTACGGCTTGGATCTCACCGCCCGAGCACGTTCCGGCGAACTGGACCCGGTGATCGGCCGCGACGCCGAGATCCGCCGCGTGGTGCAGGTGCTGTCCAGGCGGACCAAGAACAACCCGGTGCTGATCGGTGAGCCGGGCGTCGGCAAGACCGCCATCGTCGAGGGCCTGGCCCAGCGGATCGTGGCCGGTGACGTGCCGGAGTCGTTGCGTGGCAAGCGGGTCGTCGCGCTCGACCTGGGTTCCATGGTGGCCGGCGCCAAGTTTCGCGGTGAGTTCGAGGAGCGGCTCAAGGCGGTGCTCAAGGAGATCACCGAGTCGGCCGGCCAGGTGATCACGTTCATCGACGAGCTGCACACCATCGTCGGCGCCGGGGCCACCGGTGAGGGCGCGATGGACGCCGGCAACATGATCAAGCCGATGCTGGCCCGCGGCGAGCTGCGCATGGTCGGGGCCACCACGCTTGACGAGTACCGCAAGCACATCGAGAAGGACGCCGCGCTCGAGCGGCGGTTCCAGCAGGTGCTGGTCGGCGAGCCATCGGTGGAGGACACCGTCGGCATCCTGCGTGGCCTCAAGGAACGCTACGAGGTGCACCACGGCGTGCGGATCACCGACAGCGCGCTGGTCGCCGCCGCCACCCTCTCCGACCGCTACATCACCGCCCGGTTCCTCCCGGACAAGGCCATCGACCTGGTCGACGAGGCCGCCTCCCGGCTGCGCATGGAGATCGACTCCCGGCCGGTGGAGATCGACGAGGTCGAGCGCGCGGTGCGCCGGCTGGAGATCGAGGAGATGGCGCTGGAGAAGGAGGACGACGCGGCCTCCAAGCAGCGGCTCGCCGCACTGCGCGCCGAGCTGGCCGAGAAGCGCGAGACGCTCTCCGCGCTGACCGCCCGCTGGCAGAACGAGAAGGGCTCGATCGAGAAGGTCAGGGAGCTCAAGGAGCAGCTCGAACAGCTGCGTGGCGAGTCGGAGCGAGCCGAGCGGGACGGCGAGCTCGGCCGGGCCGCGGAGCTGCGATACGGCCGGATTCCGGCTCTGGAGAAGGAGTTGGAGGTGGCCGAGCAGAGCACCGCGGCCACCTCGTCCGGCCAGCCGGTCATGCTCAAGGAGGAGGTCGGCCCGGACGACGTGGCCGACGTGGTGTCCGCCTGGACCGGCATCCCGGCCGGGCGGCTGCTCGAGGGCGAGACCGTGAAGCTGCTGCGGATGGAGGACGCGCTCGCGGAGCGGGTGGTCGGGCAGGCCGAGGCGGTGCGCGTGGTGTCCGACGCGGTGCGCCGCACTCGGGCCGGGGTGGCGGACCCGGACCGGCCGACCGGCTCGTTCCTGTTCCTCGGCCCGACCGGCGTCGGCAAGACCGAGCTCGCCAAGGCGCTTGCCGAGTTCCTGTTCGACGACGAGCGCGCCATGGTGCGCATCGACATGAGCGAGTACTCGGAGAAGCACTCGGTGGCGCGGCTGGTCGGCGCGCCGCCCGGCTACGTCGGCTACGACCAGGGCGGCCAGCTGACCGAGGCGGTCCGCCGCCGGCCGTACAGCGTGGTGCTGCTCGACGAGGTGGAGAAGGCCCATCCGGACGTCTTCGACGTGCTGCTTCAGGTGCTCGACGACGGCCGGCTGACCGACGGACAGGGCCGCACCGTCGACTTCCGCAACACGATCCTGGTGCTCACCTCGAATCTCGGCTCGCAGGCCATCGCCGACGCCAACCTCGACGAGCGGCAGCGCAAGGATGCCGTGCTCGGCACCGTGCAGCGGCACTTCAAGCCGGAGTTCCTCAACCGGCTGGACGACGTGGTGGTGTTCCACTCACTGGCCACCGAGGAGCTTACGTCCATTGTGGACATTCAGGTGGCCAGGCTCGGCAAGCGCCTGGCCGCTCGGCGGCTCACCCTCGAGGTCACCCCCTCCGCGCGCGACTGGTTGGCGCTCAACGGGTTCGACCCGATCTACGGGGCGCGGCCGTTGCGCCGGCTGGTGTCCTCGGCGATCGGCGACCAACTCGCCAAGGCGTTGCTCTCCGGCGGCATCGGCGACGGCGACACGGTGCTGGTCGAGGTCACCGACGACAACTCGGGCCTGGCGGTGAGCCGAAAGTAGTTCGCCCGACTCACCCCATGTGATCACGGCCGGCGTCGTTCGGCGACTACGCTGCCGCGCGTGGGTATTCCGGCGTGGGCCTGGTTTCTCGTCGCGGCGGTGGCCGCGGTGTTGGGTGCCGTGCTGCTGCTGCGGGACCGCGCCCGGCTGACCTCGCGCAACCGCGAGCGGCACCGGTGGTCGGCGCTGCGCGGCTGGCAGTTCGCCGAGACCGACAACGTGCTGCCCACCCAGTGGACCAGCGGGGCGATCGCCTACTACGGCGGCGGCATGGCCAGGGACGTGGTCGCCGGCTCGACGTTCACCGCCGACGGCCGGCGCCGGGTGTACGTGTTCGACCTCGACACCGGCGGGCGGATCGGCACCGTGATCGCGGCCGTGCAGTGCCGCCGCACCCAGCCGGTCGTGGTCGAGTTGTGGCTGCCCAACGTGCCGTTCCAGCGCGACCACATGCCCGAACTGCTCGGCCCGGTCGGCCAGCGCTACGCGTTCGTCTCGGACATGTCCATCGCCCGGGCGCTGATCACGCCGGATCTGGTGGACGCCATCGAGGACATCGGCGCGGACATCCCGGTGGCCTGGATCGAGGGCGGCTGGGTGCTGGCCAGCGCGCCACCGAGCGCCGGCCCGTCCCGGCTGGAACGGCTGCTTCGCAGCATCGGCGAGGTGGCCGACGTGGTCGACCCGTTCGACCTGGAGATCGACCCGGTCGGGGACCAGGACCACCAGACCGGCTCGCACGGCGGCAGCGGTACCGCCGCCGTGGAGGAGAGCGACGACTAGCTCCCGTTGTCGGGCCACGTAAGGGGCTCGACGCCGATCGGTGTTTGTCGGCTACCCGGCGGGGCGACCGGATACCGTTGGCGCATGTCGACCGCGCTCGTCACCGGTGCGACGTCGGGAATCGGCGCCGCGTTCGCCCGTCAACTGGCCGCGTTGCGCTACGACCTCGTGCTGGTGGCGAGAAACCGGGAGCGGCTCAAGGAAGTGGCCGCCGACCTCACCGCGACGCACGGGGTGGACGTGCAGGTGCTGTCCGCGGACCTGGCCACGACGCGGGCGCGCAAGCGGGTCGAGGAACGCCTCGCCGATCCGGACAAGCCGATCGACATGCTGGTCAACAACGCCGGCTTCGGCACCCACGGGTCGTTCCTGGAAGCCGACCCCGAGGTGCTTCAGGCCCAGCTCGACGTGAACGTGACCACGGTGCTCCGGCTGACCAGGGCGGTTCTGCCCGGCATGGTGGCACGGGCCGCCGGCAGCGTGGTCAACGTGTCCAGTGTGGCCGGTTTCTTCCCCGGCCCCGGACCGTCCTACTCGGCCACCAAGGCCTGGGTGACCACCTTCTCCGAGGCGATGTCGATCTCCCTGGCCGGTACCGGGGTGCGGGTGCTGGCGTTGTGTCCCGGCTACACGCACACCGAGTTCCACGACCGAACCGGGGAGGGCGAGCCGGCCGTGCCGGACCTGCTCTGGCTCGACGCCGACCGGGTGGTCGCGGACTGCCTCGCCGACCTGCGGCGCGGCCGGTCCCGGTCGGTGCCGGGCCTGCCGTACAAGGCGATCGTCGGGATCGGCCGGCTGCTCCCGCGCGGGCTGGTGCACCGCCTGGTCAACCGGGTCGCCACCAGCCGTGGCCGCACCTGAGCGAGCGAGCTCGCGAGGGGACGCGGCGAGCCGGTCGTGCGCACGCTCTGGCTGATCGCCGTGCTGGCGGTGCCATCCTGGCGGGCGGCCTGGCACCCCGGCGTGATTGATCTCGGCACCGCGCGGTGGATGCTGGAGTTCCTGTGTGATGTGTTCGATCTGGTCCCCAGCTTCGTCTGGAAGAGCTAGGTTCTCGCCATGACGAATCCGGCACAGGGCTGGTACCCCGAGCGGCCCGGGTCACCGGTGCTGCGTTACTGGGACGGCGAGCAGTGGACGCCGCACACCCAGCAGGCTCAACAGCAACAACCGCAACAGGGGCCGCGCAGCGACGCGAGCGCGTGGGAGTTGGGCATCGGCGGTCCGCCGAGCGCGGAGAAGATCAAGGACCAGCAGCGCCGGGCCGGGGTCGGCCAGGTCGGCCAGGGCGGCGGGACGCTGTTCACCGAGCCGGTGCTGGTGGTGAACCAGAAGGTCAAGCTGATCGAGTTAGCCAGCGAGTACCTGGTGTTCGACCAGCACGGCGGGCAGATCGGCTCGGTGGCCCAGGTCGGTCAGTCGGCGCTGAAGAAGGCCGCGCGGTTCCTGACCAGCCTCGACCAGTTCATGACCCACCACCTCGAGGTGCGCGACGTCAACCACCAGACCGTGCTGGTGCTCACCCGGCCGGCCAAGGTGTTCAAGTCCCGGATCCTGGTGCAGCGCCCGGACGGCTCGCCGATCGGCGAGATCGTTCAGGACAACGTGTTCGGCAAGATCAGGTTCGCCTTCCTGGTCAACGGTTCGCAGGTGGGCGGCATTCAGGCGGAGAACTGGCGGGCGTGGAACTTCGCCATCACCGACCACACCGGCGGCGAGGTGGCCCGGATCACCAAGACCTGGGAGGGTCTGGCGAAGACCATGTTCACCTCGGCGGACAACTACGTGGTGCAGGTTCACCGCCCACTACCGGATCCGCTGGCCAGCCTGGTGGTCGCGTCCGCGCTGACCGTGGACACCGCGCTCAAGCAGGACTCCCGCGGCTTCGGCTGACCCTGTGTCGCACGGCGGAGTCCGGCCTCGGATGTGCCAAGCTGGGTCCTTGTGCGGACAGATGCTGCTCGGTCGGTCGATCCGATCGCGAAGGGCGAGCTCGCCCGGCTGGTGACCGAACTCGCCGTGCTGCGCGGGCGGGTGGTGCTCGCCTCCGGCCAGGAGGCCGACTACTACGTGGACCTGCGCCGGGCCACGCTGCACCACGCGGCGGCGCCGCTGATCGGCCGGCTGCTGCGGCAGCTCACCGCGGACTGGCGCTACGTGGCGGCCGGCGGGTTGACCCTCGGCGCCGATCCGGTGGCCTACGCGATGATGCACGCCGCCGCGGCCGCGGGCGAGGTGCTCGACGTGTTCGTGGTGCGCAAGAGTGCCAAGGAGCACGGCACGCAGCGGCGGATCGAGGGCATCGAGGTGGCCGGGCAGCGGGTGCTCGCCGTCGAGGACACGTCGACCACCGGCGGCAGCGTGCTGACCGCGGTGGACGCGCTCACCGAGGCCGGCGCCTCGGTCGTCGGCGTGGCCACCGTGGTGGACCGCGACACCGGTGCGCGCGAGGCGATCGAGGCCCGTGGGCTGCCCTACCGCGCCGTGCTCGGCCTGGCCGACCTGGGGTTGTCCCCGGGGCAGTTGCCGCCGACCGCCCCGCCGGTCCAGGGCTAGCCTGGCGACATGGCCGGGTTTCTCGCCGGCGCGACGGTGGTCGTGCACTTCGCCGCGCTGCTCTACATCGGACTCGGCGGCTTCCTGGCCTGGCGCTGGCCCAAGGCGATCTTCGTACACATCTTCTTCGCCGCCTGGGGCGTGGCGATCAACGTGGTGCCCGGGCTGCGCTGCCCGCTGACCGACCTGGAGAACCACTTCCGCGCGGAGCAGGGCCTCGGTCCGTTGCCCGGTGGCTTCAACGACTACTACATCTACGGCCACCTGATCCCGCGCCCGCTGTTGCCGGTGGTCACGGTCGGCGCGCTGGTGTTGCTGGTCGTCGCCTACACCGGCGCCATCCTCCGCTGGCGGCGGCGCCGGGCCGCCGGTGAGCCGGTCGTGGTCTGAACCGTGGCCTTCGACCTCACCGCGGAATGGCGCAAGCTCGCCACGGACATGGTGCTGCTTGAGGGTTTTCACGCGGTCAAGCACGCGATCCGGTTCGGCGCCGAACTCGGCATGCTGATCAGCACCGACCGGACGGAACTGCTGGCACTGGCCGGGTCGCACGCGCCGGACCTGGTTGAGCGCTTCGCCGCGGGTGCGCTCGAGGTCAGCCGGGACACCTTCGACCGCCTGGTCGGCCGCAACCACCACACCGGCACGGCGGCGCTGGCCCGCCGCCCGGACGATCCGCTACCCGCTCGCCGCGACAGCCCGGCCGTGCTGCTCGACCAGCCGCGCAGTCTCGGCAATCTGGGCGCGGTGATCCGGGTCGCCGCCGGCATGGGTGCGGCCGCCGTGCTCACCACCGGCGAGGCCGATCCCTGGCACCCCACCGCCATCCGCGGCAGCGCCGGCCTGCACTACGCGCTGCCGGTACACCGGCTGGCGAACCCGGCCCGGCTGACCGGGCCGATCCTCTGCCTCGACGCCGAGGGCGAGGACATCCGGGCCGTGCCGATCCCGGACCACGCGGTGCTGGCCTTCGGCTCCGAACGGCACGGGCTCAGCACGCCGGTCCGCGACCGGGCCGACCGCCTGCTGGCGCTGCCGATGCGGCCGGGCGTGTCCAGCTACAACCTGGCCACCTCGGTCGGCATGGCGCTCTATCACTGGGCGGCCGGCCGAGCCTGAGCCGGCATCGGCTCGAGGTCGACCGGGATGCCGTTGAGCACCGCGGTGCCGGACAGGGCGTCGAGCAGCGTGTCGTCGGCCAGCAGGTTGGAGTTGGCGCCCGGGTGCGCGGCGGCGACCGAGCCCCGGATGCCGTCCACGTCGTGGCCCCAGCCGTGCGGGATGCTCACCACCCCGGGCCGGACCGCGTCGGTGACCTCGACCGGGACCTCCACCTTGCCGGCCCGTGAACGCACCACGACCATGCCGCCGTCGCGCAGGCCGAGGCGGCTCGCGTCGTTGGGGTGGACCTGCGCGGTGCACCGGTTCTGGCCGCGCACCAGGGCCTCCAGGTTGTGCATCCAGGAGTTGTTCGAGCCGAGCTGGCGGCGGCCGATGAGCACCATCTGCCCGTTCACCCGCCGGCCGAGCTCGCCGCGCAGCCGGGGCACGTCGATGGTGATCTCGGCGGGGGCGAGCTCCACCTTGCCGCTCGGTGTGCCGAGCACGTCCGGAATCCGGGATTCCAGTGGACCGAGGTCAACGCCGTGCGGGGCGGCCTCCAGGTCGGCCAGGGTGAGGTCGTACGGGCCGGCGCGGAGCATCAGGTCGAGGAGCCGCTCCGGTCCGGTGCGCCCGGCCGCCAGTGCCACATCCACGCCGATCCGCCTGGCCGTCTCCCCGGCCACGAAGTCGTCGAGTGCGGCGAGATCGGCGTCCGGCCCCTGCCCGGTGACGATCCCGGTCAGCCGCAGCAGGGTCTGCCACTCCTGTGGCATCCCGGCCGGCAGCACGGCCGGCGTCCAGTTGGCCACGTTGCGCACCGCGAGCTGGTAGAGCGCGACGTCGTAGTGCGGCCGCTCGAGTGCGGTGGGCCCGGGCAGGATCACGTCCGCGTGCCGGCTGGTCTCGTTCAGGTAGACGTCCAGCGACACCATGAAGTCCAGCCGCCGTAACGCGTCGGTGAGCCGCCCGGCGTTCGGCGTGCTCACGCACGGGTTGCCGGCCACCGTGATCAAGGCCCGAATCTGGCCTTCGCCGGGCGTGCGGATCTCGTCGGCCAGGGTGGCCACCGGCAGCTCGCCGATCACCTCGGGCAGGCCGCGCACCCGGCTGCGCCACCGGCCGTGGGTGAAGCCCCGGCGCCGCCCGGGCCGCGCGTTCGCCTGACCGGCCGCGGCCAGCGGGAACATCGCGCCGCCCACCCGGTCCAGGTTGCCGGTGAGCACGTTGAGCACGTCCACCAGCCAGCTGGCCAGCGTGCCGAACGCCTGGGTGGTGGTGCCGATCCGGCCGTACACCGCGGCCCGCTCGGCGGCGGCCAGCTCCCGGGCGAGCCGGCGGATCTCGGCTGCCTCGATGCCGGTGAGCGGGGCGACCGCCGCTGGTGTGAACGGCTCGGCCAGCTCGCGCACCTCGCTCAGCCCGGCCACCTGCCCGGCCAGCCGGCCGAGCGCGACCAGGTCCTCGGCGAAGAGCACGTGCGCCATGGCGAAGAGCAGCAGCGCGTCGGTGCCCGGCCGGATGGCGTGGTGCTCGTCGGCGACCTCGGCCGTCCTGGACCGCTTCGGATCGATCACGACGAGCTTGCCGCCGCGCTGCCGGAGCGCCTTGAGCCGGCCGCGCGCGTCCGGCATGGTCATCAGGCTCCCGTTGGACACCAGTGGGTTCGCGCCAAGCACCAGCAGGTGGTCGGTGCGGTCGATGTCGGCGACCGGGATGCTCAGCGGGTGGCCGAACATGTAGCCGGCGGAGAAGTGCTTCGGCAGCTGGTCGACCGTGCTCGCGGTGTAGAAGTTCTTGGTGCCGAGTGCCTTGTAGAACACCGGGCCGTAGAGCGCGCTGGCCACGTTGTGCACCGACGGGTTGCCCGCGTAGACCGCGACGGCATCCCGGCCGTGCGCGTCCATGATCGGCCGTAGCCGGGCGTCGATCTCGTCGAACGCCTCGTCCCAGCTCACCGTGACCCAGCGCTCGCCGCGCCGGATCATGGGCTCGCGCAACCGGTCCGGGTCCTGGTGCAGCGCGCCGAGCGAGGCGCCCTTCTGGCAGATGAAGCCCCGGGAGAACACGTCCTCGGCGTCGCCGCGGACCGAGGTGACCCGCTCGCCGTCCAGGCTCACGGCCAACCCGCAGGTGGCCTCGCAGAGGGGGCAGGTGACGTGCGCGGTCGTCATGGCGTCCACTCTGACACAGCGCGATGGCAATTCCGGTGCGGGAACGATAAAGGCGCTCGGCCGGCCTCCCGGACGGGCCACGGCCGGAACTGGATGGGGTGACGTTGTGAGTGTCGCCAGCATCGGAATCGATCAAGGAGCCACCATATCGGGGTGACTCGAGGTGGAAGCCATGCGGACAATGCCGCCACCGCCGACGCTCCGTCGCTGTGGTCGGCCCGCGCCGCGGTGGCCGAGCAGGCGGTGGTGGCCAGGCATCTGCGTCGGGTCTGGGCGCTGCCGAGGACCCGGCTCGGGATGAGTGGCTGGCCGGCGGCCGCGGCCGGCCGGCTGCACCGGAACTGGAACTACTGGTGGCAGGCGCACCTGCTGGACTGCCTTGTGGACGCCCAGTTGCGGCACCCGACTTCGGCGCGGGCCGGCCAGCTCGAAGGCCTGGTGCGCGGCGTGCGGCTGCGCAACTTCGGCGTCTGGACCAACGACTACTACGACGATGTCGCCTGGCTCGGGCTCGCCCTGCTGCGCGCGTCCGGCGCGTCCGGCGCCAGTGGGCTGTCCGTCGAGCCGGCGCTGGCCAGGATCACCGCGCAGCTCCGGGAGGGCTGGACCGACCACGGCGGCGGCGGGATCTGGTGGCGGCGCAAGGACGACTTCAAGAACGTGCCGGCCAACGGGCCGGCGGCGATCCTGCTGGCCAGGTGGAGCCGGGCCGGCGGCGAGCGCGCCGACCTGCAACGGGCCCGCTCGATGGTGGAGTGGATGGACCAGCACCTGCGCGACGAGGAGACCAACCTGCTCTGGGACGGCCTGCACGTCAACTCCGACGGCTCGGTCCGGGACATCGAGAAGACCATCTACACCTACTGCCAGGGCGTGTTCCTCGGCGCCTGCCTTGAGCTGGCCGCCGGTGACGAGTCCGGTGAGTGGGCGCAACGGGCCGAGCGGACCGTCAACGCGGTGGCCGAGCACGTCGCCGAGAATGGCGTGCTGCCCGGCCGGGGGGCCGGCGACGGCGGGCTGTTCGCCGGCATCCTGGCCCGCTACCTGGCGCAGGCCGCGATCCGGCTGCCGCTGCTCGGCGTGCTCGGCGGGGAGGTCGCGGCCGGCCTGGTGCGCGACTCGGCCGAGGCCGCCTGGCACAACCGGGCGGCGGCCAGGGGCGGTCCGCTGTTCGGCCCGGAGTGGAAGCAACCAGCGGTCAGCCCGCGCTCCGCCCGCGACCCCCGGCTCGAGCGTGACCTCTCGGTCCAGCTCTCCGGCTGGATGGTGCTGGAAGCCGCCGCCTTGCTGGAGCGCACCACCTGAGAGCATCCGTCTCCGTGAGCGGTGTGCTGGTGGTAACGGGAGGCGGGCGCGGGATCGGCGCGGCGGTGTGCCGGCTGGCCGGCGGGCACGGGTTCGACGTCGTGGTCAACTACGCGCGGGATCCGGCCGCGGCCGAACAGGTGGTGACCGACATCGAGGAGGCCGGCGGGCAGGCCCTCGCGGTTGGCGCCGACGTGTCGGACGAGGCGGACGTGACCCGGCTGTTCGACATCGCGGCCGAACGCGGCACGCTGGCCGGGGTGGTGAGCAACGCCGGGATCACCGGCAACACCCCGGGGCGGCTGGACGAGCAGGACGTCGCGGTGGTGCGCCGGGTGCTCGACGTGAACGTGACCGGGGTGTTCCTCTGCGCGCGGGCGGCGGTGCGCCGGATGTCCACCCGGTACGGCGGCTCCGGCGGCGTGATCGTCAACATCTCCTCCCGCGCGGCCCAGCGCGGCTCTCCCGGCGAATGGGTGCACTACGCGGCCAGCAAGGCGGCGGTCGAGGCGCTGACCGTCGGCCTGGCGCAGGAGGTGGGCGGCGAGGGCATCCGGGTGAACGCGGTGTCTCCCGGCCTGGTGGACACCGAGTTGCACGTCGAGGCCGGGCTGCCGGACCGGCTGGCCCGGCTCGCGCCGCAGATTCCGATGGGCCGGGCCGGACGGCCCGGCGAGGTGGCCGAGGCGGTCGTCTGGCTGCTCTCCGGCGCGGCCTCATTCGTCACCGGCGCGGTGCTGGCCGTGTCCGGGGGCCGGTGAGCGAGCGTGCGAGCGAACCAAAAGGCACTGTGTCTGAGCAACATCACCGAGCTTGCGAGTTGATGGTGTGAGCGAGCGTGCGAGCGAACCGTCGGATGCGATGAGTTGCCCTGTGTCAAGCCGCCGCTTGTTGATCTTGTTTGAGGAGTCGTTGGAGGGCGCCGTGCTGGGCGGGGTCGTAGGGCGTGTTGGTGTGCCAGCAGTGCCAGATGACGTAGAGCCAGGCGCGGGCGAGGATCCGCACGGCGTGGGGGTGGTCGTGGCCCCTGGCGCGGGCTTGTTGGTAGAGGTGGTTGGCCCAGGGGTTGGCGCGGCGGCT
>JBJMIG010000065.1:0-99753 GCA_045806965.1 Labedaea sp. | reverse complement strand
AGTCCACTCCGCTCACCCGGCGGGTCAGGCAGTGACCCCGCGGCGTCGCGACAGCAGCACGCCGAGGGCGATCATGCCCAGACCGAGCAGCAGGTGCAGCCAGTTGTCGGCGGTGTTCAACGGCACGAAGTTGGCGCTGCTGCCGAAATCGATGACCAGCCCGTAAATCCACAACACCAGGTAGACCGCGCCGCCACCGATCAGGAACCCGGCCGCGCCAGCAGCGGTACGGGCCATGATCAGGCCGACGACGCCGAACAGCAGATGCACGACGTTGTGCAGGATCGACACGTGGAACACGCCCAGCAACATCGCCGTCGACTCGTGCCCCGCGAATTCCATTCCGTCATAATCAGTGGTCACTCCGGGAATGAACCCCAGAATGCCGACCAGCAGAAACACCGCCGCAACCACGGTGGCCGCCAGCCGGAGCGGATGCAGATTCCGGACAGAATCGGTTCTTGCATTGGCCATGGCAAAACTCCCGTCACTCAATCACCGGTGCGGATA
Organism: Labedaea sp.; assembly: GCA_045806965.1. Lineage (GTDB taxonomy): Bacteria > Actinomycetota > Actinomycetes > Mycobacteriales > Pseudonocardiaceae > DASYTH01. The sequence continues at coordinate 99,243 of JBJMIG010000065.1, read as the reverse complement.
CCCCTGATCCAGCCCGGCACACGTAGACCGCGACATGCGTCCCGGCGAGTAGCCGCCATGGCCGGCCGTTCACCCTCCGGATCACGGTGGCCGAGTGCTTCGAGGTCGAAGCCGACGCCGTCGACGGACTCCACCCACCCGGCTCGACGCGGTCAGGCTTGGCCGATCTGGGCCAGACGAGGCCAGAAATGCGCGAGGGTGGCCGCGCCGGCGAGCAGTACGTCGATCGACGCTCTTTCGTCGCTGTCGTGCCAGCGGTCCTCGAGCAGGCCGGTGCCGAAGAACACGACCGGAGCGTCGAGGGTGCGGGCCAGCAACTCGGCTGGGCCGGCGCCGGCGTTGCCCATCCGTCCCACGGGACCGCCGAACGCCTCCCGCATCGCCTCGGCGAGTGCGTGCAGCGTCGGATGGCCGGGCGGGGTGCGGTAGGGCTCCTGGGCGGTGTGCTCATCGACGGTCACGGTGTAGTCGAAGCCGGCGTTGATGTTGCGTCCGACCCAGCGGCGCAGCTGATCCGCCACGTCGTGGATCCTCTGGTCGGCGACGGTGTGAATGCTCAGATCCGCTCGGGCCACCGCCGGGATCGCCCCGCGCGGCACCCCAACCGGGTCACCGGCGATCACCGAAAGCACCTCCGCCGAGGGACGCACGAACAGCCGCTCCGGCACCGTGTAGCCGGCCTCACCGGCCAGACCGCGGGTCTGCGAGCGGGCGAGCCAATCCTCCTCGGTGAACGGCAGCGCGGCCAACTCCGCCCGCCTGTCCCGCGACGGCTCGGCCACATCGTCGTAGAACCCGGGCAGGGTTATCCGACCTTGATCATCATGCAACCGTCCCAACAGGGCGGACAGTTCCACGATGGGATTGGGCGCCGCCCCGGACACCGCGCCGCTGTGCATGTCGCGCAGCGGGCCTCGGATCTCTATCTGGGCGTTGACCATCCCGCGCAGGCTGGTGCACACCGCGGGGTGATCCGCTCGCCACAGCATCGTGTCGGAGTAGACCACGAGATCCGCGGCCAGCCGGCTTCGATTGTCCGCCAACAGTTGCGCCAGGTGCGTCGACCCGGTCTCCTCCTCGCCCTCAACCAGCACGATGAGGTTGACCGGTGGAGCGGCACGCCCGGAGGTGGCGAGCTGGGCTCGGATTCCCCACAGGTGCGCGAGGACCTGACCCTTGGCATCCGACGTGCCGCGCCCGTACAGGTGACCCTCGCGCAACACCGGCTCAAACGGCGGCGTCTGTTCCCACTGCTCGTTCTTGGCGGCCCGCACGTCGTGGTGACTGTAGATCAGCACGGTCGCGGCGTCGGGCGCGGCGCACCACCGGGCGTAGACGGCGGGCGCACCCTCGGTGTCCCACACCTCCACCGTAGGAAAACCCGTCTCTCGCAATGCCGCGGCCAGCCACTGCGCGGAACGCACCAGGTCGATCTCATGCTCGGGCACCCCGTCCACCGACCGCAGCCGCACCCACTCGCTGAGCTGATCGACAAACTCACCGCGACGTGCGGCAAGGTACGCACGCACCGGCTGGACCGTCACGCCGTCGTCGGGATGAGCCGATGCCGGCCGCAGATCTCCTGCCGGCCCGGCCGTCCCCGTGCCGACCTGTTTCGCCATCGATCGCCTCCGCATCGCCCGGCAGTAGCCACCATTCCTAGCTCGTACATTTCCGAGATGCGGTTGCCCGGCTCAAATTCGGCCGACCGGCCCCGCCCCGGTCCACCACGGACAGACGGACGAACAGGTGTCCGACCTGGTTTCAGACGCCGGGATCCGCCGGCTCGGATGTGGGCTCGCGGTGGTCGGCCCACCGCTGCTCGGGCGGCTTCGACATCTCCCGCTCCATGTCATCCAGCGGTACACCGGTGTTCTCCTCCGCCGCTCCCCGCTCAACCTCGCCGGCACGCCCGGGTTCGCTCACCACGTCCTCCATCTCATCGGCAGACAACCGGTCTACCCGGCGAGCTCAGGACTAATCCGCCCTTCCGGGACGGCGGGCGAGCGTCCTACTTCTTGGCGCAACTGTTGTCCGCACTGGTTAGACCGGCCGGCGGAGGGTATGCCGCGGCGACGGGCCGGGCGGGGTGGGAGGTGGTGCGGCATGGGTTCGGAGTTGCCGTTGGCTGATGAGTTGGCGGCGATGTTCGCTCGTACGTCGGGTCTGCTGCTGTCCACGGCGACGGTGCAGACGGCGTTGCAGCTGATCACCTCGTTGACGGTGGAGATGTTCTCCGGCAGCAGCGGGGCCGGGATCAGCCTGTTGGACCCGCAGGGTAAGCGGGTTACCACGGCGGCGACCGATGCGGTCGTGGAGCGGGCCGACGCGCTGCAGTACCAACTGGGACAGGGGCCGTGTCTGACGGCATGGGAGCAGCATCGCGTGGTGCGTGTCGACGACATCGCCGGGGATGATCGGTGGCCGGAGTGGGCGCGGGCGGTCGCCGAGGTGGGTGTGCGCTCGGTGCTCAGCGCCCCGTTGGTGGCCGGCTCCGGGTCGTTGGGGGCGGTGAAGGTCTACGCCGCGCAACCTCGGATGTTCGGCGAACGGGAGGAGCGGCTGCTGACGATGTTCGCTACCCAGGCCGCGATTCTGCTGGCCAACATGCGTTCGGCGGAGGACGCGCGGCGGGTCAGTGACACGCTCAAGGACGCGCTGCGCGGCCGCGAGGTGATCACTCTGGCCCTCGGCGTCATCATGGCCCGTCAGGGCGTCGATGAGCGGGGCGCGTTCCTGGCCCTGGCCGACACCGCGCAACAACAGGGCAAAACGATGCGGCAGGCGGCCGAACGCATCGCGGAGTCGACCGTCCAGCGCCGGCGCTGATCCCCATGACCAGCGACCGTGCCGAGGAGCAGCAGCGCAGCATCGCCCTCGCCCTGCGACGCGCCGAGTTGACCGTCGACGAACTGTGGATGCGGTACTTCGCCCTCGGCGGCGCCGCGGGGGTGATCGAGATCGACGCCTACGTGCACGCCCTGGCCGGGCTGGCGCCCCTGCAACGCGACATTCTGGCTCAGGCGGTCAACGAACGACTCGACGAGCTGACCCCGCCGCACCGGGCCGGCTACAGCCGCCCCTTCCGGGAAAGCCGGCCGCGCAGCCAGCCACTGGCCGCGCTGGTCGAGCTGTTGGAGGGTTCGGAGTTGGCGCCGCCGGAACGGCTGCCCGCGGTGGCCAAGGCCGCCGGCCAGGCGCTCGGCGTAGACATCACCATCTACCTCGTCGACTACGACCAGCGCCGGCTGCATCCGCTGCCCGCCTGCGACGACTCCTCGGTGCAACGCACCTCCCTGGAGATCGACAGCACGCTCGCCGGTCGGGCGTTTCGCCAGGTGCGGACCCTGCCCGCGGAAGCGGCTGACCGGCCCCGGCTCTGGGTACCGCTGCTCGACGGCGTGGAACGGCTTGGCGTGCTCGACGTCGCGGTACCCGACCTGGACGACCTCTACGATGTGGGCCTGCGCACCCAGTGTCGGTGGCTCTCCGTCCTGCTGGGTCACCTGGTCACGCTGCTCACCCACTACGGTGACGCCCTGGACCTGGTGCGGCTGCGGACCCGGCGCACGGTCCCCGGCGAGTTGGTCTGGTCGTTGCTGCCGCCGCTGACCGCCGGGGTGGACAACTTCGTGATCACCGGCGTGGTCGAGCCACGCCAGGAGGTCAGCGGCGACGTCTTCGACTACGCACTGTCCGAAACGACCGCGAGCCTGATCATTCTGGACGCGGTCGGGCATGATCTGCGCAGTGGCCTGATCGCCGCCACCGCGCTGGCCGCCTACCGCAGCGCCCGGCTCGCCGGCCACGGCCTGTTCGAACAGGCCCGCGGCATCGAGGAGTCGATCAGCGAGCAGTTCGGCCGCTCGGCCTTCGTCACGGCAATCCTCGCCGAGGTCGATCTGGTCGGCGGACGGTTGCGCTACCTCAACGCCGGCCACCCCAGCCCACTGATCATGCGCGCGGGCAAGATCGTCAAACTCCTCACCGGAGGGCATCGGCCCCCACTCGGACTGGGCCTTGGCGAGGCGACCGTCGCCGAGGAGACGCTGCAACCCGACGACTGGCTGGTTCTGCACACCGATGGCGTCACCGAGGCCCGCGACCACACCGGGGAGTTCTTCGGAGAGGCCCGCCTGGCCGACTTCCTGCACCGCGAGGCCGCGGCCGGACATCCCCCGCCCGAAACGGTGCGTCGTCTCATCCGCGCCGTCCTCGACCACCAGAACGGCGTCCTGCAGGACGACGCCACCGTCGTGCTCGCCCGGTGGACCCCCGGCGGCTCCAGGACGGCGGCCGGCTCAGATCCGCCGGCCTCCTGCTGAACAGCGTCGGTGACCAGGGCGCAGTCGTGGTAGTGGACCGGGACCGTTGGTGGGGTGGATCAGCTCGATCCGATCAGGCGGTCCGGCCATAGCGGGTGTCCTGGTCCGGCTGCCCCTGACGGGAACCGTCGGGCAGCAGGAGCGGCCAGGTGTTCTGCAGGGTCGCGTGCACGGCTTGGTCCACCACGTCGGCGATGGCGTGCTGCTGGGCCAGGGCGCGGCGTTGCCGGATCGCGCCGTTGCCGTGGGTGAGCACGGTGGCCAGCAGGGTGCGAACCGCCGCGCGCTCGCCGAGTTCTTCGAGGTCCGGGTCAATGTGGCGGAGGAGTGCGGACAGCATGTCGCGAGGGGTGGTGGGTCGCTCGCTGATCGGGTCGAGGGCTTGTCCGGTGAGGCCGTCGTGGGCGCTTCGCCAGTAGGCCGCGCGCAGCACCTCGGCCTGGACCGGCGGTGCGGTTCGTCCGGCGTCGAGGTCACGGACAGCGGTGGTGACCAGTCCCCGGACCAGCGTGGCCAACAGCGTCGTTTCGGCCACGGTGGATGGGACGTCGCTGACCCGGACCTCGAGGGTCGGCAGGTGTGCCGAGGGGCGCACATCCCAGTAGATCATGCCCGGGTCCATGATGGTCTCGGTGTCGATCAGCATTTCGACCGTCGCGTCGTAGTGGGCGGCGGAGGGGAAGTACGGGGGTGGCCCGGAGCAGGGCCAGCGGGACGCGATGATGGATCGCCAGCTGGCGTGGCCGGTGTCGCGACCGCAGTGGACGGCGGAGTTGGCGGTCAACGCCAGCAGGGTTGGCAGCCATGGTCGCAGGTGGTTGCTCACCTGGACGGCGGTTTCCCGGTCGGGCAGGCCGATGTGGACGTGGCAGCCGCAGATGCTCTGCTCGTCGACCAGCCGGCCGTAGCGCTGGGCCATGCGCCGGTAGCGTGGCGTGTCGCTCAGCGCCAGTGTCGGCTCGCCGGCGATGAGCGTGCCCGCGGCCACCAACCGTGCACCGGCGCGCGATGCGGCCGCCGCCGCGACCGACCGCAGTCCGAACAACTCCGAGCGCAGCTGGCGCATGCCATGGCAGACCGCGGAGTTGGTTTCCACCTGCGCGGTGGTCAACTCGCCGTACAACCGGACGCCGGAGCCGTCCGCCGCCTCGATCACCGCGGCGGCGGCCGGCACCGGGCGACCGGCGGGATCAATCAACAGAAACTCCTCTTCCACTCCCACCGAAAGGCCCATATTTGACCCGCAATTCTTGTCCATGAGCACACGTCCTAGCGATTCTTGTAGCGAGAAGGAGGAGCCGCGCATTCATCGCGACACGTCAGGTATCGGCGTACCCGATTGAGTCTGGATTCTGGGGGTGGCGCTATAAGTAAAGGCGCACCACCGCGGGTCGGGCGTAGCTGGCCAGGCGGTCGAGCAGACCGTCAGTGTCCGTCACGCGACGCAGCGCGGGCGGGTTCGGCTGCCCCGGGAACCGCTCTGTGAACAGGTCGGCGAGGAAGTGTACGACGGCCTGCGGTGCGGGGAGCGCGTCGAGGCCCAGATAGGTAAGCAGGATAAGGTTCCGCCCGGAATGGGTTTCGATACCGGCGGCCCAGCCGTGCTCTTCCTCCCACCATAAGGCGACATCTCGGGTCGGAAATTGCGGCAGGCGACCGTCGACCGCGAGGTAGGCGCGCAGTGGCCGCTCCAGTTCGAGAAAGAAACCGTCCGGACCCACTCCGCACGCTTCGGCCACCAGTTGCACATAACGATGCAAACCGCGCGCCGGGCGATCATCTTCAGACTCCAGATCCACGTGCCGTCACCTCCGCTCATCCACCCACCCGAATGGGTCTCGAGCGCCGGCTATTTGACGCAACGGCGGTAGTACCCACCTCTTGATACGGCAAACCGCGATGGGGATCCGGTTAGGACGCCAACCCCGATGAGCCGTGCCCGACCGTCAGTGGGCAGGTGGGACCGCCTTTCGGCTCCGGTGGGATCGGTCCGCGTTCCGGGTCGACCCCGCCGCTGGGCAATCCCCTCGCCGGCCGCCGTTCCCGGTTCGGGATCAGCCTCGCCATGACTGCCTATTCAGGACCGGTGCTGGTCGGCGTGGGGTACGTTTCCCGACCAGGAGGCCGGGAACCCCGCTGGCGGTTGTGTACCGACAGCGGGAGGTTGACGTGGATCAGTCGCGGGCACCGGTCATCGAGGCTATGCAGGCGTATCGCGAGCGTGGTCACCTGCCGTTCCTGCCGCCGGGTCACAAGCAGGGGCGCGGGGTCGACCCTCGGGTGCTCGCCACGATGGGTCGGGACGTGTTCGCCTCCGACATCATCGTGATGAACGGCCTCGACGACCGGACGATGAGCAAGGGGATCCTGGCCGACGCCGAGGAGTTGATGGCCGCGGCCGTCGACGCGGACAAGGCGTTCTTCTCCACCTGCGGCAGTTCCCTGTCGGTCAAGAGCGCCATGCTCGCCGTGGCCGGTCCAGGCGAGAAGTTGCTGGTGTCGCGCAACGCGCACAAGTCGGTGGTCGCCGGACTGATCATCAGCGGGGTGGCGCCCGTGTGGGTGCATCCGCGGTGGGACGCCGAGCAGCACTTCGCGTACCCGCCCGAGCCCGACACGGTGCGTGAGGCGTTCGACCGCGCCCCCGATGCCAAGGGGATGCTGCTGATCACGCCGAGCGACTACGGCACGTGTGCCGACATCAAGGGCACCGCCGAGATCTGCCACGGCCACCGCGACGGGGTGCCGCTGATCGTGGACGAGGCGTGGGGGGCGCACTTCCCGTTCCACCCGGAGCTGCCGGCCTGGGCCATGGATGCCGGCGCCGATCTGTGCGTCACCAGCGTGCACAAGATGGGCGGCGGGCTGGAGCAGTCCTCGGTGTTTCACCTGCAGGGGGAGCGGGTCGACCCCGCCGTGCTCGCCGCCCGCTCCGACCTGCTGAACACCACCAGCCCGACCGCGCTGGTCTACGCCGCGCTGGATGGGTGGCGGCGGCAGATGGTCGAGCACGGCCGGGAACTGCTCGACGAGGCCTTGCGGCTGGCCGCCCAGGCCCGCACCGAGCTCGGCGGGATACCGGGTCTGATGGTGCTCGGTCGGGATGATCTGGTCGGGCCGGACCGAGCCTTCGACCACGACCCGCTCAAGATCGTTATGGACGTGCACGGTTTCGGCCGGTCCGGCTACGACGCCAACGAATGGCTGCGCCAGCACAAGCGCGTCGACGTCGGCCTGTCCGACCACCGTCGGATCAGCGCGCAGCTCACCGTCGCGGACGACGAGAAGACCGTGGACACGCTGGTGGCGGCGGTCCGCGCGCTGGTCGACCACATCGACGAGCTGCCGCAGGCCAAGCCGATCGCCCTGCCGGCGCCCGGTGAGCTCGAGTTGGAGCAGGCGGCCCTGCCCCGCGACGCCTTCTTCGGCGAAGCCGAGAACGTGCCCGCGGCCAAGGCGATCGGCCGGATCTGCGCCGAGACGATCAGCCCGTACCCACCGGGCGTGCCGGCACTGCTGCCCGGCGAGGTGATCACCCAACCGGTGGTGGAGTATCTGCGCAGCGGCCTCGACGCCGGCATGTACATCCCGGACGCCGCGGACAAGGAACTGAGCACGATCCGGGTCGTGGCCTGACCCGCAACCAAGCGACGAACCGCGCCCGATCGAGGTCCTGTGTCGGGCTCCCGCGTGAGCGTGTCGGCCGTGGCCACGGTCCATCCCGGAGCGACGTTGACACCGCGTTCCGCGACGTGGAACGCCGACCAACACTCCGAAACCGGGTCGAAATTTTCGGAAACCGAGCCCTGGCTGACTTGACGAAATGATTGATTCTCGGCTCGTGCACGACCCAAGCGACCTAGGCGAGGGCGTCCTATCTGCGGTGATGACACCGAGGGCGGCCGGGGCTATCAACATGGCTTTCGAAAGTGTTTCGGAAATTATTGACTAGCAAGCGTAGTCGTGCCGATACTGGCGTCACCGACAGTCTTGAGCACTGTCGTCCGGGTCACCGCCGAAGGCCCGGTCCTCCCGGTCATCCACCGCATGACGACCGGTCACACCACGCGTCGCGTCGCACGACGCCGACGCGCGGTCGGCTGTATCCGAGGCACCGCCCGGCCTCGGCCGCAGCACGCTGCCGGCAACGCCGCCGGCAGCCACGAGGAGGAAGGACCCCACATGGACAACGTCCCAGCGCATCCGCTCACCCGCCGGACCTTCATCGGCGGGGCCGGCGCCTTGGCCGTGGCTTCGTCCGCGCTCCTGCTGCCCGGTACCGCCGGCGCCGACACGACCATCACCACGAACCAGACCGGTACCAACAACGGCTTCTTCTACTCGTTCTGGACCAACGGCGGCGGCCAGGTCTCGATGACCCTTGCGGCCGGCGGGAGCTACCGGGCCTCGTGGACGAACTGTGGCAACTTTGTCTGCGGCAAGGGATGGAGCAACGGAAGCCGCCGCACGGTGAACTACTCGGGCAGCTTCAGCCCGTCCGGCAACGGCTATCTGGCCCTCTACGGATGGACCTCGAACCCGCTCGTCGAGTACTACATCGTCGACAACTTCGGCACATTCCGGCCTACCGGCACCTTCAAGGGCACCGTCAACAGCGACGGCGGAACCTACGACATCTACCAGACGACGCGGGTCAACGCGCCGTCCGTCGAGGGCACCCGCACCTTCAACCAGTACTGGAGCGTGCGGCAGGCCCGCAGAACCGGCGGAAGCATCAGCACCGGCAACCACTTCGATGCCTGGGGCCGGGCTGGGATGCCGCTGGGTTCCTTCCGCTACTACATGATCGTCGCAACCGAGGGGTTCCAGAGCAGTGGAAGCTCCAGCCTCTCCGTGAGTTGACCGGCCCAACCCTTTTCCGAGACGCCGAAGGGATCTCCCATGCGCATCCTGTCGAAACGCTTCCTGGCAACGGGCCTGGCCGTGGTCGCGGCCGTGGCCCTGGCACCGGCCGCAGGCGCCAGCCCGGCACAGGTCACCGCTTGCAACGGATATGTCGGACTCACCTTCGATGACGGCCCGTCCAACGCGAACACCCCGGCGCTGCTCAACGCGCTGCGACAGAGCGGTCTGCGGGCCACGATGTTCAACGAGGGCCAGTTCGCCGCGTCCGTCCCGGCCCAGGTCCGGGCCGAGATCAGCGCCCGCATGTGGGTCGGCAACCACAGCTACACCCACCCCCACATGACCCAACTGTCCCAGGCGCAGATGGACTCCGAGATCGCCCGCACCCAGCAGGCCATCGCCGCCGCGGGCGGCGGCACGCCCAGGCTGTTCCGCCCGCCCTTCGGCGAGACCAACGCGACGCTGCGCACCGTGCAGGCCAAGTACGGTCTGACCCAGATCATCTGGGACGTCGACTCACAAGACTGGAACGGCGCCAGCGTCGACGCCATCGTGGCGGCCAACGCCCGGCTGACCAACGGCCAGATCATCCTGATGCACGAGTGGCCGGCCAACACCCGAGCCGCGATTCCGCGCATCGCCCAGACGCTGGCCAGCCGCAACCTCTGCGCCGGCATGATCTCCCCGCAGACCGGCCGCGCGGTGGCCCCCGCCTAAACCAGCTGTCCACACGGGAGCCGACATCCGCCAACCCGCCCGGGGCCGTCACAGTCACGGCTCCGGGCGGCGGCCCGCGCACGCCGCAGCAGCTCGTCCCGCTCGATGTGCCGCCGTACGCGGCCGGCCGCTGGCTCGCGGGAAAGGGTGATCGTCCACAGCGGACGATCACAAGACGAAGGCGAGGAAATCCCACTCCTCGCCATTTCCAATATATAGCGCACCGGGGGGCTTGCGGCAAGGCCGGGGTGATACCGCAGAATCTGTGACCGAAGTCAGAACCTGCGGAAATGGGAGTCGCGAGTGCGTGTGTTGTTGACGACGTGGGGATCGCGCGGGGATGTTGAACCCTTGGTGGGGCTTGCGCTGGCGTTGCGGGGGCTCGGCGCACAGGCGCGGGTTTGCGCGCCGCCGGACGAGGAGTTCGTGGCCCTGCTGGCGCGGGTCGGAGTGCCGCTGGTGCCGCTGGGCCCTACGGTGCGCTCGGTGGTCGCCCGCCCGAAGCCGCCGACGGCAAAAGACGCGTTTCGGCTCGCTCCCGAGTTGGTCGCCGCGCGGTTCGACACGCTCACCAAGGCGGCGCAGGGATGTGACGCGCTGCTGGCAACGGGCCTGATGCCGGCCGGCGCACGGGACGTGGCCGAGAAACTCGGCATCCACTACGTGTTGGCGTGTTTCCAGATCATGGGACTGCCGTCGCGGCACTTCCGTCCGGGGGTGCGGCCGGGCACGCCATCCCCCCAGGCGGAGACCGACAACCGGGTGCTGTGGCAGCAGGACGCCCAGCGGGTGAACGCGTTGTACGGCGAGGCGCTGAACAGGCATCGAGCGGGGATCGGCCTGCCGCCGGTGGACAACGTCCGCGACTACGTCTTCACCACATCGCCGTGGCTGGCGGCGGACCCGACGCTGTGTCCGGGGCAAGGCATGACCGACCTCGACATCGTGCAGACCGGGGCGTGGATCCTGCCCGACGACCGTCCGCTCCCGGAAGGGCTGGAGGAGTTTCTGAGCGCCGGTGCGCCACCGGTGTACGTGGGCTTCGGCAGCATGGCCGCATACGCCCCGAAGGACATCGCCAGGGTGGCCATCGAGGCGTGCCGCGCACACGGCCGCCGCGTCCTGCTCGCCCGCGGTTGGGCCGGCCTGGGTCCGATCGACGACGCCGACGACTGTTTCGTGGTCGGCGAGGTCAACCAGCAGGCACTGTTCGGCCGGGTGGCCGCCGCCGTGCACCACGGCGGTGCCGGCACCACCACCACGGCGGCCCGGGCCGGCGCACCCCAGGTGGTGGTTCCCCAGATCGCCGACCAGCCGTACTGGGCCGCCCGGGTCGCCGAGCTCGGCATCGGCGCGGCACACGACGGCCCGACCCCGACCGCCGAGTCCCTGTCCGCCGCACTCGAGACGGTCCTGACGCCCGAGACCCGCGCCCGCGCGGCGGCCGTGGCCGCCATGATCCGCACCGACGGTGCGACGGTGGCCGCGAAACTGCTCCTCGAGGCGGCCAGCCAGAAAAGGCCATCCGTTCCCGCCTGACCGTTCCGTCGAGTTCTTGCAGGGATATGTTCAGATATTGCTCGCTGACGGTCGAGCGAGTTACAGTGCGTTGAGGCATCGTCTCTACCCCTGCGATCGAGAAGTAACGCATCCCGGCCGGTGCGGCTCGCCGTGCCGGCCGGGTGATCTCACGCGCCCTCAACGTCGAGAGTGAGCAGCGAATGTTTCCCTCAATCACACTGTCGAGCGGCAACACTCGGGTCGGCGTGCTCGCGGCCGGTGTCGTGCTGGTCGCCGCCAGCCTGGTCGTCCTCACCGCCGCACCCGCCGCGGCGGCCGCGACCGGCGGGGTGGGCGCCACCCTGCCCTACGTCGAGATGCAGGCGGAGGATTCGGCCACCAACGGCACGGTGATCGGCCCGAGCGCCGACTACAACACGCTGCCCGCCGAGGCGTCCCGGCGCAAGGCGGTGACGTTGCAGGGCAGCGGCAGGTTCGTCGAGTTCAGCGCGCCGGCCCCGACCAACTCCATCGTCTTTCGCTACAGCATTCCGGACTCCGCCAACGGTTCGGTCTACACCGCGCCGATTTCGTTGTACATCAACGGAGCCAAGCAGCCCAACGTGACCCTGACCAACGCGTACAGCTGGTACTACGGCGGCTACCCGTTCACCAACTCGCCCGGTAGCAACCCGCATCACTTCTACGACGAGGCGCATCGGCTGTTCGGCACGACCTTCCCGGCCGGAACCAGGTTCCGCCTGCAGATCGATGCCGAGGACAACGCGTCGTCGTACACCATCGACCTCGCCGACTTCGAGAACGTCGCCGGAGCTCTCGCCCAGCCGTCCGGCTCGGTCTCGGTGACCAGCAGGGGAGCGGACCCGACCGGCGCTGCCGACTCGACCGCCGCGTTCAACTCGGCGATCTCCTCGGCAGGTGCCGGTGGCACGGTGTGGATTCCGGAGGGCACGTTCAAGATCCCCGGCCACCTGATCCTGAACAACGTCACCATCAAGGGCGCCGGGATGTGGCGCTCCACTGTGGTCGGTCCGGCACCGGGCTTCTATGGCAACTTCGCGCCGAACGCCAGTTCAGGAGTACACCTTGGCGATTTCGCCATCTTCGGCGATGTCCAGGAGCGCAACGACGGCGCGCAGGTCAACGGCGTCGGCGGGGCACTCAACAACTCCACCGTTGACCGGTTGTGGATCGAGCACATGAAGGTGGGCGCGTGGATGGACGGGCCCTTCACCAACCTCGTGTTCACCGGCATGCGGATCCGCAACGTCACCGCCGACGGGGTCAACTTCCACAACGGCATCACCAACTCCAAGGTCACCAACAGCGACCTGCGCAACCTCGGCGATGACGGCCTTGCGACGTGGTCGGAACAGAACGCCGACTCGGGCGACTCGTTCGACCACAACACGGTGCAGTACCCGATCCTGGCCAACGGCATCGCCATCTACGGCGGGCACGACAACTTCGTCACCGACAACCGGGTCATCGACTCCGGCCTCACCCAGGGTGGCGGAATCCATGTAGCCCAACGGTTCTCCTCGACGCCACTCGGACGTACCGACGTGCTGCGTAATACGATCATCCGGTCCGGGAGCCTGGATCCCAACTGGCAGTTCGGTGTCGGTGCGTTGTGGTTCGACGCGCGCGACGCGTCCATGACCGGCCTGACCAATGTGGACAACATCCTCATCCAGCAGAGCCCGTATGAGGCCATTCACTTCGTGTCGGGCTCGAACATCAGCAACGTCCACATCAACAACGCCACGATCCAGAACACCGGCACGTGGGTGGTCCAGGAACAGGTCGGCGGCGCGGCCACGATCAGCAACAGCAGCGCGACCGGTGTCGGAGCGCCCGGCCCGATCTACAACTGCGGCGTGGGGTTCACCCTGACCGACGGCGGCGGCAACTCCGGCATCTTCGGCGTCCCGCAATGCCAGAACATCACCCACCCGGCGTTCCCGCCCTACCTGCCGGACAACGGCTCCCTGATCTCAATCAGCCCGACGGCGGTCGGGTTCGGCTCGGTGGCCACCGGCGCGTCGAGTCCGCCCCAGGCCGTCACGGTCACCAACAGCGGCACCGCCGCCGCGCCGGTCACCTCGATCGCCACCTCGGGTGACTTCAGCCAGACCAACAACTGCGGCGCCAGCCTGGCCTCCGGATCCTCATGCACCGTCACGGTCGGCTTCCTTCCCACCGCGACCGGTTCTCGCACCGGCAACCTCATCGTCACCGCATCCGGCATCACGAACACCGTGCCGCTGTCGGGCACCGGCGTGGCGCCCGGGCCCATCCTGAGCCCGAACCCGAGCGCCCTGTCCTTCCCCCGCACGGTCGTCGGCAGTTCGGCGCCGGCGCAGGCGGTGACCCTGACCAACACCGGGACCACCTCGGCGACCGTGTCCGGCGTCTCCACCAGCGGTGACTTCAGCCAGACCAACAACTGCACCGCACTGGCGGTCGGCGCGTCCTGCACGATCACCGTCAGGTTTGCCCCGACCGCGGCGGGCACGCGCTCCGGCAACCTGACCATCGCCAGCAACGCCAACAACAGCCCGACGGCGATCGCGTTGTCCGGCAACGGAATCGACAGCAACACCAACATCGCCCTCGGCGCACCGGCGTCGGCGAGCAGCCAGGTGAACGCGTCGCTTCCGGCGTCGGCGGTGACCGACGGCGACGCGAACACGTACTGGGAGAGCGCGAACAACGCCTTCCCCCAGTGGGTGCAGGCGGACCTCGGCGCCTCCTTCACCGTCGGCCGGGTGACGCTCAGGCTGCCGCCGTCGGAGGCGTGGGGTACGCGCACGCAGACCCTGTCGGTGTCGGCGAGCACGGACGGTTCGACCTTCACCACGGTCGTTGGCTCCGCGAACCGCACGTTCACCTCACCGGCCAACGTGGTGAACATTCCCGTTCCGGCAACCAGTGCGCGGTTCGTGCGGGTCACCTTCACCGCCAACACCGGCTGGCCCGCCGGGCAGGCCTCGGAGTTCGAGGTGTACCCGAGCGGTGGCACACCGCCGAACACGGCGACGCTGGCGGCCAACCCGACCTCGCTCACGTTCGGCACGCAGGCGCTCAACACGACCAGCCCGGCGCAGGCCGTGACGTTGACCAACACGGGCAACGCCGCCGCTTCGGTCTCGGGTGTCACGATGTCGGGTGACTACTCACAATCCAACAACTGCGGTGCCGCCATCGCGGCCGGGGCCTCGTGCACGATCAACGTCAGCTTCCGGCCGGTCGCGTCGGGAACCCGCACCGGAACGTTGACGATCACCAGCAGCGCCACCAACAGCCCGACCAACGTCGCGCTCGCCGGTACCGGTGCCGGGAGCACCGGCACCAACCTCGCCGCCGGCAAGCCGACCGCCGAGTCCAGCCATACCCAGATCCTTCAATCCAGCAACACGACCGACGGCAACCGGGACACCTACTGGGAGAGTGCCAATAACGCCTTCCCACAATGGGTTCAGGTCGACCTCGGCTCCGCCCAGAGCGCCAGCCGGATCGTCCTGCAGTTGCCAGCCTCATGGGGCGCGCGCACCCAAACACTGTCCGTCCTCGCCAGCACCGACGCGGCGACGTTCAGCACGATCGTGGCCTCGGCGACCTACTCCTTCGATCCGGCAAGCAACAACACCGTCACCATCACCGTCCCCGCGACGACGCGGCGCGTGTTCCGGCTCAACTTCACGGCGAACACCGGCTGGCCCGCTGGCCAGATCTCCGAGTTCCAGGTCTGGAATTTCTAGTTCCGCACCGGACCACGGGCTCCGCGCGATCCGACGCACCTGCCCCTTCGGCGGCTGGGAGCACACCGAAGGGGCAGGTCGGGTCTGGTTGTCCGAGGTGGCTGCCGACCGGATGATCTCCCGCCCGAGCAGCGTGCGGGCCGGATCGCGTACTGGAACGGCTGGCCGTCCGGAGTGGTCAAGAGGTCCCTGGCCGAGACCACCTCGAGCTACTCGTCAACCGACACCAACGCGATCCAATCGCGACCGTGTGGAAGATCGGCGACCAGCGCGAGGAGCCCGTCGTGCAGTGCGCCGTTGCTGATCAGCGCCGTTCCGTCACCGGTTAGGACGGACCGGCCGGTCAGGTCGGTGACTCGCCCACCCGCCTCGTGCAGGATGACCGGAAGCGGAGCCAGGTCCTCGTACCCCATGCGGGGGCCGGCTACGACATGGGCGTGGAGCTGGCCCATGGCGACCGCGACGGCGCTGCCGGTCGGATCCAGGAAAACCGTTTGGTGCAGTGCCGACAGCAACTCCTGCGGCCAGGCGCCGGGGTTGGTCATTCCCGTGCGGGCACCGCGGAGCTGACGGCGATCGGCCACGTGGACCCGGTCCGCGGCGGTGTCGGCTTGGGATCCGGTGACTCGCCAGCAGCCCAGTCCGCGACCGGCGAAGATCAGCTGCTCGGCGATGGGCTGGTAGATGACGCCGATCGCCGGGCCGTGCTCGTCCTCGTAGGCGAGTCTGGTGTCGAACACCGGAATGCGGCGGATGAAGCACGAGGTTCCGTCCACCGGGTCCACGATCCATCGCCGGCCCGATGTCCCGGGCGTGCGACCCGCCTCCTCGCCGTAGACCTCATCCTCCGGGGGAGGTGCCGACCCAACTCGGCCCGGACCAGGTCCTCCACGGCTTGATCCACGTCGGTCACTTCACTGCCGTCACCCTTGACAGCCTGGTGGGAGGGTCCGGCGAAGAACCGCTCGCGGGCCAGCCGACCCGCGCGGCGCGCGATGCCGACAGCGAAATCGAGCACCTCGCGATCGACGGGCGGCGACGGCATCGACGGACTGCCGGCCGAAGCCGGAGGACAAGCCACGATAGATCGGGTCCCTTCGGGGCAACAGCACGGTTGGCCACTGGAAGCCGCGGATCAGATCGGACGCCGGTCGGACGGGCCGGGCGGTTGGTTCGCGGATCTCCGCGTGCGCCTGTTGAAGCGCTCGATGGGGTGGTAACGACGGTGCCTCCACGCGTGGACATTCGTTCCCAGCCCGTAGACAGCGTGTTCTCGGCGCCGCGCCCCGGTGTCTCGATCAACCCCCCGATGTGGGTCGGACGGCGTATTCCTGGTCGGTGACCAGATCGCCCCACACGGACTCCGGGCCGTCGGCCGGAGCTTCCCACATGGCGAGGTGGGTCATGACGTGGTCGGGCGCGGCGCCGTGCCAGTGCCATTCCCCCGGAGGGGTGTGGATGGTGTCTCCTGGGCGCATCTCAACGACTTCGCCGCCACGGGACTGGACCAGTCCGACGCCCTCGGTGACGTGCAGAATCTGCCCGACGGCGTGACAGTGCCATGCGGTGCGGGCACCAGGGGCGAAACGCACCACGTTCATCCGCATCCGCGACGGCTCTTCGCCCTTGGCGATGACGTCGAACCACACGTCGCCGGTGAACATCTGCGCCGGGCCCTTGGTGCTGGGCTGCTTGGGCAGGATTTCCATGCCGTTCCTCCTCGTGTACCGGCGGCATCCGGGTGCGGGGTTCAGCGGTCGATCATCCGCGACTGCTGCTCGTTGTGGTGCTCCCCGGTGGGCGGGGTGAGGTTGTCGAGCTTGGTGACCTGCGCGGCGCTGAGTTCGACGGCGTCGGCGGCGGTGTTCTCCTCGACGCGGGCGACTCGCTTGGTGCCTGGGATGGGCGCGATGTACTCGCCCCTGGTCAGCAGCCACGCGATGGCCACCTGCGCGGGGGAGGCGCCGACCTCGTCGGCGATGACCTTGACCTCGTCGGCGATGCGCAGGTTGCGCTGGAAGTTCGCACCCATGAACCGCGGGCTGGTCCGGCGCCAGTCGTCCTCGGCCAACTGTTCGGGGGAGCGGATCGTTCCGGTGAGGAAGCCGCGCCCCAGCGGGGAGTACGGCACGAACCCGATGCCCAGCTCCCGCAGCACCGCCAGCACCCCGTCCTCGGGGTCGCGGGTCCACAGCGAGTACTCGGACTGCACCGCGGTGATCGGGTGCACGGCGTGAGCCCGGCGGATGGTGTTCACCCCGACCTCGGACAGCCCGATGTGACGAACCTTCCCCTCGGCGACCAGCTCGGCCAGCGTGCCGACGGTGTCCTCGACGGGGGTCTCGGGGTCGAGGCGGTGCTGGTAGTACAGGTCGATGTGGTCGGTGTCCAGCCGCTTGAGAGAGCCCTCGACAGCGGTGCGGATGTTCGCCGGGCTGCTGTCCAGCGCGGCGCGGCCGGTGTGGGAGATCATGCCGAACTTCGTGGCCAGCACCACCCGGTCGCGGCGCCCGCGCAGCGCCTCGCCGACGAGTTCCTCGTTGGTGTAAGGCCCGTAGACCTCGGCGGTGTCGAGGAAGGTGACCCCGAGCTCCATGGCCCGGTGAATGGTGCGGATGGACTCGGCGTCGTCCGAGCCCGCGCCGGTGTAGCCGAAGGACATGCCCATCGCGCCAAGGCCGATGCGGGAGACCTCCAGGTCACCCAGCTTCACGTGTTTCATCGTCGTTGTCCCTTGTCGTGTGCATAGCCGGGTCAGAGCCGGATGAGTGTCTTGATGGATTCGCGCCGGTCCATCGCCCGGTAACCGTCGGGTGTCTGGTCCAGGCCGATGGTGAGGTCGAAGACCTTGCCCGGCTGCACCGTGCCGTCCAGTACGTCGGGCAGCAGTTCGTCGATGTAGGCGCGCGCCGGGGCAGGGCCACCGGTCAGCGTGATGTTGGGGCCGAACAGGCTCGCGAACCCGATCGGCGCCTCCTCGTACTGCGGCACGCCGACCCGGCTGATGATGCCGCCGGGGCGGATCACGCCGACGGCCATCTGGTAGGCGCTCATGTGTCCGACCGCCTCCAGCACCGCGTGGGTGCCGTCGCCGCCGGTCAGCTCGCGAACCCGCTCGATGCCCTCCTCGCCGCGCTCGGCCACCACGTCGGTGGCGCCGAACTCACGGCCCAGGTCGGTACGGTCCTTGTGCCGGCCCATGAGGATGATCCGCTCGGCGCCCAGGCGCCGGGCCGAGAGGACCGCGAGCAGACCCACCGCGCCGTCGCCGATCACCGTGACCGCGGTGCGTGGGGTCACCCGGGCCTGCTTGGCGGCGTGGTAGCCGGTGCCGTACACGTCGGCCAGCGTCAGCAGTGACGGCAGCAGCGCCGAGTCCTCCCCGATGCCGGGCAGCGTGACCAGGGTGCCCTGCGCCTGCGGAACCCGGATGGCCTCGGCCTGCGCGCCCCCGACGTCGTCCCGGCCCCAGAAACCGCCGTGGCGGCAGGAGGTGTGCAGGCCCTCGCGGCAGAACTCACAGGTGTTGTCGGAGTATGCGAACGGCGCCACCACCAGGTCACCACGGTTGAGCCCGGACACCTCCGGTCCGAGGTCCGCCACCACCCCGATGAACTCGTGCCCCATCGGCGTGCCCTGCTCGGAGGCGGGCATGGCGTGGTAGGGGTGCAGATCACTGCCGCACACGCACGAGCGCACGATCCGCACGATCGCGTCGCCGGGTTGCCGCAACACCGGGTCCGGCGCGTCTTCCACGCGCACGTCGCCCGCCCCGTACATGAATGTCGCTCGCATGAATTCCCCTTCCTCACCACGATTTCTTCGGCATCCTCGAGGAAACACCGCGGCACGCCCGGTCGGAAGGTTCGGCCGTTGCGGGCACTCGCAAACCCCCTCCCTGGGTTACGCCTGCGTCCGCGCCAAGTCCTGGGTGGCCGCGAGCGGGGAGCGCCGAGGGCGGAGGTACAGCGGAATGTCACCTTGCGCGTTTAGAACCGCATGAAGGGTGACCTTGCGCGGCTCGGTACATCTAGGTGGTGAGGCAGAAGGGGTGCCCGGCCGGGTCGGCGAAGACCCGAAACCCGTCGCCACCCCCGTCCAGTCGCGTCGCGCCCAGCTCCAGAGCGCGGGTCTGGCCGGTGTCCAGGTCGTCGACGATGATGTCGAGGTGCGCCTGCTGGGGATGCGCCGGATCCGGCCACCTTGGCGGGTTGTACCCGCTCACCTGCTGGAACATCACGTTCTTGCGATAGCCGGTGACGAGCGCACCCTCGGCACCCTCGTAGGTGACCTCCATGCCAAGGAGTTCGGCGTAGAAGCGGGCCAGGGCGATCGCGTCCGGCGCGTCGATCGTCACCGCGAACAGCTCCGTCGCCGAGCCGAGACCGTCCTTCTGGCACAGATCGAACGGGTGGCCGGCCGGGTCGGCCAAGGTGACCCAACTCGGACCGTCCGCCAACCGGGTGGCGCCCAGCCGTTGCGCCCGCTCGGCCGCCGCCGCATACCCGTCGACGTGCAGGTCGAGGTGGAAGTGCTGCGGGTGCTCCTGTCCGGGCCAGCGCGGCGGGACATGGTCGGGAGCCTGCTGGAACGCGATCTCCTGGCCTTCCCCGGCCCGCATCGTGATCCAGGCGGAGTCCTTCCGGACGATCTCCCAACCAGCCAGTTCCGCATAGAACGCGGCACACTTCTCGATGTCTCGCGCGTCGAGCGCGACGAGTTCCAACCGTCCTGTCACAGTCATGCGGATCATCCTGCCTCCGCCCACCGACAAAACCGCGGCGGCGACCGCTGGGCGAGCGCGCCGCGGCACACGGTGGCGGGCGCGCGGCTTGATGATGTCGGACTGGAGAACTACGACCCGCGAGAGTACGGAGCCCGGTGGGCTGGGCACTACGACGACTGGCACGTCGGGATGACGGACGACGAGGGTGCGGTCGCGGTCCTAGGAAATGGACCTGATGGCCCAACTGGCCGGCCTACGCCTGGAGAACCGTTGGAGAAACTGGAACAAGGCGCCGTTCACCGCGGATTCCCGGCTGCACGTTTCGGTATACCGAAAGGACAGCCCAGCCCGGACCTGATCGGTCGGTTGGGACGGTCAGAAGCGTGCTCCCACGTCGGCGCCGTTGCTCGGGCGGAGGAAGGTGGATGACGGGATCGAACCGTCCGGGTTCCTCGGACCGGTGATGGTGGCTGGATCCGTGCTCACGAAGGACCACGAGCCACCGAGGTCCCACGAGTTGCCGGTGCCGCCGGAGTTCCCGCCAAGCGACGCGTTGGTGCCGTTGGCCACCGCCAGGTTCCTGGTCAGCGTCGGGTCGGCGTCGGCGAAGTCGAACCCGGTGCCCTGGTTGCGCCATGCCGTGCTGTGGTCGGCCAGCAGTTGTCCCGGGTTGGCGTTGTCGATGAATCCACCGGCGGAGTTGTCCCACGCCATGCTGTTGCGCACGGAGTGCGCCGCGGGCAGGTCCACGTCGCCGCCGCCGAGCTTGAAGCCGTTGCCGTCACCGGTGTAGTCGGGCAGGTTCCAGCGGTTGAACCCGTTGCCCCAGGCCAGGGAGCGCTCGACCGTGACCGGGGACAGGAACTCCCAGAAGTCCAGGCCGTCGTCGGAGTTGTTCCACAACCGGGCGCCGCGCACCACATTGCCGGTGCCGGAACCTTCCTTGATGGCGAGGCCGTCCGCGCTTTCGCCGTTGTTGCGCGGGTCGCGGTTGCCGAAACTGTCCAGGTTGATGATCTGGTTGTTGCTCGACGCGCCCTGGATGTGGAACCCGGACTCGTAGTTGTCCCTGGTGACCAGCCGGTCGAAGACGTTGTTGTTCGTGTCAAGCCCGAACACGGCGTAGGGGCCGTGGACGATCTCCAGACCGGCCAGCCGCCAGTTGTCGCCCTCGATGTGGACGGCGCCGCGCTCCGGGCGCGGGATGCTCCCGCCGACCGGGTCCGGCGTGTGGGGCATGTTCTCGCCGTCGATGACCACCCGTTCGCCGTCGAAAGCGCGCATGGTGATGGGTTGGCTTGTCGTGCCGTTCTTGACAAGCTGGATGTTGGCGCTCGGCGCGTAGGTGCCGCCGCGGATCTCGATGGTGTATCCGGGCTGGGCCAGGTCGACCGCGCGCTGGATGGTCCGCAACGGCGCGGCCTGCGTGCCGGGGCCGCTGTCGTTGCCGCTGGTGGCCACGAACAACGTGGTGCTTGGCGGCGGTGGGCTTTCCGCCGTGAACTCGATGTAGTCGATGTTGGGCAGGCCGGCCGATGTGCTCGGGCTGAACGCGATCGTGGAGTTTCCCGAAGGTACGACGAAGCCGATGCTCTTCGACGCCCACGCCGACCAGGCGCCGGTGCCCTCGAACGTCACGGAAAGCGCGGTCGCGCCGTTGACGATGACGTCGGTCGGCCGGCTGGTCGTGGTGCCGTTGGCGAACCGGACCACCACGAACGCCGCGCCGGAGGTCGCCGAGTTGACCGTGAAGCGCGCGGCGGCACCCGCGGCGTTGGTGGCGTTGCAGAATCCCGTCTCCGAGAAGCCGGGCCAGTTGCTGTCGATGGTGCCGGTACACACCGCCGGTGCGGTCTCGGCCTCGTAGCGCGGCGATGCGGCCGCCGCCCCGGACGTCGGTGCTGCCGCGACCACACCGGCCACCAGCGTGGCGCCGGCGAGGAGCGAGGTCCATCTCATCATCGATCTCCCAAGACCGTGCCCGGCAGGCGACGGGATCGCCCGACTGCCAACCAGGTTAGGAACAGCCACGTGGACGATCCCGCACTGCGTGTGGACTTTTGCCGGCGGCGAGATCCTCGGCCGGGGTCGGATGCGGTTGGGCCGGCGGGTGGGCCGCTCACCGGGGTGGCGGTCGCAGCCCGTCGAGGATGATCTGGGCGAGGTGCGCGGCGCGTTTCTGGCTGCTCTCCGCGTTGGCGTGGCGGATCGCGGCGAAGGCTCCGGCGACGAGCGCCATCACCTCCTCGACGGTCACGTCGGGGCGCACGGCGCCGGCGGCGTGCGCGCGATCGAGCAGGTCGGCGACCTGGCGGGTGAGGTCCACCGCGACGTCGGGAGCGGCGGTGCGCAAGTCGAACTCGGCGGCCACCAGTGCGCTCTTCACGGCCGCGTTCTGGGCACCCATGGCCATCATTCGGGAGAGCTGGGTGAACAAGGCGGCGGG
The DNA here is from genome assembly GCA_045806965.1 of Labedaea sp. Lineage (GTDB taxonomy): Bacteria > Actinomycetota > Actinomycetes > Mycobacteriales > Pseudonocardiaceae > DASYTH01. Next base: position 76,878 of record JBJMIG010000065.1, on the reverse strand, counting down.
ATCGCCGGTCGCGACGAGCACCTTCGCCTCCGCCACCAACTGTTCGAGCTGGTCGGTCGCGACGGCCAGATACAGCGCTTCCTTGGTGGGGAAGTGCCGGTGGACGGTGCCGGGGCCAACGCCCGCGCGGCGGGCGATCTCGTCGAGCGAGACGCCGAGACCGTCCTCGGCGAACCGTTGCTGCGCGGTCCGCAGGACCCGCTCGCGATTGCGCCGTGCGTCGGCTCGCAGCTCACGCTCACGTCCATGAGCTGTCGAGGAGTTCGGTGCGGCGCCCTCGGGCGGTGGGCCGGTCATGGTGACCCCAGGGTAACCGGGGCGTCACACCGTATAGTTCCGACCATAACCGGGGCGAAGACCCGGTTATGCGCACCTCGGACGATCAGGAGGAGAGCACGCCGATGACCACACGCGACGCCGGACGCCTCGTGCGACGAATGCAGGAGTGCTTCAACTCCCGCCAATTCGACCAGGCCGACGATTTGTTCACCCCCGACTTCTACAGCCATCCGCTCGGCACCACGGGGTTCGCGGCCGGCAAGGCGGCCTGGCGTCGCCTCGTGGCCCATTTTCCCGACTATCTCGTGATCGCCGAGGACATTCTCGTCGACCACGACAAAGTCGCCATCCGCTCCGCTGTAGAGGGAATCCCGACCCCGGCCGGAGACGTGCGGCCGATGCTGATCGAGATCTTCCGAATCGAGAACGACCGGCTCGCGGAGATGTGGGGAGTCGGCCAGGGGCTTCCCCTTGAGCGGCTCCGCACCGACCACGTCGCGGGCTGACCCGGAGAATCCCGGGATTGCGGGGGAGTGTCCGCACGTCGGTAGGCTTGGCGCGATGGTGATCGAGACCGACCTGGCCTTGCCCGATGGGCGCACGCTGCACGCCTACGACACGGGTGCCGCTGGTGGTCTCACCGTGTTCTGGCATCACGGGACGCCCAACATCGGTGCGCCTCCCGCGCCGCTGTTCCCGGCCGCCGCGCGGCTCGGCATCCGCTGGGTGTCCTACGACCGGCCCGGATACGGCCGTTCGACCGCTGTGCCGGACCGGAACATGGCCTCGGCGGCGGGGTGCGCGGCGAGCGTCGCGGACGCGCTGGGTATCGATCAGTTCGCGGTGCTGGGTCATTCCAGCGGCGGCCCGCATGCCCTGGCGTGCGGTGCGCTGTTGCCCGGGCGGGTACTGGCCGTGGTCAGCATCGCCGGCCTGGCTCCGTTCGGCGCCGACGGGTTCGACTTGTTCGCGGGCATGGCGGCCGGTGGTGTCGCGTCGCTGCGCGCCGCCGCGTCGGGGCGCGCGGCAAAGGAGGAACACCAGGCGTCCGCCGAGTTCGACCCGGAGTCGTTCACCGCCGCCGATCACACGGCTCTTTCTGGTCCGTGGTCATGGTTCCAGGAGGTCGTCGGCCCAGCCATGGACGGCGGCCCGGGTGGATTGGTCGACGACGATCTCGCCAACGTCGCACCGTGGGGCTTCGACCCCGCCGCGATCACCGCACCGGTGCTGCTGATGCATGGGGACCAGGACCGGATGGTCCCGGCTTCGCACAGTGAATGGCTCGCCCGTCGCTGCTCGTCGGCACAGCTGTGGCTGTATCCGGACGAGGGGCACATCTCCGTTCTCAACCACGCCCAGGCGGCCCTGGACTGGCTCAACGATCACCACGGCCAAGCACGATGACCGCGGTGGTCCGGTAAGGCGGTCGTACTCGGCCTGGATAGCCTGGGACGGTGGACCTTCCAGCGGCGCCGCCGTCGATTCGGGCCATGGCCGATCTGGCTACGCCCATGTCCATCCGGGTGGCCGCGACGCTGAGCCTGGTGGAGCACGCGGAGATCGCGGGTGCGACGGCTGAGCAACTCGCCGCCAAGACCGGGACCGCCGCGGCCGGCGCTGCGCTGCTTGCTTGATCATCTGGTCACGATCGGTGTCTTCGACCTCGATGCGGAGTCGGGTCGGTATCGACCCACCGGACTCGGCGCCCAGCTGGGCGAGGACGCACCCGAATGGATCAAGCCGTTGCTCGACATCAACCGCGCCGGCGGACGGGCCGAACTCGCCTTTGTCGAACTGCTCGGCACGATCACCACCGGCATTCCCGCCTACGTACAACGGTACGGGCGCGGCTTCTGGGAGGACCTCGACGCCAGCCCGCGGTTGCGCCGCTCGTTCGACGCCCAGATGAACTGGCGGTTCCGGGTGCAGGCGGGCCAGATCGCGCAACGCTTCGACTGGAGCCGCTTCCGCGAGGTTCTCGATGTCGGCGGGGGCGACGGGACCGTGCTCGCCGCGATTCTGCACGCCCATCCCGGTCTACGCGGACGGGTCCTGGACCTCGCTCCGACGACGACGGCCGCGACCGACAGATTCGCCGCGGCCGGACTCCATGACCGGGCCAGCGCGGTTACCGGCAGCTTCTTCGACCCGCTGCCGGTGGGTGCCGATGCCTATCTGCTGTGCGACATCCTGCACGACTGGGACGACGGGGCCGCCCGCACGATCCTGACCCGATGTCGTCGGGCCGCGGCGGCGGACGGCACCGTGGTGGTGATCGAGCCAATCCGGGGGCAGGGGGCCGGCACCGCGATCGACCTGTTCATGCTGATGTGCTTCGGCGGCCGGGAACGCACGGTCGACGAGCTGAGCAGGCTGGCCGCCGACTGCGGGCTCACGCTCCACAACGCGGGGCCGGTGGCAGAAGGGCGCACCGCACTCGAGTTCGCGGTCGCCTCCCACCTCGGCGATGAACCCGGCTGACCATCCTGGTTGATCGGCTGCGAGCCCCCACCAACCGGCCGGCCGGGTCACCCCGTTCGGAGGAGAAGTGGCGCGGGTGAACCCCTGGTGGGCGGTGGCCGGTGGCCCGATCGACTCGACGCCCGGTTCGTCGCGTCCGACGGGATCATCTCAAGGGGGTGAGGCAGGTACGGGGCGGGCGTCAGACGATGGTCGCGCCGCAGCCACCTCCGAGGGAGCGCCCGGATGACGACCTCCATGAGCCGGGCCCAGGCGCGAGCTGTGGTCCTGCCCCTGGCGTTGGGCCAGTTCATCGCCAGCTACGCCGCCACCAACATGAACGTGGCCATCAGCACGATCGCCGACGACATCGGGACGACGGTCACCGGCATCCAGTCGACGATCACGCTGTTCACCCTCACGATGGCCGCGCTGATGATCCCGGGCAGCAAGCTGAGCGACATCCTGGGCCGCAAGGTGTGCTTCGTCGGCGGACTGCTGGTCTACGGCACGGGTGCGCTGCTGGCCGCGCTGTCCCAGGGCCTCCCGCTGCTGATCGTCGGGTACTCGCTGCTCGAGGGCGTCGGCTCCGCGCTGATGATTCCGCCCATCTACATCCTGATCACGGTGGTGTTCACCGAGGTGGACGTCCGGGCCCGGTACTTCGGCGTGGTCAGCGCCGCGGCCGGTCTTGGCGCGGCCGCCGGGCCCCTGGTCGGCGGGCTGATCACCACCGCGATCAGCTGGCGCGCGTCCTTCCTGCTCCAGGTCCTGGTGGTGGCGTGGATCATCGTGCTGGCCCGCCGGATCGACGACCCGCCCCGGCCAGAGCGGCGGCCGGCGTTCGACGTCCTTGGCGCGATCCTGTCGGCGATCGGCCTGTTCCTCGTGGTAGCGGGCATCCTGCAGGCCGGCACCTACGGTTGGGTCGTCGCCCGCACGGACTTCACCATCGGCGACACGGTCCTGATCCAGGCAGGCGGGATCTCACCGGTGTGGGTGTTCGTCGGGCTCGGGGCCGCGTTCCTTGGCGCGTTCCTGTTCCACATCCGGTCGCGGGAGCGGTCCGGCCGGGACCCACTGTTCCCGATCAGCCTGTTCCACAACCGCAGCTCGAACCTGGGCCTGGTGACCCAGAACCTGCAGTGGTTGGTGATGCAGGGCTCGTTCTTCGTGATCTCGGTGTTCCTGCAGCAGATCCGGGGCTACAACGCGATCGAGACCGGCCTGATGCTGCTGCCGGCGACGGTCGGCATCCTGCTCTCCTCGGCGTCCGCCGAGCGCTTCGCGCGCCGGCACACCCAGCGGCGGCTCATCCGCGCCGGCTTCTCCACCGCGACACTCGGCGTGATCCTGCTGCTGATCCTGGTCCGGGACGACTCGAGCGTCCTCAGCTTCGTGCCCGGCCTGTTCCTGCTCGGCGCGGGGGTCGGAATCATGCTCACCGCGTCGGTGAACCTGGTGCAGTCGAGCTGGCCGGAGGAGCTCCAGGGTGACATCTCGGGAGTGTCGCGCAGCGTGTCCAACCTGGGCTCATCGCTGGGTACCGCGCTCGCGGGCTCGGTTCTGGTCGGGGCGGCGGCTCCCGGTGGCCGCGCGTTCGCCCTCGCGCTCGCCACCCTGGGGATCGTCACGATCATCGGCCTGATCACGGCGATCCTGATCCCGAGGCAACCCGCCCGACAGGACACCGCGTAGCCGCGTGGTGCGCCGCGCTCGGACTGCGGCCGCGACGACGGTGAGGCGTGCTCAGCAGGCGGGCGGCAGGGGGCGGCGCAATGAGGTGGCGCCGGCATCCCAGGCGGTGCGCAGGTGCCTGGCCAGCCGGTCCTCGAGCAGCTCGGTGGCCCGCACGCCGAACACGATGTCGGCGGCCAGCTCTGGTTCCCGGTCGAGCAGGTCTCCGATCACGTCGCGGCGCATGACCTGTTCGTGCACGGCATCGGCCTCGATGTGCTCGGTGTAGAACCGGATGCACGCCGGGGGCAGGTCGAGCCGGTGCAGGGCCTGCGACATCCGGTAGGCGCTGGGCGCGGTGGTGATCTCGGCGGCGGTGAAGTGCCCGACCAGCGCCCCACGCAGCGCGCGGTGCAACCCGAACAGCGACATCAGGTTCACCGTCGCGATCGCCGGTGCCGGTACGACATCGAGGTAGTGCAGGTAACCCGGGTGCAGACCGGCGGCGGCCAGCAGGTCGGCGAAGAGTTGGGCGTGTACCCGGTCGGCGTGCCCGCCGCCGAACTCGTCGAACTCCACCGCCACCAGGGACGCCTTGGCCTGCCCGGAAAGCCGGGGGATGACCCAGGCGTGCGGATCGGCCTCCTTGAGGTGGTAGACCGAGCGGTGCACGAAGTACTCCCGGACCTGCTCGAGTGTTCCGTTGTCACGCAACCGGTGTGAGATCCCGTCGCCGGGCACCGGCTCGACCAGCAACGGGTCCAGCGCCGCCGCCACGTCGTCGCCACCGTCCACCTCGCGGCGCAGCGCGGCCAGAAAGACGCGCTCGAGCTCGGCGCGCAAGCGCAGCAGGTCGGGCTGCCACTCCCAGTCCGCCAGCACCGATTCGAAGCCCCGGTAGTGCAGCTCGTAACAGACGTGCAGGGCCAGGGTGAGGTCCTCGCCGTACGGATCGGCCCCCGCCACATCCGGCAGTGCGCCGGGCGGTGGATCGCGGCGCAGCGCCGCGATGACCGCGGCGGACAGCGGTCCGCGCGGCTCGGGCAGCATCGGTACGGTCTCGGCCTTCAGGTGTGCGGTCACGCGATCTCCAGGGTCTGTTCGGCGAGCATGCGCACCACGTCGAGCGGTCCGCCGCGGGCGGCCCGGCGCTGCCGGTCGGCGCCGGTGCCTTCGGCGGTCACGGTCGCGATGGCGGCGTGCACGGTCGCCAGGTCGCCGTTGTCCTCCAGGGCGGGGCGGACCAGTTCGACCAGCTCGGTCAGCAGGCCGGCGGCCGGCACCGGCCGGCAGGTACCCAGGTGCACACCCGGCCCGCGCAGGCCGTACCGGGCGGCCGTCCATACCGCGCCCGCGGCGAGTTGGCCGTCGACCGGCTCGGCCTCGCGACCGGCGGCGAGCTGGGCCAACGCGGTGTCCACCAGCGCCCGGGACAGCGCCGCCTGTAGCACCGCCTCGGTCACCGTGCCGGCGGCGTCGGCCACCCGCAGCTCAACGGTCGGCCACTGGGATGAGGGCCGGGCCAACCAGAACGACTGGCGCCCGTCGGCCAGCACGCCGCAGTCCACCAGCGCGCTCACCTGGCGGTCGTAGTCGGCCGCCGAGGCGAACCACGGCGCGATTCCCGACCCGGGAAACCGCGACTGGGTCACCATTCGCCAACTGGCGTATCCGGTGTCGCGGCCGCGCTCGAATGGTGAGTTCACCGACAGCGCCAGCAGGGTGGGCAGCCAGGGCGCGAGATGGTTGACCACCGCCACGGCCAGGTCGCGGTCGGGCACTCCGACGTGCACGTGCGTGCCGCAGCACTGATATTCGGCCACCACCCCCGCAAAGGTGCGCATGATCCGGGCGAACCGCGCACCGGGGCTGGCGGCCGGCGGTCGGCCCTCGCAGACCGGGGTGCCGGTGGAGACCAGCCACAGCCCTTCCGCCTCGGCAGCCGCGGCCAGCCCGCGGCGCCCCGCGCCGACCTGCGCGCGAACCTCGCCCAGCGTGTGGCAGATCCCGGTGGTCGCCTCCACCTGAGACTGCAGTAGCTCGGGCTGCGTCAGCGCGTCCGGGGCGGCCGGCGGTTGCCGGGCGGCTCGGGCCAGTACTTGGATCGCCGCATCGACCGGCGCACCCGTGTGGGGGTCGATCAGCAGAAACTCCTCTTCCACACCCGTCGTGGTGCTCATCCGGATCGGCTCGGTCTCATGCCGACGGCATACCCGCCCGGATCGGGTTGAACACCCCGAATAGGTAGCGGGGCGCGGCCACCGATCGGGCCGAGGAAGGACCGGGCGCGGTCCGGTGAAGCCAAGCGGTCCGGCAGGTGCTCCACACCGGACACCGCGCCGCGGCGGTGGGGCGCCAGGGAGCGAACTCGCCAAGGCCCTCGGCGCTGATCCACCAGGCCGACTCCCCGGTTGGGTGGCGGCCGGGTGGGTAGCCCCGGGCCGTGCGGTTGCGACGGAGTGACTGTGGGGGCCCGGGTGTCCGGCGGGTCCGGCGTGGACGCGGGTTCTCTTATGTGGACGCCGACGGGAACCCGGTCGATCCGGAGACGGTGGATCGGATTCGGAATCTGGTGATCCCGCCCGCGTGGCGGGAGGTGTGGATCTGTCCGCACGCGAACGGGCACATTCAGGCTGTCGGCTTTGATGACGCCGGCCGTAAGCAGTACGTGTACCACGCGGAGTGGCGCCGGCGCCGGGATGCGGAGAAACACGACCGGGTGCTCGAACTGGCGGAGCGGCTTCCCGCCGTGCGCAAGAAGATCCGGGATGACCTGGTCTCGCCGGGGATGACGGGGGAGCGGGTGCTGGCGGGGGCGTTGTGGATTCTGGATCGGGGGGTGTTTCGGACCGGGGGCGAGGAGTACGCGGAGGAGAACGACTCCCACGGGGTCACCACGTTGTTGCGCGGACATGTGCGACTGCGTGGTGGGGAGTTGCGCTTCCGGTTTCCGGCCAAGAGCGGGGTCGAGCGGGTGGCGGTGATCCGGGACGCGGAGTTGGCCCGGCTGATCGCTGCCCTGCGCCGGGGCCGGGCCGATCACGAGCGGTTGTTCGCCTACCGCGACGGGCGCGGGGTTCGGCGAGAGCTGACCGCCCGGGACGTCAACGAGCGGTTCAAGGAGCTGGCCGGTGCGGAGTTCACGGTCAAGGACATGCGCACCTGGACGGCCACGGTGCTGGCCGCCGCCGAGTTCGCCGCGCTCGGCCCGGCCACCTCGAAGCGAGCGCACAAGCGGGCCGAGGCGTCGGTGATGAAGGCCGTCGCCGAGCAGCTCGGCAACACTCCGGCGGTGGCCCGACGGTCCTATGTGGACCCGCGTGTGGTCGACCGGTTCGCCGACGGGCACACCATCGACCCGCACAGCGGCGACCGTGAGGTCATCGAGCGAGCCGTGCTACGGCTGCTGCGCGGGTGAGGCCGGCCGGAGCGAACCCCTCAGACGCCGCGCCCGCGGCCGACCGCGTTGCGCCGCACATATCCGACCACCGCGGTTCCCACGAACAGTACGAGCCCGATCACGGCCAGCCAGAGCAAACCCTTGACGGCGAACCCGACGACCGAGAGCACCAGCCAGATCACGAGTAACGCGACGATCAGACCGATCACGGCACACCTCCGCAGCAGTCACAGGCGCCTCGGACGACCGGGTGGCGCGATGGTTCGACTACCCCGGTCCCCAGCGCCGGAAACCCACTGCTGTCGCGGTGGTTCGCACCGGCTTGAGATGCGATCCAGTGGGTACACAGGCGGCATCGGCCCTGGTCCGTGGAGGGGAAGGCGATGAAATCACCGGCTGAGGTGGTACGGCGAGTCGTTCAGCGCTATGAGGGGGAGGCCGAGCGGCCGGTGCGCGGGTACGCGATGGTGTTGAGCGGCTACGTGGGGTTGGTGTCGACGTTGGCGTTGGTGGCCAGAGGCACGGGCACGCGGCTGCCGGAGCGGGTGGACCTGGCCGACGTGGCGCTACTGGGTGTGGCCACGCACAAGGCGAGCCGGCTGCTGACCAAGGATGCGGTGACCTCGCCGCTGCGCGCGGCGGTGACCCGGTTCGACGAGGAGACCGGGATGAGCGAGGTCAATGAGTCGGCGCGCGGGCATGGGTTGCAGCATGCCGCGGGGGAGTTGGCCACCTGCCCGTTCTGCCTCGCGGTGTGGGTTGCCACCGGGTTGACCGCCGGGATGGTGTTCGCGCCGCGACTGACCCGGTTGGTGGCCACCATGCTCTCGGCGGTCGCGACGTCGGACACCATGCAGATCGGCTACGACGCCGCCCGCCAATGGCTGCACAAGATGTCGTCGTGACCGGTCGGGTGGTCGTGGTGCCGTGGCCACGGCTCCGTCTGTTGTGGACGGTAAGGGGTGGCGGCGGGCATACCCTGCTTGCCCGCCGCCACGATTGCTGGCCGCTCAGCCGCTCAGCCGCTTGCCAAGCAGGGCCTTGCCCTGCTCAGCACCCTTGCGACTCTCGCCCTGTGCCCGACGGAAGAAATCCGCCAGTTCGTTGTCGCCCTCGCGCTGTGCGTCCTGGATGTAGGTCTCCAAGCGCAGTGCGTTGCTCAAGCATGCTTCGACGAACCAGATGATGTTGTAGTCCTTGTCCTTCGTCCCAGTGACCTGGCCGGTCTCGCTGGTTGACACGCTGCCTCCTTTCGGATGGATATTCCGTTCCTGGTTCGGGTTACCCGCTCAGTCCCGGTCAACCCTCGTCGCGCGAACTTGTCGAATTACCAGGGTTCGGCCCCGGGCGAAACGGGTAGTCGATCTCGGGAGGTCGTAGCGCAGAGAGGATCGTTGTGCGCGCGTTGATTCTGAACTGCAGCTTGAAGAAGTCGCCGGAGCCGTCCAACACGGAGCGACTCGCCGGCGTGGTGGCAACCGAGCTGCGTAGGCTTTCTGCGGACGTACGGATGATTCGGCTGGCCGACCGCGACATCCCGCCCGGCGTTCTGACCGATCTCGGCGACGGCGATGGCTGGCCGCAGATCCACCGGGACCTCCTCGAATCCGAGATCTTGATCTTCGCCTCGCCGACCTGGCTCGGCCGGCCGTCGTCGGTCGCGCAACGCGCCCTGGAACGGATGGACGCGATGCTGTCCGAGACCGACGAGGAAGGCCGGCCGGTTGCCTACAACCGGGTGGCCGGGGTAGTGGTGACCGGCAACGAGGACGGCGCACACCACGTGATCAGCGAGATCAGCGGCGCGCTCGGCGACATCGGCTACACCGTGCCCGGCCAGGCCTGGACCTACTGGAACATGGGCCCCGGACCGGGGCCGGACTACGTGGACACCGACCACGGTCACGACTTCTCGGAGAAGGCCGGGAAGTCGATGGCGCACAACCTCTACTCGGTCGCGCATGCGCTGCGGAAGGTGCCGATCCCCGCTCAGGCGTGAACCGTCGAGTGAGCTTGCCGCCGCGGCGGCGGTCCGAAACCGGTCCGCGGCGTCCCTGATCGGTTCCTGCCCGCTGCGTGCTTGCCGTGTGCTTTCGGCCGTCGCCGTCCCCGTTATGGCCCCGGTTATCGCGTTGCCGAAACCTTTCGCCGGACCAAAACGTTTCAATGTGCGCTACCCGAACTTTTCGATCGCAATGGTTGACCGTCACGAATCGCGTCGTTACCGTGATGCCATACTTCCAATCCGCCAGACAGTGTTCGATATATCGAACCACACTGGGAGCGCTCTCAGAACCTCGGCACCGCTACCGGGCACGGACCCGATGTGGTGCGACCGCAATGAGGAGGAATCATGCGCGACGTAGGGAGCGCTCCTGCTTGCCGGCCGGTGTTGCTGGTCATGGTGACCGCGCTGGTGGCTGGTTTCCTGCTGGTGGTGGTCGGAACGACCGGGGCGCAGGCGGCGACCGTCGATCCCGGTGCGTGGTACGTCTTGGTCAATCGCACCAGCGGCAAGGCGCTGGACGTGTCCGGTGTTTCCACCAGCGACGGTGCGGCCGTACAACAGTGGGCCCGCCATGACGGGTCCAACCAGCAGTGGCAGTTCGTGGACTCGGGCGGTGGGTTCTTCCGGGTGCGGGCGCGGCATTCCGGCAAGGTGCTCGACGTTCTGAACAGCTCGACGGCGGACGCGGCGGACATTGTGCAGTGGGCCGACCACAATGGAACGAACCAGCAGTTCCGGTTGGCCGACTCGCCCGGCGGGTTCGTCCGGTTGCTCAACCGCAACAGCGGCAAGGCCGTCGAGGTCCGCGGCGCGTCGAGTGCGGACGGAGCCAGGGTCGACCAGTCCACCGATGTCGGCGGGACCAACCAGCAGTGGCAGTTCGTCCCCCTGACCGGATCCTCCGGCTCGCTGCCCTCGACATTCCGGTGGTCCTCCAGTGGCGTGCTCGCGGGCCCGAGGCCCGACGCCCAGCACCCCGACATTCTGGCGATCAAGGACTTCTCGGTGGTGCGGTTCAACAACCAGTGGCTGGTCTACGCCACCACGGCCCGCCCGTCCGGATGGAGTCTGGTCAACTTCAACTTCGGCGACTTCGCCCAGGCCGCGTCCGCGCCACAGACCTATCTGGACACCGCCTCGGCGATCGGGTCCGGATACCGTGCGGCTCCACAGTTGTTCTTCTTCGCGCCGCAGAACCTGTGGTACCTGGTCTACCAGACCGGCCCGCCCACCTTCTCGACCAGCACCAACCCGGCCGATCCGCGGTCGTGGTCGGCGCCAAGGACGTTCATCGCCACCGAACCGCCGATCGTCACCCAGAACAAGGGCCCGGGCACGTGGATCGACTTCTGGGTCATCTGCGACACCGCCAACTGCTTCCTGTTCTTCAGTGACGACAACGGCCACATCTACCGGGCGCAGACCAGCATGGCGAACTTCCCGAACGGGTTCACCAACACCCAGATAGTATTGTCGGACAGCCGTTTCGCCCTGTTCGAGGCGACCAACGTCTACAAGATCGCGGGCCAGAACCAGTACCTGTTGATCGAAGAGGCGATCGGCTCCACCGGCCGGCGCTACTTCCGGTCCTTCACCTCCACCAGTCTGACCGGCAGTTGGACACCGTTGGCGGCCACCGAGAACGAACCGTTCGCGGGGCGCGCCAACGTCACCTTCCCCGGCGGTGCCTGGACCCAGGACATCAGCCACGGGGAGATGATCCGCGACGGTGTCGACCAGAACCTGACCATCAACCCGTGCCGGCTGCAGTACGTGTACCAGGGCATGGATCCCAGTGCCAGCGGGGAGTACATCCGGCTGCCCTGGCGACTGGGCCTGCTCACCCAGACCAACTCGACCTGCTGAGGTGTCATTGCGCGAGTCTCGCGCGGTATGGCTGACGGCGCGCGTGACGCCGCTGGGCGATGTTGGTGCTCGGTCAGTCGGACGGCGGGTCGAGCTGGTTGTGCCGGGCGGCCAGTGTGGTGGCCAGTTCGACGAGTTTGATGTTGAGGTCTTGAGAGGTGTGGCGTAGGAGGTCGAAGGCTTCCTCGGCGCTGATGCCTCGGCGGTGCATCAGGATGCCTTTGGCCTGGCCGATCACATCGCGGGTGTGCATGGCACGTCGTAGGTGGGTTTCGCGCAGGGTGGCGAGTTCGACCGCCTCGATGCCGGCAAGCGCGAGGGAGGCGTGGGTGGCGAGTAGCAGTGCCGTGTCGCGTGCCTGGGTGCCGAGTACGCCGGAGCGGCGGCTGTAGATGTTGAGCGCCCCGGTCAGCTGCGGCGGGCGGGTGTCCGCGAGCAGAGCGGTGGACAGGACGGCGCTGAAGCCGTGGCCGGCCGCGGCTGGTCCGAAGCGGGGCCAGGCGGGCTCGGTGGCCAGGTGTTCACTGTGTATGTAGGCCGGGCCGGTGAGCTTGGCGGCGGTGACACACGGGCCCTCGCCGGTGTCGTACTGCACCTGATCCAGTTTGCTGGCGAGCGGGTCGGTCTCGACCGGGGTGTGAAAGGTCCCGTCCGGTGCGCGCAAGGTGATGGATACCAGGTCAGCCCCCGGAACGACCTGGTGCGCCGCGTGGACGACCTGCTCGAGCACTTCGGCCACCGTGCCGGCGCCCAGCAGGGTGCGGGTCAACCGAGCGAACTCGACCATCAGCGGGCTCGGGCCGGACCCGTTGGCCGCGCGTTCGCCGTCGACATCCGCCTCACCTGCGGAGGCGAGGAATTGGGCCCTGTCGGTGGCCCAATCCTGTTCAGTAGCCATCTCAGCGCACCTGCCTGGTCGCCCATGCCATGCGCCGGTCGTGATCAGACATGGTGTCGGTGGGACCCTCAAGGCGCTGGAGAAGGCCTCGGATCTCCTCCTGCGCACAAATGGCGCAACAGACATCCAGAATCGAGCCTACTCCGCAATAGGTGGCGCCCGTCACCCGGCACCGCACGGCCGGAGCTCTCGCCCGGTCACCGTCCACTCGGAAACCGGTGGCGCACGACACAACCAAGGTGCCGGCGCGAACGCCGGCGCCTCCATCGAGGTGCCGCCGCCGGTAGCCGAGGAACGCCAGCCACGGGTTCTGGCCACTGTGGACACTGAGCTGTGTGCCGAGGTCGCCGCCGGCCGGTTCGCACGCAGGTCACGGCCCTGCTCGGCGCACATCGGTTCGGGGAGCGCTTCCGCGCGCTCGCTTCCCGAACGGGTCGTCGTCCGGGTTTGCGGCGGTGGCCACCGGGTACGACTGGGTCGCGTCAAGAAGTCGGCGCCTGGTTCGCGGGTGCGCGATGGGCGGCGACGGGATGGAACTGTGCGGATGATCGAGCGGGTGCCGGCGCCACCGCGTGCAATGGGAGTGGCCGCCGTCGGGTGCTGCCATTAGTGAGCGGTTTCCGGACGAGCCGACCGGCGTCGGACACTCACGGTGACCTGTCTGTTGGGTGCGACGGAAGCTTACAGAGCTTGGAGAATGCGCATGAAAGCGGTCGTGTGGCACGGAAAGCGGGATGTCCAGGTGGACACGGTGCCGGATCCGATCATCAAGGAACCAACCGACGTGATCGTCCGGGTCACTTCGAGCGGAATCTGCGGCTCGGATCTGCACCTGTATGAGCTGTTCGGTCCGTTTATCGAGGTCGGCGACATCATCGGGCACGAGCCGATGGGTATCGTGCAAGAGGTCGGCTCCGAGGTCACCGGGGTGCGTTCCGGTGACCGGGTGGTGGTCCCGTTCAACGTCTCCTGCGGGGCGTGCTTCATGTGCGGGCAGGGTCTTCAGTCCCAGTGTGAGACCACGCAGGTCCGTGAGCAGGGCATGGGTGCGAGCTTGTTCGGCTACACCAAGCTCTACGGGCAGGTGCCGGGCGGGCAGGCCGAGTATCTGCGGGTGCCGTTCGGGAACACGTTGCCGATCAAGGTTCCGGACGGGCCGCCGGATGACCGGTTCGTCTACCTGTCCGACGTGCTGCCCACGGCGTGGCAGGCCGTCGAGTATGCCGGCATCCCGGCCGGTGGCAGCGTCGCGGTGCTCGGGCTCGGCCCGATCGGGGACATGGCCGCGCGGGTCGCGCTGCACCGGGGCGCCGGGACCGTGATCGGGGTCGACCTGGTGCCCGAGCGGTTGGACCGGGCCCGGGATCGGGGCGTGCAGGCTCTCGACCTGCGCCAGCATTCGGGCGGCGACATGGCCGAGGTGATCCGGGAGCTGACCGGCGGCCGAGGGCCGGACGCGGTGATCGACGCGGTGGGGATGGAGGCGCACGGCGCACCCGCGGCCAAGATCGCCCAGGGCGTGACGGGGTTGCTGCCCGACCCGGTCGCCGCGAACCTGATGCGCCGCGCCGGCGTGGACCGGCTGCACGCGCTGCGATTGGCGATCGACGCCGTGCGCCGGGGCGGCACCATCTCGATCGTCGGCGTCTACGGCGGGATGGTCGACCCGCTGCCGATGATGACCCTGTTCGACAAGCAGATTCAACTGCGAATGGGTCAGGCCAACGTCTGGCGGTGGGTGCCGGAGATTCTTCCGCTGCTCACCGACGACGATCCACTGGGGACGGAGACGTTCGCCACCCACCGGGTGCCGCTTGCCGAGGCTCCGCACGCCTACGAGATGTTCCAGAAGAAGCAGGACGGCGCGGTCAAGGTTCTGCTCCAACCCTGAGAAGACGAGGAGGCCCACCAGAACGATATTGACGAGGCGGAGCGGACTCAACGCCGGGAGCGGCCGGCGTCCAGACGCTCGCGGTAGTGCCGGTGGGCCTCGTCGACCAGGCCGGGGCTGAGCCAGGCGATCGGTTCCAGGTTGACCAGCAGCGGTTCGTTGTCCGGGCCGAAGTCAACCACCGCGCCGGTGAGAACCCAGGGGCGGGCACCCTCGTGCATCTCACGCAGGTACTGGCAAACCCGGCGGGCCAGCCAGTCGGCGACCGGCAGAGTCCACCAATCGGGTGGTTGCAACGGGTTCGCCGAGTGGCCGGGCATGGCCAGCCCACTCTCGTGGTCGACGCTGGGGTGCGCGGCATCCGCCTCGGGGCCGGGGGAGTAGCGCAGGTACAGCGGGATCCCCAGGTCGAGCAGTCCGACCAGTTCGTCGAGTCGCTCCAGGGTGTCCATCGCCGACGGTTACCCCGTGCCGCCTCCGGTAATCCGAGGCTTGTGGCGGCCGGCAGGTTTTATCCGAACGCGACGGTCGGCGCGTTTTCGTTGCGGTGAGCGAGGTATACGCAGGCATGTTGATGCGACTGCCGGGCGTGTACCGGCCGCAGGCGGATACCTGGTTGCTGGCCGAGGCGCTCCGACAGGCGGCCATCCCGCGGGGGGCTCGGGTGCTGGATGTCGGGCCGGGTGCGGGGTGGTTGTCGGTGGTGGCGGCCCGAGCCGGGGCCGGGCAGGTGTTGGCGGTGGACGTGTCCCGGCCGGCGGTGCTGACCACGTGGCTCAACGCGAGGCTTCGGGGTCTGCCGGTGCGGGTGGCGCACGGCGACGCGATCGACGTGGCAGCCGGCCGGCGGTTCGAGGTGATCCTGGCCAACCCGCCGTACGTGCCGGCGGACCGGCAGCGGCACCGGGCCTGGGACGGCGGCGCCGACGGACGGATCATGCTGAACCGGTTGACGGCGGTGGCACCGTTGCTGCTCGCTCCTGGCGGGATGATTCTCCTGGTCCACTCGGGACTCTGCGGGGTGGAGCGCACCTTGCGGCAGTTGCGCGGTGGCGGCTTGAAGGCGTCGGTGGTCGCCCGCCGGACCGAACCGTTCGGGCCGGTACTGCGCGGCCGCACGGACTTCCTGGAGCGCGCCGGGCTGATCGGGGCGCAGCAGCGACATGAGGAACTGGTGGTGATCCGCGGTGACCGCACCGAGCGGGCCGGCTGAGGGGCGCGGGGCGGTGCAGGTGCCCGGCGGGCCGCTGCTGGTCGAGGGGCCGGTCGAGCTGGTCCTGGCGGACGGCACGCCGGTGCGCTCCGACCGGTTCCTGGTCGCGGTGTGCACCTGCCGGCGCAGCAAACGCTATCCGTTGTGTGACACCAGCCATCGGCGTCGAGTCCGCACCGGCCAGCAGGGCGGCGGTGGTTGACGCGGTGCGGTGCGGGCAGCGTCAGTTCCGGCCGAGCAGGTCACGGGCCTGGTCGTGCACGTCCGCGGCCGAAACGCCGAGCAGGGCCGGGTCGGGGTCGTCAGCGAACGGCTCGCCGCGCCGGGCGTGGTCCGCCGACAGTGTCACGTGCGGGCCGCCGGCCGGCGGCCCCCAGGTGTCGGCCGGCGCCGGGCCGAACAGCGTCACCGATGGGGTACGAAACGCGTAGGCGAGGTGGGCGGTGCCGGTGTCACCCGAGATCACCAGTCGCGCGTGCGCCACCAGCGCGGCGAGGTCGAGCAGCCCGGTGCGTCCGGCGAGCACGTCACGGTCCGGGAGTTCGGCTCGGGAAGCCACCTCGGCGGCGAGCGGTGCCTCGGCGGCTGACCCGGTGATCACCACCCGGTGGCCGTCGCGCCGCAGGCCGCCCGCCACCTCCGCGAACCGGTTGGCGGGCCAGCGTTTGCTGCCGTAGGCCGCGCCGGGGTGGACCACGATCGCGCCCGGTGCCGGGCTGGTCCGCTCCGGGTGCGGCAGCAGCAGGTCGCCGGCGTCGGCCGGCACGCCGTGCGCGCGCACCATGCGGCACCAGCGTTCCCGTTCCGGCAGCGC
The DNA here is from genome assembly GCA_045806965.1 of Labedaea sp. Taxonomy (GTDB): domain Bacteria; phylum Actinomycetota; class Actinomycetes; order Mycobacteriales; family Pseudonocardiaceae; genus DASYTH01. Next base: position 60,369 of record JBJMIG010000065.1, on the reverse strand, counting down.
GGCTATCCACCGTGGACCGGGCCAGCCGGGCCCGGCGTGGCCCACGCGGCGTTGCGGTGCGAGGAGGTCGAGCAGGGTGCTGCTCTGTGGACCGGCGCCGTGCATGTTCACCGCGACGGCCGGCCGCCGCGCCCGGTCCGGAAGCGGAGCCAGGCCGTGCGTCGGCAGGACCGTGTCGGCGCAGCCGGCCAGTCGCACCAGCGGTTCCAGCCAGCCGGACGTGGCCAGCATGAGCTCGTGTCGCGGCCAGGCGCGCCGGATGCCGCGCAGCGCCGGGACGGCGACGAGGAAGTCGCCGAGCTTCAGCGCCCGCAGCACCACGACATGGTCCATCGGCCGGGGATTCCCCCGCCGCGGCCGGCCAATCACGAGTTCAGTCGCACCGGGACGGCAACGCGTCGACTGCCGGCCCAGCCAGCAGCGGGAGTGTCCCGGAAGTGTCATAGTGCAACTGACCCACATGCGGCGACCCGAACATGAGTCGCGGGCCGCCGGCCGGGTAACCGCAGCCATGACCGACCACGACCTGCTGCTTGGCATTTACCTCAACGACCATCTCGCCGGCGCCACCCTCGGCCTTGACCTGGCCAAACGGCTGGCCAAGGCCGAGCGCGAGTGGACCGGCGGTCCGACGCTGACCGCGATCGCCGAGGAGATCGAGGAGGACCGCGCGTCGCTGATCGCGCTGATGGGCGAGGTGGGGGTGCCGGTCCGCCGGTACAAGGCGGCGGCGGCCTGGACGGCGGAGAAGGTGGCCCGGCTCAAGCTCAACGGCCGGCTGCTGCGCCGCTCGCCGCTGAGCCGGGTGTTCGAGCTGGAGATGCTGCGGCTCGGCGTGACCGGCAAGGCGGCCGGGTGGCGGTCCCTGCGGACCAGGGCGGAGCATGACTCCCGGCTTGACGCCGCCCGGCTCGACGAGCTGCGGAACCGCGCCCGGCGGCAGAGCCAGCAGCTCGAGAGGCTGCGGGCGCGCGCGGCGAGCGAGGCGTTCGGTGCCGCCGAGTCGGCCGCTCTGTCCACCTAGGACCGGCGAGCGGCGGCGGCCCTCCGGGTTGTCGGCCTTCGCCAAGCCTCGACAGTTCGGCCTTGGACGTGCTCGACCGGCCGGACACGTCCAGCCGCCTGACCGGTCGTAGCGGTGCTGCCTGCCCGCATCGGCGTCAACGCCACGGCCGTCGGCGCGACCGCCGCGCTTGGCCCGCTCGGCCAACGGCCCGTGCTTCGGATCATCCGCACACCCCTCGTCACGGAGAGTAGTAGTAGCTCTCCGTAGGTTTATCAGTCCACGTCAGGGCAACACCCTGTCCGTGATAGGGCCATTCGCACCAGCCGCCATTCGGGCCGTGCTGTTCGATCGGGACGGGACACTCATCGAGGATGTTCCGTACAACGGCGACCCCGCTCTGGTGCGGCCGGTACCCGGGGCCAAGTCCGCAGTGGACTCGCTGCGGGCGAGTGGCCTGCGCCTGGGGGTGATCACCAACCAGTCCGCGATCGGGCGTGGGCTGCTAACCGTGGATCAGGTCGAGGCCGTGAATGCCAGGGTGGACGAACTGCTCGGGCCGTTCCCGGTCTGGCGGGTCTGTCCGCACCAGCCGGCTGGCGACTGTCGCTGTCGCAAACCGCGGCCGGGCATGGTGCTCGACGCGTGCGCCGCGCTCGGGGTCGAGCCTGCCGAGACGGTGGTGATCGGCGACATCGGCGCCGATGTGGACGCGGCAATCGCCGCCGGCGCGCACCCGGTGCTGGTGCCCAACCCGGTCACGGAGCCGGCCGAGATCGACCGGGCGCCGGTGGTGGCGCCGACGCTGGTGTCGGCCGTGCGGCTGGTGGTGCCGGCATGACGACCGCGATCCTGATCGCCCGGCTGGACAGTGACGGTGACGTTCTCCTCGCCGGGCCGGCGGTCCGGGCCGCCGCGGCCGGGGTGCGCGGCGAGCCGGCCGAGGTGACGCTGCTGTGTGGACCGGCGGGCGAGCAGGCCGCGCACCTGCTCCCCGGCGTCGACCGGACCATCACCTGGTCCTGCCCGTGGATCGTTCCAGACCCGGAACCATTGTGCCCCAACGACATTTCCGGCTTCGTGGGCCGGCTGGCCGAGCTGCGGCTCGACACCGCGGCCATCCTCACCTCGGCCCACCAGTCGTGTCTCCCACTGGCGCTGCTGCTGCGGATGGCCGGCGTGCCCCGGATCGTGGGCGTTTCCGCGGACTATCCCGGTGCGCTGCTCGACGTGCGGCTGCGTCCGGACATCGACTTCGACGACGACCTGCCCGAACCGGAGCGGGCACTGACGGTGCTGAACGCCGCCGGTGCTGCGCTGCCGCCTGGCGACGAGGGCGGCCTCGCCGTGGTCAAGCCGCCGGACGTCACGGCACTGACCGGCGCCGGACGCTACGTGGTCGTCCACCCTGGTGCCTCCGTTCCGGCTCGGACCTGGCCGGCACCGCATTGCGCTGCGGCCGTGGAAGCCTTGTGCGCCAAGGAATATCGGGTGCTGGTCACCGGCGGTCCTGGTGAACGGGAGTTGACCGCCTCGGTGGCCGGCCGGTCCGGAGTGGACCTCGGCGGCCGCACCAGCTACGCGGAGCTGGCCGGAGTGCTGGCCGGGGCGGAGGCGGTGGTGGTCGGCAACACCGGGCCGGCGCACCTGGCGGCCGCCGTCGGCACGCCGGTCGTGTCGTTGTTCGCGCCCGTGGTCCCGGCCGGGCGCTGGGCGCCGTATCGGGTGCCGCACGTGCTGCTCGGCGACCAGGACGCGCCGTGCCGGGCAAGCCGGGCGCGGCAGTGCCCGGTGCCGGGCCACCCGTGCCTGTCCTCGGTCAGCGTGCCCGACGTGCTGGACGCGGTCGAGGTGTTGACGGGGGTGGTGAGGTGACCAGGCGGTTGCGTGTTCTGGTGTGGCACGTGCACGGTTCCTGGCTGGACGCGTTCGTGCGCGGCGACCACGAGTACCTGTTGCCCGTGCTGCCCGAACGCGGGCCGTGGGGCGGCGGGACCTGCGGCCGGGACTGGCCGGTGCGCGAGGTCTCCGTGCCCGATCTGGCCGGCACCGAGGTGGACGTCGTCGTGCTGCAGCGGCCGGAGGAGCTGGATCTCGCCGCGCGGTGGCTGCACCGGGAGCCGGGCCGGGAGGTGCCGGCGGTGTACGTGGAGCACAACACGCCGCGCGGGGACGTGCCGGACACCCGGCACCCCATCGCCGGCCGCGACGACATCCCACTGGTACACGTGACCCACTTCAACGAGCTGATGTGGGACGCCGGCAGCGCGCCGACCACGGTGATCGAGCACGGCGTGGTGGATCCGGGCTACCGCTACACCGGTGACCTGTGCCGGGCGGCGGTGGTGATCAACGAGCCGGTCCGACGCTGGCGGGTCACCGGCACCGACCTGCTGCCCCGGCTCGCGCAGGGGATGGAGCTGGACGTGTTCGGCATGGGACTGGACGGCCTCGGCCGCGCCGTCGGCCTCGGTGCGGAGCGGCTGAATACCGTGGGCGACCTGCCGGCCGCCCGGCTGCACGAGGCGATGGGCCGGCGCCGGGTCTATCTGCACCCGGTGCGCTGGACCTCGCTCGGCCTGTCTCTGATCGAGGCCATGCACCTGGGCATGCCGGTGGTGGCGCTCGGCGCGACCGAGGCGGCCAGGGCGGTTCCGCCGGACGCCGGCGTGGTCTCGACCAGGCTCGACGACCTGACCGCCGCGCTGCGCGACCTCGCGTGCGACCACGCGATGGCCACCCAGCTCGGCAAGAACGCCAGAGAGTTCGCGTTGCGGCACTACGGGATGCCGCAGTTCCTGAACAGGTGGGACGAATTGCTGCGACACGTGGCGCGATGAGAGGGAGGCGTAACCGATGAGGATCGCGATGGTGTCCGAGCACGCCAACCCCTTGGCGGCGTTGGGAGACGTGGATGCCGGTGGACAGAACGTGCACGTCGCCGAGTTGTCCGCGGCGCTGTGCCGGCGAGGACACGAGGTCACCGTCTACACCCGGCGAGACGACCGGCGCCAGCCGGTGACCGTGCGAACCGAGCCCGGCTACCGGGTGGTGCACCTGTCGGCCGGCCCACCGCGACCCGTGCCGAAGGACGAACTGCTGCCCTACATGAACGAGTTCGCCCACCAACTCGCCGACTGGCTGCGGCGCGACCCGCCGGACGTGATCCACGCGCATTTCTGGATGTCGGGAATGGTGGCCACGCTGGTCAGCCGGCAGCTGGCCATCCCGACCGTCCACACCTATCACGCGCTCGGCACGGTCAAGCGGCGCTACCAGGGTCCGGCCGACACCAGCCCGGAGGACCGGATCGCGATCGAACGCGCGCTCGGCCGGTCGGTCACCCGGATCATCGCGACCTGTAGCGACGAGGTGTTCGAGCTGGTCCGGATGGGGGTGCCAAGGCAGAAGATCTCGGTGGTGCCGTGCGGGGTCGACGCCGAGCAGTTCAGCCAGGACGGCAAGCGGGCCGCGCGCAACGGCCGGCGCCGGGTGGTCAGCGTCGGCCGGCTGGTGCCGCGCAAGGGGTTCGGCGATCTCATCGATGCGTTGCCGATGGTGCCGGACACCGAGCTGTTGATCGTGGGCGGCCCGCGCGGGCGGGACCTCGACAGCGACCCGGAGGCCGGTCGGCTGCGCGAGCGGGCCGCGCGGGCCGGCGTCGCCGACCGCGTGGTCCTCACCGGGCAGGTTGCCCGGCGCCAGATGCCGGCGCTGTTGCGCTCGGCGGACGTGGTCGCCTGCGTGCCGTGGTACGAGCCGTTCGGCATCGTGCCACTGGAGGCGATGGCCTGCGGCGTGCCGGTACTGGCCAGTGCGGTCGGCGGGCTGACCGACACGGTGGTCGACGGCATCACCGGCGTGCTCGTGCCACCCCGGCAGATCCGCCCGCTCGGCCACGCGCTGCGCCGGCTGCTCCTCGACCCGGGGGGCCAGCAGACGCTCGGCGCCGCCGGCTGCGACCGCGCCCGGTCCCGCTACACCTGGGACCGGGTCGCGCTGGACACCGAGCGGGTCTACACCCGCAGCGCCGAGGCCGGCGTGCGCACCCTGTTCGACTCGGCCGTTGGGAGCTCGCGGTGAGCCCGGTCGAGCGGCTCGATGAGCTGGAGCACGCGCTGAAGTCGTTGCGGCGCCAGGGATCTACCCTGACGCGGTGGGCCAGGTGCCTGGCCGAGCGGCTACCGGCCGGCCACCGGCTGCTCGCCGCGGGTAACGGCGGATCCGCCGCGGAGGCGCAGCACCTGACGGCCGAGTTGGTCGGCAGGTTCGACGGCGACCGGCGGCCGTTCTCCGCGCTGGCCCTGCACGCGGACACCTCCAGCATGACCGCGATCGCCAACGACTACGGCTACCAGGAGGTGTTCGCCCGGCAGGTCGCCGCGCACGCCCGGCCGCGCGACGTGCTGGTCCTGCTGTCCACCAGTGGCCGCAGCGAGAACCTGCTGCACGCGGCCAAGGCCGGGCGCACCGCCGGGACGACGGTGTGGGCATTCACCGGGCCGTTGCCCAACCCGCTGGCGGGACTCGCCGACGAGGTGGTGGCGATCCCCGGCTCGACCGCGAGCGTGCAAGAGGCACATCTGATCGCCGTACACCTGCTCTGTGCCGAGTTCGAGGCCGCACTGTCCACTGTGGAGTCGATTGGCCGGCGCGCGTCATGAGCGAGCGAACCACGGGCACGCGAGGCACCGGACACCTGGTGGTGGTCGGGGACTGCCTGCTGGACATCGACCTGGCCGGCACCGCGAACCGGCTCTGCCCGGACGCGCCAGCGCCGGTGCTCGACCTGGAGGACGAGCGGATCCGGCCGGGCGGCGCGGGCCTGGCGGCTCGGCTGGCCGCCACCGACGGAGTGGACGTCACGCTGGTCACCTGCCTCGCCGCCGACCCGCACGGTGAGCTGTTGCGGGCGCAGCTGACCGGGTTCCCCGTGGTGGCCGGTCCGTCGCGGGCGGCGACGCCGGTGAAGACCCGGTTGCTCGCCGCCGGCCACTCGATCGCCCGGGTGGACCGGGGCGGCCGGACCGGCGCCGCGGTGGTGACGGCCGAGATGCTGGAGGCGGTGGCGGCCGCGGACGCCGTGCTGGTCTCCGACTACGGCCGCGGCCTCAGCTCCGACGAACGGCTGCGTTCGCTGCTGTCCCGCCTTGCCGGCCGGATCCCGGTGGTCTGGGATCCGCACCCGCGCGGCGCCGACCCGGTGGCCGCGACGGCGGCGGTCACGCCGAACCTGGCCGAGGCGACCGGCGCCACCGGCCTCGCCGAAGCCGAGGCCGCGGCGGACCTGCTGCTGCGCCGGTGGCGGACCAGGGGGGTGGTGATCACACTGGGCAGCCGGGGCGCCCTGGTACACGAGGGCGGATCGCCACGAGCGGTCCCGGCCGAGCCGGTGGCGGTCATCGACCCGTGCGGTGCCGGCGACCGGTTCGCCTCCGTCCTCGCGGCCCGGCTGCTGGCCGGGTCCGGCGTCCTCGAGGCGACCGCGGACGCGGTCGCCGCGTCGGGCCGCTTCCTCGCCGCGGGCGGTGTCGCCTCCGTCTGCAGTGGACGAACCGGGCTGGCGCGCCGGCCGATCCACGGGCTTGCCGCCGCGCGCCGGCTGGCCGACGTCGTACGAGCCGGCGGCGGCACCGTGGTCGCCACCGGCGGCTGCTTCGACCTGCTGCACGCCGGGCACGCGCGCACCCTGCGGGCGGCCCGGGACCAGGGCGACTGCCTGGTGGTCTGCCTCAACTCCGACGCCTCGGTGCGTCGGCTCAAGGGAAGCGGCCGGCCGATCAACCACCAGCGGGACCGGGCGGAACTGCTCGGTGCGCTCGGCTGCGTGGACGCGGTGGTGATCTTCGACGAGGACGGGCCGGAACGGGTGCTCGGGGAGCTGCGGCCGGACGTGTGGGTCAAGGGCGGGGACTACACGGCCGAGGCGTTGCCGGAGACCGAGCTGGTTCGCGGTTGGGGTGGCGAGGTGGTGGTGACGCCGTACCTGGACGGCCGGTCCACCACCCGGCTGGCCGAAGCACTGACGACGTAAGGGAAGGATCACAGTGTCCACTCAGAACTATCAGCCGGGACCGCTGGGCACCGTCCTGGTCAGCGGCGGTTCCTCCGGGCTTGGCGCGGCGGTCGTCGAGCTGGTGCACGCGGCCGGCGGCTGGCCGGTGGTGTTGGACATGCAGGAGCCGGCGTTGGAGCTGGCCGACTTCCGCCTGGTCGACGTGGCCGACGGTGAGGCCACCGAACGGGCCGTGCGCGATCTGGCCGAGCGGCACAACGGGCTGGACGCGGTGGTGACCGCGGCCGGCATCGACTCCTGCGGCCCGATCGAGAAGGTGTCCACGTCGGACTGGGAGAACGTGGTGCGGGTCAACCTGTTCGGCACCGCGGCGGTGATCCGGGCCGCGCTGCCCTACCTGGAGCACGCGCACGGGCGGATCGTGACGATCGCGTCCACGCTGGGCCTGCGGGTGGCGGCGGACGCCTCCGCCTACTGCGCCTCGAAGTTCGGCGTCGTCGGCCTGACCCGCGCGCTGGCCATGGAGCTCGCCGGGCGGGTGGGCGTCACGCTGGTCGTCCCGGGCGGGATGCGCACCGGGTTCTTCGATGGCCGGGAGGAGCAGTACCGGCCGCCGGACGTGAGCAAGCTCGTCCCACCGGCCGTGATCGCGGACAGCATCGTCCACGCACTGGGCCGGCCGCGGGGCACCGAGGTCCGGGAACTGGTGGTGTGCCACGAGGAGGAGCCGTCGTGGCCGTGCTGACCGAACTGATCGAGATCAGTAGCCCGATCGACGACGAGCCGGTCGGCAGTCTGCCAGTGGCCGGGCCGGACGAGGTCGACCGGACCGTCGACGATGCCCGCGCCGCGGCCGGGCCGTGGGCCCGTACCCCGGCGGGGGAGCGCGGCGCGGCACTGCGCGAGGCGGCCACGCTGCTGCGGACCGGGATGCGGGACCTGGCCGGGGTGCACGAGCGGGAGACCGGACGGCCGCGCGCGGAGTGCCTGGCCTCGATCGAGGCCGGCGTCGGAACCCTGTTGCAGTACGCGGAGCTGGGCCCCGTCCATCGGGGACGGAGTCTGCTCGGCGATCCGCGCGCCACCGACCTGATGATCCCCGAGCCGCGCGGCGTGGTCGTCGCGCTCACCCCGTGGAACGACCCCGTCGCGGTGGCCTGCGGGCTGCTCGGCGCCGCACTGGTCACCGGGAACACCGTGCTGCACAAGCCGAGCGAGCGCAGCCCGCACACCGGCGTGCTGCTCGGGCGGTTGTTGGCCGAAGCGTTCCCGCCCGGCGTGCTGAGCACGCTGGTCGGCGGCGGCGAGGTCGGCGCCCGGCTCGCCGGCCACCCCGGTGTCGACGTGGTCGCGCACGTCGGCAGCACCGCAACCGGGCGCTCGATCGCCGAGGCGGCCGCGCGCACCGGCGCGAAGGTGTTGCTGGAGAACGGCGGCAACGACCCGCTGCTGGTCGACCGGGACGTCGATCCGGAGTGGGCGGCCGAGCAGGCCGCGATCGGTGCGTTCACCAACGCCGGGCAGATCTGCACCTCGGTCGAGCGGATCTACGTGCACACCGAGGTGGCGCAGCCATTCCTGCGCGCGCTGGTCCTGCAGGCGCGGAACTGGCCGGTGGGCCCCCTGGTGGATCGGGCGCACCGGGACAAGGTGCACGCGCACGTCGAGGACGCGGTGGCGCGCGGCGCCGTCCTGGAACTCGGCGGGGTGGTCCCGGACGGTCCGGGCGCGCGCTACCCGGCGACCGTCCTGTCCGAGTGCACGCCGGACATGTTGGTGCTGGGCGAGGAGACGTTCGGTCCGGTGGCACCGGTCCGCGTGGTCCCGACCTTCCACAGTGGACTCGACGAGGCGGCAACCGGACGCTACGGGTTGGCCGCGACCGTGCTGACCGGCTCGATGGCGAATGCAACGCTGGCCTACCGGCGGCTTCCGGTGGGCACCGTCAAGATCAACGCGGTGTTCGGCGGCGCCCCCGGTGGCGCCGCGCAACCCCGGGGCGCCAGCGGAACCGGCTTCGGCTACGGGCCGGAGCTGCTCGACGAGCTGACCACGGTGAAGGTGGTGCACATCGCCGCGCCAGGGCGGTCCCGGTGACCCGGCCGCGACCGGCGCGCCACCCGGCCGCCGACCGGGGCGGCCCGGTCGAGTGGTCCGCGGTCGAGCGGATCCTGGCCGTGCGCGCGGACAACCTTGGCGACGTCGTGATGCTCACGCCGGCGCTGCGGGCGTTGCGGCGAGCGGCCCCGAAGGCCCGGATCGACCTGCTCGCCTCGCCGGCCGGCGCCGCGGTCGTGCCGCTGCTCCCCGGAGTCGCCGGGGTGCTCACCGCTTCGGTTGCCTGGCAACAGATCGACGCCGGCCCGGTGAACCGGGCGGACACCGAGCGCGACCTCGTCGAACGCCTGCGGGCCGGCCGGTACGACGTCATGCTGGTGTTCACCTCGCCGACCCAGTCGCCGTGGCCCGCGGCCTACGCCGGGCTGCTGGCCGAGATCCCGGTGCGGGCGGTGCACTCCGCGGAGTTCGGCGGGGCCGTGGCCACTCACTGGATCACTCCGCCGCCGGATGGCACGCACCAGGTGGACCGCTGTCTGCACCTGCTCGCCGCACTCGGCGTCCCACCGGCCGGACCGGCGCTGGAGCTGCGGACGCCGGCCGGGGCCGGAGTTGACGATCCGTACGTCCTGCTCGCCCCTGGCGGATCCTGCCCGAGCAAGCGGTACCCGGCCGACCGGTTCGGCCAGGCCGCCGGCATCGTCGCCTCGGCCGGCATCGACGTGCTGGTCACCGGGCCGCCGGCCGAGCGGGAGTTGATCGAGTCCGTGGTGGACGGCGCCGGCTCGGCCCGGGTGCGGCCGCTGACCGGGCTGGACGTGCCGGCCCTGGCCGCCGCGGTGGCCGGCGCCGATGTCCTGCTCTGCAACAACTCCGGCTGTATGCACCTGGCCGACGCGGTTCGCGTGCCGGTGGTGGTGACCTACGCCGGCACCGAGCGGATCACCGACATGGGTCCGCGGTCGACCACGAGCATCCTGCTGCGGCAGGAGGTGTCCTGTTCGCCTTGCCGGCAGTTCCGCTGCCCGTACCGGCAGGAGTGCCTCGACGTCGATCCGGCCGTCGTCGCCGCCGCCGTGCTGCGGCTGGTATCCCGACTGGAGGCTTGTCCGGCATGAACGAACTCACCGCAGACCTGCCCGCGCTGATCGCCCGGCGGCGGCCGACGATCGTCGTGATCGGCGACGCCATCCTGGACGAATGGCTATCCGGCAACGCGAACCGGCTCTGCCGGGAGGCGCCCGCGCCGGTGGTCGACGTGGACCGCCGGACCGTCGCGCCCGGGGGAGCGGCCAACACCGCGGTCAACCTCGCCGCGCTCGGTGCCGACGTGCGGCTGGTCAGCGCGGTCGGCGACGACCAGGCCGGGACCGAGCTGATCGCCGCGCTCGCCGAGGCCGGGGTGCGCACCGACGCCGTCCGGGTCGAGCGCGGGCGGACCGTGGCCAAACGGCGCATCGTCGCCGCCGATCAGGTCCTGCTTCGGGTGGACGACGGCGAGCCGCATCCGGCCCCGGTCGCCGACCTCGCCGCGCTGGTGTCCGGCTGCGACGCCGTGGTGCTGTGCGACTACCGATCCGGGCCGGCCGACCGGCGGCTGCTCGACGCGCTTTCCCCGCTGCGCAAGGACATTCCGCTGCTCGTCGTGGACGCGCACCGGCCGGACAGGTGGCCCGGCCTTCGTCCCGACCTCGTCACTCCGAACGCCGCTGAGGCCGGCGCGCTGCTCGACCGGCCCGCGCCGGACGGTCCGGAACGCGCGGACTTCTTCGCCGCACACCGCGACCGGCTGCGGGAGGCCACCGGCGCGGACACCGTCGCGGTGACCCTTGACCGGGATGGCGCGGTGCTGCTGACCCCCGGTGAGCCGCCCTACCGGACCTGGGCCGAACCCGCGCCGGAGAGCCGGACGGCCGGCGCGGGCGACACGTTCTGCGCGGCGCTCACCCTGGCCCGCTGCTGCGGCCTGAGTCCAGCGCTCGCGGTCGAACTGGCCCAGGCCGCCGCCGACGTGGTGGTGCACCGGCCGGGTACCGCGGTCTGCACGGTCGGCGCGCTCACCGAGCGGCTCGCCGGATTCCAGGGCACCGCACTGGACTCCGGCGCGCTTTCCGCGGTCGTGGCCGAGCACCGTGGGGCCGGCCGGCGGATCGTGTTCACCAACGGCTGCTTCGACGTGCTGCACCGCGGCCACATCGCCTACCTCAACCAGGCCAAGGCACTCGGCGACGTGCTGGTCGTGGCGCTCAACTCCGACGCGAGCGTCTCCCGGCTCAAGGGCAGCGACCGGCCGGTGAACCCGGCAACCGACCGCGCCGCCGTGCTCGCCGCGCTCAGCTGCGTGGACCACGTCACGGTGTTCGACGAGGACACCCCGAGCCGGCTGCTGCGCCTGCTGCGACCGGACATCTACGCCAAGGGCGGCGACTACAGCCCGGGCATGCTGGCCGAGACCGAGGTGGTCGGTGAGTACGGCGGGCAGGTCCGCATCCTCGACTACGTCGCCGACCACTCCACCAGCGCTGTGATCGACCGGATTCGGGGCGCCGTCTGAGGTTGCGTGCGGGTCGCGGGCCGGCCCGGCGCGAGGCCCGGCCGTCCGCGCCGGCAGAGTAGGAGGGTGACGCTGCTCCGGAAGGCGGGCCGGTGGTCCGCGGTTGGGGTAATGTCGAGAATACGGTTCGACCGGTAGCCGCCCGAGCTCGTCAGTCCTGGCGGGGGCGTACGGTGTGCCGGCTTCGCCCTCTCCTGTGAGAGAGGCGATTCATCGATGGTCCTGAGCACGGCTCACGCGCGTCCGGTGTCGCTCACACCGACCGCTCCCCGCCCGGTCAGCCGGCCGGAATGTCTTGATTACCACGCCATGCGGCTGAGTGTGACTCGGCCGGCGTCCGGACACACCCTCGTGACGGTGTCCGGGGACGTGGACGCACTGACCGCGCCGCGACTCCACGAACTGCTCACCCACCGGCTGCGGACCCGGCCTACCACGCTGACGGTTGACCTGTCCCAGGTCACCTTTCTCGGCGTGGCCGGACTCACCGTGCTGGCGCGAAGCGTGGTGCTGGCCAAGATGCGCGGCATTCGGCTGCGGTTGGCCGTCGGGGACAACCGGACCGTGGCACGTCTCGTGGATCTGGCCGGGCTCGCCTACCGGTGACCGGCTCAGGTCGTCGCCTCGGCTTCCCGCGCCCTGGCGGTACTCACTCCTTTGGCTGCTCGTCCTCGTCCAACGCGCACCGTCGGGATTCAGCCGGCGGTGAGCGGGTACGCGGTCAACAGCATCGAAAGGGGCGGGAGGAAAACTGTGGTGGGACACGTCATCGGCGACCACTGCCGGTCCGGCGCGGCGCGGCCGGAGGTGAGGTGCCATGTCTGACGGGTACTCCGCCCGAGTCACCGTTGCCAACCTGCTCATCATGGTTCGACACGGCGGGTGGACGGCCGCCGCACGCTGCCTGGACTCGCTCGTAGCCACAGACTCCTCGTCGGGTCGGCGGCTGCGGTCCATCCTCACCGAGCTGATCGACCTCGCCGCCACCCTGGTCCTGTCGGGTGCCACGCCCATCGACGACAACGAGGTGTTCGAGCTGGACGTGCGCGGTGAGGACGAGTCTCTCGTGGACATCGACCTGCTGGAACCGCCGCTGCGAGCGACGATGCGGGCCCTGCTCGCCAAGGTAAACGGATGTCCGGCGGACACGGCGGACCAGATCGACCTGGTGCTCGTCGCCGGCCCGATGGCCGGAGCCGAGGCGGTCCTCACGGTGCTGCAGTGGACCGACAACCTGCTGCGTTGGTGCCGGCGCAACAACATCGCGACACCGAATTGGATAGCCGCCTGACCGGTGGACCGTCACGTGTCCGCCGAACTCAAACCGGGTCGTTCTCCTAGACACCCGGGTACCTCCGAGGAAGGAAGCACGCCCGTGAACGACGCCGATCAGTACACCCAGCGGGATCCGAGGTCGCAGTACAGCCGGCCGGACCAGCAGCGGGGACACGAGCAGGAGCATCCGGGCAGTGGCGAGGGGATGGGGCCGCGGCCCGATCACGGCGAGGACTCCTACCGGGGCAGCGGCCGGTTGGTCGGACGCAAGGCAGTGATCACCGGAGGTGACTCGGGGATCGGACGGGCGGTCGCGGTGGCGTTCGCCCGCGAAGGGGCCGACATCCTGTTGTCCTACCTGGACGAAGAGGAGTCCGACGCCAAGGAGACGATGGAACTGGTGCGGCAGGCGGGTCGCGAGGCCGTGCCGGTCCCCGGTGACCTCACCAGCGAGGAGCACTGCACCCGGGTGATCGAGCGAGCGGTCGCCGAGTTCGGCCACATCGACGTGCTGGTGAACAACGCGGCTTACCAGATGTCGCAGGACGAGGGGATCCTCGCCATCTCCACCGAACAGTTCGACCGCGTGGTGAAGACCAATCTCTATGCCATGTTCTGGCTGTGCAAGGCGGCCGTGCCGCACATGCCACCCGGTGCCAGCATCATCAACACCTCCTCCATCCAGGCCTCGCAGCCCTCCCAACAGCTGATCGACTACGCGATGACGAAGGGCGGAATCGTCACCTTCACCAAGGCGCTCTCGGCGGACCTTGCCGGCAAGGGGATCCGGGTCAACTCGGTCGCACCGGGCCCCGTGTGGACCCCACTGATCCCGGCCACCATGCCGGCCGAGAAGGTGGATTCCTTCGGCGGGCAGACCCCGCTTGGTCGCGCCGGCCAGCCCGCCGAACTGGCTCCGGCTTTCGTGTTCTTCGCCTCCCAGGAATCCAGCTATGTCACCGGCGAAATCCTCGGCGTGACGGGCGGCCAACCCCTGACGTGAATCCAGGAGGGTTCCGAGTGCCACCTTCCTGGGCTGCGACAAGCGCAATGTCACCCTGCGCGGACGGCTAATCGCGGATTGGTTCGTGTGGTATTGGGTATGCCCTGGTCATGAGGGTCGTGGTGGTCGGAGCGACGGGGAACATCGGCACGAGTCTGGTGGCGGCACTGAGCCGGGATCCGGAGGTCGGATCGGTGCTGGGGGTCGCCCGCCGAGCGCCCGACCTGCGGCTGCCCAAGGTCAGCTGGCGGAGTGCGGACATCCGCACCGCGGACCTGGTCGCCCTGTTCGAGGGGGCCGACGCCGTGGTCCATCTGGCGTGGCTGTTCCAGCCCACCCACCGGCCGACCGTGACGTGGGCCAACAATGTCGAGGGCGGGGCCCGGGTGTTTCGCGCGGCGGCCCAGGCCCGGGTGCCCAAGTTGGTGTACTCGTCCTCGGTGGGCGCCTACTCACCCGGCCCGAAGGATGAGCCGGTGGCCGAGACGTGGCCGACCGACGGTTGGCCGCAGGCCGCCTACACCCGCGAAAAGCCCTATCTGGAAAGAGTTCTCGACGCTCTGGAGCTGGCCAACCCGGACCTCTCGGTGGTCCGGCTGCGGCCCGGGTTCGTGTTCAAGCACGGCTCGGCGTCCGAGCAGCGCCGGCTGTTCGCCGGGCCGCTGCTGCCCGGCCGGCTGGTGCGACCCGGCCTGGTGCCGATCGTGCCGGATCTGCCGGGCATGCGCTTCCAGGCCGCGCACACCGCCGATGTCGCCGAGGCGTTCCGGTTGGCCGTGCACCGGCCGGTTCGCGGTGCGTTCAACATCGCCGCCGAGGAGGTGGTGGACGCGGCCCTGCTCGCCGACTGCCTACGGGCCAAGGTCGTCGCCCTGCCCGCCTGGCCGGTGCGCGGTGCCCTGGCCGCGGCGTGGCTGCTGCGGCTGGTGCCGGCCAGTCCCGGCCTGCTGGACGCGGTGCTGCGCGTGCCGATCATGGACACCACCCGCGCCCGCACCGAGCTCGGCTGGGCTCCCAAGCACACCGCCCGGCAGGCCATCGAGGAGTTCCTGCGCGGCCTGCGGGACGGCGCCGGCTTGCCCACCGCGCCGCTGGCCAGCCCGGTCCCCGGCGGGCGGGTCCGGGAACTGCGGACCGGCGTTGGTGGCCAACCTTGAGCGGCGTGCGCGTCGAGACGGCGCACAGCAGAAGGGTCGAAGCGTCGGGATCGGAGGTGCGGCGAATGGAGTTCCGGATGCCGCCGGCTGACGAGTTGACTGCCATGGTCGCTCGCACCTCCGGCCTGCTGCTCTCGGCGGACACGGTGCAGACCGCGTTGGAGTTGATCACGGCCGCGGCGGCGGAGACGTTCCAGGGCTCCAACGGCGCCGGGATCAGCCTGCTGGATTCGGAGGGCCGGCGGACGACCGCGGCGGCGACCGATGCCGTTGTCCAGCAGGCGGACGCGCTGCAGTACGAGCTCGGGGAGGGACCGTGCCTGACCGCGTGGCAGGAGCGCCACGTGGTGCGTGTCGATGACCTCCCCGCCGATGCCCGGTGGCCGTCGTTGGCGCGGGCATCCGGCGCGGTTGGGGTGCGGTCGGTGCTGAGCGCGCCCGTGGTCGCCGGGAGCGGATCGCTCGGCGCGATCAAGGTCTACGCGGCGCGACCACGAGCGTTCGGGGACCGGGACGAGCGTCTGCTGACAATGTTCGCGACCCAGGCCGCGATTCTGCTGGCGAACATGCGCTCCGCACAGGACGCGCGGCGCATCAGCGACGACCTCAAGGACGCGCTGCGCGGCCGTGAGGTGATCTCGCTGGCCAAGGGAATCCTCATGGCTCGCGAGGGCATGGACGAACGAGCCGCGTTCCTGGCCCTGACCGACACCGCCCGCCGGGAGGGCCGGTCGGTGCGGGAGGCGGCCGAACGCATCGCCCGGTCCACCGTGCGCCGTCGCCGGTGACCATGACCAGCGACCGAGCCCACGAGCAGCAACGCAGCATCGCGCTGGCGCTGCGGCGCGCCGAGCTGACGACGGACCAACTGTGGCTGCGGTATTTCGCGCTTGGCGGTGAGGCGGACATCGTCGAGATCGACGCCTATCTGCACGGCCTCGGTGAGTTGTCGCCCATTCAGCGCGATGTTCTGGCCCACGCGGTCAACGAACGTCTCGACGAACTCGCTCCGCCGCACCGGGCCACCTACAGCCGGCAGTTCCGGGAGAGCCAACCCCGCACGCCGCCGCTGGCGGCGCTGGTCACGTTGCTGGAAGGTACCGAACTGGCTCCTCCCGAGCGGCTGCCCGAGGTGGCCGAGGCCGCCGGGAAGGCGCTCGGCGTCGGCATCACCGTCTACGTGGTCGACTACGACCAGCACCGGCTGCACCCGCTGCGAGCCGGCCGGGAACCGGCGGAATCACTTGATGTCGACGGCACGCTGGCAGGTCGGGCGTTTCGCCTCGTGCAGATTCTGCCGGTGGAGACGGCCGGCCGCCCGCGGCTGTGGGTGCCGCTGCGCGACGGCGTGGAACGGCTCGGTGTTCTGGAGATCGTGGTGAGCGATCCGGACGACCTCTACGACCCGGGACTGCGTACCCAGTGCTGGTGGCTGTCGGTCCTACTCGGCCACCTGGTCACCCTGGTCAACCAGTACGGCGACGCCATCGACCTGGTGCGCCTGCCGACCCGCCGATCGGTCCCCGGCGAGCTGATGTGGTCACTGCTGCCGCCGCTGACCGCCGGGGTGGGCAACTTCGTCGTCACCGGCGTGGTCGAACCGCGCCAGGAGATCAGCGGCGACGCCTTCGACTACGCGTTGTCCGAGTCCACCGCGAGCCTGATCATTCTTGACGCCGTCGGACACGACCTGCGCAGCGGCCTGATCGCCGCCACCGCGCTGGCCGCCTACCGCGCTGCCCGCCACGCCGGTCACAGCCTGTTCGAACAGGCACGCAGCATCGACGAACTGATCAGCCGGCAGTTCGGTGAATCCCTGTTCGCCACCGCCATCCTCGCCGAGGTCCACCTCCCAACCGGGCGACTGCGCTACGTCAACGCCGGCCACCCACCCGCACTGATCATGCGCGGCGGCAAGATCGTCAAACCGCTCACCAAGGGCCGCCGGACGCCGCTCGGCCTCGGCGTCAGCAACCTGACCGTCGGCGAGGAGATCCTGCAACCCGACGACTGGCTCGTGCTGCACACCGATGGCATCACCGAAGCCCGAAACGGCGACGGTGAGCACTTCGGCGAGACCCGCCTGGCCGACTTCCTGCACCGCGAAGCCGCCGCCGGCCACCCGCCGCCCGAAACCGTCCGCCGGCTCATCCGCGCCGTGCTCAACCACCAGGACGGCACTCTGCAGGATGACGCCACCGTCCTGCTCGCCCGCTGGACCACCGACCCGGTTCCGCTTGTCATGGCACCCTGACCCGGCCGGCAGACCCCGCTGTGCGGGTACAGCGCAATGTCACCTTGCGCGGTTAGAAGCGCAGCAATGTCACCTTCCGCTGTAACGGGTCGCGACGGCTGCGGGATACAGCGCGATGTCACCTTTCGCTGCACGGGGTGCGACCCCTGCCGGTGCTCGGGTCCTCACAGGGTCAGCGACACGCCGCCTGTCGCGGCCAGGAGTGCGGAGACGGCGAGGACGACCGGGCTGAGCCGGTAGCAGCGCCGGATGCGGTCCACGTCCCGCTCACGAACGACGGCGGGATCGATCATGGCCTCGGCGAGGCGGAACAGTCCAACCGCGACCGCCCCGAGAAGGCCGGTGCTCAGCAGGAAGAACGCGAGTTGTGTGGTCGTGGTCGAGGCGTGCACGGCAGGTCCCTTCCCGATGTGGCTGCGGCGGTTGTGGCGCGGCCGCACCTCATCGTGGCCCGACTCGCTTCGCCTTGTCCTGCGGTGGCGACGACGTGGTGACGCGACGGTTGCGGCCGGGTGTGGTCGTCGTGGCGGGCCCCTCACAGCGTGCTTCTAGCGTGGCGCTGTCCGATTGGGAGCGACGTGACGGGGAGTTGAGATGTTCTTTCACACCAGCCGCTTGCAGTTCGAGGCGAAGCCGGAGAAGCCGGACGCACACTTCGCCAGGAAGTTGCAGGAGCTGATCGGGGGCGCGTGGGGTGAGATGACGGTGACCATGCAGTACCTGTTCCAGGGATGGAACTGCCGCATGGAGGGCAAGTACAAGGATCTCATCATGGACGTGGCCACCGAGGAGATCGGGCACGTCGAGATGCTGGCCACGATGGTGGCCCGGCTGCTCGAGGGTGCTCCGTCCGAGGTGACGGCCGCGACGGTGGGCAGTGATCCGGTGGTGGCGGCGGTGATCGGTGGGATGGATCCGCAGCAGGCCATCGTCAGCGGCGGTGGTCCGAGCCTGTCGGACAGCAACGGGGTGCCGTGGAACGGCCGCTACATCGTGGCCAGCGGCAACCTGATGGCCGACTTCCGGGTCAACGTCGCCGCCGAGGCGCAGGGCCGCTTGCAGACGGCTCGGCTGTACAACATGACCGACGATCCGGGCGTGCGCAACATGTTGAAGTTCAACCTGGCGCGGGACACGGTGCACCAGAACATGTGGCTGGCCGCCATCGAGGAGTTGCAGGAGGACGGGTTGGAGGGCCCGGTGGTGCCGAGTGCGCTGTTCGACGAGGAGTACGTCGAGCACGCCGGCACGATCTGGCACCTGTCGGACGGGACTGCCGGGCCGGAGGGTCGTTGGGCCTCCGGACCCGCGCCGGACGGGATGCACGAGTTCAGCTACCTGCAGCAGCCCGAGCCGTTGGGCGGCAAGGCGTCCGCGCCCAAGCCGGACCCGCTGCTGTACGCGACCAGCCCGGCGAACCTGGGTCTGATCGAGAAGGCGATCAAGAAGCTCACCTGATCCCAACAGATCCGCCCGTCCACCCCACGTGGGCGGGCGGATCTCCCCATCCGAGGGCATGTCCAGGAGGCTTCCCATGCTGATGTCCACGACCGGGGTCGCCAGCCGGCCGCCGCTCGCGCCCAGTCCGCCATCGCGTGGCCGGCTGCGCACCGTGGCCGGGTTGATGGGACCGGCGTTCGTCGTCGCGGTCGCCTATGTGGACCCGGGCAACTTCGCGACCAACATGGCAGGCGGTGCGGCGCACGGCTATCGGCTGCTGTGGGTGATCGTCACGGCCAGCCTGGTCGCGATGTTCGTGCAGTACCTGTCGGCCAAGCTCGGCCTGGCCTCCGGCCGCAACCTGCCGCAGCTGTGCCGGGAGCACTATCCACGGCCGGTGGCCGGACTGCTGTGGGTGCAGGCGGAACTGGTCACGATGGCCACCGACCTGGCCGAGTTCGTCGGCGCGGCGGTGGCCCTGAACCTGTTGTTCGGGATCCCGATGCTGCCCGCGGCCGGGATGACCGCGGTGATCTCGTTCGCGATCCTGACGCTGGCCCCCTTGCGGCGCAGGCGGTTCGAGGCGGTGATCATCACCCTGCTGGCCGTGATCCTGGCCGGGTTCCTGTACCAGACGTTGCAGCTCGGCCCGCTCACCGGCGCCGGCGCCGGCCTGGTCCCCGGTTTCGCCGGATCGGACAGTCTGCTGCTGGCGACCGGAATGCTCGGCGCGACCGTCATGCCGCACGTGATCTACCTGCACTCCGCGCTGAGCCAGCGCCAGCATCGCGGTGAGCTCTCGGATCGCCGCCGGGCCCTGCACAGCACGACGGTCGACATCACGGTGGCGCTGGGGATGGCCGGGCTGGTCAACGTGAGCATGCTGGTCGTCGCGGCCGGGGCGCTGCACACCGCGTCCGTGCCGGCGGAGTCGTTGCGGGACATGCACTCCGGCCTGGGCAGCACATTGGGCGCAGGCGCCGCGCTGGCCTTCGCGCTCGCCCTGCTGGCTTCCGGCCTGGCCGCGTCCAGCGTCGGCACCTACTCCGGACAGGTCGTCATGGCGGGGTTTCTGCGCCGCCGGATCCCGCTGGCCGTGCGCCGGCTGATCACGATGGCCCCGGCTCTGGTGATCCTGTCGCTGAACACCGACCCGACCAAGGCTCTGGTGCTCAGCCAGGTGATCCTGTCGTTCGGCATCCCGTTCGCGCTCATCCCGCTGGTACTGCTGTCCCGGCGTCGCGACATCATGGGTCCATTCGTCAACCGTCCACTCACCACCGTCGCCGGTGTCGCGGCCGCGGTCGTGATCTCCGCGCTCAATCTGCTCCTGCTGGCGCAGATCCTGTTCGGCTGAGGATCGGCCGGACGAGCTGGCGGATCTCCGATGATGGCGACAACCCGAGTTCGCGGCGCAACAGCGACCGGTAGGTGGCGTACTGGCGGATGGCCTGAGCCGGGTTGCCGTCGGCCAGATGCAGCTCGATGAGGCGGCGGTGGGCGCTTTCCCGCAACGGATCGCTTCGCACCGCCGCCGCGGCGGTCTCGTGGGCCCGGAAGTGATCGCCGCTGGACCGGAACCGCGCGCTGAGCGTCTCCAGCACCCGCAGCGACATCTGCCGCACCCAGTCGCGCTCGATGCCGACCCAGGGCTCGGTCCAGCCCGGCAGCAACTCCGCGGTGAGTGCGGCCAGCGGCAAGGCCGGGTCCGTCCGGTGCGCGCGCGGGTCGGCCAAACCGGTGGCGAGCCGGCGCACCTGGTCGACATCGGTGTCGACCTGCGGATGCAGGCCGAGCAGCGCGCCGCGCACCTCGATCAGCGCGTACGGCGGTTTCACCAGCCGCCACAGGGCCGAGCGCAGGCAGGCGGCCGCCCGGCGCTCCGTCGCCTCCGGCCACAATGCCGCGGCCACTGCCGCACGGGTGACGGCGCCGTCCCGCAATGCCAGATACGCCAGCAGACGCTGGGAGCTGGGCATCACCGGTACGCACCGGTCCGCGACCCACAACTGGAAACCGTCGAGCAGCCGCACGCAGACACCCGGCCCGCGGTCGTCCCGGCCAGTAGCTGTCATGAACGCACCCTCCTGCGCCTTACCCTGGAGATCGCCGTCGTCTCCGCCGTCGGATTCGGGCTCCCGGCGGGGGAGATCTGAGGGGGGTGCCGGCACGCTGTTCGACCGGCCAGAGCGACCCGGCGCAACGTCGTCATCAGTTCCGCCACCATCGCTTGGCTCGGTTACCGCCATCGGGGCGGCCTAAACGCCGTTGGGGTTTCAAACGCCCACGACGGGTACCTCCCGGACGTGGACAGCTTTCTCAACATTTATCTCAGAGACCAACTGGCCCTCGGCGTGCTCTGGCGCGAGCTGGCCCGCCGGGCGCGACACAACAACCGGGGCACGCCGCTCGGCGAGGCGCTGGACCGGGTCGCGACCGGGATAGCCGAGGACGTGGACACCTTCGATGCCCTCATGCGCCGTCTCGGCGTCCGCCCCAACCAGGTGAAGACCGGCCTCGCGGTGCTGGCCGAGCGGCTGGGCCGGTTCAAGCTCAACGGCCGGATGAGCGGCTACTCGCCGCTGAGCCGGTTCGAGGAGCTCGAGATCCTGACGATGGGCATCGCCAACAAGAAACAGCTCTGGACCACGCTGCGCGATCTCGCCGGTCTGTCCGCCCGCCTCCCGGACGTCGACTTCGACCGACTCATCGAGCGTGCCGAAACCCAACGCACCGAGCTGGAGCCGTTCCGCGTCAGGACGGGAACCGAGGTCTTCACCACCAGCCGGTGAGCTCATCGGCTGGTCGGGGTTCGCCCGCCCGGGCGCCGGGGCGGCGGTGCGTTTCGGGCCGGCGCTGTGGGGCACACGGGGGGATGCGTATGGACAATTCGTTGGCTGTGTTGCGCGAGGGGTACGGCTGGATGCCCAACCGGCGTCGCCGCACCGGACGTGATGTGGTGCCCACCCGGGTGCTCGGCCAACGGGCGGTGGGGTTGTGCGGCCCGGACGCGGCGCGGTTCTTCTACGACGAGAAGCACGTCCAGCGGCACGGTGCCATCCCGGGCCCGGTGCAGAGCACGCTGTTCGGGCATGGGGCGGTGCACACCCTGGACGGCGCCGAGCACCGGACGCGCAAGGACGTGTTCGTGTCCCTGGTGACGGCCGGGAGCACCAAGGCGCTGGTCGACGGCGTGGTCGCGGCGTGGGAGGACGCGGTGTCCTCCTGGGCGCCCGGCCGGCAGGTCGTGTTGTTCGACGAGGCCAGCCGGATACTGGCCCGCGCTGTCTGCCGATGGGCCGGCGTGCCCGTTTCGGAGTCCGATGTGGCCGGTGTGGCGGCCGATCTGGTGGCCATGGTCGACGGGTTCGCCACTCCAGGTCCCCGGCACTGGCGCGCCCGGTGGGCCCGGCGGCGCCGCGAGGCCTGGCTGGCCGCGTTGGTCGAGCAGGTGCGGGCGGGTTCGGTGACCGTGCCGGCCGGTTCGGCGGTGGAGGTGGTGTCCCGTCATCGCGACACTGACGGCGCGCTGCTGCGCCCGGGGACGGCCGCGGTGGAGTTGCTCAACGTGATCCGTCCGACCGTCGCGGTCTCTTGGTTCGTCTGCTACGCCGGGCATGCCCTGCATCGCTGGCCGGACAACCGGCAACCACTGCGGGCCGGCGGAGAGTTCGCCCTGGCCTTCGCCCACGAGTTGCGCCGCTTCTACCCGTTCGCCCCGTTCATCGGCGGCCGGGCGGCCACGGACCTGGCATGGCAGGGCGAGCCGATCCCCGCCGGGGCGCTGGTTCTGCTGGATCTCTACGGTCAGAACCACGACGGCCGGCTGTGGCACGACCCGTACGCCTTCGACCCGAACCGGTTCCTCGGGCGTGACATCGGTGCCTTCGAGCTGGTCCCACAGGGCGCCGGTGACCCGCACACCGGCCACCGGTGCCCCGGTGAGCCGTTCACCGTCGCGATCCTGCGGGCGTTGAGCACCTGCCTCGCCCGGCTGGACTACCGGGTGCCGCCGCAGGACCTCACCATCTCCCTGCGGCGGATCCCGGCCCGCCCGGCAAGCGGTTTCGCGTTGATCCCCGGCTCGGAATCGAGCTGACCCGGCGTTCCGCGCACGGTCAGCCGTCCTGCCCCGACCCGGGTTCCGACATCTTGCGATGGGTCGCGGCCTTGGCCTGTTCGGGCATGACCTTGGCCGCGCCGGCCATCACCTTGTTCTTCATGGAGCCGGCGACGACGTGGTCCTTGCCTCGCATCAGGGCCTGGAATCCCTGCTCGGCGACCTCGCCGGGGTCGTCCTTGTCCGACGATCCGAGCTTGGTGTCGGTCAGTCCGGCCCGCTCGAAGAACTCGGTGTCGGTCGGCCCGGGCATCAGGGCCGTCACGGTGACCCCGCTGTCCTTCAACTCGTTGCGCAACGCCTCGGAGAAGGACAGCAGGAATGCCTTGGACGCGGCGTAGGTCGCCTCGAACGGACCCGGCTGGGTGGCGGCGTTCGACGAGGTGAACAAGACCTTGCCGGCCCCTCGGGTTGCCATGTCCCGCACCATGAGCTTGGCCAGGTGTACCGAGGACCGCACGTTGAGGTCGACCAGCTTCAGGTCGTCGGCGAGGTCGGTTTCGGCGAACGGTCCGCCGACGCCGACGCCGGCGTTGATCGCGACCGCGTCCACCGCCCGCCCGGTGGCCCTGGCGGCGTCGTAGAGCCGCCGCACGCCGTCCGGCTCGGCCAGGTCGGTCCGCACCGACTCCACCCGCGCACCGAGTGCCTCGATGTCCCGTGCGGCATCGGAGATCGCGGCGTCCTCGGCGGCGATCACCAGGTCGAAACCGTTGCGGGCGAACACTTTGGCCAGCTCGAAGCCGATCCCGCTGGATGCTCCGGTGACAACGGCCAACGGCCGGCCGTTCGCGGTGGTCATGGCTGACAACTCCTTCGTAGGTCAGGCGGGCCGATGAGGAGGGCCCGTCCCGGTGTGACTGATCTGGTTCGGCGAAGTGCTACCCGCAACCCGCCGGGAAAAACCTCGTGACCGGCTCAGCCAGGTGCCCACGGCGACCAGCACCGCCCCCAGCGCCAGGAACCCGAGGTCGTAGCCCAACTGGCCGGGTCCGGGGTGGACGTGGTGCACGCCGAGGATGTGGTGATCGATCAGGCCCTCGACCAGGTTGAACCACCCCCAGCCCGCGATCATCCAGCCGGCCAGGCGGCGACCCCGCTCCGGCGGGGCGGCCGGACCGGCCGCGACCAGCAGACCGATGCCGACCAGCACCAGGACCAGGCAGGCCAGGTGGAACAGGCCGTCACCGATCATGTTGAGCCGAAGGTGATGCGTCGAGTCCGGGGGGTACCACCCGGACAGCATGTGGTGCCATTCCAGCAGCTGGTGGGCGACGATGCCGTCGACGAACCCACCCAACCCCAGGCCGAGTAGCAAACCGGGGACCAGCAGGCCATCCGCACGGGCCATCCCGCTAGGAGAGTTGTTCATGGCCCGGAGGTACCCGCCAACCGGGCCGATCCACCTCTCGGCCGATCCGCGACGGTTTTCCGACGGGGTTTCCTTCCTGGCGGGTCGGGTACGCGGTTTGAGCAGCGACATTGTGAGCATCGTGAGCGGCGACATCGTGAGTGGCGACATGAAAGGGGCGGACATGAAGGGGTGGAGGACATGCGGGCGATGAGCAAGGTCGCGTTGTCGGCGTTGGCCGCGGCGGGGGTCGGCGCGGCGCGCCGGATCTCGTCGCGGTCCGCGGCGCGGCCCGGCGACGATGCCGGCCGGTGGTTGGTCGTGACGGTGTACCTGCCGGTCGAGAAGGTCCGAAACCGGCTGCCCGAACCGATCACCGAGCTCGGTGACCGGATCGAGGTGCGGATCCGGCCGGCGAGCGGGGACAAGGGCACCGAGGTGGCCGCGCGGCTGCGAGAGCCCGGACCGAGCGGTCCCGTGGCGCGGCTGACCGGGCGGGATCCGCGCCAGGAGGTGCGGGAGGCGTTGCGGCGGGCGAAGTCGTTGCTGGAGACCGGAGATGTCCTGCGGCCCGATCCGCCGTCGACACATCCCGGTCCGGGCGGGAAGCTGGTCGCGCTGGCGAGCAGCCGCGCGGGTGGGGAGGGTCGGCTGTGAAGGCGTTGTGCTGGGAAGGGGTCAACAAGCTGGCGGTGCAGGACGTACCGGACCCGCAGATCCGCAATGCCGAGGATCTGATCCTGAAGGTGTCGTTGTCCACGGTGTGCGGGTCGGATCTGCACCTGCTGTCCGGCTACATCCCGTTCATGGAGTCCGGTGACGTGATCGGCCATGAGTTCCTCGGCGAGGTGGTCGAGGTCGGGTCTGAGGTGCGCAACCACAAGGTCGGTGACCGGGTGGTGGTGTGCTCGTTCATCTCCTGCGGCCGGTGCTGGTACTGCGAGCAGGGCCTGACGTCGTTGTGCGACAACTCCAACACCAACCCCGGCATCACCCAGTTCATGTGGGGCGGCGATCCCGGTGGGGTGTTCGGGTACTCCCACGCGATGGGTGGCATCCGCGGCAGCCATGCCGAGTACGTGCGGGTTCCCTTCGCCGACTACACGGCGTTCGCGGTGCCCGAGGGGGTGAGTGACCGCAGCGCGTTGTTCGCGTCGGACTCGGTGCCGACCGGGTGGATGGGTGCGGACCTGGGTGGGGTGCGTCCCGGTGACACGGTCGCGGTGTGGGGTTGCGGCGCGGTTGGGCAGATGGCCGCGCGCGCCGCGCAGCTGCTCGGCGCGGAGCGGGTGGTCATGATCGACCGGTTGTCCTACCGCATGGAGCAGGCCCGGCAGGTGTTCGGGTTGGAGACGCTGGACTACAGCGCGACCGATGTCGGCGCGGAGCTGCGTGAGATGACCGGCGGGCGCGGGCCGGACGTGTGCATCGAGGCGGTCGGCCTCGAGGCGCACGCGAGCGGCCCGCAGTACCTCTACGACCAGCTCAAGCAGCAGCTCCGACTGCAGACCGACCGTCCCATCGCGGTGCGCGAGGCCATCCACGCCTGCCGCAAGGGCGGGTCGGTGTTCGTGCTCGGCGTCTACGGCGGGGTGGTGGACAAGTTCCCGCTGGGCGCGCTGATGAACAAGGGCCTCACCCTGCGCGGTGCCCAGCAGCACGGCCACCGCTACATCCCGATGCTGCTCGACCGCATCGCCGCCGGCGAGCTGCGCACCGAGCACCTGGCCACCCACCTGCTCCCGCTGGAGGAGGGGGCGCGCGGCTACGAGCTGTTCAAGGAAAAGCGGGACAACTGCGTCCGCGCCGTGTTCCAACCGAACCCGTGACCCCTGCCGGCACGGCCGGTCGGTGATACTCCGGCGATTTGCGGGTACCCCGCCTGCGAACGGACGAACGGCTGCGAAGGGTGGCGGTGATGACGGTCAGCGAGCAGGACGTGCGCGAGCTGCTGGAGTCCACGGACGGCGATGCGGTGCTGGTCATGGTGCAGGGCCGGGTGCTCGTCCTGTCGGGCCAGGAGCTGGATTCCGGGACCCACCCCGGAGCGTTGCACATCACGTCGCGGGCCGCTCTCGTCGACCAGCTCGGGCGGACGGATCTGACCGAGTACGAGCGTACCGAGCTGGCGGCCAAGTTGGCCGCCGGCGTGTCGAACCTGGGTGGCTGAGATCGATTCGGAGTGTGGCTCCGCGAGTGGAGGTGGAACGGGTGCGGGACTTCGGTACCGACGGGGTTCGTGCGGCCGGACCCGAGGTCGTGTGGCACGGGCCTGAGGACGCGCCGGTGGTGGTGGTGCTGGATCCGGCCGGTGAGGCCAAGCACGACGAGTTGCCGGCCACCTGGCGACCGCTGGCCGAGCATCTCCGGATCGGCTGGTGCCGGCTTCCCGCCGGTGCCGAGGTGTTCGACCAGCCGCCGCGGTCGGCCCCGGTGCACCTGGTCGCGGCGGGCACCGCCGTCGAACCGGCCCTACGGCTGGCGCAGCGGCACTCCGGGTCGGTGCGATCCCTCACGGCCATCGATCCCGTGCCAGCCGAAGCGTCTGCTGTGGACGATCAGCACGACTGGTGGGATCGGGACACCGCCCCGGTCCGCCAGGAGCTGACCGAGCGCGGGGTTCGGGTACACGGCTTCGTCAGCCGCGACAGCGATCCCACCATCCGCATCGAGCCGCCGGTGCCGCTTGGCCATCCGCACGTGGTGGCCAGGGTGGTGCAACTCCTGCGGTCGGTCGACCCTGGCCGACCCGAGCTGGCCCAGGCCTGGCAGACCGTCCGCGAACAGGTGGGGCCGGCACTCGAGCGGGCCGAGGAGACCGGAAGAACCACCTGACCGTGCGGCTGCGGCAGCGCGTGTTTGGGCGGTGTCCGGCGGGTAGCCCTGAGTCATGAGTGCACGGCGTTCGACCGCGGATGCCGGAGAGCGACTGTCGTCGTACCGGGCGAAGCGGAACTTCTCGGTGACCACGGAGCCGGCGGGGGAGTCTGGGGCGAGGGGGTCGGGCCGGTTCGTCGTCCACCGCCACCGCGCTCGCCGGCTGCACTACGACCTGCGGTTGGAAGTGAACGGCCTGCTGGCCAGTTGGGCGGTGCCGAAGGGACCGACGCTGGACCCGAAGGCGTGCCAGCTCGCGGTACACGTGGAGGACCACCCGATCGAGTACTTCGACTTCGAAGGGGTGATCCCGTCGGGCCAGTACGGCGGCGGGGACGTGATCGTCTGGGACTGGGGTAGCTGGCAGCCGGCGGAGGGCACCGACCCGCGCCGGGCGATCAAGCGCGGGGAGCTGCACTTCGACGTGCGGGGCGAGAAGCTGGCCGGACGGTTCGTCCTGGTTCGCCACGACGCCGGCACCCGGGGCCGGGAGCAGTGGCTGTTGATCCACAAGAACGACGAGCACGCGCGGCGCGGCTGGGATCCCGAGGACTTGCCGCGGTCGGTCAAGACCGGGCGCACCAACGCCGAGGTGGCCGCCGCACCGGAGGCACTCTGGCGAAGCGGGGTGCCGGTCACCGAGGCCGAGGTGCGCTTGACCGCCCCGCACCAGCGGTGGGAGCCACCGGGTGCCGAGGAGCTGGCCGCGCTCGACGAGCTCGACCGGGAAGGCGTCTGGACGGTGGCCGGCCGGCGGATGAAGGTCACCAACCTGGACAAGGCGCTCTTTCCCGGCCGCGACGGCGAACCACCGATCACCAAACGGGAACTCATCCGCTACTACGCCTGCATCGGCCCGTACCTGTTGCCCTACCTGGCCGGCCGGCCGGTGAACGCGAACCGCTACCCGGACGGGATCGACGCGCCGGGGTTCTGGCACAAGGAGGTGCCCGACCACGCCCCGGACTGGCTGACCCGCTGGCACAACACCGAAGCACCCGCCGACGAGACGCAGTGCTACGCCGTGCTCGACAGCATTCCGGCGCTGGTGTGGATGGCCAACTTCGCCGGTGCCGAGCTGCACGGGTGGACCTCACGACTGCC
This sequence comes from Labedaea sp., assembly GCA_045806965.1. GTDB lineage: Bacteria > Actinomycetota > Actinomycetes > Mycobacteriales > Pseudonocardiaceae > DASYTH01. The sequence goes on along the minus strand of JBJMIG010000065.1, from coordinate 32,157 downwards.
CGACGTGCACCAGCCCACCTGGGCGCTGATCGACATCGATCCCGGCGCCCGCACCACCTTCGGCGACATCGTCGAGTTCGCCCGGCTCTACCGCACCGCCCTGGAACACCTCGGGGTGACCGCGATGCCGAAGGTGACCGGCAAGCGCGGCATCCAGATCTGGATTCCGATCCGGCCCGGCTACACGTTCACCGACACCCGCGACTGGGTGGAGACCGTGTCGCGGGTGGTCGGGCGCATCATGCCCGAACTGGTCAGCTGGGAGTGGTACCGCAACCGCCGGCAGGGACTGGCCCGGCTCGACTACACCCAGAACGCCATCAACAAGACCCTGGTCGCTCCGTTCAGCCCGCGCCCCTCGCCGGGCGCGCCGGTGTCGGTCCCGATTTCCTGGGACGAGCTCGACGACCCCGCCCTGCGACCCGACCGGTGGACCATCCGCACCGTCCTCGACCGGCTCCGCGACCACGGCGACCCACTGGCCCCACTCATCGGCAACCCGCAGGACCTGCCATCGCTGCGGGAGTAACGTGCCTGAGCGCGGAACACGGTTGCCTGAGCGCGAGACTCGCTTGCCTGAGCGCGAGACTCGCGAGGCCGGGGTGAACCTACTGAGGGCTGAGCAGGTCGCCCGCGCGCACCGACGGCAGGGAGAGGGTCTTGTACCCGACGCTGTCGAACACGACGGTGATGCGGTCCTGGTCGATCGACATCACGGTGCCGTTGCCCCATTCCGAGTGCCGTACGGTGCTGTTGAGGGCGAACTCGGGCGTGCCGGGCTGCTGGTGCCGTGCGGTTCCGGCCGCGCAGGTGTCGCAGTTGCCGCAGGGCCCGTCGAGTTGTTCGCCGAAGTAGCCGAGTAGGTACTGGCGGCGGCAGCCGGTGGTCTCGGCGTAACCGCGCAGCATCTCCAGGCGTGACTTCACCAGTTTTTGCTGGCTCTGCGCCGCGTCCATCGCCTGCTCGACGGCCTGGTCGGGGGTGAGGTCGGGATCGGCGTAGCGCAGCTTGCCGGTCGCGGTGGCCAGGACCGCGCCGGCCTGCTCGAGCAGGTTGACCGCGCGAGTGCGTTGGGCCGCCGGTACCTCGACCTCGTCGCGCAGGCGCGTCGGCGTGACCGGTCCGCGGTGCTCATCGAGGACCTTGGTCACCTCGGTGAGTGCCTGCTCGGGAGCGCCCTTGGCGGTGAGGAAGTTCTGCAGGCCCAGGTCTTCCGGCCGGTAGTGCAGGATGATCTCCGCGGGTTCGCCGTCCCGGCCGGCGCGTCCGATCTGCTGGTAGTAGGAGTCCAAAGAGTCCGGAACCGAGGCGTGCACGACGTAGCGCACGTTGGGCTTGTCGATGCCCATGCCGAAAGCGGAGGTGGCCACTACGACGTCGAGCTCGTCGTCGAGGAACCGCTGGTGCACGCGCTCGCGGTCGGTGGCGTTCATTCCCGCGTGGTAGCCCGCCGCCCGCACGCCCTTGCCGGTGAGCTCGCCCGCGTAGAACTCGGTGTCGGCCCGGCTGGCCGTGTAGAGCAGACCGGGGCGGGTCGCGGGATCGGCGGTGAGCGAGCGGATTCGCGCGAGCACGGCGGCGCGCTTGTCACCGTCGTCGGTGGACCGTTGCACCGTCAGATGCAGGTTGTGCCGGTCGAAGCTGGCGACGATCTCGCGGTGGTCGCGCATTCCTAGTCTGGAGACGATGTCGCGGCGTATCGGCAGGGCCGCGGTGGCGGTCAGCGCGACCACCCTGGGGTGTCCCAGCCGGTCGACCACCGCGGCGAGGCGGCGGTAGTCCGGCCGGAAGTCGTGTCCCCAGCCCGACACGCAGTGCGCCTCGTCGATCACGAACAGCGACACGGCCAGGCCGGCCAGCTCCTCGACCAACTCGTCCCTGGCCAACTGCTCGGGGGACAGGAACAGGTACTCGGCGCGGCCGTCCCGGATCGCCTCCCAGGCTCGCCGGCGCTCGTCCTTGCTCTGCACCGAGTTCAGGGCGACCGCATCCGGTACCTCGTCCGCTTCGAGGCTGTCGATCTGGTCGTGCTGCAGGGCGATCAGCGGGGACACCACCACCGTCGGACCCTTCAGCAGCAACGCCGGCACCTGGTAGATCGCGGACTTGCCGGCACCGGTGGGCAGTACCACCAACACGTCATGGCCCGCCATCACCGCTTCCATGGCGCGCAGCTGCTCGGCACTGAGCCGCGGCCAGCCGAACCGCTCCTCGGCCAGCCGCCGCAACTCCGTTCTGTGCTCGGACACCACGACGACCTACCACGGCGGCGGCATTCCGAAACGGCGACTCCACCGGACGTGGTGCGTGGCGGGAGCCGGGTGGGTGCTCAGCCGGATCAGTCGGGTGGCTCCACCGGTTCCGGGTCGGGCGTGGGCTCACCGATCCGTTCGCGGTACTCATCAATCTGCTCGGGTGTGGGGTCCACCCCGATCTGCTCGGCGAATTCTTCGGCTTCTTCCGGGTCGTGATTCGACGGTTGTGCCATGCGGGCCGGTTACCCACGACACCGGCCGCTATGCCGGCACCCCATGGCCGGCAGCGGGGCCAGGTTTAGCCCGCCGCCGGGGCGGTTACCCACATCAGCGACGGAGGACCGCTCACTGGTTCTCGTGATAGCCGGTCAAACAGCGTGCCGGCGCCCCCAACGCAACCCACGGATCGTGCCGCACCGGTACGACCGGGACTTCGGTATGCGACCAATGGCACGGAACATCGAATGTGAAGGACATCGACATGACACAACCGGGTTATTCCGCTTCCCGTGCCGGTTCGGGAACCTCGTCGGTTCCGGAATCCGCGCTGAACGAGGCCACCGACGTCGGCAAGTCGGCCGTGGAACGAGCCGGTGAGGTCGGCGGCGTCGTTGGCGAGCAGGTCAAGCAGGTGGCTTCGGAGGCCGGAACGCAGGCCAGGAATCTGCTCGACGAGGGCGTGGGCCAGCTTCGCGACCAAGCCAGGGACGGCCAGCGGAAACTGGCGGAGGGCCTGCGTGATGTCGCCGGCCAGCTTCGCCAGATGTCCGATCGTTCCGAGGATTCCGGCATGGCGACGGATCTGGTCCGCCAGGCGACGGACCGGACCGAGCGGCTGGCCTCGTGGCTCGAGGAGCGCGAGCCAGGCGACCTGGTCCACGAGCTCCGCCGGTTCGCGCGGCGTCGTCCCGGCCTGTTCCTCCTCGGCGCCACCGCGGCCGGCGTGCTCGCCGGCCGGCTGACCAGGAACATCGTGGCATCGGCACAGGACGACGGCTCCGACGCAACGCCGAGTGGACCGGCCCGGCCCGGCGCCGAGTCCGGCTGGCGATCGGAACGTCCCGGCTCGGCCGGGACAACCGAGTCTCTGCCGTCGGCGACGCCGGGCGCCGTGCCGGCCGAAGCCGCTTACCAGCCGGTCGTCCCGTCCGGTGTGACCGCGGGGCCGGTGCGGTGATGACCGACCCGAGGAACGGCCCGGTCGGTGCCGCGGATGTCCGGGTCGATGTGGAGAACGCATCGGTCGGCGAGCTGATGGGCAACGTCACCCGGGATCTGATGACGTTGCTGCGCCAGGAGATCGCGCTGGCCAAGGCCGAGGTCACGGGTGAGGCGAAGAAGGCCGGCAAGGCCACCGGGATGCTCGGTGGCGCGGGCGTGGCCGGCCACATGGTCCTGCTGTTCGCGTCCTTCGCTCTCTGGTGGGGCCTGGCCAACGTGATGGATCAGGGCTGGGCGGCGCTGATCGTGGCCGTGGTCTGGGCGTTGGTCGCGGGTGCGCTGTACGCCGCTGGACGTGGCGCGCTGCGCGGTCTCCACCCGACGCCGGAGCGCACGGTCCAAACCATCAAACAGGTACCCCAAGCACTGAGGCCCCACGAGGAGATGCGATGACCACCACCAATTCCGAGCAGTTGCGCCGGGAGATCGAACTGACCCAGCGCGGGTTGAGCGCGGATGTCAACGCGCTCACCGAGAAGGTGACCCCACGTCGAATCGTCCAACGCCGTGTCTCCCGCGCTCGCGGAAGGTTCGCCTCGCTCCGGGACACGGTCATGGGTACCGCGTCGGAGGCCACCGATCGGATGGGCTCGACCGCGTCGAGCGTTGCCGACAACGTCACGTCGACCGCGTCGAGCGTCGCCGACAACGTCACGTCGACCGCGTCGAGCGTCGCCGACAGCGTCACGTCGGCGGGCCAGAGGGTCGGTGAGACGCCCCGGATGGTTCGCCACCAGACCCAGGGAAACCCGCTCGCCGCCGGCTTGATCGCCTTCGGCGTCGGATGGTTGACCGCATCGCTGCTGCCGCCGAGCACACGGGAGCAGGCCGTTGCGGATCAGGCCAAAGACCTGGCGCAGGAACACATCCGACCCGCGGTTGGTCAGGTAGCCGAGCAGGTCAAGGACAATCTCAAGCAACCGGCCCAGCACGCCGTCGAGTCGGTGCGGGCCACCGCGCAGGATGCCGGTTCCACCGTGGCCGAGGAGACTCGTGGAGCGGCCGAGGACATCAAGGACCGCGCCCAGAACGCCGCCGGCAAGGTCAACGGGGAAGCCAACTCCGCATCGTCCTGATCGAACACGCACTTCGCCGCGCGGCACTTCGCCGCGCGGCGAAGTGCCGCGCGGCGAAGTGCGCAGGGCGGCACGCGCCGCGGACGTCGAACCTCCCCGTCAGGCGGCGTGCTTGTCGGCTGCCGCCTGGAGGTACGGGGTCAGAGCGCGGGCGATGAGGGCGTAGCCGGCGGCGGAGGGGTGGAAGCGGTCGGGGGAGAACAGGTCGGTGCCGGTGGTGAACCGCGCGAGCAGGGCCGGGTCGATGGTGGCCACGGTGGCGCCGGCGCGGAGCGCGGCGTCGGCCTGGGTGCGGGCGTAGGCGCGGCTGGCCTGGGACACCAGTGCTCGCAGGGCGGGCGGCACGTGGGAGACCACGCTGAGGTCGGGTGCGGTGACCACGACGATCTCCGCGCCAGCCGCGCGCAGGTCGCTGACCGCGTCGTGGAGTAGTCGCGCGCCGTGGTCGGGTGGCAGCAGGGCGGTCAGGTCGTTGGCCCCGATGATGATCAGCGCGAGGTCGACGCCGGTGACGAGGGCGGCGCGTACCTGGGCGGCCAGGTCGGTGGACCGCGCCCGGGGGACGGCGTGAACTCGCAGGTCGACGTGGTGTCCGGCGGCGCGCAGCGCGGCGGCGAGAAGGTGGCCCGGGGTCTGCTCGGGTCGCTGGCAGCCCACCCCGACCGCCAGCGAATCACCCAGGACACGGAAGCGCAGAGATTGGTTCATCACTTGTCTCAACGCTCGGGCCCGGTCGCATACTCCTGGCCGGCGGTCCGGTCGACCGCGCGGCGGTCGGCGTCGCTGCTGCTGGCCAGGCGAACCGTACCTGGCTCATTTGCCGCGAGGGTCGGTGTGTTCGTCCTGGTCGCTGGGTTGGATCGCGCCGGCCGCCTTCTCGAACGGTGAGGCCGCTCGTTCCTCTTCGCGCCTGGGGTGTTGGCGGGATTCGGTGCGGAAGCGTTCGACCATGCTGGGGTAGTGCAGTTCGAAGGCGGGGCGTTCGGAGCGGATGGTGGGTAGTTCGGTGAAGTTGTGTCGTGGCGGCGGGCAGCTGGTGGCCCATTCCAGGGAGTTGCCGAAGCCCCAGGGGTCGTCGGCTTCGGCGCGAGTGCCATAGCGGTAGCTGCGAACGACGTTCCACACGAAGGGAAGCACCGACAGGCCGAGCAGGAAGGCGCCGACCGTGGAGATCGCGTGCATGACCGTGAAGTTGTCGGTGGACTGGTAGTCGGCGTAGCGGCGAGGCATGCCGGCGTTGCCGAGCCAGTGCTGGATGAGGAAGGTGAGGTGGAAGCCGAGGAAGGTGGTCCAGAAGTGGAGCTTGCCAAGGCGTTCGTCGAGCATCCGACCGGTGATCTTGGGGAACCAGAAGTAGATGCCGGCGAAGGTGGCGAACACGATCGTGCCGAACAGCACGTAGTGGAAGTGGGCGACCACGAAGTAGGTGTCGTGCACGTGGAAGTCGATCGGCGGTGCGGCGAGCAGGATCCCGGTGAGGCCGCCGAGCAGGAAGGTGACCATGAATCCGACGCTGAACAGCATCGGAGCGGCCATGGTGATCTGGCCGCGCCACATGGTGCCGATCCAGTTGAAGAACTTGATCCCGGTCGGGATCGCGATCAGGAAGGTGGTGAAGGCGAAGAACGGCAGCAGGACCGCGCCGGTGGCGAACATGTGGTGGGCCCACACGACCACGGACAACCCGGTGATCGCGACGGTGGCGAAGACCATTCCCTTGTAGCCGAAGAGCGGTTTTCGGCTGAATACCGGCACAACTTCGGTGATGATCCCGAAGTACGGTAGGGCGACGATGTAGACCTCGGGATGGCCGAAGAACCAGAACAAGTGCTGCCACAGGATCGCGCCGCCGTTGGCCGCGTCGAACACGTGTGCCCCGATCAACCGGTCGGCAAGCAATCCGAACAGCCCGGCGGTCAGCACCGGGAACGCCAGCAGGACCAGGATGCTGGTGAAGAAGATGTTCCAGGTGAAGATCGGCATCCGCCACATCGTCATCCCCGGCGCGCGTAGGCACACCACGGTGGTCAGCATGTTGACCGCACCCAGGATGGTCGACAGTCCGCCGACGATCAGCCCGGCGCACCAGAGGTTTCCCCCGATGTTGGCCGAGAACTGGCTGCGTGAGAGCGGAGTGTAGGCGGTCCAGCCGAAGTCCGCCGCGCCGTTCGGGGTGATCATCGACGAGATCACCAACAATCCGCCGAACAGGTACAACCAGTAGGACAGCGCGTTCAGCCGGGGAAAGGCGACGTCCGGGGAGCCGATCTGCAGCGGCAGGATCGCGTTGGCGAAGCCGAACACGTTCGGCGTGGCATACAACAGCAGCATGATCGTGCCGTGCATGGTGAACAGCTGGTTGTACTGCTCCGGCGACAGGAACTGCAGCCCGGGCGCCGCCAGCTCCCCCCGGATCAGCAACGCCATCAGCCCGCCCACCATGAAGAACGCGAACGAGGTCACCAGGTACATGTTCCCGATCACCTTGTGATCGGTGGTCCCGAACAGCCGCAGCAGTACCCCACCCTTGGGTCCGCGAGGCAGCACCGCTTCATGCACGACAACCGGACTCGGCGCGATCGCCACCAGAACCTCCCCGTCGCCAACGATCCCCGTTCCCGGCAGGACGATCGGCGTGGCGGTGGAAGGTGGGACGGCGGACAACGACAAAGCGTTCGGTCCAGCGAGCTCCCCACACCCCGATCACACCGCCATGATCGGCCGAGCTACGGGCTGACGCCGCTTTTTGACGCGCTTGGTCAGCCTAAAGGGTCATGGCGGTGCGCGCTGAACGCGCAGAGCCGTGCAGCCTTCGGCTGTACAGCGCGATGTCACCGTCATTCGCTGCTGGCAGCGGAATGTCACCTTGCGCAGTACCGGGGCGGACGGTCACGTTCCCGTCGGGGGTGGGGCTGTCCGGCTGACGGCGCTGAGGATCTGGGCGGCGACCTCGCGGAGCTTGACGTTGCGGTTCTGCGAGGCGCTGCGCAGTAGGTGGAATGCTTCGTCGGCGGTGCAGCGGTTCTGACCCATGATCACGCCGATGGCCTGGTCGATGGTGGACCGGGAGGTGAGCGCGGCCTTCAGGTTCGCCGCCAACTCGGCCTGCTGCGCCAGTCGCACGGCCAAAGCAACCACGCGACCGGCCTCGGCGCCGAAGCGCCGCGCCTCGGCCTGTTCGTCGGTCCCGAACGCGTGCGGACGGTCGGAGTACAGGTTGAGGGCCCCGACGCTGTGTGTGCCGTGCCGCAAGGGGATCGACACCGACGATCGGATTCCGTGCGCCAGCGCGTCCATCCGGTAGTCGCCCCACCGCATGTCCTCGGCCAGATCGTCGATCACATTGATCTCGCCGGTGCGCAGGCTCGACAGGCAGGGGCCTTGATCATGGCCGTACTGCACCTCGTCGACCCGGGTGGCCCGGTCGTCGCTGCTTGCCACCGTCATCGCCCGGCCGTCGCGGCGCAACGTGATCCCGCACGACCCACCCGCCACGATCGCCGCCGCGACCCGCGCCAGCTGATCGAGAAAATCCTGGATGTCCTCGGTATCGAGCAGCAGCTCCTGCAACTCGATCGCTGCGCGAGCCCCACTGTGATCCACGTCGCCGACGGCGCACCAACCCACCCGGAACCGAAGCTCCGCATTCTCCGCACGTCGCGGGCGCCCGCCAACAGGGGGAACGACAGACCGACGACCTACCCACTGTCCCACACACACCGCCACCATCGCTCGCCACCGGCGGCTCTCCGCCGCGGAACGGGATAGGCATCGGCCCGATTAGCGGCACGTCATCCCCCATAAGGGTGGGAGCGAAAATTAACGAGCCCAGCTCGATTCACCGGGCGTTTGCGGGGTAGCCGCGAACTCGAGCCGGTAAAACGCCGGCACGCGACAAAGGTCGACTATGGGAGAGCGGTCATGACCGACAACAACCCGACTACCAGGCGCCATCCGGGGCAGCTCACCGCCGCCGTCGTCGGTGCGGTGTTCCTGCTGGTCGGCATCCTCGGGTTCATCCCGGGCATCACCACCGACTACGACCAGATGAGCTTCGCCGGGAACGACTCCATGGCGATGCTGTTCGGCGTGTTCATGGTCTCGATCCTGCACAACCTGGTGCACCTTGCCTTCGGGGTCGCCGGCTTGGTGATGGCCAGGACCCTGCCCGGCGCCCGGGCGTTCCTGATCGGCGGTGGTGTCATCTACGCCGTCCTGTGGATCTACGGCATGATCATTCCCCAGGACAGCGCCGCCAACTTCGTCCCGATGAACACCGCCGACGACTGGCTGCACTTCGTCCTTGCCGCCGGCATGATCGTGCTCGGTTTCCTCACCACCCGCACCACCGCGAGCACCAACATGGGCAGCCGAGCCGAAACCATCCGATAACCCAGGGGCCGGTCACATCGGGGACTCCACCGATGCTGACCGGCCATCTCATATGTTCGACCATTGAGGAGAGAGAGTATGGCGACCAACGTGGACGAGCCCGACCGGCAAGACGTCGTGGAACTGCTGATCGAGCAGCACCGGCACATCCGCGACCTGTTCACCGAGGTCGAGACCGCGACGGAGGAGGAGCGCAAGGACGCGTTCCGTCGCCTGGTGCGCATGCTGGCCGTGCACGAGACGGCCGAGGAGGAGGTCGTGCACCCAGCGGTCCGGGCCGCCGAGGGCGGCGGGCCGGTGGTGGATGCCCGGGTGGCCGAGGAGCGCAAGGCCAAGGAGCTGCTGTCCACCATGGACACCATCGGCCCCGACGCCGAGGGCTTCGACACCCTGCTGGTGCAGCTCCGCGACGACGTGCTCGCCCACGCGCGGCACGAGGAGAGTGCGGAGTTCCCGCTGCTTCGCCAGGCCTACGACGGGGACCGGTTGCGGAACATGGCCCGCGCCGTGCGCGCCGCGGAGGCCATCGCACCGACCCGGCCCCACCCCGGCATGGAGAGCCAGGTGGCGAACGTGCTGCTCGGTCCTCCGGTCGCGATCATGGACCGGGCACGCGACCTGATCCGCACCGCACTCGGCCGCTGACGCCGGGGACGCCTCGTCGACCGGCGGCCCCTGCCGTCCGCACCGGCGACCCCGCCGTCCCTCGATCGGCGGCCGAGAGGTGTACCGCGGACCGGTGTGGGTAGTCCGGCCTGGGTGGGCAGGGACGGGAGGACGCACATGCCGGACCGGGTGGCCGACGTCTGGGGCGAGCGCACACCGTATGGACGGGACACCGCGTGGCCGGTGCGGGTGGATCAGCAGCTGGCGGCGGGTGTCGCGGAGTCCGATGTGCAGCGCTGGGTGCCGTCCGCGTGCGTGTTGTGCAGCAACGGATGTGGTTGTGAGATCGCGGTGTCCGACGGCCGGATGGTCGGGGTGCGCGGCCGGGCCGAGGACGTGATCAACCGCGGCCGGCTGGGACCGAAGGGCCTGTACGGCTCGTGGCAGTGGAGCGGGCCGGACCGGCTCACCACACCGCTGGTGCGCCGGGACGGGCGACTGGTTGAGTCCGACTGGGACACCGCCATGGACCTGATCGTGCGCCGGTCGCGGGAGCTGCTGGATGAGATCGGCCCGCTGTCGCACGGGTTCTACACCAGCGGGCAGTTGTTTCTTGAGGAGTACTACACGCTCGCGGTGATCGGCAAGGCCGGGCTGGGCACGCCGCACATGGACGGCAATACCCGGCTGTGCACGGCCACGGCGGCGGCGGCGTTGAAGGAGTCGTTCGGCAGTGACGGCCAGCCGGGCTGTTACGCCGATATCGATGCCTGCGACGCGATGTTCCTGTTTGGGCACAACGTGGCCGAGACCCAGACGGTGTTGTGGTCGCGGGTGCTGGACCGGTTGTCCGGCCCGGATCGTCCGGTCCTGGTGGCGGTGGACCCACGGCGCACCGCGGTGGCCAGGGCGGCCGAGGAGTCCGGCGGGGTGCACCTGGCGCCGTTGCCCGGCACCAACCAGGCGCTGATGAACGGTCTGGTGCGGGAGCTGATCGACCACCACCGGGTGGATCAGGACTACGTCGCGGCGCACACCATGGGCTTCGACGAACTAGCCGAAACCGTCGCGCCCTACACGCCGGAGCACGTGGCGGAGACCTGCGGGATCTCCGCGTCGGATCTGCGGCGGGCCGCGGAGATCTTCGGCACCGCCGGCCGGGTGGTGTCCACCGTGTTGCAGGGCTTCTACCAGTCGCACCAGGCCACCGCGGCGGCCTGCCAGGTGAACAACCTGCACCTGCTGCGCGGGATGCTGGGCCGGCCGGGCTGCGGGGTGTTGCAGATGAACGGCCAGCCGACCGCGCAGAACACCCGCGAGTGCGGCGCCAACGGCGACCTGCCGGGCTTTCGCAACTGGGACAACCCGGACCACGTCGAAGAGTTGGCGCGGTTGTGGAACGTCGATCCGCTGACCATCCCGCACTGGGCGCCGCCGACGCACGCCATGCAGATCTGGCGCTACGCCGAGCAGGGCTCGATCCGGTTGCTGTGGATCTCGGCGACCAACCCCGCGGTGTCGCTACCGCAACTGGCCCGGGTCCGGGACATCCTGGCCAAACCGGAGTTGTTCGTCGTGGTGCAGGACGGGTTCCGCACCGAGACCACCGAGTACGCCGACGTGGTGCTGCCCGCGGCGCTCTGGGGCGAGAAGCAGGGGACCTTCACCAACGCCACCCGCACCGTGCATCTGTCCGAGGCGGCCGTCGAACCGCCCGGGGACGCGCGCAGCGACCTGGACATCTTCCTCGACTACTGCCGGCGCATGGACTTCCGGGATCGCGACGGCAAACCCCTGATCGGCTGGACCGACCCGCGGGGCGCCTTCGAGGCGTGGCAGGAATGCTCGCGCGGCCGACCCTGCGACTACACCGGCCTGACCTATGACTCGTTGCGCGGGGCCAGCGGAATTCCCTGGCCGGGCGGCCGGCAACGCCTCTACACCGAAGCCGCGTTCCCCACCCGACCCGAAGAATGCGAGGACTACGGCCACGACCTGATCACCGGTGCCGCCGTCACGCCCGAGACCTACCGTGCCAAACGTCCAGACGGACGCGCGTTCCTCAAGGCCGCGCCGTACCTACCCGCACGAGAACGAACCAGCGTGGAGTTCCCGCTGCTGGCCACCACCGGCCGCACCGTCTACCACTTCCACACCCGCACCAAGACCGGCCGCTCGCGCCGGTTGCGTGAGGCCGCGCCGGAACCCTGGGCGGAGCTGTCCACATCGGACGCCGCCGAGCTCGGGATCGCCGACGGCGATCGGATCCGGGTGGAGTCCGAGCGCGGCTCGGTCGAAGTACCCGCGCGGATCGGTTCGACTCGCGCCGGTGTGGTGTTCCTGCCGTTCCATTACGGCTACTGGGACACCGATGCTCCCGGGCACGACCGGGCGGCCAACGAGCTGACCGCCACCGAATGGGATCCGGTGTCCAAACAACCCTTGTTCAAACTCTGCGCGGTCCGTGTGACCCGAGTGGACGGATGACCGGCATGCACCTGGCGACCTACCTCGGCCTGCTCGACAACTCCCTGCGCACCCTCGCCGACGCCTTCCGTCAGGTCGGCTCCGGCCACGCCGACGAACCCGACGTCGAGAACACCTGCCAACTCCTCGCCGGCCGCACCGACGCGCAGATCGACACGCTCGCTCCGATCATCGACCGCTACGGCGAACACCGCGAAGAAGAACCCGAACGGCTGCACGCCACCGGTTTGTCCGGCACCCGCGGCGGACCCGTCGGCCTGCTGCGCGACCTGCAGGACCTCTATCTGCTCGCCGCACTCGTCGACCTCACCTGGACCGTCGTCCACCAGGCCGCCCAGGCGCTGCGCGACCACGAACTGCTCAACCTGACCACCAACCGGCAGTCGGACACCGACCGCCAGCTCGGCTGGCTTCGCACCCGCATCAAACAAGCGGCGCCCCAAGCGCTCATCGCGGCACGCTAGGCCGCATCGGAGAGGTGACGACATGGACACGACGACCGGACGGCAGTCGCTGTGGTTGGCAGATCCCGGTGCCAGGGCGGACTATCCCGAGTTGACCGGTGAGGTGACCGCGGACGTCGTGGTGGTCGGTGCCGGCATCACCGGCCTGACCACGGCGTTGCTGTTGAAACGAGCCGGTCTGCGGGTCGCCGTGCTTGAGGCCGGCCGGGTCGGCCAAGGCGCCAGTGGCAACAACACCGCGAAGGTCAGCGCGCTACAGACGACCGTCTACTCGGAACTGGTCAAGCGGCACGGGGCGGCCGCGGCGGCCGGATACGCCGAGGCGAACCTCGCCGGTGTCGAAACCGTCGCCGGGATCGTCAAGCAGGAGGGCATTGACTGCGACCTGCGGCGCCGGCCGGCGCTGACCTATGCGATCAAGGAGTCCGAGCGGGCCGCTGTCGCGGCCGAGTTCGAGGCGGCCGGGCGGGCCGGGCTCCATGTCGTCCACGACTCCGGCGGCGCCGACCTTCCGTTCCCGACCTTCGGCGCGGTGCGGCTGGCCGACCAGTTGTCGCTGCACCCGGTCCGTTACCTGGCCGGGCTCGCGGCCGCCGTGCACGGCGACGGGAGCCGGGTGTTCGAGAGCAGTCGGGTGCTCGACGTGCGGACCGCCGGCCCGAACCGGGTGCGCACCGGAGGCGGAACCGTCCGCGCCGAGCGGATCGTGATCGCCACGCACGCGCCGCTGCTGGACCGCGGCCTGTACTTCGCCCGGCTGGAGGCCACCCGGTCCTACTGCGTGGCGGCCCGGCTGCGCTCGGGCCGCCCGCCGGCCGGGCTGGCGATCAACGCCGGCGAGCCGGTGCGATCGATCGCATCCGCGGGCGACCTGCTGATCATCGGCGGAGAGAGCCATCCCACCGGGGAGCGCGGCGTTGACTCGCGCCGCTACCTGGCGCTGGAGTCCTTCGCGCGCGAGCACTGGGATGTCGCCGAGATCACCCACCGGTGGTCCGCGCAGGACCTGTACGCCTACGACGGCCTGCCGATGATCGGCTCGTACACCCCGCGCTCGCGGACCATGTATGTGGCCACCGGCTACCGGAAGTGGGGCCTGGCAATGGCGGCCGCGGCGGCCATGCTGCTCACCGACACGCTCACCGGCCAGACCAGCCCGTGGTCTTCGCTGTTCTCCCCGCACCGGCTGAGCCTGCACGGCCTGCCGCAGCTGGCCCGGCTCAACGGCAAGGTGGCGGCGGAGCTTGTCGGGGACCGGCTGCGCCCGGTGGAGGTGTCCGATCCGGCGGACGTCCCGCCCGGTGAGGCGCGCGTGCTGCGCGACGGACTCGGACAGACCGGCGTCTACCGCGACAAGCATGGTGCGCTGCACGCGGTGTCGTTGCGGTGCACGCATCTTGGCTGCCTGCTGCGGTTCAACGGGGCCGAGACCAGTTGGGACTGCCCGTGCCACGGTTCGCGGTTCGACGTCGATGGCGCCGTGCTGGAGGGTCCGGCCAGCCGAGCGTTGCGCCGCAAGGACGTCTGAACCGCCTGAACAGTCCTGAACTTCGTCAGTCCTTGGCCGTGGCGCGGGTGTCGCGCGGCGGCAGGAACGGCTCTTCGTCGCGCTGCCCGGCGGCGAGTTGGCGGCCGCGGATCAGCTCGGCGTCGAGCTCGGCGCCGAGCAGGATCGCGGCGTTGGTGAGCCACAACCAGACCAGGAACACGATCACGCCGGCCAGGGAGCCGTAGGTCTTGTTGTAGGAGCCGAAGTTGGCGATGTAGAGGGCGAAGCCGCCGGATGCGACCGCCCAGACGACGACCGCGAGCAGCCCGCCCGGGGTGATCCAGCGGAAACCGGGCAGCCGCACGTTCGGCGAGACCCAGTAGAGCAGCGCGAACACCAGGCTGACCAGGATCGCGATCACCGGCCACTTGGCGACCTCCCAGATCGAGACCCCGGCCGAGCCGATACCGAGCAGCCGGCCGAGCCGGTCGGCCAGTGCGCCGGTAGCGATTATCCCGACCGCGCAGGCCGCGAGGAGCGCGACGATCACCACGGTGACACCCAACCGAAGCGGCCAGGTCTTCCACACCGGCCGTCCCTCGTCGACCTCGTAGATCGCGTTGGACGCCCGCATGAACGAGGCCACATAGCCCGAGGCCGACCACAGCGCCACCACCAGGCCGAATATCGCGACCGGCCCGGCGATGCCGCGCGCGGCCTGTAGTTCGCGCACGGCGTTGATCAGCAGGTCCCGGCCCTGCCCGGGAACCAGTTGGGTGATGGTGTCGATCACCGCCTGGGTGGCCGACGGGCCGAGCAGGCCCAGCACGGCGATCAGCACCACCAGCAGGGGGAAGATAGACATCACCGCGCGATAGGTCAGCGCCGCCGCCCAGTCGCTGATGCCGTCCTCGTTGAACTCCGTGACCGTGCGGCGCAGTACCCCCCACCACGATCGGCTGGACAGGTCGGTCGGCCGCTTCGGCGCCGTGGTGACTGACATGACTTCCGACTACCCGATCGGGTCGGAATCATTCCGGCGGAATCCCCGCTGGAAATCCCAGGTCAGGTGATCGCGGCAGGGTCGTGTTATCCAATCGTTACGCACGCCGGGGGGAGCGGTGGGTGGGGTGGGTAGTCCCACCTGATCGAGCGGGAAGGAACGGACTGTGGCTGAGACGGTCGGCGACTACGTGTTGCGGCGCCTGCGCGACTGGGGCGTGGAGCAGGTCTTCGCGTATCCAGGTGACGGGATCAACGGGATCGTGACGGCGTTTGGCCGGGCGGACGACCGGCCGCGGTTCGTACAGGCCCGGCACGAGGAGATGGCGGCGATGGCCGCGGTGGGCTACGCCAAGTTCAGCGGCCGGGTCGGGGTGTGCCTGGCCACCTCGGGGCCGGGCGCGATCCACCTGCTGAACGGGCTGTACGACGCGAAACTGGACCACGTCGCGGTAGTGGCGATCGTCGGACAGACCGCCCGCAGCGCGATGGGCGGGGCCTACCAGCAGGAGGTCGACCTTCAGGCGCTGTTCAAGGACGTGGCCGGCGACTACCTCGTCGAGGTGAACGTCGCCGAGCAGTTGCCCAATGCGATCGACCGGGCGATGCGCACCGCGCTCGCCCGCCGTGCGCCGACCGCCGTGATCATCCCGGCGGATCTGCAGGAGGAGAAGTACACCCCGCCGCAACATGCGTTCAAGAACGTGCCGTCCAGTCCGCCCATCGTCCCGGCCGGCACGGCGGTGCCGCCGGAGGCGGAGATCGAGCGGGCCGCCGAGCTGATCGGCGCCGGGAAGCGGGTGGCGATGCTGATCGGCCAGGGTGCCCGCGGCGCCGCCGACGAGGTGCGGCGCCTGGCCGAGATCACCGGGGCCGGCGTAGCGAAGGCGTTGCTGGGCAAGGATGTGCTGTCTGATGACGAACCGTGGGTGACCGGGTCGATCGGCCTGCTGGGCACCCGGCCCAGCTACGAGCTGATGCGCGACTGCGACACGTTGTTGATCGTCGGCTCCAGCTTCCCGTATTCGCAGTTCCTGCCCGAGTTCGGTCAGGCAAGGGCCGTGCAGATCGATCTGGACGCCAGCCTCATCGGCCTGCGCTACCCGGTCGAGGTCGCGCTGGTCGGCGACGCCAAGGCGACTCTCGCGGCGCTGTTGCCCAAGCTGCGTCCCAATCCCGACCGCGGTTGGCGGGACAAGGTCGAACGCGACGTCGCCCAGTGGTGGGACACCATGGAGAAGCAGGCCATGCTGTCGGCCAAGCCGGTCAACCCCATGCGGATCGTGTGGGAGTTGTCCGAACGGATCCCGGACAACGCGATCGTCACCGCGGACTCCGGCTCGGCGGCCAACTGGTACGCCCGTGACCTGAAGATGCGCGGCAGCATGCGCGGATCGATCTCCGGCACGCTGGCCACGATGGGCTGCGGCGTGCCGTATGCGATCGGCGCGAAGTTCGCGCACCCGGACCGGCCGGTGGTGGCGCTGGTGGGGGACGGCGCCATGCAGATGAACGGCCTGGCCGAACTGATCACCATCGCCAAGTACCACCACCTGTGGGCCGACCCGCGCATCGCGATCTGCGTGCTGCACAACAACGACCTCAACCAGGTCACCTGGGAGCTGCGCGCGATGGGCGGCGCCCCGAAGTTCGAACAGTCCCAGACGTTGCCGGACATCTCCTACGCCGAGATCGCCCGGGCGGTCGGGTTCGAGGCGGTCACCGTGGACACGCCGGAGGCGCTCGCCGGCGCCTGGGACCGGGCGCTGAGCGCGGACCGCCCGGCCCTGCTGGACGTGCACTGCGATCCCGAGGTGCCGCCGATCCCGCCGCACGCCACCTTCGACCAGATCAGGGCCGCGGCCGAGGCCGTGCTCAAGGGCGACCCCGACGCCTGGCACCTGCTCGCCCAGGGCGCCAAGACCAAACTGCAGGAAGCCCTGCCCGGCCGGTAAACCGGGTGCGGCGACGCCCGCTCGCCGCCGCCCATCAGCACCAACTCACGCCCGGACGTGGTGTCCCCGGCAACACCTAATGCTTGGGACCATTGGACAACGTCCCCGAACGCCGGGCCTGGGAGGAACGGGCCGCTGGCGTAGCTCCCGTCGTGCTCGACAGTTCGCGGTGCGACATCGGGTCCGGCGCCCTACTTCAAGGGGTGGTGAGCCGTGTGCGGGTTCGCCTACGGTGCAGATGTGTGACTCCATGTCACTCGCTTGACGCAATGTGTCACCTGAATGTTTCGTCCCTGCATGTTCCGGTCCTGCACGTCTGGGCCGGGAAAGGAGCATTCGTTGAAACGCACTCCCCAGTTAGTCCTCGCCATCGGCAGCGCGTGCGCGGCCGTGGTGACCGTGGTCAGTGCCGGTTCGGCATCGGCCGCACCCCCGCCGAGCACACCGCTGAGCCCACAGTCGGCCGCCGCCCAGTCGGCCGCCGGGCTCGTCGCGGCGCAGCCCGCCGCGCTGAAGGCCGGCGCGGACGAGCGGTTCGTCCAGCGCGGTGTGACGAGCTCGTCGGGCCTTCAGTTCGTGTCCTATGACCGCAGCTTCAAGGGGCTGCCGGTGATCGGCGGCGACTTCGTCGTGGTGACCGACAACGCCGGCTCGGTCCGCGACGTCTCCGTCGCGCAGGAGCGGACCATCGGCCAGCTGTCCGTCAGCCCGAAGATCACCTCGGCGCGGGCCGAGGAGGTCGCAAGGGGCCAACTCGAGGCCGTCGACTCGGCGAAGGCGCCGGCGCTGGCGGTGTACACGCTGGGTGAGCAGGCGCAGCTGGTCTGGGCGGTCGACGTCACGGGCGTCAACGGCACCGAATACTCCCGCAAGTCCGTCTACGTCGACGCGCTGACGGGTTCCGTGGTCGACTCCGTCGAGCACGTCCTGGACGGCACCGGCACGTCCGCCTGGAACGGCCCGAACCCGATCACGGTCCAGACCACCGTGTCCGGCAGCAACTTCCTGCTGCGCGACCCGGCGCACACCACCGTGCAGTGCCAGGACGCGGCCAACAACCGCACCTTCACCGGCACGGATGACGTGTGGGGCAACGGCAACGCCACCAGCCGGGAGACCGGCTGTCTGGACGCCTTGTTCGCGGCCGAGACCGAGGAGCGGATGCTGTCCGCGTGGTTGGGTCGCAACAGCTTTGACGGCGCCGGGCGTGGCTGGCCGATTCGGGTCGGCCTGAACGACCTCAACGCCTTCTACGACGGCACCCAGATCCAGATCGGCCACAACCAGCAGAACCAGTGGATCAGCTCACTTGACGTCGTGGCCCACGAGCACGGCCACGGCATCGACGACCACACGCCGGGCGGCATCTCGCGGCGCGGCACCCAGGAGTTCGTGGGTGACGTGTTCGGCGCGTCCACCGAGTGGTTCGCCAACGAGCCGGCCCAGTTCGACGGCCCGGACTTCCTGGTCGGCGAGCGGATCAACCTGGTTGGCCAGGGCCCGATCCGCAACATGTTCAACCCGGCGGCGCTTGGCGACCCGAACTGCTACTCCAACGCCGTCCCGAACATGGAGGTGCACGCGGCGGCCGGTGTCGGCAACCACTGGTTCTACCTGCTGGCCCAGGGTTCCAACCCGACCAACGGGCAGCCGACCAGCCCGACCTGCAACGGCGCCCGGGTGACCGGCGTAGGCGTGCAGACCGCGGCCCGGATCTTCTACAACGCCATGTTGATGAAGACCACGGCCTCGTCCTACCTGCGGTACCGGACCTGGACGCTGATCGCGGCCAAGAACCTGACCCCGGGTAACTGCGCCAACTTCAACGCCGTCCGGAACGCGTGGAACGCGGTGAGCGTGCCCGCCCAGGCCGCTGACCCGACCTGCTGATCGGTTTCTTTTCGCGGGCCGCGGCCGGCACCCGTCACGGTGCCGGCCGCGGTCGGTTGTGCGCGGAAGGGCTCGACGGCATCCGATGTGGACACCGCCCGGCCGCCGGGTCGAGCCGGTGCTCCAGGGCACCAACCCGGTCGTCGTGCACCCCAACGCCCTCGGCGAAGCAAACCCGGCCGCGCAGACCATCCGGGTGCTCGGACTCTGAGTCAGCGCGGTGTGAGACGCACCGCGGAATCCGTGCCTCGCGCCAGTTCCACGTCCGCTCATTTCCAGCTGTTCCATCGCCGCTGCGCGATGGAACACCGTGGAACGTGGTGGAACGCCATGAATAGGAGTCAGTTTCCTATCGCGAGGAGGAGAGCGTGCGGAGCACATCTCGGATCGTGTCGTTCACGGCTGCCGCCCTGATGACATCCACCGTGATCACGGCATTTACCGGTTCGGCGTTCGCCGCACCGCCGGCCAAGAGTGTCGGCGGCGGCGCAGGCGACGCAGCAATGGTCAATCTCAGGGATGTGGCGAGCATGGCCGACGTCGCGCCGGCGAAGCCGGCTCTCGCCAAGCGCAACGAGCTCGCCCGGCCCGCCTTGCCGTCCAGACCCACGACCGGCAGACGTCCCGCGCTGCCGGCGAAATCGGCCACCGGAGGGGGCGTCACCCCGGACGGCACCCCGACGCCGACCTTCGGTGTCATGGAGAACTTCGAAGGCATCGCCGAGGGTGCGAGCTGCTTCTGCGAACCGCCGGATGTCAATGCCGCGGCGGGCCCCACCGAGATCGCGGAGATCGTGAACACGTTCCTTCAGGTCACCGACAAGAACGGCACGATTCTGTGCAATGGCGGTGTCACGCTCAACAGGTTCCTCAGGACCTCGGACAGCCTGTCCGATCCCCGGATTCAGTACGACCGGCTCAACGACCGCTTCACCCTTTCCGTGACGGTCGTTCCCCCGTCGTCCTCGGCCACGCCGGCGATGTGGGTGGCGGCGAGTGACACCGGTGATGTCTGCGGTACGTGGCGCTCCTTCCGGCTCACGTTCCAGGGCGGCTCGTTCCCGTCCGGAACCTTGATCGACTACCCGATGCTCGGCCAGGACACGGACTCGGTGCTGATCAGCTCGGCGAACGTGAAGCCAGGCGGAGCGGTGACGTTCACCGTGTTCGGGCTGCCGAAGAACAAGCTCTACATCGGTGCCCACGTCGACTTCGTCGCGTTTGCCACGGATGGCCTTGCCGCTCCGGTTTCCAACGCCGACACGTCGACGGTCTTCACGTTCCCGTCGAGCTACTTCGTGGTTGCCGTGCCGGGCACCGGTTACCGGCTCTACCGGATGACGAACAGCGGCACGCTGAGCGCCAGCCTCACCCTTGCGGCCACGATCAGCGCACCGTTCACCGCACCGACCCGGCGGATCAACCAGCCGGGCACCGGCGTCACGCTCGATCCGCTCGACGGGAGGATCCAGTGGTCGCCGGTCACCGATGGCGTCTCGATCTACTTCGCGCACGATGTCTCGTTGGCCGGGTTCCCGACCGTGCGCTACGGCGCGATCAACATCGCCACCAACACGGTGACCGTCGCGTTCGCGTTCCACAGCGGCACGAGCGATGACTTCAACCCCAGTATCGGCATCGGGATCGCGCCGGGCGGCGGCACCTACGTGTTCCTCAACTGGGCCTTCACCGACACGAACTTCGGCGCGACGGACGTCGTGGACTGGGTGCTTCCGTTCGGCGGCATCCCGAACCTGATCGCCTCCGGGCAGGTCCACTTCATCGGCAACTCGACGAGCCAGACCCGGTTCGGCGACTACTCGTCCGTGGTAACCGATCCGTCGGTTCCCGGCGGCAGCTGTGCGGTTGTCGCACAGCAATACTTCGACCTCGCACTCTGGCACACCCGGGTCGCCCGGGTGGGCAGCTGCTGACTTCGGACCGAGAAGCGCGCCACCGACCGGGATCGCCAACCCGGCCGGTGGCGTGGTGCTCGATCGCGACGCGTGCCCGGGTGTCCGCTGGCGCGAGCCACGCCGGGCGATCTAGATTGCCGCGCATGGCCGAGTTCGAGATTGACGACGATCGGGCCAGGGTCGACCGGGATGTCCTCTGGGAGTTTCTGTCCACTCAGGCGTACTGGGGGCGGTTCCGGGACCGCGCCAAGGTGGAGCGGCAGCTTGCCGGTGCCTGGCGGGTGGTCGCCGCCTACCGCACGTCCGACGGCGCGATGGTCGGCTATGCGCGGGCGATCTCCGACGGGGAGACGCAGGCCTACCTCGCCGACGTGTTCGTGGTCGAGGAGGCGCGCGGGCACGGCCTCGGCAAGGCGCTGGTGCACGCCATGATCGAGGAGGGGCCCGGTCCGTACTTCCGGTGGATGCTGCACACTCTCGACGCGCACCAGCTTTACCGGCGGTTCGGGTTCGCCGAGCCGGACGCCACGTACCTGGAACGCAAGGGACGCAACGCCGAGGTGTTCGGGGCGAGCTCGTCAGTCGCGAAGGGAGATGACGTTGTCGCGTCGATCGGGGACCAGTGCTGAGGATCCGTTCGGTGGCCGGCACCCAACCAGTCACGAACGGATGACCGGACTGCCCTGGGATGCGTCCTACCATGACGGCCCGGCGCCCTGGGATGTCGGCCGGCCGCAGCCGGCAATCGTGCGCGTGGCAGCCGAAGGCGGGTTCGCCGGGGCGGTGCTCGACGCGGGCTGCGGGACCGGCGAGAACGCGCTGCACGTCGCCGCGCTTGGATTGTCCGTACTTGGCGTCGACGTAGCCGACACCGCGCTGACGATCGCCAGGGCGAAGGCCGCCGAGCGGGGGATCGAGGTCGAGTTCGCCGCCGCGGACGCGTTCCAGTTGGAGCGGTTGGGGCGGCGGTTCGCGACCGTGTTGGACTGCGGGCTGTTCCACACCTTCGACGGTGCCGAGCGGCCTGGATACGTGGCGAGCCTGGCGTCGGTGACCGAGCACGGTGCAACCTTGTACGTGTTGTGCTTCCGTGCCGATGGTCCCGACACCGGTCCGCACCCGGTCAGTCCGGAGGACCTGAGGGCGGCGTTCAACTCCGGTACCGGATGGCAGGTCGCCGCCATCGAACCGGACCGGGTTCTGACGAGGTACCACGACGAGGACGGCGCTCCGGCCTGGTTCGCGACTGTCCAACGGATCTAGCTCTACCCGGCCGTCACCTTGGTGGCGGTCGGCCGGCCGCACGCCGCCCGGGCGAGCACCGCCGCGCGCGGAGGTACAGCGGAATGTCACCTTGCGCGTGTAGAACCGCATGAAGGTGACCTTGCGCTCTACGGGCTGACGGGGGCTGACGGGGCTGCGAAGCCGTGCGAGTCACCGCCCGGTGAAGGCCGGAGCCGCGAAGATCCCGTCCGGGAACGCGCCGCCGGCCACGATCTGCTTGGCGAAGCCCCTGGCGAGATCGAGCAGCCGCTCGGCCTTGTCCGCGCCCAACGTGGTCCATGGCCGCTCGGCCAACCGGTTCGTGGCCTCCTCGAGCTCCTCGCGCAGTTCGACGCCGCGCGCGGTGAGCTTGCCGCCGGCGTCGAGCAGCCCGGCCGCCTGGACCTGTGCCACCCCGTCGGTCCACTGTTCCTCGGACCAGCCGCGCAGCATCTTCGCCGCCGGTTCGGCGAATCCGGCACCGGTCGCGGTGTCGGTGATCAGCGCCGTCATCGGGTCGATGCCCTTGCTGGTGAGCACGGCGACATGCCCGTCGCCGCGGAACTCCCGCAGCAGGGTGGTGGCGTGCCACAGCGCGACATGCGGCTTCTCGGGCCAACCGAGTGCCTCCTGGGCGGCATACATCGGCCTGCCCACGGCGAAACAACCCTCGGCCGCCTCCCTGGCCAACGCCGCGGCCTCGGCCAGCTCCGGGGAGGCGATCGTCTCCGGACCCAGTAGCCGGTTCAGCGACTGGTCCACGGCGGCGAACCGGCCGGCCACGATGTCCTGCGGGCTGGCCAACGTCCATGCCCTCGGGAAGAACCGACCCATCAGCTCCGGGTTGAAGGTGTAGAAGATCCCGCTGACCGCCCCGAGGGTGACCGCCCCGAGCGGCGCGATCCGGCTCGCGAACGCCGGCATCCGGCCGGGCCGCAAACCAATGCCCGTCAAGATCTCCTGCAACTCCGGCACGAAATTGACCATCGCGTGGATCGGCTCAAGAATCCGATGAAGCCGCGCTGCGACACACTCCATGGGCTCACCCTACTCATCGGTAACGGGGGCGCCATCCCTCTCGATCGGCGTGATGTGGCGCGGTCGGGATAGGACGAGAAAGCGCCGGCGTGTCGGCCCGGCGCGTGGTTTACCGATGGTGTACCGTCTGCCTGTGGGCACGAAGATGATCAAAGTCGACGAGGAGACACACGCTCGGCTGACCCAGCTGGCAGCCGAGAGCGGCACCACCATCGGTGGCTATGTCGCGCGGCTGGTCGGAACCCAGCGCACCCGCTCCGAGTGGGCGGACGTTGCCAAGCAGACCGAGGACTACCTGCGCGAGCAGTTCGGGTTCGTGGCCACCGCCGACGAGCGGACGGCGGCACAGGCGTGGCTCACCCGGGAACCCGAGCAGCGCTCCCGGCGGGCCCGGCGAGGTACCGCGTGACCATCGGCAACCCGCGCGGCCTGCTGCTGGACACGACCGCGCTAGCGGCTCTCGCCTCGAGTCGGAGCACCTCGGCGATCATCGCCGCCGCCCCGAAACTCGAACACAAGCTCTACGCGCCGGTGACCTGTCTGGACGCCGCGGACCGGATTCAGCCTGGAATCGCCAAGCATGTCGGCCGCCTGCCCGCGATCGAACCGCTCGACCTGACCTATGCGGATCTGCTCGCCATGCGCCGGTGCGCACCGCAGGCCGCCCTGGATGTCGCCCACGTGATCGCGCTCGCCCGACCCAACCCGATCATGCCGGACGGGCTGGCAGTGGCGACCGTGATACCGGAGCTGTACGCCGGCTTCGACCTCCTGATCAACCCGATCGGCGAGTGATCAGCTGATCCGGTAAGGGATTCGGGTACAGCCGGCGACGTGCCGGTGTCCGACACCGCTGGGCGGCGGGACGCTCGTCGGCCGCTTCGAGCGGCCGGCAGCGCGCGCGAACTAGTGTGTGAAGCAGGGACGTACCGGCGAACCGAGGAGCGAGGACATGAGCACGGTGACCGAGCGGGCGGTCCTGGCGGGCGGCTGCTTCTGGGGCATGCAGGACCTGTTCCGGCGCCATCCGGGCGTGCTCGCCACCCGGGTCGGCTACACGGGCGGTGACGTGCCCAACGCGACCTACCGCAACCACCGCGGGCACGCCGAGGCCATCGAGATCGTGTTCGATCCGGCACGGCTGAGTTACCGGCAGATCCTGGAGTTCTTCTTCCAGATCCACGACCCGACCACCCGCGACCGCCAGGGCAACGACATCGGCAGCAGCTACCGCTCGGCGATCTACTACGACAACGACGAGCAGAAGCAGATCGCGGAGACGACCATCGCCGACGTCGACGCCTCCGGCAAGTGGCCGGGCAAGGTCGTCACCGAGGTGACCCAGGCCGGTGACTTCTGGGAAGCCGAGCCGGAACACCAGGACTACCTGGAGCGCTACCCGAACGGTTACACCTGCCACTACGTCAGGCCGGAGTGGCAGCTCGGCGAGCGCTGAGCACGCCCGGGGGCGCGGCGACTACCGCGTCTCCGGACCGTCGCTACAGGAGCTGTCCGACCCGGACGGCGGCGGCGAGCAGATCCGGGTCGGGGGTTCGGGCATAGGCCTCGACCGCGGTGTCGGTGAACTTGATGACGTGCTCGTCGCCGTTGGCCGCGGCCCGGTCCAGGACCTCGCTGACCGGGTCGTCGGCGTCGGGCGGCTCGGGCAGGGTTTCGCGCGGGGCGCCGGGTACCGGGGCGTAGGTGGAGATGATCGCGGCGCTCGCCGCCCAGACGGCGGACAGGCTGGGTGCCCACAGGTCGCGGGGTAGCGCCGGCAGCGTGTTGAGCACCGCGTTGGGAGCGGTGGCGGTGTGCACGAGCAGCACCGGGCTGGCGTGGCCGTGAGTGAGGTACTTGCGGGTCGCGGCGGCGACCAGGCCGGCCAGCCGATCGCGGACGTCGTCGGGGTCGGTGGCCGGGCGCAGCGCCGCGAGCGAGGCCGGGAAGCTGGCCAGCTCACCGAGCCGTCCGAACCGGTCCGCGAGCAGGCCGTCCTGACGAGCGATGCGGGGCACCGCGTCGAAGGCGGCGGCGGAGTCCAGCGAGCCGGACAGCTCGGTGAAACCGGGCACCGCCCGCGAACGCGCCGCCCACCAGGCCAGGCCGTGGGCGAGTTCGGCGACCGCCTGCGGGCTCTCGTCACCGGACCTCAGCGTGCGGACCGCGTGGCTGACCCGGATCACACCGTGCGTCGCGGCGGCCACGATCCCGGGCAGCAGCCTGGGCCACCAGGTCACCAGGACCTCCTGCCACGGCCGCTCCCGCACCAGGTGGCCGAAGTACAGCACCCAGTCGCCGATCCGCCCGAAGTCGCTCAACGCCTCTCGCCAGTTGGCGTCGGTGACCGGCTCGGCCGGCGCCGGCAGCTCGTCGAGCCGGTCGATGTAGGCGTCGAGCCAGGAGGGCACCTCCTCCGCCCGGCCGCGCCGGACCAGCACCTCGGCCGCCATCGGGCCGTGGTTGGACAGGTTGCCGCCCCACTCCGGTCCGGTGCGGTGCAGTCGTTCGTAGGCTTCGTCCAGGATCGCGTTCACGGTGTTTCCCCAGTCGGCAGTGGCGTCACGTCGGAGATGACGATTTAGCGGTACCGAGTATTCCGCTCGGCCGCGCCCCGCACCACCATCATCGCCAGCGGCTCGGCCGCACCGGATTCGTCAGCGGTTCGGTTCACCGGCGGGCCCAGGATCGCCGCCGGCCCGCCGCCACGTCCTCGGGCTGATCCCGTGGATCCGGCTGAACGTGCGGGCGAAGTAGCCGGGGTCCGGGAAGCCGACCCGCCGGCCGACGTCGTTGACGGGCAGGTCGGTGGTGGCCAGCAGGCGCCGGGCCTCGACCATCCGCCGCTCGGTGATCCACTCCTGGACGGTGCGCCCGGTGCGCTTGCGCACCGTCGAGGTCAGATGGCCGGGGGAGAGGCTGACCGCCGTGGCCACGTCCCGCAGTGACAGCGGCCGCGGGTAGCGCCGCTCGATCACGGTGAACACCTCGGCCAGCAGCGGTTCCCGGTTGAGCCGCAGGTCGCCGACCACGTCCGCGGCCAGCCGGGACACCCCGACCAGCAGCAGCACCAGGTGGGCCAGCACCGCCTCCCGGTACCCGTCGCGGCGCCCGGCCATCTCCTCGTGCAGCGCCCGCAGCCGCGCGGTCCAGTCGGGCCGGTCCGGCTCCGGTACCCGAAGCCGCAGCGCACCACTCGCGTCACCGCGGACGAATGGGAACAGCAGTGGGTGGGTGCGCCAGGCCAGGTACGCACCCGGCACGTCCGGGCCGAGCGCGTCGGCGGTGAAGAACGCGCCCCAGCCGTGCACCTCGACCAGATCGGTCGGGCTGATCGGGCCGATGAGGTCACCGGGCGCGATCACGTAGAGGTCGCCGGCCTCGATCGGCCAGTTGTGCCGGTCGGTGCGCAGCACGCCGCCGGTCGTCTCGAAGTAGGCGAGGCCGGGGAAGTCGTGCGCGTGTTCCTCGAACGCGGGATCCGCCACCGTTCGGTGCTCGGTTGGGTGGCGTCCGGCGGGAGTGGGGCCCACTCGCCAGGTCAGTACCGGCAACTCGCCGGGCACCGGTGCCAGGGAGTAGGTCGCCGGCCGGTTCCGGCTGGGGGCACTTCGCACGGTCCGCATCGTCGAATCGTCCCACTCTGGCCGTGGATCAGAACAGCTGCCCAGCTCCAGACCGGCAAGAATGGCAGCATGAGCGAAAGAACGTCACAGTCACCCACCGAGCGGGAGTACGTGCCGGGCCTTGGCAAGCACTACCTCCTGCCGTTCTACGACCTGGTGCACCATGTGTTCGGTCTCGCCCCGATCCACCGCGAGATGATCCAACTCGCCGAACTGCGGGGCGGGCACCAGGTGTTGGACGTCGGCTGCGGTATCGGGAACCTGCTCCGCGCTACCGGCAAGGCGCATCCCCGGGTCGAGCTGACCGGGCTGGACCCGGACCAGAAGGCGCTGGCCATGGCCCGGCGCAAGATCACCCGGCGCGGCCGAACCGGGCGGCTCGACCGGGGCTTCGCCGAGGAGTTGCCCTACCCGGACCACTCGTTCGACCGGGTCTTCTCCAGCCTGATGCTGCACCACCTGGACAGTGCCGCGAAGGACGCGATGCTGAGCGAGGTGCGCCGGGTGCTGCGCCCGGATGGGCTGCTGGTGCTGACCGACGCCGTGGTGCACGAGGAGCACGGGCACGGTCATGGCTTCGGTCACAGTCACCGGCCGCGCGGGCGGCGTGGCATGCGGGCCCGGATGTGGGAGATGTTGGGGGACAACGTCGGAGATGCCGTCGCCCGGCGGATCGCCGCGGCCGGTTTCGATGTCGAGCCGACCAGAACCCGGTCACTGCGAATCGGCGGCCAGGTCGGCATCGTGCTGGCCCGCCCGCGACCGCGCACCTGAGTTGCCTGAGCGCGAAACTCAGTTGCCTGAGCGCGAGACTCGCTTGCCCTCACTCAGCGGCGCCAGGAGCCGGAGTCGCGCTGCGGATGACGATCTCGTGGAGGTGGGCGTCGGGCGTGGCGGTGACCGCGGTGTGCACCACCTCCGCGACGGACTCCGGGCGCAGATAGTGCTCCGGTTCGAAGGCGCCGCCCTCGAACTCTCGCACGGATCGCTGCATGTCGGTGGCCGTCCGTCCGGGATGGACGGACGTGACCCGCACCCCGTGCGACTCCTCTTCGCCGCGAAGCACGTCGGCGTAGGCACGCAGGGCGAACTTGCTCGCCGCGTAGACACCCCACCGCGGGTTCGCGCGCAGGCCGGCCCCGGAGTTGATCAGGACCACGTGTCCTTGGCTGGCGCGCAGTGCGGGCAGCAGCTGCCTGGTCAGCTCCGCCACCGCGATCACGTTGACCTCGAACGACTCCCGCCACCACTGCGAGGTCGCGTCGGCAAGCGGACCGAGCCGGGCCACCCCCGCGGAGTGCACCAGCACGTCGAGCCGGCGCAGCCCGGAGGTGGCGGTTCGCAGCGCTGCCGCGTCGGTCAGGTCCACCGGCCACGGCCGCGCCGAGGGCAGCTCCGCGGCCAGCGCCCGCAACGCCTCGGCGTCGCGGCCGCCGAGCAGCAGGTCGTAGCCGCCGCCGAGGCGTCGGGCGATGGCCGCGCCGATACCCCGCGACGCTCCGGTGACAAGTGCCAGTGGCCGCTGCGTCATGGGCGACACGGTAGCGGCGGGAGTCCCGCGCGGCGGCAGGTGAGCCCTGCGCTCAGGCAGTGACCTTCGCGGCGAGCACCTCCGCCGGCATGATCTCCGGCGGGCTGGCGAGCAGCTTGTCGGCGTTGGCCATGAGAGCCGCGGCGATCGGACCGTTGAGGTGGGCCTGCCGGTCGGTCTCCGAGGCGAACGCGTCGACGATCCAGAAGGTGGTCTCGTCGGTGCGCATGGCGAACCACACCGGGGTCGCGGCCTCCTCGTTGGCCAGCGCCAGCGCGTCGCCGAGGAACGCGGCGACCTCGCCGGCGGTCTCCGGCTTCGCGACGAGCTTGGCGACGAAGGACAGGGTCAGCGCCGGGCTGGTGGTCGACACGGTGGCTCCTCGCGGAATCGGTGATACGTCCACGACGAACCTACGGGTGGCCGAGCAGCCGGGGTAGTGGACGCGACACGCGAAATCACGGATTCACCTCCGGGCGCGGGAACGTCTGAGCGGCCATCCGACCGACCAGCCCGGCCGGACGGTCGGGCGTAGCGGAGTTCGTTTCCGATTCGGCGAGTTCGCCTTCGCGCCAATGGTTCCTGGCGCTCGGCACCCGTCGCCCGGGCGCTCAGGCCGGCGGTTGCTTGGCCCGGTTGACCTGACCGATAGCTGGGATCGGGTCGGTGTCGGCGGCCTCGGCGACCGCTTCGGCCGCGGCCGCCGCGGCGCGGGCGGCGTCGTCGGCGGCCTTCGCCGCCAGCCCGTCGTCGGGCTCGGGAGCGCGAGTGGCCGAGGACTTGGGCAGTACCTCGGTGAACGCGCGGGACACGCCCTGTAGGGCGGAGGTGACCTCGCTGGGAATCACCCAGACCGTGTTACCCGGTCCTTCCGCCAGCCGGGGCAGCACCTGGAGGTATTGGTAGGCAAGGAGTTTGGGGTCTGGATCGTTGCGGTGTACGGCCTGGAACACCTCGTCGATGGCCTGCGCCTGGCCTTCCGCCCGCAGGACCTGTGCGGTCCGCTCACCCTCGGCACGCAGCACGGCGGCCTGCTTGTCACCCTCGGCCGTGAGAATCTGGGACTGGCGTTGACCTTCCGCGGTCAGGATCACCGCGCGCTTGTCCCGTTCGGCGCGCATCTGCTTCTCCATCGCGTCCTTGATGCTCTTCGGCGGGTCGATCGCCTTGATCTCCACCCGGTTGACCCGGATGCCCCACTTGCCGGTCGCCTCGTCGAGCACACCGCGCAGTTGGCTGTTGATGGTGTCGCGGGAGGTGAGGGTGCTCTCCAGGTCCATCGAGCCGACCACATTGCGCAATGTGGTGACGGTGAGCTGTTCGACGGCCTGCAGGTAGCTCGCGATCTCGTAGGCCGCCGCGCGCGGGTCGGTGACCTGGAAGTACAGCACGGTGTCGATTTCGACCACCAGGTTGTCCTCGGTGATCACCGGCTGCGGACGGAACGAGACGACCTGCTCGCGGAGGTCGATGGCCGGATAGACCCGGTCGACGTAGGGAATGACGAAGTTGAGTCCTGGCTGCAACGTGCGGCTGTAGCGCCCGAGCCGTTCGACGTTTCTGGCGCGAGCCTGGGGAACTATCCGCACCGAGCGCAGAACGGTGGCTATGACCAGCAGCGCGATCAGGAACGCGGCGATCAGCAGACCGGTGATTTCCATTACCACTCCCGGGGATAGACGAAGGCCGTGGTGCCGCTGATCCGCATGACGTCGACGGTCGCGCCGACCGGGATCACCAACGTCTCGTCGAAGGGACGGGCGGTCCACTCCTCGCCGTCGATGCGGACCCGGCCACCGCGGTCGGTGACCTCCTGGACAACGCGGGCCTGTTTGCCGATCAGTGCGTCGATGCCGAACCGCTCGGTCTGGGGTTGCAGCATGTGCCGCTGGGCGATCGGCCGGACGAGCACGATTCCGGCGGTCGAGGCCAGCATGAACAGCACGAACTGAATGGGCAGCGGCAGCCCGAGGGCGGCGCCGCCGCCGGTGATCAGGGCGGCCGCGCCCAGTATCCCGAGCGCGGCGGTCACGGTCAGCATCTCCGCGACGGCGAACACCACCGCCACGACCAACCAGATCAGCCAGGCACTCATATGCGGGCCCTCCTGCTGAGTCTAGCCCGGTTCGACATCGCGGACGCGACATCCGCGCGGTGTGGCCGAGCATGCCGGCCGGGCGTTCGCGGGCGGAACGGCCGGCCCGGGCGTGCGCTATTGACTATGGAGTAGCCATAGTCAATGCTGGGCCGGATGGAACCCGAGCGGCGGCGTGCCTACCGGTCGAGCCGGCGTTCGGAGCAGGCCCGGCTCACCCGCCGGCGAGTGCTCGACACGGCCACGGCGGTGTTCCTCGAGCGCGGGTTCGCCGGTGCCACGATGCGGGTGATCGCCAGCCGGGCGGGCGTGTCGGTGCCAACCGTGGAGTTGTTGTTCGGCACCAAGACGCGGTTGCTCAAGTCCGCGATCGACGTCGCCATCGCCGGCGACGACGAGCCGGTCCCGGTGCTCGATCGCGGCTGGGCGGAGTCCGCGGCCGCCGCGGACAACGCGCGGGAGTTCCTGGCGATCGTGGCGGAGGTGCTCGCGGCGGCCCAGCAACGATCGGCTGGCCTCGTCCTGGCGGCATTCGAAGGGGCGGCAACCGATCCGGAGCTCGCCGCGCTCGCCGATGCGCTTACCGCGCAGCGAGCCGGCACCGCCGAATGGCTGGTCGATCAGTTGCGCCGCAAGGCATCGCTGCGGCCGGACTGCACCAGGCAGGACGCCATCGACACGGTGTGGATCCTCATGGAGCCCGCGGTGTTCGACCGGCTCACCCGCCGGCGAGCCTGGACGGTTCGGCAGTACCAACACTGGTTCGCCAGTTCGGCCGGTCGACTGCTGATCGGCGACACCAGTTGATCACACCGATTGACCAGACGATTGACGCCACCAATTCAGCACATCTCACGACATCGGGAGGCACTGGGCCATGAGCCACAACGGCGACCGGGCGGCGGTCCAACATCCGCCGCACGGCCAGATCGGTTATCTACAGTTGCCGGCGACGGACATCGCACGTTCGGCGGCGTTCTATGAGTCCGTCTTCGGCTGGTCGACCGACTCCGGCCACGGCAGTTTCACGGCCCCCGGCATGATCGGCCAGTGGATCACCGACCGGGCGCCGGCCGACGGGGTTGGGCCGGTGGTCTGGATCTGCGTTGGCGACCTCTTTCCCACGTTGGAACTGGCGGCCACGGGCGGCGGCAAGGTGCACGGCCGCCCGCGGCTGGACAACGGGGAACGCTGGCTCGCCGAGCTCGACGACCCGGCCGGCAACCGGATCGGCGTCGTCGCGCCGGTCCGCACCGCCCGGTCCCACACCATGATCGCGGTGCGCGACGTCGAGGCGTCCAGCCGCTGGTACCAGCAACTCCTCGGACTGCACAGCGACCATGGCGGCCCACATTACGAACGGCTGCTCGCCGACGCGACACTGGTGCTACAGCTTCATCACTGGGATGTGGAACACGAGCACGGGCGGATTGGTGACCCGGACCGCGAGGTCGGCAACGGCGTCCTGGTGTGGTTCGGTGAGGTGACCGACTTCGACGGTGCCGTGGCCCGCGCGCGACAACTCGCCGCGCCCGTCATTCAACCGCCGCACCGAAACCCACCCGAAGGCCAGGGTAACGGTCCGGGACATCGCGAACTCTGGATCAAGGACCCCGACGGGTACACCGTCGTGATCTCCAGTCCCGATGGCGAGGCCTACGAACCGCGATAACTCCTCCTGGTGGCGTGGTTGCCCTATGCTGCGCGACTAGATGAGTGATTCCAAGGGGTCAGTGGTCGTAGGCGGTCAATGATCGCTTGATCGGCTGGCCGGTTTTGTCGTTGTGCCAGATGGCGGCGGTCAGGGCCAGGATGCGTTGCAGGATGCGGACGATGACGCCGGCTGGGGTT
>JBJMIG010000064.1:0-50067 GCA_045806965.1 Labedaea sp. | reverse complement strand
CGACGGCTTCACCAAGCTGGCACTCGGCCAGGCGCAGATCACCGCGCTGCTGAACATCGCACTCAAGAACTCCGACGAGACCTGATCCGGCGCACCCAGCCGCCGTCACGCCGTCGACCCCACGCTTGACCCATCCCAGGCGCTACCCTGACCGGAGAGGAATATCCTCGTGAGCGAGGCACCTGATCTACCCACCCGCGTGACCAGGCTGGAGGAGCGGATGGCCGAAGTGCACCACCTCGCCAGCCACGCCGACCGGGAGACCTCGGACGTCCACGTGAGACTCCGCGCCCACACCAAGTCCCTCGAAGCTCTCCGCCACACCCAGCTTGAGCAGAGCCAAACCCAGCTTGAGCACACCCAAACCCTGCTTGAGCACGGCCGACGTCTCGATCGGCTCGAGACCAAGATGGACGACGGCTTCACCAAGCTGGCACTCGGCCAGGCGCAGATCACCGCGCTGCTGAACATCGCACTCAAGAACTCCGACGAGACCTGATCCCGCGCACCGAAGCCGAGCGGAGCCGAGCGGACGAGACACCGCACACCTGGACCCGGCCGTCACCTGGTCCCCGCGCCGCCGACCTGGCCCGACCGTTGCACAGCGGAGCCACGTGCAGCGCAAGGTCACCTTCATTCGCTTCTAACCGCGCAATGTCACCTTGCGCTGTATCCCGAAGCCGCGTACAGCGCAACGGTTCCGGGCAGGCCCCGCCTGGTCCCGCTCGGCCGTGCGCAGCCGGGCCGCCACCTCGGCCAGTTGCTCAGCCGTGCGCATCGCGCACCTGCCCGGCACCCGGCGAGCCCGGCGCGCAATCCACAGTGGATGAAATACCCGCACGGCGTCCGGAGAACACGCAGTCGGCCAGGGAAAGCCCGCTGACGTAGGAGTTCGAGCAGATGCCGACCGCGGTGCGTCCGGCAGCGTACAGACCCGGCACCGGCGTGCCGTCCGCGCCGAGCACCTGCCCGTTGTCCTCGGCGACCACCAGGCCGCCGAGCGTCAACATCGGGCAGGGGTAGCCCAGCCGCG
This sequence comes from Labedaea sp., assembly GCA_045806965.1. Taxonomy (GTDB): domain Bacteria; phylum Actinomycetota; class Actinomycetes; order Mycobacteriales; family Pseudonocardiaceae; genus DASYTH01. The sequence goes on along the minus strand of JBJMIG010000064.1, from coordinate 49,034 downwards.
GCCGGGCCGAGCAGTCGATCAGGTAGTACGGCCCGGAGTCGAGCGGCCGCACCAGTTCCGGCTGCTTGCCGAACGCGTCCGCGGTGCCGTCGCGGTAGGACGCCACGGTCGCGGCCAGCCCGGCGGCGTCGATCCCGGCCCGGCGCGCCACCTGCTCGAGCGAACCGCGCATCCGGTCGAAGCCGAGCAGGTAGCGCGCCTGAAGACGTTGGAACCACAGGGCTTCGGTCCGTAGCTGACGCAGCGCCGCACGCCGGGTCGGGGTGTCGATCAGCAGCCAGGCCCGGCCGCCCTGCTCGGTGATCATCCGCTGGCCGAGCAGCGCGCCGTAGCTGGACTCGTCGGCGAAGCGCCGCCCCGCCGCGTTGACCAGGATGCCGCCGAGCAGTGCGCTCGGCGGGCTGAGGAACCGCCAGGCGGACACCAGCCCCATCCGGTCCGTCATCCCGCCGGCCGCGACGCCGAGCCGGATCCCGCTCCCGTCGTCGCCGAGCGTGCCGAGCGGCAGACCACCGCGATACGCCGGCGCGTGTTCGCGCAGCATCGTGCGGTTGGTCACGAAGCCGCCCGCGGCGAGGACCACGCCGCGCCGGGCGAGCACCCGGTAGGGCTTCGCGTGGCGCCGCTCGATGGCCGCGATCCGCCGCCCCAACCGCCGGGCGAGCGCCGGCAGGTACAGGCCGGGTTTGGTGGCGTACCGGGAAAGCAGCGCATGAGCGCGCCGGATCCGGGCCGGCGCGCCGGACAGTGTCGCGCACTCGACACCGACCACCCGCCCGGCGTCGTCGGTGACCAGCCGGGTCGCGCTGGTCTGCCGCAACACCCGCGCCCCGGCCCGCGCCGCGGCGTCGGCGAGCGCGGCGAACAGCACCCGCCCCGAGGTACCCGGCCCGTGCGCCCGGTGCCCGCGCGGCGCGGGTGTGGCCAGGTCCCGGAACGGCCAGGCGGTTTCGCTGCCCGAGTAGTAGAGGTAGTACGAGTCGTTGGGGTAGGAGGTCTTGTACGGGCACAGGCTTGCCTGAAACGGCACGCCGTGGCCGCGCAGCCAGTCGATCATGCCGGCGCTCTCCGCGCAGAACCGGCGCAGGGTGTCCGGCGAGACCGCGTCGCCGACCTCGTGACGCAGGTAGTCGAACATGGCCGCCGGGCTGTCCGCGACGCCGGCCTCGCGCTGGATCGCCGTGCCGCCACCGGCATAGACCACGCCGCCGGAGACCGCGGTCGCCCCGCCGCCGCCGAACCGGTCCAGCACCAGCACCTCGGCCCCGCGCCCGGCCGCCTCGATCGCGGCGCACGCTCCCGCGCCGCCGAAGCCGACCACCACCACGTCGGCCCGGTCGTCCCATTCGGTGCCCACCGCACCCTCCGTCCCCATGGCGCCGCGTCGCAGAAAACTATAACCTGTTCTAGTATGACCGCCAGGGAGGCTCGATGACCAGCGGCGCAGCGGAGTTCGATGTGGTCGTGGCCGGCAGCGGAGCGGCCGGCATGACCGCCGCGCTGGCCGCCGCGCGGCAGGGGCTGCGCACGGTCGTGGTGGAGAAGGCGGCCACGTTCGGCGGATCGACCGCCCGTTCCGGCGGTGGCGTCTGGGCGCCGGGCAACGAGGTGCTGCGCGCGGCCGGCGTGCCGGACACGCCCGAGCGGGCCAGCGCCTACCTCACGCACCTCACCGGCGAGGTGGTCGACCCGGAGCGCCGGCAGGCCTTCCTCGACCATGCCCCAGCGACGATCTCCTTTCTGCTGGCCAACACCCCGCTGCGGTTCGGCTGGGTGCCCGGTTACTGCGACTATTACCCGGAGGCGCCGGGCGGGCTGGCCACCGGCCGGTCGATCGAGGCCCGGCCGCTGAACGCCCGGCTGCTCGGTGCCGAGCTGGCCCGGCTCGGCCCGCCCTACCTCAAGGCGCCCAAGGGAATGGCGGTCACCCAGGGCGACTACCGGTGGATGAACCTGATGGCCAGGCACCCGCGCGGCCTGCTGCGCACCGCGCGGGTGGCCGGCCGGCGAGCGATCTCCCTGCTGCGCAACAGGGAACTGCTGACCATGGGTCAGGCGCTCGCGGCCGGGCTCCGGGTCGGGCTGGCGCGGGCCGGGGTGCCGCTCTGGCTGGACACCCCACTGGTGGCGCTGCACACCGAGGGCGGCCGGGTGAGCGGCATCGAGGTCTGCCGCGACGGCAGGCCCGTCGTCCTCCGCGCGGCTCGCGGCGTGCTGCTGACCTGTGGTGGTTTCGAGCACAACGAGCGGATGCGCAAGGAATACCAGCGCGCACCGATCGGCACCGGATGGACGGTCGGCGCGAAGGAGAACACCGGCGACGGGATCGAGGCCGGGCTGCGCCTCGGCGCGGCCGTCGAACTGATGGACGACGCCTGGTGGGGCCCGACGATCGAACTGCCAGGGGGGCCGTACTTCTGTCTGGCCGAACGCACCCTGCCCGGCTGCCTGCTGGTCAACCAGTCGGGCCTGCGGTTCGTCAACGAGGCCGCGCCGTACGTGGACGCGGTACACGCCATGTACGACGCCCACACCGAGACCGACCCGCACATCCCGGCCTGGCTGATCGCCGACCAGCGCTACCGCAACCGCTACGTGTTCGCCGGACTCGGTCCGCGCCAACCGTTTCCGCGCCGCTGGTACCAACACGGCGCGGTGCACCGGGCGGACACGCTCGCCGGCCTGGCCGAAGCGATCGGCCTGCGGGCGGACACCCTTCGCGCCACGGTGGACCGGTTCAACGCGTTCGCCCACACCGGAATCGATCAGGACTTCCACCGCGGGGAGAGCGCCTACGACCGCTACTACGGGGATCCGCGCAACCGGCCGAACCCGTGTCTCGGCCGGATCGACCGGCCGCCGTTCTACGCGATCCGCATCGTGCCGGGGGATCTCGGCACCAAGGGCGGGTTGCGCACCGACGCGGCGGCCAGGGTGCTGCGGCCGGACGGTTCGCTGATCGAGGGCCTCTACGCCGCGGGCAACGCCAGCGCACCGGTGATGGGCCGGACCTACGCCGGCCCGGGCGCGACCCTCGGTCCGGCCATGGTCTTCGGCTACCTGGCCGCGCTCGACATGGGAGGAACCACATGACATCCGGGGTTCGCGGCATCGACGTGGGCAGCCCGCCGACCAGGTTCGCCCGCGGCTGGCACTGTCTCGGACTGGTCCGCGACTTCGCCGACGGCCGGCCACACGCGGTGGCGGCGTTCGGCACCAAGCTGGTGGTGTTCGCCACGAACGGCCGGCTCAACGTGCTGGACGCCTACTGCCGGCACATGGGCGGGGATCTGTCGCAGGGCACGGTCAAGGGCGACGCGATCGCCTGCCCGTTCCACGACTGGCGCTGGAACGGTGCCGGCCGGTGCGTCGAAATTCCCTACGCCAAAAGGATTCCGCTCCGGGCTCGGACCAGGAGCTGGCGCACCCTCGAGCGCAACGGGCAGCTGTTCGTCTGGCACGACCCGCAGGGCAACGATCCGCCAGCGGACGTGGTGATCCCGCAGACCCGCGGTGGGTCTGCCCCGGAGTGGAGCGACTGGACCTGGGACACCGTGCGGATCGACGGCTCGAACTGCCGGGAGATCATGGACAACATGGTCGACATGGCGCACTTCTACTACATCCACTTCGCCTTCCCGACCTACTTCAAGAACGTGTTCGAGAACCACATCGCCACCCAGTACCTGACCTCCCGGGCCCGGCCGGACAAGAACGTCGGGTCGAGCTACGCGGTGGACGGGATGACGCTGCGCTCGGAGGCGTCCTATTACGGCCCGTCCTACATGATCAACGACCTGTGGCAGGACTTCGGCGGCACCGTGATCGAGACCGTGCTGATCAACTGCCACTACCCGGTGACCGCGGACTCCTTCGTGTTGCAGTGGGGAGTGAGCGTGAAGAAGCTGCCCGGGCTGCCGGCCGCGAAGGCGGACCGGATCGCCGGCAAGCTGGCCGCCAGCTTCGGCGTGGGCTTCCTGCAGGACGTGGAGATCTGGCGGAACAAGACCAGGATCGACAACCCGTTGCTGTGCGAGGAGGACGGTCCGGTGTACCAGCTGCGCCGCTGGTACGAACAGTTCTATGTGGACGTCGACGAGGTCACCGAGGACATGGTGCGCCGGTTCGAGTTCGAGGTGGACACCGGGCGGGCGAACCAGGTGTGGGAGCGGGAGGTCGCGGAGAACCTGGCCCGGCGCGACGCGGAGGTCGGGTAGATGCCGGCCTGGGCCAAGGCACCCGCGGCGGACGACGCGCTGCGGGCGGCCACCCGCGCGGAGACCCACGAGCTGCTCGCCGGCGGGCTGCGTCCGGTGGACTGCCTCGCCTGCGGAACCCGGGTGCTGGTGCGCAAGACCAGTGCCGCGCACACCAGTGTGCAGTGGCTCGCCAGCCCGGCCTCGACCTGCCCGGAGTTCGCCGCACGGGTGACGGCTGGCGAGCTCAGCGCGCGGATCGACTGCTGCCAGAAGCTTCGGGCCAGCATCGAGCACGCGGCGACCGGCGGGCGGCTCGAGGTTCCCGATGGCTGAGCCGGGTCCGCTCCGGCTCACCGTGGCCGAGGTGATCGAGGAGACCGAGGACGCCCGCTCCCTGGTGTTCGAGCCGCCGGCCGGCTTCACCTACCGCCCGGGACAGTTCCTCACCCTGCGAGTGCCGAGCGAGCGCTGCGGCTCGGTGGCCAGGTGCTACTCGCTGTGCAGCTCGCCGCACACCGGCGAACGGCCCGCGGTGACCGTGAAACGCACCCCGGACGGGTACGCCTCGAACTGGCTCTGCGACCACGTCCGGCCCGGCACCGTGCTCGAGGCGCTCGGCCCGGCCGGCATCTTCGCGCCGAGGTCGCTCGGCGGCGACCTGTTGCTGTTCGCCGCCGGCAGCGGGATCACCCCGGTCAGCTCGATCGTCAAGTCCGCCCTCGTCGAGGGCACCGGCCGGCTGGTTCTGTGCTACGCCAACCGGGACGAGCGCTCGGTGATCTTCCGTGACGAGCTGCGCGCGCTGGCCGGGGCGCACCGAGGCCGACTGGTCGTGATCCACTGGCTCGAGTCGCTCCAGGGCCTACCCACCGTGCCGCAGCTACGTGCGCTGGCCGCTCCACACGCTGGCGCGGAGGTGCTGGCCTGCGGGCCGAAGCCGTTCCTGGCCGTGGTGCGCGGCGCACTGGCCGGGCTCGCCGTGCCGAGGGAGCGGATCCACATCGAACGGTTCGCCTCGCTCGGCGCCAACCCGTTCGACCGGGCCACGGCGCCCAGCCCGGCCGGGGAGATTCGGTCCACAGTGGAGCTCGAGCTGGACGGGACACGGCACCGGTTGCGCTGGCCGGCCCAGACCCGGCTGCTCGACCTGTTGCTGGACAACGGTCTGGCCGCCCCCTCCTCCTGTCGGGAGGGGGCATGTGGCGCCTGCGCTTGCCGGTTGGTGTCCGGTGAGGTGAAGATGCTGACCAACGAGGTGCTCGAGCAGGAGGACCTGGATGACGGGATCATCCTTGCCTGTCAGTCACTTCCGGTGACCGACGTCGTCGAGATCAGCTACGAGTGAGGCCAGCATGCCCATCGACCCGGCCGTCGCGATCGGCGCCGAGCTGCCCGAGACCGAGTTCTCCTGGACCGCCTCGGACGTGCTGCTCTACCACCTGGCGCTGGGCGCCGGTGCCGCCCCGGCGGATCAGCGCGAGCTGTCCTACGTGCTCGAGGACCGGTTGCGAGTACTGCCCACGTTCGGCGTGGTGGCGCCCGGCTTCCGCACCTTCACCCCACCCGCGGTGCGCTTCCCCGGCATCGAGGTGGACCTGGCCAAGGTGTTGCACGGCAGTCAGTCCATCACGGTGCACCAGCCGCTTGCCGTTGCCGGCACGGCGATCGCCCGGCCGAGGATCGCGGACGTATGGGACAAGGGCAAGGCCGCGGTGATCGTGCAGGAGGCGACCGTGCGCGACCCGACCGGCACCCCGCTGTGGACCACCACGTCCAGCATCTACGCCAGGGACGAGGGCGGCTTCGGCGGCGAGCGCGGGCCGGCCCAGCGGCACGTCATGCCCGAGCGCGACCCGGATCACGTGGTGGGCACCCCCACGCTGCCCCAGCAGGCGCTGCTCTACCGGCTCTGCGGGGACCGCAACCCGCTGCACGCCGACCCCGCCTTCGCCGCGACCGCCGGCTTCCCCCGGCCGATCCTGCACGGGCTGTGCACCTGGGGCATGGTGTGCAAGGCGGTCGTGGACACGATGCTCGACGGGGACGTGACCCGGGTGGGCGGCTACGCCGCCCGGTTCGCCGGCGTGGTCTTCCCCGGCGAGACCCTGCGCACCCGGGTCTGGCTCGAGGACGGCGAGTTGGTGCTGGCCACGGCCACCGTGGAGCACAACACCGACGTGCTGCGCGGCACGCTCACTCCGAGGCCAGCACCAGCCCACTCGTAGGCACCCCGGTCCCCGCGGTGACCAGCACGTGGCCGGCACCGGCCACCTGGTTGGCCGCGGTGCCGCGAAGCTGGCGCACCGCCTCGGTGATGCCGTTCATGCCGTGCAGATAGGCCTCGCCGAGCTGACCGCCGTGCGGATTGACCGGGAGCCGCCCGCCGAGCTCGATCCCGCCGTCGGCAATGAAGTGCCGGGCCTCGCCTCGCCGGCAGAAACCCAGCTCCTCCAGCTGGACCAGCACGAACGGGGTGAAGTGGTCGTACAACACGGCCACCGCGACATCCTCGGGACGCAGTCCGGACTGGGCCCAGAGCTGACGGCCGACCACGCCGAGCTCGGGCAGCCCGGTCAGGTCGGCGCGGTAGTAGCTGTTCATCACGAACTGGTCGGCGCCGCTGCCCTGGGCCGCGGCCAGCACCACGGCTGGCGGGTTGGGCAGGTCGGCCGCCCGCGCGACGGAGGTCACCACCAGCGCGACCGCGCCGTCGCTCTCCTGACAGCAGTCCAGCAACCGCAACGGTTCGGCGATCCAGCGGGACGCCTGATGCTCGGCAAGCGTGATCGGCCGGCCGTGGAACCAGGCGTTCGGGTTGGTGGCCGCGTGCCGGCGGCCGGCCACCGCGACCCGGCCGAAATCCTCGGTCGTGGCCCCGAACTCATGCAAGTAGCGGCGGGCGAACATGGCCACCGTCGCGGCCGGGGTGGCCAGCCCCATCGGGTAGTGCCAGCCGTTGTCCACTCCGGACGACGCGGCCTCGGTGGACACCCGGCCGAACCGCCGGCCCGAGCGCTCGTTGAACGCCCGGTAGCAGACCACGACCGAGGCGATACCGGTGGCCACCGCCATGGCCGCCTGCTGCACGGTCGCGCAGGCCGCGCCGCCGCCGTACGGGATGCGGCTGAAGAAGGTCAGCTCGGGGATGCCCAGCTCCCGGGCCACCGCGATCTCCGCGTTGGTGTCCATGGCGAACGTCACCAGTCCGTCCACATCGGACGGCGCGAGGCCGGCGTCGGACAGTGCCGAGGTCACCGCCTCGACCGCGAGGCGCAGCTCGCTTCGGCCGGACTCCTTGGAGAACTCCGTCGCGCCGATCCCGGCGATGGCCGCCGCGCCGGAGAGCGTCACGGCAGCACCACCCGCACGGTCCCGGTCAGGTGATCCCCGAGGGCGTTGCGGCCGACCACCTCGACCACCGTCTCCCCGGCCGCCACCGCCGCCACCCGGCCGGTGAGGGTGAGCGTGTCGCCGGCGTAACAGGGCACGCCGAGCCGGATGGAGATGTTGCGCACCAACGCCTGCGGCCCCGCCCAGTCGGTGACGAAGCGCTGCACCAGCCCGGTGTCGGTGAGGATGTTGAGGAAGATGTCCCGGGAGCCGCGGGCCACCGCGGCCTCCCGGTCGTGGTGTACGTCCTGGTAGTCCCTGGTGGCGATGGCCGTGCTGACCACGAATGTCGGGGTCACCTCGATCCGCAGCTCCGGCAGCACGGTCCCGATCGCGGCGCTCATCGGGGCCGCCAGACCGGCAGGACCGGTCCGCCCTCCGCCTGCGGGAAGGAAACCATGACGGGCAAGCCGATCCGCACCTCCTCGGGGACCACGTCGATCAGCTCGGCCAGCACCCGCACCCCCTCCGCCAACTCGACCAGGGCGACGACGAACGGCACGGTGCGGCCGGGCACCGGCGGATGGTGGTGTACCACAAAGCTGTACACCTCGCCGAGTCCGCTCGCCACGATGTACTGCGGCGCCAGTGCCCCACATCGCGGACAGGCCGGCCCCGGCGGGTGGCGCAGCGCCCCGCAGGCTCCGCACCGCTGGATGCGCAGCTCGCCGACGGCCGCGCCGGCCCAGAAGAACTCGGTGTCCTGGCTGACCACCGGCCGCAGCGGCGCACCTGGCGCACGCCGAGACAGCGGAGGCGGCGGCCGGAACTTCAACACCCGGAACATCATCTCGGCGACCGGCTCGCCGACCACGGTCCAGGTGCTGTGCGTGGTGACGAACCAGCCGGTGCCGAGCGCGGTCCGCTTGGGGCCGGTGACCTCGCCGAGCCGCGCGGTCACCGCCACCCGCTCCCCCGGCCGCAGATAGCGGTGATAGGTCTGCTCGCAGTTGGTCGCCACCACCGAGGTGAACCCGGCCGCGTCCAGCAACTCGCTCATCGCGCCGAGCGGGTCGTCGGCCGGCCGGTCGCCGGCGAGCCCGGTCATGGTCCACACCTGCGCCATGGCCGGCGGCGCGACTGGTCCATTGTGGACCGACGTGGCGGCGGTGCCGGCGTCGGTGTACACCGGGTTGGTGTCCCCGATCGCCTCCATCCAATGCCGGATCATGGGCAGGTTCACCGGGTCCGGGGCGGAGCGGGGCGCGGACTCGCCCTTCGCGGCCAGCCGTGCCGCAGCACGCTCGATGTCGCCATTCATCTGGGTACCCGGGGCAGGCCAAGCCCGGCGGTGGCGATCAGCTCGCGCTGGATCTCGTTGACCCCTCCGCCGAAGGTGAGCACCAGGTTGCGTTTGGCTTGCACATCCAGCCAGCGGACCAGGGACGCGGTCTCTGGGTCGGCGCAATCCCCGTAGCGCCCAACGACTTCCTCCAGCAGCCGGCCGGCGCGCTGGATCCGCTCCGAGCCGAACACCTTGGTGGCCGAGGCATCCGCCACGCTCACCGGCCCGGCCGTGGTGGCCACCTGCCAGTTGAGCAGTTCGTTGATCCGCATGGCGGCGAAGGACTCGGCGAGCGCGCGACGCACGTCCGGCCGGTCGAGCAACCCGCGGCGCCCGGCCCAGCCGCGGACCTGGTCGTACAGCGCGGCGATTCGCCCGGCCGGCCCGAGCATCACGCGCTCATGGTTGAGCTGGGTGGTGATCAGCCGCCAACCCTCGTTCTCCGCGCCGATCCGTCGGGTGAGCGGCACCTGGACGTCGACGTAGTAGGTGGCGTTCACGTGGTGCGCCCCGTCGCAGGTGATGATGGGCGTCCAGGAGAACCCCGGATCCGCGGTGTCCACGATGAGAATCGAGATGCCCCGGTGCCGGGGAGCGTCCGGCGCGGTGCGGCAGGCAAGCCAGACGTAGTCGGCGTCGTGCGCGCCGGTTGTGAAGATCTTCTGCCCGTTGACCAGGTAGCCATCGCCGTCGCGAACCGCGGCGGTGCGCAGCGCGGCCAGGTCGGTGCCCGCCTCGGGTTCCGTGTAGCCAATGGAGAAATGCAGCTCGCCAGTGAGAATTCGGGGCAAGAAATAGGCTTTCTGCTCCGGTGTGCCGTGGGCCTGGAGGGTGGGCCCGACCGTCTGGAGGGTCACATACGGCAGCGGGACGTCGGCGCGCGCCGCCTCGTTGACGAAGATCTGCTGCTCCAACGCGCCGAACCCGCGTCCCCCGTACTCGACCGGCCAGCCGACGCCGAGCCAGCCGTCCCGGCCGAGCCGGCGCACCACGTCCCGGAACAGCGGCCCGTGCCGCTCGGTCAGCAACGCCGCCCGCTCCGACTCGGTCAGCAGGGTGGCGAAGTAGGAGCGCAGTTCGGCGCGCAGCGCTCGCTGCTCGCCGGTCAGTTCCAGCCACATGGTCAGCTCGCCACCCGGGCACCGAGCCGGTCGAGCCGGTGGTTCACGCCGCCGAGGAACCGGACCAGATCCTTGGTCTGCGAGTAGTACCGATGCAGCGGGTAGTCCGCGTCCACCCCGAGGCCGCCGTGCAGGTGGTGGCAGGTGTGCAGGGCCGCGGGCGCCTCCGCGGTGAGCCAGTACGCGGCGACGTCGAGGTCCGCATGGTCGTCGGCCGCACCATCGACGGCGAGCCGCCAGCAGGCGGACAGCACGCCGAGGTGCACGGTTCGGGCGGCGATGTAGACGTCGGCCACCTGCTGGGCCACCGCCTGGAACGCGGCCAGCGGGCGGCCGAACTGCTCCCGGGTTCGGACGTGCGCCGCGGTGCGGTCCAGCGCCCCGGCGAGCAGCCCGGCACCGACCGCGCAGGCACCGGTGACGGCGAGCCGGTGCAAGCGGGTCGCGCCCGCACTGCCCAGCCGCTCGGCCGGAACCCGATCGAGACCGACGGTGAACTCGGGCAGGCCGCTCGACGTCGGGGTGCGCGTCAGGCACACCCCGGTGGCGTGGGGATCCACCAGGTAGACGTCCTCCCCGGCCGGGATGAGCACCCGGTGCGCCCGATCCGCGTAGCCGACGCCGGTGTGCCGGCCGGACAGCGCGCCGTCTTCGTCCACAGTGGACGAACCGGCGCCGACGGCCGCGCTGAGCACCCGGTCCCCGGTCGCCACCTCGGGCAGTAGATCCGCCTGCTGTGCGGGCGTTCCGAGGTGCACGACCGGCAGCACGCCGAGCGCCAGCGTGTGCAGTGCGGGCAGGCCGGCCGCCGCCCGCCCGACCTCGGTCAGCAGCACCGCCGTCTCCAGCACGCCAAGGCCGTCTCCGCCCAGCCGGTTGGGCAGCGCGAGCGCGAGCAGACCCGCGCGGGCCAACGCCTTCCAGATCGACTCGGCGGGCTCCCGGGACAGCGTCTCCCGAGCCAGGCCGGCGATGGCCCGCTGCGTCTCGTCGAGCCCGAAGTCCACATCGGCCTCCCTCGGCGCACGCCGTCCGTCCGTCCGCGAAACTGGAACGTGTTCTAGTCTAGCGGACGGTCCGCCTGCCTGACATCGCCGAATGGGGGACAATCGTCGCCATGGCCGGAACGGGTTCTCGACCAAGCGAGCGCGGCACCAATCCTCGGCTGGTCCGCCGGGCCATCCTGCTCGGCCTGACCGCGAACGCGCTGCGCCCGAACCGCCTGCTCTGGTCGTCCATTCCCACCTTCTTCGCCGGCTGGCTCACCGCGGAGCTCGCCCCGCACCTGCTCGCCGCCCAGGGCGCCGGCCTGGTTGCCCAACTGGCCAGGCACCGCACCCGCACCAGGAGCGACCGGATCGCACTGGTCATCGGCGCGCTGTCCATGGCCGGGCTCGGCGCGCTCATCGGTTCCGGCCGGGGCGCGCGGAGCGAGATCGAGCACGCGCTGACCGAGGCGCTCGGCGAGGACTACGCCGACGGACTCGAGCAGGCGCCGACCGCGGTCGACCTGGCCACCCCGTGGCGGCAGCTGCTGATGCCGTTCCGGATGCGCAACCCCGAGGTGGTCCGGCTGCGCAACGTCGCCTACGCGCCCGGCGGCCGGCGCTTCCACCTCGACGTGTTCCACCACGAGCGACGCCCGGCCGGCCGGCCCGTGCTGCTCCATGTCCACGGCGGCGCCTGGATCCTCGGAAACAAGGAGCAGCAAGGCATTCCGTTGATGCTGCACATGGCCGCCAAGGGCTGGGTGTGTGTGTCGGCCAACTATCCACTCGCGCCCCGCTCGCGCTGGCCGGACCACATCGTGGCGCTCAAGCGGGCGCTGGCCTGGATTCGCGAGCACGGCCAGGAGTACGGCGCGGATCCGTCGTTCGTGGCGGTGACCGGCGGCTCGGCCGGCGGCCACCTGGCCGGGCTGCTCGCGCTGAGCGTCGGGGATCCCGCGTTCCAGCCTGGTTTCGAGGGCGCCGACACCAGCGTGCAAGCCTGCGTGCCGCACTACGCCGCCTACGACTTCGCCGCGGAGACCGGCACGCGGTCGACCAGGCAACGGCTGCGCTGGGTGGCCCGCAACGTGGTCGGCAAGGATCCCGGGCAGCATCCGGAGCTGTTCCGCGCCGCGTCACCGCTGTCCCGGGTGAACGAGAACGCGCCGCCGTTCTTCGTGATCCACGGCCACGACGACACCCTGATCCCGGTGGCCGAGGCGCGGGCGTTCGTCGACGCGCTGCGCGCGGTGTCGGCCAACCCCGTCGGCTACGCCGAACTGGCCGGCGCGCAGCACGCGTTCGACGTCTTCCCGTCGATCCGCAGCGCACACGTGGTGCGCGGGGTCGAGCGGTTTCTGGAGTGGACCTACCGCCGGTTCACCCAGGACGCGGCCGGGGCACGGCCCGAGCCGGATGCCGCGACCGCGGCCCAACCGGGGCGGTCGGCGCCGGCCCGATAGTATAGAACGTGTTTCAGTTGGCCGGCCGAGGCGAGGACCAGCACCGCAGATGACCACGATGCCGAAAACCACCGCGCCCACCGCCGCGACGCCGAAGACCCGCACATCCGGCGGCAACGCGCTGAACGTGCGTGGCGACGAGGAGCTCGGTTCCGCGGCCCAGCGCGACCGGCGCAAGCGCATTCTGGACGCCACCATCGCGCTGGCCGCCAAGGGCGGTTTCGAGGCGGTGCAGATGCGGACCGTGGCCGAGCGAGCCGACGTCGCCCTCGGCACGCTCTACCGGTACTTCCCGTCCAAGATCCACCTGCTGGTCTCCGGCCTGGCTCGCGAGCTCGAACGCGGACAGGAGCGGCTGGACCGGACCCTCATCCCCGGCGACACCCCCTACGACCGGGTGCTGTTCATGCTCGGCCGCGTCACCAGGGCGATGCAGCGTGACCCGCACCTGACCGAGGCGATGACCCGGGCGTTCATGTTCGCCGACGCCACCGCGGCGACCGAGGTGGACACCGTCGGCAAGCTGATGGACCGGATGCTGACCAAGGCCATGCACGAGGGCGAGCCGACCGAGGAGGACCGGGCGATCGCCCGGGTGATCACCGACGTGTGGCTGTCCAACCTGGTCGCCTGGGTCACCCGGCGCGCCTCGGCCTCCGATGTGGCCGACCGCCTCGAGCTCACCGTCCGACTGCTGCTGGCCAGGAACGACCGCCGAGAATAGGACGGACGGTGGCTGGACCGGTGGGTAGCGTCACGGCATGCTTGAGCGGTGGCCATCCAGCAGAACGAGCCGGCGTTCGACCTGATCGGCAAGCGCTACGACGAGTCCTTCGTGGAACGTGACGTGCAGCTCGCCGAGGGAGCCTGGCTGGTCGAGCAGCTGCCGCCGGGCGCCCGGGTGCTCGACCTCGGCTGCGGCAGCGGGCTGCCGACGGCCAAGCAGTTGCTGGACGCGGGCTTCGAGGTGGTTGGCACCGACGAGTCGGCGGTGATGCTGGACCTTGCCGAGCGGCAGGCGCCCGGCGCCCGGTACCTGCACCAGGACCTGCGCGAGCTCGACGGCCTTGGCGAGTTCGACGCGGTGGTGGCCTTCTTCGCGCTGCTGATGCTGCCCCGTTCGGACATCCCGACCCTGCTCGAACGGATCCGCGGGCAGCTGCGCGGGCCGAAGCTGCTGCTCGTGTCGATGGTGCACGGCGACTTCGACTCGTTCCCGATCAGCTTCCTCGGCGCGCCGACCAAGGTCTCGGCCTACCCGCCGGAGAAGCTGCGAGACACCGTCGCGGCGGCCGGCTTCGAGGTGCTCGAGCTCAAGGAGGTCGAGTCCGAAGCCGAGCCGGGACGCGTCGAGGTGCAGCTCTACCTGCGGGCCAAGGCCATCGACTGACGCCTCAGAACCACTCGGTGGCGCTCTGGTTGGCGCGGAGCTTCGCCAGCGCACGATGCTGGGCCACCCGGACGGCGGTCGCGGTCAGCCCGATGGCCACCGCGGTCTCCTGCGCGGACAGGCCGACCACCAAGCGCAGCACGAGGATCTCGCGCTGCCGGGGAGCCAGGGTGTCCAGCAGGCGGACCAGCCGGGAACGCACGTCGGCACGCACGGTCTGCTGCTCCGGCGTGGCGTCGAGGTCGATGCCGTCCGGCACGTCGGCCGCCGGATCCGCCTTGTCCCGGCCGGCCCGCCGGTAGTGATCGGCCACCTTGTGCGCGGCGATGCCGTAGACGAACGGCAGGAACGACTGTGGCTCGTCGCCGTAGCGCGGTAACGCGCCGAGCACGGCGAGGCAGACCTCCTGCGCTACGTCGTCGGCGGAGGAGTAGGCCGCCCCGGTGCGGCCGATCCTTGCCCGGCAGTAGCGAATGATCGCTGGATGAATCCATACGAACAGCGTGCCGATGGCCTGGGCGTCTTCAGCCAGCGCCGCCGAGACGAGCTCATGGAACGCCGCGCTCTTCAGCCTGGTGAAGATCGCGTCCGAGCTCTGGCCCGGATCCGGTGCGGACTTCGACTCCGTTGGCGTGGCGAGCGGCGACTGCGCTGACGTAACGGACGAGTTCACGCGAACCCCTCATGTTCGGATACACCACCACAACGAAGGCGCCGTCGGTCGGGTACGGTGCTGACGCGCGGTCGATGCTGGTGGGCGAAGGCCCCAGTCCCGGGGAGCCTTCTGGGCACACCGGATAATTGCCGATTCAACCGTCGAGCCGACAGGGTCCAAGGTCCCTAACGGCGGGGGTTTCTCAAAGCGGCCAGCAAGCGGTCGACATTGTGACCGATCCTTTACCGGCTACCGGCCGGCGGCGACAGAGAACTGGCCGCACTTGGCAGCCGGACAAAAATGGTGTAAGGCCATGTCACACTTTTGCCCACCCGAGTCGGCGACACCCGGAAATCGAGCGCCTATTCGACAAGAAGGCGATCCCTCTTCCGGCGGCGCGAGCATCTCTGTGAGTTCCCTGTGGATTCGCTGTGACCCAGCCATGGAGTTGAACCCGTCGCCGAGCGGCGGTTTCGCCCGGCGTCGCGGCCTCAATGAATCCCCTGTGCCAGCGCCTACTACTCCGATCAGACCCGGTCCGCCCACTCACCCGCCACGTGGCGACCGCACCGGCCGCTCCGGCGTTTTGGCGTGCGCCGTCGCACCAAATCGGATCCCCGGAATGTGACCTGAGCCGCCGGTCGCCGCTCGCTACAACGGATGTGCATTCCGTTACGGCAATCGGGGTAAGCCGATCCGGCGCAAGCCGCATACTGGTGACCCGTTCGTCCGCACGCCCGACCCCATGCGCGTTTGTCTGATCGATCCGATGGCCGCCGAAATGGGGGGCCGCACCGAACCGGTCCGCGCGATCCGCCCGCCCAAGATTACGCGGTGGAGTCGATTCGTGACCCATTACGGAGCGCATCTGAATAGTGACAAGCGTGCCTTGTCCGGACGGAGCGGGCACCATCAGTGCTATGCGACATCGTCCGGTCGTGGTGGTGCTCGGCGGAGCCGAGCGGCCGCCCGGCATGCACGGGGCCGAGCAGCGCGCGGTCGTGCGGTACACGACCGAGGACCGGCTGGCCGACGAGCTGCCCGGCGCGGAGGTGCTGTTCGTCTGGCGGACCCCGGGATCCGCCGGATCCGCCGCGAACATCTGGCCGAACGCGGACGCGCTGCGCTGGGTGCACAGCGCGAGCGCGGGGGCCGGCGGCCTGCCGCCCGCCGAGCTGCTCGCCGGCGACGTGCTGGTCACCAGCTCCCGCGGGGTGTTCGACGAGCCCATCGCCGAGTATGTGCTCGGTGTCGTGCTGGCCTTCGCCAAGGACCTGCCGGGCCGGATGCGGCTACAGCAGAGCCGGGGCTGGCGGCACCTGGAGACCGAGCGGGTGGCCGGGAAGAGCGCGCTGGTGGCCGGCACCGGGTCGATCGGCCGGGCGATCGGCCGCAAGCTGCGCGCGGCCGGCATGTCGGTGACCGGCGTCGGCCGGGCCGGGCGCGCCAACGACCCCGACTTCGGCGTGGTGCTGCCGCTCGACCGGTGGACGGACGGGTTGCGGGGGGCCGACTACGTGGTGCTGGCCGCGGCGCTGACCAGGGAGACCCGGGGCCTGGTCGACCGCAGGGCGCTGATCACCATGAAGCCGACCGCACGGGTGATCAACGTCGGCCGCGCCGGGTTGGTGGTACTTGACGAGCTCGCCGAGGCGGTACGGGTGGGCCGGATCGCCGGCGCGGCACTCGACGTCTTCCCGGACGAGCGGCTGCCGGGGGGGTCACCGCTCTGGGAGCTGCCTTCGGTGCTGCTCTCCCCGCACATGTCCGGGCAGGTCGTCGGCTGGCGCGCGGAGCTGGTCGGACTGTTCACCGAGAACCTGCGGCGTTACCTGGACGGCGAGGAGCTGATCAACCTGGTGGACCGGCCGCACGGGTGAGCGCGACCACACGGAACGCCTCCGCTGGTTTACCCTACTCTAGAGTAGGTACTCCTATTTTACTCACGAGTAGGCAGGAGTGGTGGCGGTGGCGAACAGAGCGGGCGGCCCGGGCGGGCGCAGTGCCATCGGGCTGGCCATGTCGGTGCTCAACCGGCTGGCCGGGGCGCCGATCGTGGCCCGGTTCGGCCTGAAGCGGCCGCTCGAGCGCACCGTCGCCAACGCGACCAAGGCGGGCTTCGGCGCTGCCGGCGCCGCCGGCCGGACCTGGACCGCGGCCCGCGCGCTCGCCGCGCCGAAGCGTCCCGCGCCGGCCGCCGCTCGGGCGCTCTTCGACCTCACGCCCACCGACGAGCAGCGGCTGATCCGGGACACCGTCGCCGATTTCGCCCGCGAACAACTCCGTCCGGCCGCCGCCGAGGCCGACGCCAAGTGCGACGCGCCGCAGGACGTGCTGCGGGTGGCCGCGGAACTGGGGATCGCCGCGATCGGGGTGCCGGAGGAGTTGGGCGGGCTCGGCAGCGAGCGGTCCGCGGTGACCAACGTGCTGGTCACCGAGGCGCTGGCGCACGGCGACCTCGGGCTGGCCGTGGCCTGCCTCGCCCCCGCCGCGGTGAGCAACGCGCTGGTGCTCTGGGGTGACGAGCGACAACAGGCCACCTACCTGCCGGCGTTCGTCGGCGAACACGTGCCGGCCGCGGCGCTCGCGATTGCCGAGCCGCAGCCGCTGTTCAACCCGTTCTCCTTGCGTACCAAGGCATACCGCAGCTCTGGCGGGTTCGTACTCAGCGGCGTGAAGTCGCTGGTGCCGCGGGCCTCGGCGGCTGAGCTGTTCGTGGTCGCGGCCGACCTGGACGGCCGGGGGCCGGCGCTGTTCGTGGTCGAGGCCGGCAGTTCCGGCCTCGGCATCGAGGCCGAGCCCGGCATGGGCGTGCGTGCCGCCGGCACCGGACGGCTGGTACTCGACCGGGTGGCGGTGCCGGCCGGCGCGCTGCTCGGTGCCGGGGAGTCCGCGGTGTACGCCGACTGCGTCCGGCTGGCCCGGCTGGGCTGGTGCGCGCTGGCCGTCGGCACCGGGCAGGCGGTGCTGGACTACGTGATCCCCTACGTCAACGACCGAGTGGCGTTCGGCGAGCCGGTCAGTCACCGGCAGGGGGTGGCGTTCAAGGTGGCCGACATCGGCATCGAACTCGAGGGCATGCGGCTGGTGACGCTGCGGGCGGCGAGCCGGGCCGAGCAGGGCCTGCCGTTCGCCCGCGAGGTGGCGCTGGCCCGGAAGTTGTGCGCGGACAAGGGTATGGCCATCGGCAGTGACGGGGTGCAGCTACTCGGCGGGCACGGGTACACCAAGGAGCACCCGGTCGAGCGGTGGTACCGCGACCTGCGGGCGGTCGGGCTGATGGAAGGCGCGGTGCTGGTGTGATCAATCTGGAGATCCCCAAGAAGTTCGAGCAGCTCGTCGACCAGGCCCACCAGGCGGCCGTGGCGTTCTTCCGGCCCAACTCCCGCAAGTACGACCTGGCCGAGCACACCTACCCCAAGGAGCTGGACACCCTGGCCGCCCTGCTCGACGGGCTCAGCGCCAGCGGCGGCGGCGCCGGGGCGGGCACGATTCGGCGCAGCAAGGACTCCGCCGAGGGCGGGGTACGCAACGGCGCCAACCTCAGAGTCGCGCTCGGCACGATCGAGATGTGCTGGGGTGACGTGGCACTTCTGCTGTCCATGCCGAGGCAGGGGTTGGGCAACGCGGCGATCGCCTCGGTGGCCAACGAGGAGCAGCACGAGCGGTTCCGCGGCAAGTGGGCGGCGATGGCGATCACCGAGCCGGACACCGGTTCTGACTCGGCGGCCATCCGTACCACGGCGAAGCCCGACGGCGACCACTACGTGCTCAATGGTGAGAAGATCTTCATCACCGCCGGCGAGCGGGCCGACGCCGTCGTGGTCTGGGCCACCCTGGACCGCAGCAAGGGCCGGGCCGCGATAAAGTCCTTTGTGGTCGATCGCGGCACGCCCGGATTCGAGCTGGTCCGGCTGGAGCACAAGCTCGGCATCCGGGCTTCGGACACCGCACACTACCGGCTGGACAACGTGCGGGTGCCCAAGGAGAATCTGCTGGGCAGCCCGGAGATCAACAGCGAGCAGGGCTTCGCCGGCGTGATGCAGACCTTCGACAACACCCGGCCGCTGGTCGCCGCCATGGCGGTCGGTGTTGCCAGGGCGGCACTCGAGGAGACCCGGCGCATTCTCGACGAGGCAGGCGTGCGGATCGACTACGACCTCCCGGTCAACAGCCAGTCCGCGGCCGCCGCCGCTTTCCTCACCATGGAAGCGGATTTCGAGGCGATGTATCTGCTCACCCTGGAAGCGGCGTGGTTGGCCGACAACGCCAAACCCAACTCGCTGCACGCCTCCTACGCCAAGGCGAAAGCCGGACGCTGTGCCACCGAGATCACCCTGCGCTGCGTCGAGTTGTGTGGCAGCGTCGCCTACTCGGAGCAGAGCCTGCTGGAAAAGTGGGCTCGCGACGCCAAGATCCTGGACATTTTCGAGGGCACCCAGCAGATCCAGCAGCTCATCATCGCCCGCCGGCTGCTCGGCAAGACCAGCGCCGAGCTGAAATAGCTTACCTAGCAACGAACAGGCACTAGCCGAATGCAGATCGAATGGCTGTCTACTCGTGTACTCATATGTCCTGTTAGGACTTCTGAGTCACCACCCGGATAGCCGCGTCCTGGACGTGGCTATCTCGTTGGCGTGCTTGCGTTCGCGCTGCGCCCAGTAGAGCGCCTCGTGATGGTGGCCCCGGTCGATGTCAGCGATTCGGTCATAGGCTGCAGCACAGCGCAGCCGGTAGGCCTGCCACCGGGCCGCATCCGCCCTGTCCGTCGGTCGCAGCCGCACCAGCGCCTCATGGACCTGGAACAGGGTTTTGCAAGCTGCCACCTCGTCCCACGCCGAAGCTGCTTTGGGCTCAGCCATCGCTACCACCAGCCTCATCACGTAGCAGGTGGCAAGGCGCGGTCGATAATCGCCATTTCGTTGTCCTTATGGAGCTCGTCCGCCACTTCGGGCGGCTACCTACACATTCGGCGAAGTCCTGGTCTCCTCATGACTCCGCCAAGGTCCCCTCTCCGCTGCCTGCCGCTCGTCCTGTCTCGTCCCGGTCTCGTCTGCGTGCTAGCCTCGACGCCGTGACCAGCGCAAGGGGTGACGTAGCGACCGATACGGCGATTCTGCTGAAGGTGCTCCTCAAGCAGCGACACCTTCAGGGGCACCGCTCCTTCTGCCGGGAATACGACACCATCGCCGCCAAGGTCGACCCGGCCTTGAGAGGCAGTCATCCCAGCCGCGCCCAGTTCTACCGATGGCTATCCGGCGAACTCATCGGCCTGCCCTATGCCGACCATTGCCGCATCCTCGAGCACATGTTCCCGGAGTGGACGGCCGCGCAACTGTTCCGGCCATACACCGCCAGCCTCGACCTCGTTCCTGACCCGGCCATGACCTTCGAAAAGACAGAACTATCCCCGGCCGACCCACCTGCGCCCAGCATCCCGCAAGACGTGGTAACTCTCTACCCACACCGCGCCGAAACTCCGAAAGAGCTGTGGCGAGACCTCCTCGTCGGCGCCAAAGGCCAGATCGACCTCTTCGCCAACGCCAGCCTCTTCCTGCCAGAAGAGAACCCCGAAGCCATCGCCATCATCAAAGACAAAGCCGCCGCCGGCATCCGCGTCCGCATCCTCCTCGGCGACCCCAATCACCCCGCCATGGAACTACGCGGCAAAGAAGAACGCCTCTTCGAAGCCATCCCCGGCCGAATCAAGATGGCTCTCGCCTACTACCGCCCCCTGGTCGGCGTCGAAGGAATCGAATTCCGCCTCCACGGAACCTCCCTTTACAACTCCATCTTCCGTTACGACAACCATATGCTTGTCAACCAACACCTCTACGGCACCTACGGCTATGTCGCCCCCATCCTCCACCTCCGCAAGCACCCCAACTCCGACCTGTTCGACACCTACATGCGCAGCCTCGAACTCGTCTGGCGCGAAGAATCCTGGCCCATCCCCACCGCAGCGCCAGCCACGCTCTAACCTCGTAACGGCATGCCCCGCAGCTCCACCAACGTCGCCAACACCGCAACAAGGTCCGACAGATCCGCCGTCACCGCATCGGCCCCGGCGTCCGCCAACTCGTCCACCCCATGTACGCCGGTCGCGACCGCCAACACCCGGGCCCCCCCGTCGTGCGCGGCCCGCACATCCAGCGGCGTGTCCCCAATCAATATCGTCGACCGCTCGTCAAACTCCCGCGCGTACTTCGCCGCCACCTTTCGCCGCGCAGCAGCCACCAGCCGCGATCGCACGACATCATCCGATCCGTACCCACCAACATCCAGGTCAACCCACTTCGCCAGCCCGAACGCCGCTACCTTGGCCCGCGCGTTCGGCTCGATGTTTCCGGTAAGCACCGACTGAACCACCTCGGGCACGCCGGCCAGCGTCTCCAGCACCTCTACCACGCCCGGCAACACGCAGCCGCGCACCGGCAGTTCCGGCGCCTTGTGCTCCATCGCCTCCACCAGCACATCCTCGAACTGCCCGACCGCGGTGAAGCCGACCGCCTCGACCCCGTTCGCCACCAACAACTCCCGCATAATCTGGAAGTCCGTACGACCATCTGTCACCGGCCGCACGGCCGGCGCGCGCCCAGTCAGCAGTTCGAAGGCACGCGCGTACGTCTCCTTGCTCACGCCGCCATTGTCGATCAACGTGTGGTCCACGTCCCACAGGATCAGCGTCTGGTGCAGGCCGCGAACGGCCACAGCCGGCGAGTGCGTCACCATCACAGCATGCCATCGTCCACTGGACTGCCGAACGCGACGACAAAGGCGTGACGTCGCGTTCGACGCCAACCAGGATGGGTCGCCGTGACGGCTCGCTACGAGTCAACCACGGCGTTTGCGCGTCGCCGGAACTGTTGCCCGCCAGGACACGCCATGCTGCCGAGCTCGACGATCAACTGACCGCGCGCTACGCGGAGGGCCGATGACCGGTCTGCCCAGCGAGCACAGCCGACCTACGACACGCTCCTGTCCAGCGCCGTACAGCGCAAGGTGACATTCCGCTGATAGAAGCGCAGGAATGTCACCTTGCGCCGAACCGCTCCGGCTGCGAAGCGAAGCAGGTGCGGCCGGCCACTCCCCGAACCGCTCCGGCTGCGAATAACTCGTTCGGGGTGTATCACCGGGACCGCGTCGGCCTCTTGTTCTGCAGGACCGCAGAGGCTCAGTTCGCGAAAGAGGCCTGTCCCATGATCAAGTTTGTGAGTCGGTACGGGAAATCGTTCGTCTCGGTTGGCACCGCCCTGGGCGGCGCCGTGGTCGCGGCGATGACCGGCGACAACCGCATCGATGCCAGCGAGTGGCTCAACGTCATTATCCTGACCTGTGGCGCGGCCGCGGTGTTCACCGCGCCCAATGTGCCGGGCGCGCGCTACACCAAGCTGGTGCTCGCGGTCATCACCGCGGTGGCCACCGGCTCGGTTTCCCTTGTGGTGGACGGAATCTCCTGGACCGATGCGATGCAGATGTTCGTCGCCGCGTTCGGCGCGCTCGGGGTTCAGTTCGCCCCGCACGTCTCCGGGGTGAGCGCCGCCGCGGACCAGGCGCCGGCGCCGGCGATGGCCACCGCTACCGGATGACTCCGTCCGGCTCGAGCACCGGCGCGTCCGCCGGCACCGTCTCCGGATACTTCATCCCGGCGCCGGTGTTGAGCACGACGACCTCCTCGTCCGCGCCCAGCCAGCCGGTCGCACGCAGTCGGCGGACCGCGGCGAGGGTGGCCGCGCCCTCCGGGCAGACGAACGCGCCCTCCAGCCGGGCGCACCGGTGTAGCTCGGCGAGGGTTTCCTCGTCCTCGATCGCGATGGCGGTTCCCCCGGAGGCGTAGAGCGCGTCCAGAATGAGCGCGTCGCCAAGCGGCTTGGGCACCGACAGTCCAAATGCGACGGTTCGCGGGTTCGGCCACGGCTCGACCCGGTTCGCCCGCCGGCCGAACGCCTCGACGACCGGAGCACAGCCGGTCGCCTGCACCGCCACGAGCCTCGGCAGCCGCGCATCGATCCAGCCGAGCGCCGCGAGCTCGCGCAGCGCCTTGTGGATGCCGATCAAGCCGACCCCGCCGCCGGTCGGGTAGAGGATCACGTCCGGCACCCGCCAGCCGAGCTGTTCGACCAGCTCGAGGCCCATGGTCTTCTTGCCCTCCAACCGGTACGGCTCCTTGAGCGTGGACACGTCCTGGAAACCGGGCCGCTCGGCGAGCGCGGCGGCGATCAGCGCGCCGCACTGCCCGATGTGGCCGTTGACCAGGTATAGCTCCGCGCCGGCGACGAGGCACTCCCGGCGAGTGATCACCGGGGCGTCCAGTGGCATGGCGATCAGACTGCGCAGCCCGCCCCGCGCGGCATAGGTGGCCCAGGCCGCCCCCGCGTTTCCGTTGGTGGGCATCGCGATCCCGGTGGCCCCGAGCTCCCGCGCCCGGGACGCGCCGACCGCGGCGCCCCTGGCCTTGAACGAGCCCGTCGGGATCAGGCCCTCGTCCTTCATCAGCAGCCGGGGCACGCCGTACTCCGCGCCCAGCCGGGGCAACGGGATCAGCGGGGTCATGCCCTCGCCGAGGGTCAGCACCCGCTCGGGCGCGCGGACCGGCAACAGCTCGTGATAGCGCCACAGCGATGGCGGCCGGGTGGCCAACTCGGCGCGGGTGAGCGAGGCGGCCACCGCGTCGAGGTCGTAACCGGCCAGCAGCGGAGAACCGCATGCGCACAGGTTGGTGAGCACATCCGGGTCGTACTCAGCGCCACAGGCCGGGCAGTCCAGCACGCGCAACGCTGAGTACGGCACAACATCTCCCGGTCAGTCTGGTGTTACAGGATCGGCGTGTTCTGGTCGATCAGGACCTGCCAGCGGCCATGCTCACGGGTCCAGCTGAGCGAGTTGACGAAGTGCGCGTGGAAGTTGAGCGACGGGATGTCCAGGACGAAGTCGCTGACGATGACCGCGGTCTTGCAGTCCTCGACAGCTTGCCGGATCGGGTGGAAGTTGGCCACGAAGTCCAGCTCGAACAGCCCGGCGAAGTTGTCCCGGATCTCGGCTTTGCTCGTGGTGACGTCCCCCGAGGTGCTGACCGTGGTTGCGTCCTTGTGGTAGTTCGCCATGAACTCGTCGAGCCGCTTGGCGAGGAAGGCGTCGTCGAACCGTTTGACCGTCTGGTCGAACTGACGGGCACAGACGCGATTCGCGGCCCCGTCAACGCCGTCGTTTGTCGTCGGGCTCGCTGCGGCGGCGGGAACCGCCATCAGGCCGGCCAGCGCGAGGCCGGCCAGCGCGACACCGTATTTGCGCATCGAGATGACTCCTTTGTCCAGAAGAGATGACGAATGTCCGGACCACTATGCGGCAAGCGAAGCGTGCGTGTTGAGAAATTTGCCCAGGTGAACCCCGGTCTTCCCGCGAGCCCGGCGGCCGGTCAGTACCCCTAGGTGCCCGCCCGGACACACCTCGAAGCGAACTTCCGGCGAATTGTCTAGCAGATGAACCAAATGGCGGACAGCGCGTTCCGGCGCAATGGAGTCATTCGAAACGGCGATGACGAGCACCGGAATCTTCATATTCGTCCGCGGGATCCGCCGCGCGCCGAGATCTATTTCCCTTTCGGCCAGATCATTCGGCCGGAAAAAGCGGTGACCAAGCTGCCCGAAAGTGCGACCGGGGTAGGCGATCATGTGTCGGTGAACCGGCCGACCGCCTCGATCCGGGCTAGGAAGTCCCGGTCGCGTTCGCGATGGTCGCCGCGATTCGGTCCGGCGGTGACGCCAGGCCCGCTCCTACTCCGATCGGCCCAACCGACCCCGGTCCCGCGCGGTCCGCTCGCCGCCCGCCAACCTGGCTAGGATCGGGCCATGCCAGCTGAACGCCCGGCCTGGGCACCGCAGAACATCGATCTGGAGAAGCCGAACGCGGCCCGGATCTACGACTACTTCCTGGGCGGGGCCTGCAACTTCGAGCACGATCGGGAGTTCGCGGAACAGTTCCTCAAGGTCATGCCCGATGCCGAACTGGCCGCCCGGCGCAACCGCTCGTTCCTGCGGCGGGCGGTGCGGTACTGCGTCGGCGCGGGCGTGCGCCAGTTCCTCGACATCGGCTCCGGCATCCCGACCGTCGGCAACGTGCACGAGATCGCCCAGGCGATGGACCCCGCATGCCGGGTGCTCTACGTGGACAACGAGCCGGTCGCCGTGGCGCACAGCGAGCTGATCCTGGCGGGCAGCCCCAACACCGCGGTGCTCCAGGCCGACCTGCTCGACCCGGACACCGTGCTCGACTCGCCCGAGGCGCGCGACCTACTCGACTACGACGCCCCCATCGCCCTGCTCATGGTGGCCGTCCTGCACTTCGTGCCGCCTCCCGCGGATCCGCGCGCGGCCATCAAGCGCTACCTCGACGCGCTGGCTCCAGGCAGCTTGTTCGTGCTGTCCCACGGCACCACCGAGGGCCTTGAGGACGACCCGGTCTCGACCGATGAGAGCTACCACCGCACGAACAACCCCGGCGTCGGCCGCAACCGCCGCGAGATCCTGGAGCTGATGGCGGGCACCACCCTGGTGGAGCCCGGCCTGGTGTGGACCCCGCAGTGGCGGCCCGAGTCCCCCGACGAGGTCGACGAGCACCCCGAGCGCTCACTTGTCCTCGCCGGGGTCGGTCGCAAATCCTGAC
Source organism: Labedaea sp. (assembly GCA_045806965.1). Lineage (GTDB taxonomy): Bacteria > Actinomycetota > Actinomycetes > Mycobacteriales > Pseudonocardiaceae > DASYTH01. The sequence continues at coordinate 23,880 of JBJMIG010000064.1, read as the reverse complement.
CGGCTCGCCCCAGCCGGCCGGCCGGGCCTGCGCGGTGCAGCGGCGCCGGGCCGAGCGTCGGCCCGGCCCGGTCGGTCACCAGTTCGGGCGCAACGGCATGTGCGACTCGGTCCCGTCCAGCCGAACACCGAGGATCTGGTGCAGCTGAACGGTGTTGCGGTCGAAACCGAGTCGGGACGCGGCCATGTAGAGCCGCCAGACCCGGGCCCGTCCCTCGCCGACCTCGCGCACCGCGTCGTCCCAGTGCACATCCAGGTTGTCGCACCAGCCGGCGAGCGTGCGGGAGTAGTGCTCGCGCAGGTTCTCCTCGTGGCGCACCTCGAAGCCGGCGTCGTGCATGGCCGACAGGATGGTGCCGGGACCCTCGAGCTCGCCGTCCGGGAACACGTAGCGGTTGATGAACCCGCCGACCCGCGCCGGCTGGTGGTTGTCCGGCCGGGTGATGCAGTGGTTGAGCAGCCGGCCGCCGGGCCGCAGCTTCTCGTACAGGGACGTGAAGTAGTCCCCGAGGTTGGCCTTGCCGATGTGCTCGGTGAGCCCGATCGAGCTGACCGCGTCGAAGCCGGACTCGTTGACGTCGCGGTAGTCCTGGTGGCGCACCTCGGCCAGTTCGGAGAGCCCGGCCTCGGCGATCGCCTTCTGGGCCCACTCCGCCTGCCGCCGCGACAGCGTCACGCCGAGCGCCCGCACGCCGTAGTGCCGGGCCGCGTGCATGACCATGCCGCCCCAGCCGCAGCCGACGTCGAGCAGCCGCATCCCTTCGGTGAGGCCGAGTTTGCCGGCCACCAAGTCGTGCTTGGTCCACTGGGCGTGCTCGAGCGTGGCTTCCTCGGTCGGATACACCGCGCAGGTGTAGGCCATCGACGGCCCGAGCACCCACTCGTAGAACCGGTTCGACACGTCGTAGTGGTGCGCGATGGCCTGCTGGTCACGAGCCTTCGAGTGGCGCTTGCCGCGCAGCCGCGACTCCGCCGGCGGCCGGCCGACCGGCCACCACAGGCGCGACCAGCCCAGTCGCGCCATCAGCTCGGCCCGCACCGAGGCCGGCATCTTTTCCAGCGTGCTGGTCGCCATGCTGCTCAGGGCCGTGTACATGTCACCGACGATGTCGAGGTGTCCGCTGACGTAGGCTCTGGCCAGCCCGAGCTCGCCGGGCGCCGAGGCCAAATAGGACAGTGCGAGCGGCGAGCGAACCTGGAGCCGGACCGGCGCACCGTCCACTCCCGCTCGGGACCCGTCATACGCGCGGAACTCGATCGGGGCGTCAGCGCCCACCGCACGCTTGAAAACCTCGGCCAGCCGCATACTTCACTCCTCTCCGATCACCGGTTGCGCACGCACTTGTCGTAGAGGTCGGGCAACCTGCCACGCGGATCGTAGCTGCTCTTCAACTCCCGGTACGTCTTTCCGTTGTACAGCGTCCAGAACTCGTCCTCATCGAAGTACGAGGTGGAGTACAGCGACTTGTGACCACCCAACTCAACTACTTTATGCTCGATCATGCGGTTGTGCTCGCCATCGCGCTCGCCCGGCGCAAGCGGAACGGTCGCCCAGAAGCCGACGTTGACGTAGAGCGTGTCCGGGTCCATCGGGTACAACGGCCAGTTCTCCTTCTCCCGCAACCGAACCGGGCACAGCCAGACCGGGCTGATACCGATCTCGGAGTGAAAGAACTCGAGAAACTCGGCGAGCCGGTCGACCGGGATCTCCACATCCTGAATGACCGGTTCCCGCGCCGGGGCCTTGCGCAGCCGGTCCACCCGGCCGGACAGGTCGTGCCGGCGGTCGAAGGCCACCAGCCGGCGGTACACATCGGACCGTAGGTAGCGCTTCGGCCACAACCGGCGAACAACCGGGTTCTGCACGCCGAGCGCCTTGGAGCACCAGAACCAGTCGGTGTCCCAGCGCCACAGGTAGTCGAGGGTGGACAGCCGGTCCTCGGTCCGCTCCCGGATCGACCGGTAGTAGATCCGCTGCCCGGTGTAGTCCGACGAACCCGCCGCGTGGTCGTCGAAGGCGCCGAGCGTCAGATACATCTCCCCGGCGGAGAACACGGTTCCGTCCACGAAATCCACGCCATGGCCGAGATAGGACCGGCTCGCGCAGATCTCCTCGATGGCCCGCGCGCACTCGGCCGCCGCGCCGGACCCGGCGAACCGGACATGACGCACGGCCACCGCCGGCCGCACCGGCTCCAACTCGATCGTCAACCGCAGCGCGTAGCCGAGCGTGCCGTAGGAGTTCGGGAACCCGTGGAACAGTTCGGCGTGCTCGTTGTCCGGTCTGGCCAGCACCACCTCACCAGCACCGGTGAGGATCTCCATCTCCAGCACCGACTCGTGCGGCATGCCGTTTCGGAACGAGGACGACTCGATGCCCAGCCCGGCGACCGCGCCGCCCAGGGTGATCGTCTTGAGCTGCGGTACCACGAACGGCATCAGCCCGTGCGGCAGCGTGGCGTCCACCAGCCGTTCGTAGGTGGTCATCCCGCCGACGTCCGCGGTGCGCGCCTCGGGATCCACGTGCAGCACGTCGCCGAACGCGCTGACGTCGAGCGCGTCGCGGCCGGGCGGCTCGCGGAACCGGAACAGGTTGGAGGTCGGCTTGGCCAACCGGATCGGCGCACCCTCGGGTTGCGCGGCCAGCCGCGCCCGCAGCGTCTCGACCGCCCGGTCGTGAGTCACCCGCATGTTGATCGATGCTAGGGCATGGATCAGAGACCGAGCCCGGTTCGGCCGCCCACGATCGGGAGCGATATCTCACTGCGCGCCGGGAAGACGGTCAGCTCTGTACCGGGCAACGGACGCAGCGTGAAGTTCTGGTCGGTGGACACCACCACCAGTCCGATCCGGTGCCCGGCCGGGAAGACGTAGTCGTCCGGCTGCAGATCCCAGCCGAAGGTGTACTCGGTGCCCTGCTGGATCGGCGTGCTGCGGTCGAGCGACTTGCGGTTCTGCACGTCCAGCCAGCCACGGGTGACCGGAGCCGGCGCGCTGCCTGGCGGGCCGTAGTCGACCAGCACCGCGGTGAGGTTGGCCGCGTACCGGTTGTTCACCGAAGCGCGCAGCGAGACGGTCGGGGTGCCGGAGAGGTGTGCGCCGTTCGGCAGCGGCGGCGAGGTGTACACCAGCCGGTTCGGGTTGGCCACGTCCGGGTCGGGCACCAGGCTCACCTCCGTGTCCAACTCCCGGCCGCGGTCGACGAAGCTCTGCCTCGGTTTCGGCCCGCCGCCCTGTGCCCGCGGGCTCAGCGTGCCCGGTTCGGTGGCGTTGCCGGCCGCAAGATGCAGCGTGGTCGCGACGGTGCCCGGCACCGGCCAGTCGGCGAACTTCTGGTAGGTGCCGTCCGGCCGCTGCACGTCCGCCATCGGCTCGGCCATGATCCCGTTGTCCACCCCGAACAGCCAGTGGTCCATCCACCGGTTCAAGGTCAGCTGGAAGTCCGTCACGCCGCGCGGGCCGCCGTGCCCGTCCTTGTGCAGCCAGATCTTGCGCGGCACGTTGTACCGCTCGAGCTGCTCCCACCAGGAGGCGAACGCCTTGGTCATCACGTTGTAGTCCTCGAGCCCGTGCACCACGAAGACGCTGGCCCGGATGCCGTTCGCCCGGTGCAGGTAGTCCCGCTCCTGCCAGTACGGGCTGTAGTCACCGGTGGTGCGATCCTGGAACTGGAGCAGCTGGTCGGTGATGTGCCGGCACTTGTCGAACCGGGACTCGCCCTGCGTGAACGTGGCGAGCACGTCGAGGTCCTCGCCCTGGAACTCGTTGACGCCGGTGCCGGACCGGTTGGAGTGCGGCGCGCGCACCATCCCGTTGGCCCGGTAGTAGTCGTACCAGCTGGCGATCGCGGACACCGGCACGATCGTGCGCAGCCCGGCCACCCCGGTGGTGGCGACCATGTTCGGCAGCGTGCCGTTGTAGGAGGTGCCGGTCATCCCGACGTCGCCGGTGGTCCAGTCGGCCCGGACCGGCGCGCCCGCCTCGGTCCAGGCGTTGGCGCGGCCGTTCAGCCAGTCGATCACCGCCCGGGTGGCCAGCGTCTCCTTCATGTCACCGATCGTCGGGCAGCCGTCGGAGAACGCGGTGCCGATGCTTTCCCCGAGCACCACGGCATAGCCGCGTGGCACCCAGTAGTTGTCCAGCGACCCTGGCAGGTCCGGCACGGCCTTCGCCAGGTGCGGGCGGGCCGGCTCGGCCGCGGCCGAGCCGGCGCGCGGCTGGATGAACTCCTGCGGCAGCACGTCGAAGTCGACGTTGTGGTTGGGCGCGCCGTCGACGCCGAACCGGTAAGGGCTGTGCTCGAAGATCACCGGCACCTTGATGCCCTGGGTGACGGTCTCGCCCGGCCGGGACAGCTGGACCCGCACCCGGTCCCGTCGCCCGTCGAGGTCGGAGTCGACGGTCGTCTCGACGAACACAGTCTCCTCGATCGCGTTCGCCAGGGCGAACTGCGGCTGGCTCACCCCGTCCCGCAGGAGCAGCCAGGACGGCGGGCTGGGCAGCCCGTGCGGCCGGCCGGCCACCGCCGGCGCGGGCGAGACCAGGACGATCGCGGTCACCGTGGCGAAGCCGAGCGCGAGCAGCCGCTGTGTCCGGCGCATGGTGAACCTCCGTGCGGACGAAGGGCAGGGCGGCCCATCGTACGACCGGATCCGGCTCCTCCGTTACGTCCGATCCGCCGGTCTTTCGCCGCTCAACGCAACCCGAGCTCCCTGGCGATGAGCATGCGCTGGACCTCACTGGTGCCCTCGCCGATCTCGAGGATCTTGGCGTCCCGGTAGAAGCGGCCGACCGGGAACTCGTTCATGAAGCCGTAGCCGCCGAAGATCTGGGTGGCGTCCCTGGCGTTGTCCATCGCGGCGTTGGAGCCAACCAGCTTGGCGATGGCGGCCTCGCGCTTGAACGGCTCGCCGCGGACCAGCTTGGCGGCCGCCGCGTAGTAGGTCAGCCGGGCGGTGTGCACCCGGGTCTCCATGTCCGCGATCTTGAACTGGATCGCCTGGTACTCCCCGATCTTTCGGCCGAAGGCGGACCGCTCGTGCACGTAGCGCAGGCACTCGTCCACACAGCCCTGGGCGAGGCCGACCGCGAGCGCGGCGATCGCCACCCTGCCTTCGTCCAAAATGGACAGGAACTGGGCGTAGCCGCGGCCGCGCGCACCGAGCAGGTTCGCCGCCGGTACCCGGCAGTCGGCGAAGGACAGCTCGCGCGTGTCGGAGGCGTTCCAGCCGACCTTCGAGTACTTCTTCGACACCGCGAAGCCGGGCGTGCCGGCCGGCACGATGATCGTGGAGATCTCCTTGTGCCCGCCCGGCTCCGCACCGGTCACCGCGGTGACCGTGACCAACGCCGTGATGTCCGTGCCGGAGTTGGTGATGAACGCCTTGGAGCCGTTGATCACCCACTCGTCGCCGTCGAGCCGTGCGGTGGTCATGGTGGCGCCGGCATCCGAGCCGCCGCCGGGCTCGGTCAGGCCGAAGGCGCCGAGCGCCTCGCCCGCGCAGAACGCCGGCAGCCAGCGCTGCTTCTGCTCCGGGGTACCGAACCGGTGGATCGGCATGGCGCCGAGGGAGACACCGGCCTCCAAGGTGATCGCCACCGAGGAGTCCACCCGGCCCAACTCCTCCAGCGCCAGGCACAGCGCGAAGTAGTCGCCGCCCATGCCGCCGTGCTCCTCAGGAAAGGGCAGCCCGAACAGACCCATCCGGCCCATCTTCGCCACGATCTCGTACGGGAACTCCTCGCGCTCGTAGAACCCGCCGATGACCGGCGCGACCTCCTCGCGGGCGAACTCCTGCACGGTCTTGCGCAGCGCCTCATGCTCCTCGTCGAGCCGGAAATCGATCATGGCAGCTCCTCGGCTTGGGGTGCGGGTTCGACCCTGGCAAGAGGTTGGTTCAAGGAGACCTGTTGGCCCGCTTGAACGTTCAGCTCGGTGACGACGCCGTCCACCGGCGCCGCGATGGTGTGCTCCATCTTCATCGCCTCGACGACCAGCAGCGGCGTGCCCGCGCTCACCCGGTCGCCGGTCGCGCACTTCACCACGAGCACGGTGCCTGGCATCGGGCTGACCAGTGGGCCACCACCGTCCACAACGGACGATTCGGCCTCGAGCATGGAGTGCTCCGCGACCGCCCAGGACCGCCCGTCCGCGGCCAACCAGAGCGTGTCCGACGCGGCGTCGTGCGCGCGCCGGAACCGGGTGGTCCGGCCGCCATGGGTGAGCACCAGCGTCTCGCCGTCCCAACGCGCCGACGCGGCCTGCGGCGCGCGGCCGTCCACGCTGACCATGGCCGCCTCCGGAGCGCCGGCCACCCGCACGGTCGCCTGTGCCGCGCCGCAGTTCAGCCGGAACGCCGTGCCGGCCGCGCCGTCCACCCGCCAGCCGTTGGGCACGTCCCACGGGTCCACCGCCGGACCGGCCGGCCGCAGCGACAGCAACTCGTCCAGGGCGGCCGCGACGAACACCCGGTCCGGCACCGGATCGGTGGCCACCAGTTCGGCAAGCCGGCGCTCGACCAGCTGGGTGTCCAGCTTTCCTTGGCGCACCTCGGGATCGCGCAGCAGCGCGCGCAGGAACGCCAGGTTGGTGCCGACCCCGAGCACGACCGTGCGGCCGAGTGCGTGGTCGAGCCGGGCGAGCGCGGTGGCCCGGTCGGGCCCATGCGCGATCACCTTGGCCAGCATCGGGTCGTAGTCCGAGCCGACCCGCAGGCCGGCCAGCAGGCCGGAGTCCACCCGCACGCCAGGCCCGGACGGCTCGTCGAGCAGCAGCACGGTTCCGCCGGTCGGCAGGAAGTCGCGGGACGGATCCTCGGCGTACACCCGAGCCTCGATCGCGTGCCCGCGCAGTGTGAGTTCCTCCTGGCGCCAGCCGAGCGGCTCGCCCGCGGCGATGCGGACCTGGGCGGCGACCAGGTCGATCCCGGTCACCTCCTCGGTCACCGGGTGCTCGACCTGGAGCCGGGTGTTCATCTCCATGAAGAAGAACTCGTCCGGCGCGTCGGAGGAGACGATGAACTCGACCGTGCCAACGCCCTCGTAGCCGACCGAACGCGCGGCGTCGACCGCCGCCGCGCCCATCCGCGCCCTGGCCTTGGGCGTGAGCAACGGCGAAGGGCACTCCTCGATGATCTTCTGATGCCGCCGCTGCAGACTGCACTCCCGCTCACCGAGGTGCACCACGTTGCCGTGCCGGTCCGCGACCACCTGGATCTCGATGTGCCTTGGCCTGGCAACGAACCGCTCCACCAGCAGCGTGTCGTCGCCGAACGCGCCGCGCGCCTCCCGCCGGGCCGACTCGATCGCCCCCGCCAGCCCGGAAGCGGACTCGACCAGCCGCATGCCCTTGCCGCCGCCGCCGGCGGACGGCTTGAGCAGTACCGGAAACCCGACCTCCTCGGCCGCCGAGGCAAGGTCGCGGTCGGACAGCCCGGCCTCGGTTCGTCCCGGCACCACCGCAACCCCGGCGGCCGCCACGGTCCGCTTGGCCCGGATCTTGTCGCCCATCGCCTCGATCGCCGGGGCCGGCGGCCCGATGAACACCACCCCGGCCGCCGCGCAGGCCTTGGCGAACTCGGTGTTCTCGGCCAGGAAACCGTAGCCGGGGTGGATCGCCTCGGCACCGGTCTCCTTCGCCGCCGCGAGGACCCGCTCGATGGACAGGTAGCTGTCCCGGGCCGTCGCCGGTCCGATGTGGACGGCGACGTCGGCCTCCCGGACGTGCCTAGCGTCGGCGTCCGGGTCGCTGTACACCGCGATCGTCCGGATGCCGAGCTTGCGCACCGTGTCGATGATCCGCACCGCGATCTCGCCGCGGTTGGCGATCAGAATGCTCTCGAACATGTGGCTCACATCCGGAAAACGCCGTAGCGGACCGGTTCCAGCGGTGCGTTGGCCGCCACCGAAAGGCCGAGCCCGAGCACGGTCCTGGTGTCCTTGGGGTCGATCACCCCGTCGTCCCACAGGCGCGCGGTGGAGTAGTACGGGTTGCCCTGATCCTCGTACTGCGTCCGGATCGGCTCCTTGAACGACTCCTCGTCCACGGTGGACCATTCGCCGCCGCCGGCCTCGAGCTGGTCGCGGCGCACCGTGGCCAGCACCGAGGCGGCCTGCTCGCCGCCCATCACCGAGATCCGCGCGTTCGGCCACATCCAGAGGAACCGAGGCGAGTACGCCCGGCCGCACATCGAGTAGTTGCCGGCACCGAACGAGCCGCCGACCACCACGGTGAACCGTGGCACTCGCGCACAGGCCACCGCGGTGACCATCTTGGCGCCGTGCTTGGCGATCCCGCCAGCCTCGTAGTCCCGGCCGACCATGAACCCGGTGATGTTCTGCAGGAACACCAGCGGAATGCTGCGCTGGTCGCACAGCTCGATGAAGTGCGCACCCTTGACCGCGGACTCGCTGAACAGCACGCCGTTGTTGGCGATGATGCCGACCGGGTGCCCATGGATGCGGGCGAACCCGGTGACCAGCGTGGCCCCGTACTCCTTCTTGAACTCACGGAACCGGCTGCCGTCCACGATCCGGGCGATCACCTCGCGGACGTCGTAGGGCGTGCGGGAGTCGGTCGGCACCACCCCGTAGAGCTGTCCGGGGTCGACCGCCGGCTCGACGGCCGGCTCGACCTGCCAGGGCCGGGGGGCGCGCGGACCGAGCGTGCTGACGATCGAGCGCACGATGCGCAGCGCGTGCTGGTCGTTGTCGGCCAGGTGGTCGGTCACCCCGGAGATCCGCGAGTGCACGTCGCCGCCGCCCAACTGCTCGGCGGTGACCACCTCGCCGGTGGCCGCCTTCACCAGGGGCGGACCGCCGAGGAAGATCGTTCCCTGGTCGCGGACGATGACCGCCTCGTCGCTCATCGCCGGGACGTAGGCGCCGCCCGCGGTGCAGGAGCCGAGCACGGCGGCGATCTGCGGGATGCCCCGCGCGGACATGGTGGCCTGGTTGTAGAAGATCCGACCGAAGTGCTCACGATCCGGGAACACCTCGTCCTGGCGCGGCAGGAACGCCCCGCCGGAGTCGACCAGGTAGATGCAGGGCAGCCGGTTGTGCAGCGCGATCTCCTGCGCCCGCAGGTGTTTCTTGACGGTCAGCGGGTAGTAGGTGCCGCCCTTGACGGTGGCATCGTTGGCCACCACCACGCATTCCCGCCCGGAGACCCGACCGACACCGGTGATGATTCCGGCGGCCGGCGCCTCGTCGTCGTACATCCCGTTCGCGGCGAGCGGGGAGAGTTCGAGGAACGGCGAGCCGGGGTCGAGCAGGGCGTCCACCCGGTCGCGGGGCAGCAGCTTGCCGCGTTCCACGTGCCGGATTCTGGCCCGCTCGGGACCGCCGAGCCGGGCCTGGCCGAGCCGCGCACGCAGGTCCTCGACCAGCGCGCCGTGCTCCTTGACGTAACGCGCGAACCCCGGGTCGGCCGGGTCGGCCTCGGTACGCAGGGCCGGTGCGTCCATCTCGCTCCGCTCACGTTAGTCATCGTTAACTTACGACAATGTTAGCGATGACTAACGTGGGCGTCCAGCGGAGTCGAGCCGCGATCAGCCGGTGATCGAGCGCAGCGCGGCGAAGTAGCCGCTACTCTGCCCGTTGCCGGTCGGGTGGTACGACTCGTCGATTGCGGACAAATTCACGCTATTCAGCCAGAACGGTCGCGCCGCGCAGATCTCGTGTCCGGCGAAGGCGGTGCGCCCGTCCAGGAACCCGAACCCGAATGCGGCCGCCCGGCCGGCGACCACCTGGGCCAGCACGTCGGCCGACTGGTTGATGGCCGCCCGCTTGGTGTCGCTCAGCCCGAGAATGCAGCCGCCGCCGAGCCGGTACATCCGCGGGTAGCCGACCACGACGACCCGGGCGGACGGCGCCCGCGAGCGGATCGCGTCGTACACGCCGTCCAGCCGGCCGGGAAGCGTGGTGCGGGCGAAGTTCTGTGCGTCGTTGTTGCGCTGCACGCAGGTGCTGTCCGAACTGGTGTTGCAGGTGATCATGACATCGGAGAACCCGGCGTCGTTGCCCCCGATGGACAGCGTGACCAGCGCGGTGTCCGCGGTGACCGAGCCGATCTGGGCGCTGAGCACGTCCGCGGTCTTCGCGCCCGAGCAGGCCGCGAAGGCGAACGCGGACGGAGCGTGCGAGTTGGCCCACAGTTGGGGGTAGGCGTTGGCGCTGCGCTTGCAGCTTCCGCCGGAGTAGTTCCCGGCGCCGAGACCGGAGGAGTACGAGTCACCGAGCGCGACGTAGCGCCCGGTGGCGGCCGAGGATGGGATGGCGAAGGCCAGCATGGCCACCATGGCCAGTAAGCCGACCACAACAAATCGGGCAAATTTCACTGTTCGACCTCCGATGCAGGGTTTCGGAGCGATGACCACTGTCCGTGGTCGCACCAGGACAGTTGGCTCATCGTCCCAGGCTGTTTCCACATCGGGAAGTAGTACGTAAAACATTTACGATCGCGACCGCGGTTGTTAGCGTTCGCTAACCACGGCTGGTTACCATGAACCGGTGTCAGCAACTCCAACTCGGCGCGAGCAGATCCTCGCCGCGGCCGCGGACCTGTTCTCGCGCCACGGCTTTCACGGGGTCGGCATCGACGACATCGGCTCGGCGGTCGGCATCTCGGGACCGGCGCTGTACCGCCACTTCCGGAGCAAGGACGCGATGCTCGGGGAGATGCTGACCTCGATCAGCGAGGTGTTGCTCGCCGGCGGGCAGGGCCGGGTCGAGCGGACCGCCACGCCGGCCGAGACGCTGACCGAGCTGGTTCGCTTCCAGGTTGACTTCGCGCTGGACAACCCGGCGCTGATCACCGTGCAGGAACGCAACCTCAGCAACCTCATCGACGCGGACCGGCGCCGGGTGCGCGCGTTGCAGCGGCGCTACGTGGAGGTGTGGGTGGACGCGATCCGGGCCGCACTGCCGGACGCGGGCGAGCCGACCGCGCGGGCGGCCGCGCACGCCGTGTTCGGATTGATCAACTCGACGCCGCACAGCCGGCATCTCGACCGCGCTCAGATGGCCGAGTTACTCCACGGCATGGCGCTCGGCGCCCTGATCAACGCCGCTACCTCGGGAAATGTCACGCTGGACGGACTGACCAAGGTCAGCTAGCTAACCCGAGGTAACCGCAAGACTCCCCGAATGGACGCGCCCGTTCGGGTCAGGCTGTTAGAAGATGGGTTGGTGGACCCGCACTTTGAGCGGCAGCGGCGCCTCATCGCCGCGGCGAGTCAGGCCCTTGCCGCCATGCACGCGGGGCAGGACGAGGGTGCGCTCGACGAGGTCGCGGACGCGGTGCGGTCGTCGCCACACAGCCACGCCGACGCGCGCGAGCTGATGCTGCTGCTGTTCCACGAATGCAGCTCGATGGTGGCCGCGCTCGGCTCTGGCGGGACCACCCCGGTACGCATGCAGGTCTATGACGACGACGGCCAGGAGGTCCCGATCGACCAGGCCGACCCGCCGGTGCGCACCGCGGTGCGCACCCTGCTGGCCGAGGTGCACGGGGACAGCGACGCGGCCCGCGCACAGATCGAGATCGCGTTGACCAACGCCGCCCCCGACGAGATGGCCACGCTCATGGTGCAGGCGCTGCGCTGGACGATCCGGCTCTCCGCCGAGTGCGCCAACCGCGATCTCCCGGTCGCCGACTGGATCACCACCGCCCTGTCCTGACCGCATCCCTCGCGAGTCGCGCGTTCCAGCAACCGAGTTACGCGCTCGGGCAACCGAGTTCCACACTCAGGCAACGAGTTCCCGTTGGTGCGTGCGACTCTGCCGTGGTGGACGATCACGGCTGGGCGAACGTGACGGAGACCTACGCCAGGCATGTGGAGGGGCCGTGATCACCGTGCAGGGCGTGGTCGACCGGGTCGGCCCGACGCTGCTGCGGATCACCGCGCCGCCCGCGCCCGACGCGCACGTCACCGACGTGGTGATCGCCGAGGTCGGGCACCGCGCCGCCGTGGCCGACGGCGACCTGGTGCTCGGCGTCGCGGTCGGCAGCACGGCGGCCGCGGTCGAGCTGATCCGGCACAGCGGCGAGCGCGGCGCGGCCGCCGTGCTGCTCAAGCCGCCGCTGGCGACCAGGGCCTCGGTGCGCGCCGCGGCCAGGGCGGCCGGCACCGGCATCGTCGCGGTACACACCGGCGCGGCCTGGGCCCAACTGGTCTGGCTGCTCCGCACGGTGCTGGACGGCGCCGCCGACGAGTCGGAGTCGAACGGCACCCCGGCGCACGGCCCGGGCGGGCTCGGCGACCTGTTCCGGCTCGCCGACGCCGCGGCTGCGGTGGTCGACGCCCCGGTCACCATCGAGGATGCCAACTCCAGGGTGCTGGCCTACTCCGCTCAGCAGGACCGCACCGACCCGGCGCGCATCTCCACGATCATGGGTCGCCGGGTGCCGGACGAGGTGCTCGCCCGGTTCCGCTCCCGCGGGGTGTTCCGCGAGCTGAGCCGGGGCCGCACCACGATCTTCGTGCCGGCGCAGCCGGACGGCACGCTGCCCCGGCTGATCGTGCCGATCCGGATGGGCGGTGAGCTGCTCGGCTCGATGTGGGCGGTGGTCCCCGGCCCGGTGCCGGAGGAGCGCGCCGCCGCGTTCGCCGACACCGCGCCCGTGGTCGCGCTGCACCTGCTGCGCCGCAGGGCCCAGCAGGACGCGGAGCGGCGCCGGTCCGCTGAGCTGGTCCGCGCCGTGCTCGAAGGCACCGGCAGCGTGCGGCTGGCCGCCGCCGAGTTGGACCTCGACGACGAGCCGCACCGGGTGGTGGCCATCGAGGTGCCGACCGAGGACGGTCGCGGCGGCGAGGGCCCGCGGCTGGCGCTGTGGGAGCGGATCACCGGCGGAATCGGCCGCCGGCCGGCGATCACCGAGCTGCGCGACGTGCTCTACGCCGTGGTGCCGGACCGCGAGGGGGACGGCGGCTGGCCCTCGCTGCGCGCCGCCCTGGCCACCGAACGCGGCGCGGCGCCGCTGGTCGCCGCCGGTCCTCCGGTTCCGCTGACCGACCTGGCCGCCTCGCGGGCGCTGGCAGAGGAGACGCTCGGCCTGCTCCGGGCCGGGCTGGTGGCCGGGCCGGTCATCAGCCACGAGCAGGCCTGGACCGTGGTCGTGCTGCACCGGACCGCGGTGGCCGCCGCATCCGCCGGGGCACCCGATTTCGGCCCGCTGCCCCGGCTGCTCGCGCACGATCGGGAGGCCGGTACGCGGTACGTGGACACGCTGTACGAGTGGCTGCGGCACGCGGGCGACCCGCGCGCGGCCAGTCGGGCCCTCAAAATTCACCCGAACACGTTGCGGTACCGGATGTCCCGGCTCACCGAGCTGGCCGGCGTCGACCTGGACGACCCGGACGCCCGGTTGGCTCTGGTCACCCAGTTGGTGACGCTCCGCTGGCGGTAGCGGGCGGTGGCTGCCAGGGTGATGTCCGGGTGAGTCTGGGTGATGTCTGGGGATGTCACTGTGTTGTCATTGTGCCGATGCCACAACAGACGAGCGATGTTCTCATGCCGCCAGCACGATGACAGGGGCACGTTACTGCCCGACCGTGGGTGATGACACCCGTTCGGCCCAACTCAGGAGCACCTGCCGTGAAGATCGCCGTTCCCCGTGAGATCAAGAACCACGAGTACCGGGTCGCGCTGACCCCGGCCGGGGTGCACGAGCTCACCGCGCACGGGCACGACGTGTTCGTCGAGACCGGCGCCGGGCTCGGCTCGTCCATCCCCGACGAGGAGTACCTCGGGGCCGGCGCCAAGATCCTCAGCGGGCCCGAGGAGACCTGGGCCGAGGGCGAGCTGGTGCTCAAGGTCAAGGAGCCGGTTGCCGAGGAGTACGGCTACCTGCGCCCGGACCAGGTGCTGTTCACCTACCTGCACCTGGCCGCGGACGAGGCGCTGACCCGGGCGCTGGTGGCCGCCGGCACCACCGCGGTCGCCTACGAGACCGTGCAGACGGCGAACGGCGCGCTGCCGCTGCTCGCCCCCATGTCCGAGGTGGCCGGCCGGCTAGCCCCGCAGGTCGGTGCGTACGCGCTGATGCGACCGTCCGGTGGCCGGGGCGTGCTGCCCGGCGGCGTGCCGGGCGTGCACCCGGCCCGCGTGGTGGTCATCGGCGGCGGGGTCGCCGGCCGCAACGCCGCCGCCATCGCCGTCGGTATGGGCGCCGACGTCCAGGTGCTGGACACCAGCGTGGACCGGCTTCGCCAGTTGGACAACCAGTTCCGCGGCCAGCTGCGCACCATCACCTCCAGCCGCTACGCCGTCGAGCAGGCCGTCCGCGAGGCCGACCTGGTCATCGGCGCCGTGCTCGTCCCCGGGGCCAAGGCACCCAAGCTGGTCAGCAACGACCTGGTGCGGGACATGAAGCCGGGCGCCGTGCTCGTCGACATCGCGATCGACCAGGGCGGCTGCTTCGCCGACTCCCGCCCGACCACGCACGCCGACCCGACCTTCCAGGTGCACCGGGCGGTGTTCTACTGCGTGGCCAACATGCCGGGCGCGGTGCCGCGCACGTCGACCTACGCGCTCACCAACGTCACGCTGCCGTACGCGGTCGCCTTGGCGGACAAGGGATGGCGCGCCGCGCTCGGGGCCGACCCGGCGCTGGCCCTCGGTCTCAACACGCACGCCGGGGCGCTGACCAACGAGCCGGTGGCGGTGGCGCACGGGCTCGCGCACACGGAGCCGCACGCGGTTCTCTGAGGTCGCGGCTGTCCGAGGCTCAGCGGCGCCCGGTCGCCGCCCGGCGCGCGGCGACCGTCCTGGCCATCCGGCCGATCGGGTCGCGCAAGGGGTGGGTGCGTCTGCGGTGCGACACACCCTCGCCGATCAGCTGCTCGTGCGCGGTCTTCCAGACCTGGCACGGCCAGCGGGTGCGGGTTCCGGTCGGACAGCCGGCGCACCGGCCCCCGTCGTCGTAGCGGTGCGCGGTGAGCAGCAGCCGCCAGCCGTCGGCAAGGCGGTTGATCTCGGTGCGGGCCAACGCGATCAGCGCCCCCGGCTCGGCCTCCCCGGCCGCGGCGTCGAGCTGCTCGAGCTGGCTCAGCACGGCGTCGCGCATGGTGTCGTGGATGCGGCGGCGCATCAGCTCACCCACCGTTCCGTGCTGCGGCGCACCGCTTGGTCCAGCACCGCGCACAGCCGGTGGACCTGCGTGGCGGGCAGCACCGCGGCGGCGCCGGCCGGAGGGACCACCAGGATTCGGTCCTCCTCGACGAAGATCGTCAACGCTCGGTCTCGCCCGAAGGCGTCGTGGCATGCTATCGACCACCGAGGTTCCGTCACCGTTGAGGCATCGGTCACCGGCCCGGATGACCACAGTGGCCACACACCGATTTCACCCATATTTGCCGATTTTCTCACTCGATAGAGTGCATTTCTTGTGGACAAGTAAGCATGACTCGCCGACCCCCGGGTGCAGCGCCACGCTGTGCGAGCGCTTAAGCTGTCCGTGGCGGCCCGCTCCCAGTGACCCCCAGGCTGGTTGAGCGGGCCGCCCCCATGGGCCTCCCCTGTCGCGGCGAGCGCGGGCCTGTCGGCAGAGCGCGCAACCGGCGCCCGGCGTACCGGCAACTGACTGCTGCGCTCAGGCAACTGACTGCTGCGCTCAGGCAACTGACTGCTGCGCTCAGCCAACTGAGTGCTGCGCTCCGGCGTGCGGCGCGTAGCGCGGAAGGTGACATTCCTGCGCTTCTTACAGCGGAATGTCACCTTGCGCGGTAACCGCCGGGCACCCGGTGCGGGGCGGGTTGGGCGGATGGCGGTCGTTGGTCTGGGGTCAAATGCGGCATTGCGGGTGGGCCGGCGGACGCGATGGTGCAGGATGGCGCCCAACGGTGGGGCTATGGCGGGAGGGACCGTGCACGACGGCAGCGGTCGGATTGTGGTGCAGAACCTGTCCAAGAACTTTGGTCCGGTGCCAGCGGTGCACAACCTGAGCTTCCAGGTGGAGCCGGGCTCGGTGACCGGGTTCCTCGGGCCGAACGGCGCCGGGAAGACGACCACGCTGCGCATGTTGCTCGGGCTGGTCACCCCGACGGCGGGCTACGCGACGATCAACGGCCAACCGTTCGACCAGCTCGGCAACCCGGGCCGGGTGGTCGGCGCCGTGCTCGAGGCACAGGGGTTCCACCCGAGTCGCAGCGCCCGCAACCACCTTCGGGTGTACGCCGCCGCGATGGGTCTGCCGGACCAGCGCGCCGACGAGGTGCTCGGCCTGGTCGGCCTCGGGCCCGCGGCCGAGCGCGGCGCCGGCGGGTTCTCGCTCGGCATGAAGCAGCGGTTAGCCCTCGCCACGGCCTTACTCGGCGACCCGCAGGTGCTGGTGCTCGACGAGCCGGCGAACGGGCTGGACCCGGAGGGCATCGCCTGGCTGCGCACCTTCCTCAAGGCCTTCGCGGGCAGCGGGCGGACCGTACTGATCAGCAGTCACCTGCTGGCCGAGGTGGAGCAGACCATCGACCAGGTCGTGATCATCAGCCGCGGCATGACCATGTACTACGGGCGGCTCGACGAGCTGCGCCGCTCCCAGCAGAGCCGGGTGATCGTGCAGCCGGCCGACCCGAACAAGCTGGTCGCCGCGCTGCAGGAGGCCGGGATCACCGGCATCCAGCCGCTCCCCGACGGGCGGATCGCCGTGCCCGACGCCACCGTGCAGCAAATCGGCGACGCGGCCGCGAAGGCGGGCGTCGCGCTCTACGGCGTGCAGGAGGAGAAGGCCGACCTCGAGCAGCTGTTCTTCCGGTTGACCAGCGGCCAGTTCTCCGCTCCGCAGCAGGTGGCGTTCGGTCAGCTGCCGCAGCCCGGCTACGCCCAGCCCCCACCCGGGTATGGTCCGCCGCCGGGCTACCCGCCGCAGCAGTCGGGATACCCGGTGCCGGCCGGCCAGGGCACCCCGCCGTGGGGCCAGCCCGGGCCGCCAACCGGACCGCAACCGACCGGGCCGCAACCGCAGCAGGGTTACCAGCAGCCCGGTCCGGGCGGATGGGGAGGGCAGGGCTGATGGGCCGGCTGATCAAGGCGGAGTTCCGCAAGATCCTGACCACCCGGTTGTGGTGGGTGCTGCTGATCCCGGCGGTGCTGCTGGCGTTCGGCTGGGCATGGGGCACCTCGGCGCTTCTCACCAGCCTGATCAACGACGCGTCGGACAACGACGTGGTGCGCGAGCTCAGCATTCAGATCGACCAACTGTCCTGGTCGTCGATCGCGCTGACCAGGAGCATGAACATCGCGACCATCTTCCCCATGGTGTTCGGCGGGCTCGCGCTGGCCAGCGAGATCAGCCGCAAGACCATCACCACCAGCTTCCTGACCGCGCCGAACCGGGCCTCGCTGCTCGGCGCCAAGGCGGTCACCTACGTGCTCTGGGGCCTGATCTACGGCGTGGTCGTGGCCGGCGCGGCCAGCATCGGCGCGGCGATCGGATCGGACGCCAAGTACCTGCCCGAGGCCGGTGACTGGATTCTGATCCTGCTCTCCGGGATCCTGGCCTGTCTGCTGTGGACCCTGCTTGGCATGGGTGTCGGCGCGCTGCTCGGCTCTCCGGTCGGCACGCTGGTGCTGCTGCTGATCTATGCGCTGATCGTCGGCCCGTTCGGCGAACTGATCCTCACCGGTGTCACCAACGGCTCGCACATCGCCGGGTTCCTGCCCAACGGCTCGGCCAACGGGCTGACCGGCTCGACCGCCACCGCGCTGCTGTTCGACCAGGCGCAGCAGCTGGCCGGCGGGCGGTTCATCCCGCCGGATGCCAAGGACGAATTCGAGCAGGCGTTCCGCGCGTTCACCGGCGCCCCGGGCGCGTTCGCCCTGTGGGTCAGCGGGCTGATCTTCCTGGGCTGGACGATGCTGTTCTTCCTCACCGGCCTGCTGCGCAACCAGCGTCGCGACATCACGTAGGTCCACCTCGTCGGTGCCGTTGCCTAACCTGGTCAGGTGCCCGCAGCAACACAACCGTCCGCAGCCGCGCAGCCCGGCTGGATCCGCCGGCTGAGCGCCGCCTGTTGGCGCCACCCCCGGGTCGTCGTGCTGTCGATGGTCGCCGCGGTGGTCGGCGTCGGCTTCCAGGCGGCCGGCCCGATCCTGATCAAGTTCGTGGTGGACGACGCGGTGGCCGGTCGCACCGACTCGCTCGGCGCGCTGGTCACCGGGCTGGTCGCGATCGAACTGCTCACCTTCGGGACCGCGTTCGTGCGCCGCTACGTCGGCGGCCGGCTCGCCCTCGACGTCCAGCACGACCTGCGCCAGCAGGTGTTCGGCGCGGTGCAGCGGCTCGACGGCGGCAAGCAGGACGCGTTGCGAACCGGACAGGTGGTTTCCCGCTCGATCACCGACCTGACCCTCGTGCAGGGCCTGCTGATGATGGTGCCGCTGGCCATCGGCACGGTGGTGTTCGCGTTGGTCGCGTTCGTCGCGATGCTCTGGCTGTCCCCGCTGCTCACCCTGGTCGCGCTCGTGGTCACCCCGGTCGTCGCGGTGCTGGCGGTGCGCAGCCGCAAGGTGCTCTTCCCAGCCACCTGGTCGGCCCAGCAGCGGGCCGCGGACCTGGCGCAGCACGTCGAGGAGACGGTCACCGGCGTGCGGGTGGTGAAGGGCTTCGGCCAGGAGGCGCGCGAGGTGGCCCGGCTGGAGCAGGCGGCCAGGACGCTGTTCGGCGAGCGGATGCGGGCGGCGGCGCTCACCTCGCGGATCGCCGCGACCATGGTGGCCATGCCGGCGATCGGCCAGGTCGGGGTGCTCGCCCTCGGCGGCTGGCTGGCCCTGCACGGCCAGGTCACCCTCGGCACCTTCCTGGCCTTCGCCAGCTACGTGGCCAACCTGGTCGGCCCGACCCGGCTGCTGTCCAGCCTGCTGGTGAACGCCCAGTTGGCCAGGGCCGGCGTCGAGCGGGTGTACGAGCTGATCGACTCGCAGCCGGACGTGGTCGACGCGCCGGACGCGGTCGACGTGCCGGCCGGTCCGGTCGAGGTGACCCTGCACGACGTCACGTTCGGCTACACCAGGAGCGAACCGGTGCTCGACGGCGTCTCGCTCAGCGTCGCCCCCGGCGAGACCCTCGCCCTGGTCGGTACCGCCGGCTCCGGCAAGTCCACGGTCTCCCTGCTGCTCCCCCGGTTCTACGACGTGCACGCCGGCGCGGTCCGGATCGGCGGGGTGGACATCCGCACGCTGCGTCGTGGCTCGCTGCGCCGCACCCTCGGCGTGGTGTTCGAGGAGGCGTTCCTGTTCTCCGACACGGTCCGGGCCAACATCGCCTACGGCCGCACCGACGCCACCGACGCCGAGGTGCTGGCCGCGGCCAGGGCCGCACAGGTGGATGAGTTCGTCGTGGACCTGCCGGACGGCTACGACACCATGGTCGGCGAGCGCGGGCTGACCCTGTCCGGCGGTCAGCGCCAGCGGGTGGCGCTGGCCAGGGCGCTGCTGTCCAACCCGAGGGTGCTGGTGCTCGACGACGCCACCTCCGCCGTGGACGTGGCCACCGAGGCGGCCATCCACGACACGCTGCGCGCGGTGACCAGGGACCGGACCACGCTGCTGATCGCGCACCGCCGCTCGACCCTGGCGCTGGCCGACCGAATCGCCGTGCTGGACCGCGGCCGGGTGGTGGACACCGGCACGCACGCCGAGCTGACCGCGCGCTGCGCGCTCTACCGTGCGCTGCTCGCCGGGCCCGGCGAGGCGATCGACGACATCGGCCGCATCACCGGCACCGGCGTGGACGACCTCGCGCCCGGCCCGGACGGCGCCACCGCCGCGCTCTGGCCGCGTACCGAGGAAGGTGACGTCGCTCCGATCGAAGCGCCGCAACGTCACCTCGCGCCGGTCGGCGCGGGCCGCCCGCCCGCCGCCAACCGCCGGACCGGCGGCGGCCCCGGCGAGGGCATGCTGGCCGGCATCCCGCCGACCCCGGAGCTGCTCGCCCAGGTCGAGGCGCTGCCGCCGGTCACGGAGCGGCCCGATCTCAAGGGCGAGGATCCGACCGCACCGGATCCCGGCTTCCGGCTGCGCCGGTTGCTCCGCCCGGTCCGGCTGGCCCTGCTCTGCGTCGGCCTGCTGCTGGTCGCCGACACGGCGATGGCCATGGGTCTGCCGGCGCTGTTCCGGCAGGGCATCGACTCCGGCGTGGTGACCGGGAACCCGATCCCCCTGTTCGTGGCCACCGGCATCGGCGTGCTCCTGGTCGGGCTCGGCTGGCTGGACGTGGCGATGTCCACCGTGCTCGCCGCGAGGGTCGGCGAGCGGCTGCTCTACCTGCTCCGGGTGCGCAGCTACGCCCATCTCCAGCGGCTCGGCCTCGACTACTACGAGCGCGAGCTCGCCGGCCGGATCATGACCAGGATGACCACCGACGTGGACGCGCTCTCCACGTTCCTGCAGACCGGCCTGGTCACCGGGGTCACCAGCCTATTGACCGTGGCCGCGGTGACCGCCGCGCTGCTGCTCACCGACGCCTCGCTGGCCCTGGTCGCGCTGGTCGCGCTGCCGCTGCTCGCGGTCGCCACGGTGATCTTCCAGCGGCTGTCCACGGTGGCCTACACCGAGGCTCGCGAGCGGGTCAGCGCGGTCAACGCGGACCTGCAGGAGAACGTCTCCGGGCTGCGCGTGGCGCAGGCGTTCACCAGGGAGGGCGAGTCGGCACGGGCGTTCGCCGCGCGCAGCGACGCCTACCGGGTGACCAGGCTGCGGGCCCAGCGCTACGTCGCTACCTACTTCCCGTTCGTGTCCATGCTGGCCGGGCTGGTGCAGGCCGTGGTGCTGGTGGCCGGCGCGAACCGGGTGGCCGACGGCACGCTGAGCCCGGGCGTGCTGCTCGCGTTCCTGCTCTATCTCGGCCTGTTCTTCGCCCCGGTGCAGCAGCTCTCCGGGGTGTTCGACGGCTACCAGCAGGCCAGGGTCGGCCTGCGCCGCATCGCCGAGCTGCTGCGCACGCCCACCTCGGTGCGGCCGGCCGAGCACCCGGTCCCGGTGCCGGCCACCCTGGACGGCGCGGTCGAGCTGCGCGACCTGACGTTTACCTACCCGGGTACCGACACCCCGGCGCTGGAGGGCGTCTCGTTGACGGTCGCCCCTGGCGAGACGGTCGCTCTGGTCGGCGCCACCGGCGCCGGCAAGTCCACGGTGGTCAAGCTGCTCGCCCGGTTCTACGACCCGACCGGCGGCGCGGTCCTCGTGGACGGGGTGGACCTGCGCCAGTACGACCTGGCCGGCTACCGGCAACGGCTCGGAGTGGTGCCGCAGGAGGCGCACCTGTTCACCGGCGATGTGGCGGACAACGTCGGCTACGGCCGGGTGGACGCGGCGCCGGCCGAGATCGAGGCGGCGGTCCGCGAGGTCGGCGCGCTGCCCATGGTGGCGAGCCTGCCGGACGGGTTCCGCCAGCAGGTGGGCGAGCGCGGCCAGAGCCTGTCCGCCGGGCAGCGCCAACTGGTCGGCCTGGCCAGGGCCGCGCTGGTCGACCCGGACGTGCTGCTGCTGGACGAGGCGACCGCGGCGCTCGACCCGGCCACCGAGGCCGCGGTGCTGGCCGCGAGCGAGACGCTCGCCCGGCGGCGCACCACGTTCGTCGTGGCACACCGGCTGGCCACGGCGGCCAGAGCGGACCGGATCGTCGTGCTGGACGGCGGCAAGGTCGTCGAGGTCGGCAGCCACGCGGAGCTGCTGGCCGCCGACGGCCGCTATGCACAGCTCTGGAGCTACGGCGGGTTGCCCGACGAGGCCGGGCGCCGCGCCCCGGTTCACTCACATCCCGCCCGAGTTGAGGACTAGCCTGTTGGTGCAACCACCAAACAGTCGAGTCCGACAGGGATAGAGAGCGCAGCCGTGTCCACCACCAGTCCCGCCTCACAGTTCGGCCCCAACGAGTGGCTGGTCGAGGAGATGTACGAGCAGTTCCTCGCCGACCCCTCGTCCGTGGACGCGGCGTGGCACGATTTCTTCGCCGACTACAAGCCGACTCCCCGGGCCCCGAGCCAGAGCGTGGCGACCACCAAGGCCAAGGAGAGCGCGGCGGCAAACGGCCAGGTGGCCCCCGCCGCGGCCGCGTCACCGGCCCCGGAAGCACCCGCGCGGCCGGCCAAGCCCGTCCCGGCGCCCGAGCGCGCACCGGCCGCATACAGCCCCGGCCCGCCCCAGGTGAAGATCCTCGAGGGCGACCAGACCAAGCCGATGCGCGGCGCCAACGCCGTGATCGCCAAGAACATGGACCTCTCGCTGACCATCCCGACCGCGAGCAGTGTGCGGGCGGTGCCGGCGAAGTTGCTCGCGGACAACCGGATCGTGATCAACAACCACCTGCGCCGGACCAGGGGCGGCAAGGTCTCCTACACCCATCTGATCGGCTACGCGGTGGTCCGCGCGCTGGACGCGTACCCGAACATGAACCGGCACTACGCGGTGCTGGACGGGAAGCCCACCCTGGTCACCCCGGAGCACGTCAACCTGGGCCTGGCCATCGACCTGCCGGGCAAGGACGGCAGCCGAAACCTGGTGGTGGCGTCCATCAAGGGCTGCGAAGGGATGACCTTCACCCAGTTCTGGCAGGCCTACGAGGACATCATCCGCAAGGCCCGCAACGGCTCGCTGACCACGGATGACTTCACCGGCACCACGATCTCGCTGACCAACCCCGGCACCATCGGCACCAACCACTCGGTGCCCCGGTTCACGCCGGGCCAGGGCGCGATCGTCGGGGTCGGCGCGATGGACTACCCCGCTCAGTACCAGGGCACCAGCGAGCGCACGCTCACCGAACTGGCGGTCAGCAAGATCATCACGCTGACCTCGACCTACGACCACCGGATCATCCAGGGCGCCGAGTCGGGCGAGTTCCTGCGCCGCATCCACCAGCTGATGCTCGGCGAGGACGGTTTCTACGACAACATCTTCACCTCGCTGCGCATCCCGTACGAGCCGGTGCGCTGGGTGGAGGACATCCCGCAAGGCTCGATCGACAAGACCACCCGGGTGATCGGGCTGATCGACGCGTACCGCACCCGCGGCCACCTGATGGCCGACACCGACCCGCTGAACTACCGCCAGCGCAAGCACGAGGACCTGGACATCCTGTCGCACGGGCTGACCCTGTGGGACCTGGACCGCGAGTTCCCGATGGGCGGGTTCGCCGGCAAGGACCGGATGAAGCTGCGCGACGTGCTCGGCGTGCTGCGCGACTCCTACTGCCGCACGGTCGGCGTGGAGTACACCCACATCCTGGACCCGGCCGAGCGGCGCTGGATCCAGGACCGGGTCGAGGTGCGGCACGAGAAGCCGCCGCAGGCGGTGCAGAAGTACATCCTGTCCAAGCTGAACGCGGCCGAGGCGTTCGAGACGTTCCTGCAGACCAAGTACGTCGGGCAGAAGCGGTTCTCGCTCGAGGGCGGCGAGTCGGTCATCCCGCTGCTGGACACCGTGCTGGACAAGGCCGCCGAGTACGAGCTGGACGAGGTCGTCATCGGCATGCCGCACCGCGGCCGGCTCAACGTGCTGGCCAACATCGTCGGCAAGCCGATCTCCCAGATCTTCCAGGAGTTCGAGGGCAACCTTGACCCGGGTCAGGCGCATGGCTCCGGCGACGTGAAGTACCACCTCGGCGCCGAGGGGACGTTCTCCGGCCAGTCGGGCCGGCCGATCGCGGTGTCGCTGACCGCGAACCCGTCCCACCTCGAAGCGGTCGACCCGGTGCTCGAGGGCATCGTCCGCGCCAAGCAGGATCGACTCGACCTGGGCCTGCACGGGTACACCGTGCTCCCGGTGCTGGTACACGGCGACGCCGCGTTCGCCGGTCAGGGCGTGGTCGCCGAGACGCTCAACCTCTCCCAGCTACGCGGGTACCGTACCGGCGGCACGGTCCACATGATTGTGAACAACCAGGTCG